>CABXOW010000001.1 GCA_902513955.1 uncultured Pelagibacteraceae bacterium
TCTAATTAGATTTTCTTAAAATATAAATAAATATAAATCCTGTAATATACATTATTAACGCATATGCTGCTGTTGGAACCATATAAGCTACATCGTTAAACATTAAAGTTGCAACAAAAACTGCTAAAGTTCCATTTTGTAAACCGCACTCTAAAGAAATACACTTTCTTTGCGCCATACCAGTTACAAATTTTTTTGCTATAAAATAGGCTAAAGTCATCATTATAACATTAAGAATTAATACTGCTAAACCGGCTTGAGCAAGATAATTAAAAATATTGTTTCTTTCTTCAATCCATATAGCTGCAAAAACAATTATAAATAATAAACCTGTAGTTTTATTTATTAAATTAATTTTAGAAGTAATAAAATTTTCTGCAAAACCTCTTATTACCATACCAAGAATAACTGGGACTGTTACAACTAAAGCCATCTTTAAAGCGATACCAGTCATTGAAATGTCTGGTGATATACTGGTAGCTCCCAACAAATTTGCTGAAGTTAAAACTATAAATGGTACCGAAATAATACTTAATAAACTCATTATTGCTGTTAAAGATATTGATAAAGCAACATCACCATTTGCAAATTTTGTTAAAACATTTGAGGTTACCCCTCCAGGTGCTGCAGCAATTATCATTAATCCTAAAGCAATTTCTAAAGGCAACTTAAGTATTAAAATTAATATGTAAGCTACAACTGGTAAAAGAATTAATTGACAAATAAATCCTACTACAAAATCATTTGGATTTCTTAATACTCTTGTGAAATCTTTAACTGAAAGTCCAAGACCTAAGCCAAGCATAATCAAAGCAAGAGCTATTGGTGCTATCTTGGTGACTATTTCCATTTTAAATTTACCCTTAGTATAACTAAAATATATTAACCAGTAGTTTAATTTAAATCTATAAAATAAATTTAAAACCTACAATTGTATTTAAGAAAAAATTGATAACAATTATTAACAATCCATAATAAAATTTTAGAATAAATATAAACATTAGAGAGGAAATAATGAAAAATATAATGAAACTAGCTTCAATTGCTTTGGTTCTTTTATTTACATTGTTCGGTTTAACAAACAAGGCTTCAGCTGCAAAACTAACTTTATATTGCAGTGTGGAAATTGATGTTTGTGAAATGCTGGAACAAGCTTATGAAAAAGAAACAGGCACTAAAGTTGCAATGACAAGAGCAAGTAGTGGTGAAACTTTTGCTAAAATAAAAGCAGAGTCATCAAATCCTAAAGGAGATGTTTGGTTTGGTGGAACAGGTGATCCACATCTTACAGCTGCTCAGGAAAATCTTACTGAAGAATATAAATCATCTCATTTTAATGATTTATTGCCAGCAGCTCAAAATCAAGCGAAAAATGCAAACTATAAATCTGTAGGTATTTATGTTGGTGCATTAGGCTTTGGTTATAATAAAGAACTTTTAGCAAAAAAAGGTCTTCCAGCTCCTAAATCATGGATGGATTTAACCAAACCTATTTATAAAGGTGAAATCCAAGTAGCAAATCCAAATTCTTCTGGAACTGCTTACACAACCTTAGCAACAATTCTTCAAATTTTTGGAGAAGACAAAGGTTGGGATTATATGAAAGCACTTCATCTTAATATAAATACTTATACTAAGTCTGGTTCTGCTCCAATTAAAGCAACTGGTAGAGGTGAAAATTTAATAGGTATTTGTTTTCAACACGATGGTGTGAAACAAACTAAAAAAGGTTTACCTGTTGTAACTGTTTCTCCCGCTGAAGGAACTGGTTATGAAGTAGGTTCTATGAGTATTATTGCTGGTGCAAGAAATATGAAGGAAGCTAAAAAGTTTTATGACTGGGCTTTAAGTCCTGCAATACAAACTATGGTTTTCACTTCAGGAAAATCTTTGCAAGTGCCATCTAACACTAAAGCACAAGCTGATCCTGATGCTCCAGATTTATCAACTATAAACTTAATTGATTATAACTTTAAAGTTTATGGAGATAAAAGCACTAGAGCGAGCCTATTATCTAAATGGGATAACGACGTATCTGTAATTCCTAGATAATATAGGAATTAATGAGAGGACTCGTTACCTGTTGGATGCTCATAGGAGGATTGGGTTTCCTAATCTTTCCTTGGTATGTAACGGGTGACGGGTTTTTCTCAATTAACTGGATATTAGAATATTCTTTAGAAGATTACGGTTCTGTACTACCTCAAGTATTTATAAATAAAAAGTATTGGCTTTTACCTTTAACTATTCCTCTATTTTTTCCCTTAACAACATTAAAATTAACCCAAAATAATCCTCTATATTCTAAAATTTTTTTATACTCAGGATTAATTGGTTTTTTTTATTTTTTTCTTCAAGGATTTTCAATTGGTATTAGAGGATGGAATTTTGAAATTTTTCAATCTATTTTTGGTGATGTAGAAAATCAGTTTGGTGTAGGATCTGGTGCGGTTTTGACATGCTGTACATTCATATTTTATATTACACACGGTCTATCTTCTCGTGGATGGCTAAATGGTGATAATTTTATCGTTGGAAGTATTGGAAGTATTATTATTTTGGTTTCTACATTTGTATTTTTTCCAATTTTTAGAATGTTTGCAGTTGCCTTTAAAGGAACTGAAGGAGGTTATGAAATTAGTAATTTTTCAGACAAAATATTTAATAAAGGAATTTGGGGGTTAGATTGTACTTATAGTGATTATGCTTGTGGAGTTTTTTGGAACACTGTTACCATGGGAACCCTTACTGCATTTTCGTCAACAGTTTTAGGATTAGCTTTTGCTCTTTTAATAGCAAGAACCAGTTTCAAATTTAAAAAAACAATAAGAATATTATCTGTTTTGCCGATAATCACTCCACCGTTTGTAATTGGTTTAGCGATAATAATTTTATTTGGAAGAACTGGTGTAGTAAGTACTTTTCTTGAATGGGCATTTAATATTGAGCCTTCTAGATGGATTTATGGTTTACCAGGAATATGGTTTGCACAAACACTTGCTTTCACCCCTATTGCTTTTCTAATCTTAATTGGAGTTGTGGAAAGTGTTAGCCCATCAATGGAAGAAGCCTCTCAAACATTGAGAGCTTCTAAATGGCAAGTTTTTAAAACTGTTACACTACCACTAATGAGACCAGGTATAGCAAATGCATTCTTAATTGGATTTATTGAAAGCTTAGCGGACTTTGGTAACCCCTTAGTATTAGGAGCAGAATATGATGTCTTATCTACTGAAATATTTTTTGCAATTGTTGGTGCACAATACGATGAAACTAAAGCAGCAATATTAGCAATGATTTTGTTATCAGTAGTTCTTGTAATATTTTATCTTCAAAATCAATGGTTAGGAAAAAAATCTTATATTTCAATTTCCGGTAAAGGTGATAGCGGAGTGCATCCTGAGCTTCCAAAAAAAACAAAATGGGTAATTTATTCAACCGTACTTCCTTGGGCATTAATGACTTTTATTATCTATTTGATGATTATGTTTGGTGGTTTTGTTGAAATGTGGGGTGTTGACCATAGTTTTACCTTAAAACATTATATTGAAGCATTTAGCATTGATTGGGTAAAAGAAAGAGGATTATTGTGGACTGGTACTGCATGGAATTCTTTTAATACAACATTTACGATAGCAATAATTTCTGCTTTACCAACAGCTGCAATAGGAATTTTAACAGCCTATTTACTGACAAGACATAAGTTCAGAGGAAAAAATGCCTTTGAATTTGGTACTATGTTAAGCTTTGCAATACCTGGTAGTGTTATTGGAGTAAGTTACGTTTTTGCTTTTAATGTTCCTCCTCTTGAATTGACGGGAACAGGAATAATTCTAGTAATTGCTTTTGTATTCAGAAATATGCCGGTTGGGGTAAGGGCAGGAATAGCTGCAATGAACCAGCTAGATCCTCATTTAGATGAAGCATCATCAACTTTAAATGCATCCAGTTCTCAAACATTTAGAAATATAATTCTTCCATTGCTTAAACCAGCTATTACTGCATCATTAGTTTTTAGTTTTGTAAGAGCTATGACAGCAATTAGTGCTGTTATCTTCCTTGTAAGTGCCAATTATGACTTGGCTGTTTCTTACATTTTAGGAAGATTAGAAAATAACGATTATGGTCTAGCAATAGTATATTCATCTGCATTAATAGTTGTTATGTTGTTTACAATTTTACTTATGCAATTAATAATAGGCCAACGTAAATTAGGAAGAAGAGATCAAACTGCAGGGATTTTGCAAGGAAACTTAGGATAATGAAAAAAGCTGAAGTAAAATTTGAAAATATTACAAAAAAATTTAATGAGACTGTAGCTGTAGACAGTATAAGTTGTATTTTTGAAGCCGGAACATTAACAACTTTGCTTGGTCCATCTGGATGTGGAAAAACTACATCATTAAGAATAATTGCAGGACTTGAAAGAGCTACTGAAGGAAAAATTTTAGTCGATAATGAGGACGTTACTATATTACCAGCAACCGACAGAGATGTTTCAATGGTTTTTCAATCTTATGCTTTATTCCCACACATGAGTGTTATTGAAAATGTTTCTTATGGGTTAAAAATGATCAATGTAAATAAAGAAGAATATATTGAAAAAGCTTTAGATACTTTAAAATTAGTAAACCTAGAGGGATATGAAAATAGAATGCCATCAGAATTATCTGGTGGCCAACAACAAAGGGTAGCTGTAGCACGAGCTATTGTTTTAAAACCTAAAGTATTGTTATTTGATGAACCTCTTTCAAATTTAGATGCAAAACTTAGAAGACAAGTTCGTGAAGATATTAGAGAGATTCAACAAAAGCTTGGAGTAACAACTATTTATGTAACACATGATCAGGAAGAAGCTTTAGCTATCTCAGATAAAGTCATAGTTATGAATAAAGCAGTGATTGCACAACAAGGAAGTCCTAAAGACCTTTATAATTTTCCAAAAAATAAATTTGTTGCTAATTTTATTGGTGATGCAAATGTTGTTAAAGCTGAAATAATTAACAAACAATTAAACACTTATGAGATAAAACTGGCTGAAATGAACATAAAAATTGAGAGTGATAAAAATATGAATAATTCAGTTTCAGTGGCTTTGAGACCTGAAAAAATTATGATTGAAACAACCAATAACAATAACTGTATTCATGCAACTATAAATAATGCTTCTTTTGTTGGTAGCAACTATCAATACATATTAAATTCTAAAATAGGAAAATTGTACGTTATTTCAAGTGATACAAATGATGTGTTTAATGTTGGTGAAGAAGTATTTTTAAGCATAAATGAAAAAGATATTAAAGTACTTATCGATTAATCTGACCACCAGATTTATCATAAGGATTATATTTTAAACTTCTTAAAAATTTTCTAATATCATTAACAAGTAGATCTGGCTTTTCTAAAGCTGCAAAGTGACCACCGGCTGGCATTTCAGTCCATTGATGAATATTAAATAATCTCTCAACATATGATCTTGGTGGCCATTCAGACATTTCAGCAGGAAATATCGCTGCAGCTGTTGGAATTTCTATCTTTTTAAAATTTTTTGGGAAAAACCTTCCACCCTCTTCTCTTCTTCCATAATAAATCCAAGATGCTGTATCAAAGGTTTTAGTTAAAATATAAACCATAATATTTGCCAGCAATTTATCTTTTGAATAAACGCTCTCAATTTTGTTGTTTTTTAAGTCAGACCAAGCATGCATTTTTTCAATTATCCAAGCCGCTATCCCAACAGGGCTATCCATCATTCCATAACTTAAAGTTTGAGGCTTAGTTGCTTGTTGAGTTCTATATCCATCTTGCATAATTTGATCTTTATCAAATCTTATTTGCCAATCTTTTTCTTCAGCAGATTGAGGGCCATCTGGGTGGCGCATAGTAAGACAATTTATATGAATAGCTTTACAAAACTTGGAATGATCGTAACCAATCCAGTTTGCAATAGTAGCTCCCCAATCACCACCTTGAGCAATGTAATTTTTATATTCAAGATTTTCAGTCATGAGTTTGTTAAATATTTTAGCCATTTTTCTTGGACCAAGAGGTTTGGATGGCTTACTAGAAAAACCAAATCCAGGCAATGAAGGAACTACTACGTCAAAAGAGTTTTTTTTATTTCCTCCAAATTTTTCAGGATGAGCAAGTTTTTCAATAATGTCTAAAAATTCAACAACAGATCCTGGCCAGCCATGCATTAGCAGTAATGGAACAGAATTTGGGTTACTTCCTTTTTCTTTAATAAAATGAATTTCTTCTCCATCTATACTTGTAGTAAAGTTTGAAAATTTATTAAGTTCTGATTCGTGTTTACTCCAATTAAAATCTTTAATCCAATAATCGCACAACTCTTTTAAATAACCTTTATTGGTTCCATGATCCCAACTTTCTAAATTAGCTATAGAGTCCCAAGGATAGTCTTTTACTTTTTGATAAATCAAAGATATTTCTTTTTTAGTAAAATTAATGTTGAATTCTTTAATCATTTAATAAAATTTAATATTTAAAATAATAAAATCTACTATATACATTTTAAAATTTAATTATAATCATTGTTTATGCTTTCAAATAAAGAAATTATATGTCCAAACAACCTGTTAGATGAGGCACACAAAAAAAAAGGCGTTAAGGTTGCAGTTGTTAATGCAGGAAAACCATTACCTATGCTTTCAGTTCAAGATGCAGTTAATGAAAATTTAATTGAACCCATTTTTATTGGAAACAAAAAAGAAATTTTAAAATGTGCAGAAGATTTAAAGTGGGATATCTCACAATATGAAATTATTGATGAACCTGTTGAAAACAAAACTGCAAAAATAGCAGCAAAACTTGCTAGTGAAGATAAAGTAAAAATTATTGTTAAAGGTCATATCCATACAGATATTTTAATGAAAGAAGTTCTTAAACGAGAATATAATTTATTAGGTAAAACTCGATTAAGTCATATATGGCATATGACAATTGAAAAAGATGATAAACCTTTAATTATTACTGATGGAGCTTTAAATGTGCTACCAAATATAAAAACTAAAATGCATATACTTAAAAATGTAATTAATTTTTCCAACAGAATTGGAATAACTAGACCAAAAGTTGCTGTTTTATCTGCTACAGAAGAAGTTTTAGACAGTGTTCCAAGTTCTTTGGATGCTGCTGAATTAACTAAATTATCAAAAGATGAAAATTTAGAAGCAGACGTTTTTGGACCTCTTGCATTTGATAATAGTATTTCAAAAAAATCAGCAGGAATAAAAGGAATTAAAAATTCAGTAGCAGGTGATGCTGATGTATTGTTGGTCCCTAGTGTAGAAACTGGAAATGGTTTAGTTAAGATGATGATTTATTTTATGGGTGCTTGTGCAGCTGGAGTTGTTTTAGGTGGAAAAGTACCAGTTGTAATAACCAGTAGATCCGATGAAGCTCAAGCAAGATTAGCTTCTATTGCAGCTGCTGTGGTTGCCCTAGATTAATTCTAAGTTAGCTATTAAATTTAAATTATTGAATAAAAATCATTTATACTTTATTAAATAAATCTCAAAAAAAAGGAAATAATCAATGGCAATACAGTATTTAAAAAAATCACCAAAGACATCATCTACTGATGATACTAAAACAAGAGAAATAGTTGAAGGAATTTTAAAAGATATAGAAAAAACTAAAGAAGAAGGATGTAAAGAATTTTCTAAAAAATTTGATAAATACGAAGGTGATGTTGTTGTATCCAAAGAAAAAATTGAAGAAATAAAAAAAAACTTAGATCAAAAAACTAAAGATGATATTCAATTCTCTCATGAAAGAGTTAGAAAATTTGCTGAAGCTCAATTAAAGAATTATGGACAAGATTTTGAAGTTGAATTATCTGAAGGATTGTTTGCTGGACAAAAATTAATTCCTGTTAATACAGCTGGCTGTTACGTACCTGCTGGTAGATATGCACATATAGCTTCAGCGGTAATGAGTGTAACAACTGCAAAAGTTGCGGGTGTAAAAAATATAATTGTAGCCAGTTCACCAAAACCTAATGTGGGTGTTCATCCGTCAATTGTTTATACTGCTGATCTTTGTGGTGCTGACTCAATTTTAAACTTGGGTGGTGTACAAGCTATTGCTGCAATGACTAATGGTTTATTTGGTAATGCTCCAGCTGATATATTGGTTGGTCCAGGAAACCAATTTGTTGCAGAAGCAAAAAGAATTTTATTTGGTAAAGTTGGAATTGATTTATTTGCAGGTCCAACAGAAATTGCTGTAATTGCTGATGACAAAGCTGATGAGGAATTAGTAGCAGTTGATCTAGTCGGTCAAGCAGAACATGGTTATAATTCTCCTGCATGGCTCTATACAACAAGTAAAAGAATTGGTGATTATGTAATTAAAAGAGTTCCAGAGTTGATTGCTGAACTTCCAGATTTACCTAGAGAAAATGCAGGTGCTGCATGGAGAGATTATGGAGAAGTTATTTTGTGTGATACCGATGAAGAAATGGCAACTATCAGTGATGAGTACGCACCTGAGCATTTAGAAGTGCAAACACAAAATTTAGAATGGTTTCATAAAAGATTAAAGAATTATGGATCATTATTTATTGGTGAAGAAACTACTGTTGCTTATGGTGATAAATGTTCTGGTACAAACCATATTTTACCTACAAAAGGTGCTGCAAGATATACTGGTGGTTTATTTGTGGGAAAATTTATTAAAACACTAAGTTTTCAAAGAATGTCTAAAGAATCTACAAAATCTGTTGGGGCTGCTTGTGCTAGAATTTCTAGATACGAAGGTATGGAAGCACATGCAAGAACAGGGGATGCAAGATTAAGAAAATACGGATTTTCAAATTAAGATTTTACTCTAATTCCATTTTCATCAAATACGAAAATATCTATTGAATTAAAACCAATTATATTTTTTATCGTGTGGTGACTTGGGATTTTTGCACTAATTTCATATTGATCGATCTTGATATAGGCAATTTTTTCATTACCTAAGTTTTCAATCAAATCTACTTTTGGATTAAACTTATATTCACTATTTTCAGAAACATTAAAGTGTTCTGGTCTTAATCCAAAATAATAGTTTTTTGTGGAAAAATTAATTCCTTCAATTTTAACTACATTTCCTAAAAATTTAATTTCATTATTAGAAATAATATTATCACTAGTAATTTTTAAAATATTCATTTTTGGAGTACCGATAAATTGAGCTACAAAAACATTTGATGGATTGCTATATATTTCATCTGGAGTTCCAACTTGTTCAATATTTCCATGATTCAAAATAACTATCCTGTCAGCTAAAGTCATAGCCTCAACTTGGTCGTGGGTCACATAAATCATATTTGTTTTTATTTGGTTGTGAAGTTTTGAAATCTCAACCCTCATCTCAGCTCTTAATGCTGCATCAAGGTTTGATAATGGCTCATCAAATAAGAATATTTTTGGATTTCTTGTGATCGCTCTTCCAATTGCAACTCTTTGTCTTTGACCGCCAGATAGTTGTTTGGGTTTTCTCTCTAATAATTCTTCAATTTTTAAAATCTTTGCAGCTTGTATAACTTTTTTTTCAATTTCTTCTTTAGGTCTTTTTTCTATTTTTAAGCCAAAGGACATATTCTCATACACATTCATATGTGGATATAAAGCATAAGATTGAAAAACCATTGCAGTTTCTCTTTTCGATGGGTGTAACTCATTAATTAATTGGTCATTAATAAATATCTCCCCTTCATCAATTTGCTCCAATCCTGCAATCATTCTTAATAAAGTAGATTTTCCACAGCCAGAAGGTCCGACCAAAACTAAAAATTCATCTTCTTTACCCTCAAGATTGAAATTATTTATAATTTTATTATCTCCAAATGATTTATGAATATTGGTAAATTTTATATTAGACATTATAATTTTTTAATTAGTTCAAAAATATCAACTCCAATTTGATTTAAAATATGAGCTATGTCAATTGGAACCCAGTTCTCTCTTATTTTTCCTTCATCATGATGATAAAAATCCATTACTCTCATTGTAACATTTTTATTATTTGGAGGATATCCCAACCAATCATTAGAGCCATATGTGGCTTGTATACTGTGCCATCCAGCAGTTAGAGAAAATTTTCCATCTCCTAATTCAGAATAATGACCTAGTTTCCAGTAATTCCTTTCTTTGAAGGTCTTTCTAAAAGGAAGTTGATGATAATCAACGAAACCCTCTAAAGATCTTGCGGTCCCTATCCCACTTGGCCCATACCAAATCATTTTATCATGCCAAAACTCTGCTTGTGGATGATCGATTAATTTTGATTTTAAATCTTCGTCTGAATTAGTATTTAGTTCAGGTTTAATATTTAAACTTCTTTGCATAGTAAGGGCTTGCTCTAAATTTAATTTTGAAATATTAAAATCTTTTTCAAAGAAATTTACACCATCGGTATTTATTGGATTTAACCAATTACCTTCAGCTCCTCTTGATTTGTGAATAGGAAAAACTCCTGTTTGAAATATTAAGTCGATAACATCTATTAGGATATGGCTTTCTACTATTTTATCATTTTTAAGTTCGTGTATTTCACAACATCTCAAATTAACCATTTTATTATTGGGCTTAATTCCAAGCCATTCTTTCTTAAAAATTCCAGAAAGTGTAGAGATTGAAGCAACTTGTATTTTATCTCTGAAAGCTCCCCCAATGATAAGTTGTGTTCTTCTTTCTAAATCTGGAAAAGACTCAAATAAAGGCAACCAATAATTTTCTTTAAATTGATCAAGACCAATAAACTCATTAATAGGGTGAAAACAATTAACTTTGATATCTTTAGCAAAGTACTTATTTAAATTATCATCTAGCTTAGATTTTCCAGAATGAACTATGTCTGTTAAATAATTTTTTACTTTTTGTTTGTTTTTGTAATTTTCTTCAGGGGTAATAATAATATTTTTTATGTCTTCCTGCCCTTTAAGTCCTGTGTCAAAATTTTCAATTTTCATATATAAAACACTTATATTTAATTATAATAATAAATATTATGACTGATAAAATTGCAAGATTTAATGAACTTACACCAAGCACATTACCATTTGTTGAAGGAAGAATAGAAGGTCATAAAGAGAGAAAAAATTATTCAATTGTAGGTCCTGGTGTTGCAGAAGACAGTCAACAGTCTATCAAGATATCAAAGCCTCATGGGTATAACCTTGGTGCAGTTAGAGCTAATCCAAAAAATGGTTCGGGACTGCACAGTCACACTACTGCAGAAGTTTTTTTAATTTACTCGGGTAAATGGAGATTTTATTGGGGGGCAGATGGAAAAAATCAAATAATTTTATGTAAAGGAGATCTTATTTCAATGCCTACCAACATGTTCAGAGGTTTTGAAAATGCTGGCGATGAAGAAGGTTTAATTTTTGTTGTATTAGGTAATGATGATCCAGGAATAATAACTTGGGTTCCAAGTGTTTTAATAAAAGCTAAAGAAACTGGACTAGCTTTATTAGATGACAATTCATTAATTGATTTAAACAAAAGTGAAATACCTCCTAATAGAAAACTACTAGAACCTATAACAAGTGAAATGCTTCAGCAGTTTGACAACTACGAAATAAATGAAATTGAGAAGTATATTTGTAGATTTAAAAATCAAACTAATCATGAGGTTGATTTAAATAATGAAATTAAAATAATTCAAATTATAGGGAATAATTTTTGCAATAAAACCTATAGCCCTTTAATTAATCATGTCACTGGTTTTAATTTAAGTATTTTAAAAACTAAAAAGGGTCAAATTGAAGATTTAATCTTTGACAAACCAACTATTCTATTTTCACAAAAAGGAAATTGGAAAATTACAGTAGAAGAAAATGAATTTAATATTAACTCAAAAGATACATTTTCTATTCCTTTAAATTCAAAAATAAGCATTTCTGTTGATAATAATGAAGACTGTTTTTTAAATTGTGTAAGTAAATCTTAATGAAGGGATTTAATAAAAAATATAAAGATTTTCCAGATTATATTTTAAAAATCACTAAACAAATTTGGGAAGAAAAAAATGTTGATTCTATTAGTGAGTTTTATACAGAAAACATTCCTGTTAGATCTCCTTTTGGAATTACTTATGGTAATAAGCCTGTAATAGAAGCTACCTATAATACTTTAAAAGAATTTCCGAACAGACAGTTATTGGGCGAAGATGTTATTTGGAATGGTAATGATGATAAAGGTTATCATTCTTCACACAGAATATTAAGTAAAGGAACCCACTTAGGTGATGGTTTTTATGGCAAACCTACTGGTAAAGATATTTACTATAGAGTAATAGCTGACTGTGCTTGCAAAGATAACCAAGTCTATGATGAATGGATTGTTAGAGACCAAGGGGCAATGGTAAGGCAAATAGGCTATACTCCAAAAGAATTTGCTCAAATTATGATCGAAAAAGAAGGAGGTTTAGGACATGCAAAAAAGCTTTTTGATAAGAATGATCTTAAACCATCAAATTATAACCCTCTAGCTGTAGAAATTAATTCTCCAGGTGAAAAATATTCTAAAATATTAAATAAAATTTTTGAAGAAGAATATGATTTTAAAGATTACAACAGAGCTTCAAGTATCTACTGGCCAGGAAATAAATTAGGTCATGGTAAAGAAGATGTTGCTAAATTATGGAATTCTATAAAAGATATATTTACTGATATCAAATTTACAATAGAACATGTTGGATATCTTAATGAACCTAATAAAAATCCTAGAGCTTCTATAAGATGGTTTTTAGAAGGAATACATTCAAAAGATAGTGAAACTTATGGTAAAAGAACAAATTCTAAATTATTCATTATGGGTATAAATCATGTAGAGTTAAATCAAGATAAAATTATAAGAGAATGGGTTTTGTTTGATGAAGTTGCAATTTGGAAACAAATTCTAATGAAGAATAATTAAAATGACTAAAATTAAAACAACACATGTTGGAAGTTTGCCAAGATCAAATAAACTTTCTGATCTTTTGTTAAAAAAAGATAAGAGAGAAAAAATAGATTTAGATAATTTTGATACTGTAGTTAAGAATGATGTAAAAAAAATTGTAAAAAGACAGATTGATTTAGGCATCGATTTTATAAGTGATGGTGAAATGTCAAAGATTAGTTATGCTACTTATGTTAAAGACAGAATAGATGGTTTTTCAGGTGAAAGTGAAAGAAAAGCACCAAAAGATCTTGATGATTTTCCATCTTTTAAAGAACGAATAGCAAGAACAGGTGGAACACCAAGTTACACACGACCTTGTTGTACGCATGAATTAAAAATTAAAGACACATTGTCTTTAACAAAAGATATCAACAATTTTAAAGAAGCACTTAAAGAAAATAATCATAATCAAGCATTTATGAATGCAGCTTCCCCTGGTGTAATTTCTGCATTTTTACCAAATAAATTTTATAAAAATGATGACGAGTATTTAAATTCTTTGTCAAAACTTATGAAGTTAGAATATGAAGAGATTGTTTCTAACGGAATATATTTGCAAATAGATTGTCCTGATCTTGCATTAGCTAGACATATGACATTTAAAGATTTATCTGAAGAGAACTTTTTAAAAAGAGCAGAAAAACAAATTGAATTTCTTAATCAATCTATAGTAGATATACCCAAATCTAAAATTAGAATGCATATTTGTTGGGGGAACTATGAAGGTCCACACTCACACGATATTTCTTTAGAAAAAATTTTACCTTTAATTTTAAAAGCAAATGTAGGAACTTTTTTGCTTGAGTCTTCAAATCCAAGACATTCTCATGAATGGCAAGCATTCGAAGGAATTAAACTGCCACAAGATAAAATCATAGCTCCAGGGGTTATAGACTCAACAACAAATTTTGTAGAACATCCTGAAGTTGTAAAAAATAGACTTGTTCAATTCTCAAAAGTTGTTGAAAAGGATCAATTAATGGCTGGAACTGATTGTGGTTTTAGTACTTTTGCTGGATTTGGAAATGTTGATGAAGAAATAGTTTATAAAAAACTAGAATCTCTTGTAATTGGAACTGAACTTGCTTCTAAAGCCATCTAATTTTTTACTTCCCTATTACTTAAAAAAACGACAAAATAAACTAATAAAAATACTTTGTAATATTTAATAGAGTTTTATCTATTAATTATTTTAATAAAGAAAGGATAATTAAAGAAAGGTAATAAATATGAAAAAAATATTAATTGCATTATCATTTTTACTATTTGGTACTTATGCAAATGCAGACTGTAATATTAAATCTGGATCAATCAATATATTAGCGAATGATTTCCCAGCATTAAGAACTCTTGTTGAAACTGCTAAAGAATGTAAAGGAAGTGCTGACTTTAAAGTAACACATTCAGCAGAACACAACAAAATTGCTGTACCGGCATTAACAGCTAACCCATCAGAATTTTCTGTTAGAGTTGCAGCAAATAGTTCAATAGTTCCATTAATGAATGCTGATTTAATTAGACCTATGAATGATTTAGTTAAAAAATATGGTAAAGGTATTCAAGACTCACAATTAATTACCATTGATGGAAAAGTTATGGCCGTAGCATTTATGGCTAACACTCAACATTTGTATGTAAGAACAGATGTATTAAAAGAAAATGGTATATCAACTCCAAAAACTTATGAAGATGTAGTTGCTGCCTCTGAAAAAATTAGAGCTGCAGGAAAAATGAAATATCCTTATGCTGCTGCTTACAAAGCTGGCTGGAACCTAGCTGAAGAATTTGTAAACATGTACATAGGTCATGGTGGTGAATTTTTTAAAGCTGGAACTGCAAAACCAAATGTTAATAACGCTAAAGGCGTAGCAACACTTAACATGTTAAAAAAATTAGCAGATTTAAGTAATCCTGATTATTTAACACATGACAGTGAAGCTATAAAAGTTGAATGGGAAGCTGGAAATGTTGCTATTATGACATTATGGGCATCAAGATCTGGAACTTTATTAGATGATGAAGGAGATGCAAAAATAACAGCTGCAACTAAATTAGTTGCTCCTGCAACAGTTGGTGGTGGAAATATTCCTGCTGCAACACTTTGGTGGGATGGATTTACTCTAGCTAAAAATAGATCTGATGCAGATGCAGAAGCTTCATTTAGAGCGATGGCTCATGCTGCTTCATCAAAAGAAATGGTTGCAAAAGCTGCTGATCAAGCTGTTTGGTTAGTTGAGGGTTTTGTGCCTGGTCCTAAATCTGTAGGAGTTATAGAAGCAGTTAAAATGGGAGCAAAACCTTATCCAATGTTACCACAAATGGGATTAATGCATGGTGCTTTGGGTAGCGAAATTGTTGAATTTTTGCAAGGTAATGAGTCAGCTGAACAAGCTTTAAAAGATGTTGAAGCTGCTTACATGACTAAAGCAAAAGAACAAGGTTTTCTATAAAATCTAAATAATTTAAGTGGGGATTTAATAATCCCCACTTACAAATATCTCATGCCTAATAGAAGTTTTTTCTGGTTTTTTTTACCAGCTGGATTAGCAATGATTTTATTCATTGGGTTACCTATTATATCAACAGGCATCCAGTCTTTTTACGCTCAACATGATCAGATACTTGTTAAGGTTAAAAAATGTGATCCATTTGGTTGCAAAGTGTCCGTTGTTGTTGACCAAGAAGCAACTTCAAAAATTAAAGATGAAAAACCATTGGGTAAGTTTAATGGATTTGGTACCTATGTTGACAGAAATCATTTAGCTACTAATCAAGTATCAGAGTTTTGGGGTGAAAGTAAATCAATCGGAGAATTCGTTAGCAAAGTTGGCAATCTTCCTTTTTACAAAGCTTTGGTTTTCACTTTAACCTATTGTGTAATTGTTACACCATGTGTTCTTCTATTAGGATTTATTATTGCTTTGAGTTTAAATGCAATTTCTAGAAAAATTAGAGGTCCACTTATTTTTGGTACAATTTTACCAATGATTGTAACTCCTTTAGTTGGTTCATTAGTTTTATTTTGGATGATTGATGCGGAAGGAATTATAGGAGCAAATTTACAAATAATGATGAATGATCCTTACCTTTCTGTAAAATCATCAAAATCTTTAACGTGGATTACTATTATAATATATGGAGTTTGGCATCACTCCCCTTTTGCTTTTGTAGTATTTTATGCGGCTTTACAAACAGTTCCTCAGGAACCATTAGAGGCTTCTATTATTGATGGTGCTTCAAGATTTCAAAGGGTGAAACATATAGTTTTACCACATATATATCCTGTGGTTACTTTTGTAGCCTTAATTTCATTAATGGATAATTTTAGAGTATTTGAACCTATAATAGGTTTTAGTGCTGAAGGTAGCGCTCAATCATTGTCTTGGTTAATTTATGATAATTTAGTTAATGAAGAAGTTATTTTATTTGGCTCCGCTGCTGCTACTTCAATAATGACCATTATAGGAATTTCAATAATTTTAGCTCCAGTTTTAATTAGAACTTGGAGAGAATTTAGAACCAGTAGATAAAATTATGGATTACGGATTAGATAAAAAATCAAATAGTTTAAAAACTTTCAATACTATATTTATAATCATTTGGCTATTAATTGCCTGTTTTCCATTTATTTGGACTTTTTGGGGATCTTTTAAAGTAAGAGCTGACTTTTTTTCAAGAGCTGATTGGTGGTATGCAATAACAGCCTTTAATACTTTAATTGAAACTGGAGTTAGATTTACAACAGAAGCATATAGTGGCGCTTGGTTTGAAGGTGAGTTTTGGAAAGCTTCAAGAAATACAATAATAGTTACTATAAGCGTTGTATCAATATCATTATTTCTTGGAACATTAGGTGCATATGCTCTATCCAGATCTACAAAAAATTATGCCTTCTGGATATTGATTATTGCTTTAATTTTTAGAGCAATGCCTCATATTACTTTGGTTTCAGGTTATCTCTTTCCTTTTTTTCAATTACAAATTTGGGGAATTTTACCAACAACTATTGTAGTTCTGGTTGCTATAAATCAGCCATTTACATTATGGCTATTATATTCTTTTTTTAAAACAGTTCCAAAGGAGCTTGACGAAAGTGCGCTAATTGATGGTTGCTCATATTTTCAAACATTTAGACATATTATTATGCCTGTGATGTGGCCTGGAGTTATAACTGCTGGATTATTTAGCTTAATGCTAGCTTACAATGATTTTACTGTAACAGCTTTATTATTAAATCAAGAAAATCATACAATGGTTCCGAAAATACAAAGTTACCTTGGAACTAATCAACATGAAGGTAATCTAATGTGGGCAGTATCATCCGTTGTCTCAGCTACCGCACCTTTATTCTTGTTAGTGATGTTTTTTCAAAGACAAATAATAAGTGGTCTAACTGCTGGAGCAGTTAAAGGTTAATATTTCAAATAAATCACAAAGAATTAATTAAATCTGGAACAATTTTTTTTGATTTTGATGAATATCTTAATTTTTTAATTGCTTCTAAATTAGATTTATCATCACCCACAACAACAAATCCTATCATTCCCATATTTTTATGAGGAGTACACCAATAAGCGTAAATGCCAGGTATGGTAAATTTATATTCTGTATCCTTGTTAAATTTTGATTTAAATTTGCCAACACCTTCAGGAACTCCCTTTTTTATAAATTCTACATTGTGGCCTTTATCAGTTGCCTTCCAAAATACGGTATCACCAACATCTACTCTTACAATTTTTTTTGAAAAAACCATACTTTCTTTGTCAAGCTTATTTAACATTTCTACTGTTGCGTCTGCCGCAAAAGAATTTGATGTTAAAAAATATGTTGAAAAAAAAATTGTAAATATAAAAACTATTTTTTTTATTAAATTTATCATAATTAATATTTCTTTCTAAATATATTGGTTAATAAATATTTATCGCTTATAATTTTTTAGGATAATTTTTTCAACCTCATAAAATGTAACAAGTTGCCACATAAGAAAAGGTTAAATAATAAATTTTTTTATTAAATTATTAAACTTTTCTGTTTCTTCCAAATGTACATTGTGACTACAACCTTCAAAGATTTCTAATTTACTATTTTTAATATTTTTATTTAATGTATCTATTTGATCAAAATTATATGAAATGTCTTTATCTCCCCAAACTATTAAGGTTTCATTTTTAATATTTTTTAAATCATCTCTTCCTGACCAATTTTTCATAGCTTTAAGTGCATTATCTGCAGTTTTTGAAGAAACATTTTGAACAGCATTTTTACATAAATAATAATTTTTATCCTTATCTCCTTTTACAAACCATTTTTTAGGAACTCTTGAAAATGAAATATCAGCACCTTCTTCTTGAAGTCTTTTTCTAGTCTCATCAATTGGTTCAAACCTTCCTGGTATTTCACCAATAGAACCAGTTGCAAAACAGATTAATTTATTAATTCTATCTCCTTCTAATTTTGCAATTTCTTGAACTATCATTCCACCCATTGAATGACCTAGTAAATTAAATTTATCAATTTTTTTTTCGTCTATAATACCTATTATAAATTTAGCCATCTCATGAATAGAGTCTAAAGATTGAGCTTTATAACTTTCGCCAAACCCAGGTAATGCTGGAGATATTACTCTACAAAAATTTGAAAGATAATCTCTTTGATGACACCACATCTCTGAAGAACCTAAGTAGCCATGTACTAATACTAACGGATATCCTTCTCCAGTATCATCTATAAAAATATCATTCATATACTTTAACTAATCATTTCTTTTAAAATAAACAATATTAAAAAACCCATAAAAGTTATTATAAAAATATTTATTATCTTCCACACATTTTTGTTTTTTGCATATTTTGATAAATAATTTGACAGGTATCCCAATAAGAAGAAAAATGAAAATGATGCAATAGAGGCGCCAATACCAAATATAATTTTTTGATTAAACATATAATTCTTAGAAAAATTACCTAAAAAAAATACCGTATCTGAATAAACATGTGGATTAAGATATGTAAATCCAAGTGTTTTTAAAAAAATATTAAATTTTGAAATATCTTTTAATTCACTTTTAAAATTTACATCTGAGTTGTGAGCTTTTATTTTTGAATAAATAAAGTGCACTAAAAATATGATTAATAAAATATTGAATATCAATTCTATTGTTGGATTAAAATACTGATTAAAATAATGAAAAAGAAATATTCCTGCAAAAATTAATATTAAATCTGATATTGAGCATATAAGACATACAAGAAAAACATGCTGTTTCTTCAATCCTTGCTCAATCACAAAAATATTTTGAGCACCAATTGCTAAAATAAGACTTAATCCAGTGAAAAAACCTAATAACAGAAAATCCATTAAGTTTTATTGGTGATTAATCCAAATAGTTTTTGTTTGAAGAAAGGAATTAAGAGCTTCGGTACCTTGATCTCTGCTTAATGAACCTGATTGTTTATATCCTCCAAATGGAGTTTTGATGTCTCCTTCTGAAAAAGTATTAACTGATACTGTTCCACAAGGTAAGCTTTTAGCTAGATGAAATGCTCTATTAATATCTTGGGTAAATACACTCGCATGTAAACCATATTTAGAATTACTAGCAACCTTTAAAGCTTCTTCATCACTTTTAACTGTTAATACACCTAGAACAGGTCCAAAAATTTCATCTTGAGCAATAGTCATCTTTTCTTTTAATCCATCAAATAAAGTAGGTTTTGCAAAAAATCCTTTTTGATTATTGTCAGAAACTCCTCCTAATAAAAGTTTTGCTCCCTCGTTAATGCCTGATTGAATATATCCATCTACAGTTTCTAAATGATTTTTAGATATCATTGATCCCATACTTGATTTTAAATCTAACGGATCACCTACTTTTAATTTTCTAACTTTTTTTGAAACTTTATCTAAAAATTCATCTTTTACTTTTGAATGAATTATCTGTCTCATGTTTGCTGAACAGTTCTGGCCACCATTCCAAAAAGCAGAATTAATTGCATTATCAATTAAATCATCATTAATTTTTGCATCCTCTAAAACTATAAATGGACTTTTACCACCCATCTCAAGTGCAACAGGCTTTAAATTACTTTCACTTGAATACTTTAGAAAATAACCCCCCACTTCTGTAGAACCAGTAAAAGAAACTACATCAACATCTTTGTGTCGACCTAGAGCTTCACCAACATCACCATAACCTGGGAGAACATTTAAAACACCATCTGGAATTCCTGCTTCTTTTCCAATTTGTGCAACTCTAATTGCTGTTAGTGGAGTGTCTTCTGCTGGTTTAATAATTACTGAACAGCCTGCGGCCAATGCAGGAGCCATTTTCCAAACAGCCATCATCAAAGGAAAGTTCCAAGGAACAATTCCTGCAACAACACCTATTGGTTCTTTTATAATTAAGCTCGTAATTGATGGCTCGGTTGGACCAACTTTTCCAAATACTTTATCAATTAATTCTCCGTACCACTGAAAGTGCATTGGTGCATCATTGGCAACTTCATTAATACAATCTGCAATTAATTTTCCTGTATCAACACATTCTAAGACTGAATTTTCATCTCCATGTTTTCGAAGTAATTCAGCAAATTTTAATAAAACTTCTTTTCTATGTTCTGGCGAACTTTTCGACCAAACTCCACTATTAAAAGCTTTCCTTGAAACCTTTACTGCTAGATCAACATCTTTATGATTACATTTTGCAACTGTACAAATTTTTTCTTCAGTTGCAGGATTTATTGTTTCAAATTTTTTACCATCAATGGCATTAACATATTTTCCGTTAATAAAGGCTCTTCCTTCAAACTTAAGATTTTTGGCTATAGACTTGTAATTTGTAGCCAAAATTATTCTGGATTAGCTGTCACAGTTTTGATCTCTAACACATTTTCATTGGGATCTTTCACAAAGAATGTTTCTTGTTCGTACTTAGTTCCTTTAAATCTTAGATAAGGTTCGTCAAAATATTTAGTACCGTTATCTTTTAATCTTTGTTTAAGAGCGTTAAAATCTTTTCTTGATAAATGAACACCGAAGTGTGGAACGGAAACGTTACCCATATCAACATCGTGTCTTTCATTGTCCAATTTATGTGCACTTGCATGAAGAGTTAATTCATTTCCCCAAAAATCAACATCAGCCCATTCTTGAGCTGAATTATCTAATCTGCAGCCTAATGTCTCGCTGTAAAATTTTTTTGCAACTTCCAAATCACCACAAGGAACTGCTAAATGAAAACAATTAGTATTTCTGTACATAAATTCTCCTCTTTAATTAGTAAATATAATCACTATATAAAGATAACTTTTAAGTCAATCTAGCAAAAAAACATGAAAAACTTTTTACAATCTATAATTGATCGAGATCCTGCAGCAAAATCTAAACTAAGTTTATTATTAACTTACCCAGGAGTTAAAGCTGTTTTCTTTCATAGAATTGCAAACTTTTTCAGTGTTGCAAAATTTGATCTTATTGCTCGAATAATTTCACAGTTTTCAAGGTTTTTAACTGGTATTGAAATTCATCCTAGAGCAAAAATTGGAAAAAACTTATTTATCGATCATGGTATGGGGGTCGTAATTGGTGAAACTTCTGAAATTGGTGACAATGTAACTATCTACCATATGGCTACTTTAGGTGGAATAGCGCCAAGTATAAATTCAGATGGTCAGCGAAATATAAAAAGACACCCCACTATTGAAGATGAGGTTGTAATAGGTTCTGGTGCACAAGTATTAGGTCCTATAAGAGTTGGCAAATGTGCAAAAATTGGTGCAAATGCTGTAGTCACAAAAAATGTGCCAGAAAAAGCTGTAATGGTAGGTATACCTGCTCGAAATGTTGGTATAGCAGATAGTGAGTTCAAACCTTACGGTATCACAGATGATAGTGATAAAAAATCAGATTAATGAACAATATTCAAAACGATTTTATTTCAGGTATTGGTAACACTCCTTTAATAAAATTAAGAGCAGCATCAGAAATAACTGGATGTAATATTTTTGGCAAAGCTGAATTTTTAAATCCAGGTGGTTCGGTAAAAGATAGAGCAGCACTGGCTTTAATTAAAGATGCGCAAGAAAAAAAATTAATTACTAAAGGCGGTACTGTTGTTGAAGGTACAGCTGGTAACACTGGTATTGGATTAGGTCTTCTCGGAAATTCTTTGGGATACAAAACAATCATTGTAATGAATGATAGTCAAACACAAGAGAAAAAAGATTTACTAAGAAATTTAGGAGCAGAACTTAGATTAGTTCCAGCAAAACCATATAAAGATGATAACAACTATATAAAGATTGCATCAAGACTTGCTGATGAACTTAGGCCAACAAACAATAACGGTGTTATTTGGGCAAACCAATTTGATAATACCGCAAATGCTAAAGGACATTATGAGGGAACTGGACAAGAAATTTGGGACCAAACAGATGGTAAGGTAGATGGTTTTGTTTGTTCATCTGGAACAGGTGGAACTATTTCAGGAGTAAGTAACGCTCTTAAAGAAAAGAACAAAGACATTAAAATTTATCTATCAGACCCTAAAGGATCTGCTCTTTATAATTATATAAAAAATGGTGAATTAAAATCTGAAGGTGGATCTATTACTGAAGGAATTGGATCTAGTAGAGTAACAAAAAACTTTGAAAATGCTAAAATAGATGACGCTTATTCAATTGATGATCACGAAGCATTACCTATTCTTTATGATTTAATTCAAAAAGAAGGTTTAAGTCTTGGTACAAGTTGTGGAATAAATATTGCAGGTGCGATTAGAATGGGTAAAGAATTAGGGCCAGGTAAAACAATCGTAACAATTCTTTGTGATAGAAGCGATAAATATTCAACTAAAATGTTTAATAAAAAATTTCTTGAAGAAAAAGGATTGCCCTTCCCTAATTGGCTTTAGATATAAATTTTATCAGCTAGACCGTAACAAAGGATTGCACTTAAAATTGTAAAAACCAGTGGTGCAATAACACCCTCATTTGAATCATTTTTAATTCCTGTTTTATCAATTTTAATCGAATAAGTATTTACAATGAAGATACAAAGATTTTGTACAAAAATTAAATTAAAAAATGCCCAAGTACCTTCAACACCATTAGGCCTAATAAACATAATGTAAAGAGCCATTAATAATGCTCCAAGAAACGTAGCACCTATCATTCGCATTATAGGTGTTGCTGTTTCATCCATTTCAAACTTAGCTCTAAAATTTTTATTATTAATTATCATTTGATAGGCATAAATTCCAAAACCTAAAAAATGGACTATGAAAACAATTAAATAAAAAAATCCATTAAATTTTTCAATCATAATTAATTTTTATCAAAAAAAATAATCATTGTTAATTATTAAATTAAAAATTAATTCTATGATAGGTTGTAAAATAATTAAATTTTATAGCTGTTAATCTTATTTTCTCGAATATTTTTATAATGTTATGCATTTGTTTTTTTGAGATAATAAAAAATTAATAATGAAAGGAGTACAGAAATGTCAGTAGCTAGAATAACAACTCTAAACTTAAAATCTAAAGAAGGCGCAGATCAAATTGCAGACACTTATAAGGCAAATGCACCAAGTGAATTTCCTGAAGCAGAACAATTATTGGAAGTCCGTGTTAATGAAACAACTTTAATGTTTGTTTCATTATATGCTGATAATGATGCAATGGAACGAGCTTCAGCTTCAAGAACAAAACGAATGGATTTAAATAAGGAAGTAATTGATTCAGTTGATGGAAAAACTGGTGAAGTAATTTTAAATCATAAAAACTAAAGAAAAAAAATGAAAGCAATATATACAAGAACGTTTCGAGTAAAAGATGATATGCTAGGTAAAGCTATGGAAATTGGCCAAGGTTTAGCTAAGGTAAGAAAAAAATATTATCCAAAACATCAAGTTTATTTTTCATTTCAAATAGGTGGTGATCCAAGAACAATAAGAGAAACTCTTATTGGTACGATGTTTGAGGATGATAATTTTAAAGCAGATCAAAAAATGTCAGCAGATAAAAAATACCAAAGTCTTCAAAAACAATTAAAGAAAGTTGCAGTCGAAGGAACCATTAAAGATGAAATCAGATATATCTTTAGTGAATAATTAACAATTAATAAAAGAAAGAGGGAAATATGGAAAAAGAAATGCTAGCAATGGCAAAATTTAAATCTGGTGAAGGAAAATTTGAAAAGTTCATGGGATTTATGCAATCAGATGAAGGAATGGCGGTAAGAAAAACTATTGCTCATGTTGAAAAAACAGTTCCAGCAATAGCACCTGATAAAAGTTATGTTATGTTTAAAGTCTCAGTTCATAATGAAGACGAAATGAAAAAGTTTGTTTCTGGTAATAACCCGATAGCAAAACCTATTTTCGATGAATGTGTCGAAAGTGTTCAAATGTGGGAAATGAACAAAGTTAATCTATAAGGGTTAATAAAAATGACAGGATACGCAATAACTCAAATTGAAGCAACAAACCCTATGGAAAGTTATGAAATTTTTGGATTAGCAAAAGTTTAAACATTAATGAAGGTTACAAACATTGTTGCTCAAGACATTCGTTTTCCTACGTCTAAAGAAAACTTAGGAACTGATGCTGTTCATGTTGATTGTGATTATTCCGCTACTTATGTTACTATCGAGACCGAAGATAATAATTTAACAGGTATAGGTTTAACTTTTACAATTGGCAAAGGTAATGACCTTTGTTGTAAATCAATAGATTACTTTAAAGAGTTTATTATTGGAAAAGAAATTACAGAAATTGAAAGAAATATTTTATTAATTTGGGAAAAAATTACTAATCACAGTCAATTAAGATGGGTTGGCCCTCAAAAAGGTGTTACTCATTTGGCAGCAGCAGCCTTTTTTAATGCAATTTGGGATTTAATTTCAAAATATCATAAAAAGCCTTTGTGGCAATACATTGTAGATTTAGAGACTGATGACTTGCTTAATAAATTATCTTTTTCATATCTTGATGATGTAATTACAAGAGATGAGGCGGCAAATATTATAAACAATAACAAAAAAAAATTACCAAAAGATACAACATCTCTTAATTCTACAATTTTTCCAGCTTATACAACTGCAGTTGGTTGGCTTGGATATTCTGATGATAAAATGTCAAAACTTGCAAAAGAAAATTTAGATAAAGGTTGGACACATTTTAAAATGAAAGTTGGACAAGATATAGAAAGAGACATTCATAGATGTAAATTAATAAGAAGTATTATCGGTAATGACAAAAAGCTGATGGTTGATTCAAATCAAATCTGGAGTGTTAATGAAACAATTGAATATATAGGCAAATTAAAAGAATTCGATATTATGTTTTATGAAGAACCCACAAACCCTGATGATATCCTCGGTTTCAAAAAAATAAAAAATGCACATCCTGATGTGAAGTTGGCAACTGGAGAAATGATGCAAAATGCAGTCATGTTTAAACAATTTATTGAAAATAAATCTCTAGATTATTGCCAAATAGATAGCTGCAGAATAGCAAGTATAAATGAAATTTTACCAGTATTATTAATTGCTAGTAAATTCAATATCCCAGTAATACCTCATGCTGGAGGAGTTGGATTGTGTGAGTATGTTCAGCATCTAAATATAATCAACAAATTTATTATAACTAACAATGATTTAAGTTTGAGTGAATATGCAGAAAGTTGTTCAGAACATTTTGAAAATCCAGCAATTATAAAAGATGGAGGCTATACAACACCAATTTTACCTGGGTATTCAGTAAAAATTAAAGATAAATCAATTAAACAATTTGATTTTAACAATGGGACGTATTGGAATTAATATTATTCAAGATCAATAACAACCAAAAAATAAGGAGAAATAAATGTCAATATTGGCTAAATATAATGCTGCAATGGAAGCAAAAGATGAAGCTGCAATGAATGAAATTATTCATGATGATTATAAGTTTACTATGCATGCTTCAGGTAATGTTCTGGGTAAAGCAGATGTAATTAAATGGGCAATGAGTGGGGACATCAAAAGAGATAAAATAAGAGTGCTTTTTGAAAATGATGAAATTGGTGTTGAGCACGCGTTTGTAACTTTTAATGATGGAAATACTGAAGCAGTTATGGCTGTCTTTAAATATCAAGATGGAAAAATGATTTCTCTTGAAACGGGTGCTACCAAGATGCCAAAATAATTATATATATTTAGCGAGATTTCATTTAATATTATTAAATGAGTCTCGCTACTTCATATGGTTTTTTAGTTCTGGCAGTTGTTCTAGGAGTAACTTCAAATAGTTTTGCAAAAAGTGCTGAAGGTTTTACCCTTCTTTTTCCAAGTATTGTTACAGCCCTAACGATAGTTGCATGTATGTATGCTCTTTCAATGGTGATGAAAAATATTCCAATGGGAATTACTTATGCATCCTTTGCAGGACTAACTATTATTGCAACTGTAGTTGTTGGTATAATTAGATTTGATCAAATGCCAAATTTTTATTCAATAATAGGTCTAATATTTATTATTGTAGGTGTTTTAATGGTTAACTTATTAGGCAATAATTAATTTATGAAACCTTTGTTTGGATATTTATTTTTAGCTATGGGTATTTCATTTGGGATAGCTTCTAACAGTTTTGCAAAAATATCTGATGGATTTACAAAATTAACACCATCAATTTTATGTATTTTATTTATGTGTATTACAATGTTTTCAATTTCAAAAGCAATGTCGGCACTTCCAGTTGGTTTTGCCTACTCTACTTATAGCGGACTAACAGTTATGGGTGTTTTGGTATTTGCCATGATTAAATATAATCAAATACCAAATCTATACGCAACTATAGGAATTATACTTATTGTTGTGGGAGTTGTAATGGTAAATTATTTAGGAAAACTAAATTAATTAAAAATTATCAGGCAATTTATGTGTCCCATCACTATTTAGGGTAATTTCATATTCATCAACTACGTTAGCTAAATCAAGCGCAGAATATAAATGTGGAAAAAAATTACCATCAGAAGCTTGTTCCCAAACTAAATGGTCTAGTTTTAATGTTTCTACTTTTAATAATATTAAATTTTTTTCGTCTGAATAATGTTTTTTAAGAGTACCCTCAACTTGTTCTTGACCTGAAAAATGAATATATCCATCCTCTATATCTTTTGATGATCCTGAATAAACTTTACTAGACTTAGCTTTTTTAAGATCTTCTTTATTAATTATTTTATAGATGTATTTTAAATTCACAATTACCAGGAAGAATTAGGTCCATTTAAAAAAGCCAATTCCTCTTCAGTAGACTCTCTTCCAAGAATTTTATTTCTATGAGGATATCTATGAAATAATCTAATTGCTTTCGTGTGGTCTTGCCAAAAATTCTTAATTTGAACATACTCCTCATGTTCTCTTAAATATTTATTAAGTAAATAATAAGCCATGTCATGATCGGTTATTTCCTCGCTATGAATAAGGGGTAAAATCATAAAAAATCTTTGACTTTCATTCATCGTTTCAAGATAACCTGCATAAACAGCGTCATTAACAATTAATCTTGTTTTATGATCTTGAGCAAAGGCTTTTTTATCATCTCTAAACATGTTTCTTGAAAATTGATCAAAAAGAATAACTAAAGCTAGAGCGCTCATTGGTTGATCTTGCCAATCATCACATTCGTTTTGGCTTGCTAATTCGTAATCTTTTAGAAATTTATCTTTTATTGTTTGATCAAAACTTTCATCTTTTTTAAATCTTTTTTCTGTAGGTGTTTCTTTAAACCAAAAATCTAATATTTCTTGTGCTCTTTTGGGAATCATTTTGAAACTGGTTTTAATAATTTCAAAAATTTATTATGGATAGTTTTATTTGAAGAAACCAAAATATTACCAGCATTTATAGCATCTCTATTATCCCAAGTAGAAATGTGACCACCTGCTGCTTTAACAATTGGTATTAATGGATGAATATCCCAAATCTTATTTGAACACTGTATTACAATATCAACTCTTCCTTCTGCAAGATGTGAATAACTTAAAGCATCACTGCAAGGAAACTGCATTAATCTTAAAACTTTTGGTATTTTCTTTTGCTTATCAAGTGATAACCAACCGTGAAAGGCTGCTGAAACTTTAACTCTATTAAAAGTTGCCTTTTTATTTACAGAAATTTTTTTTCTTTTTCCATTGCTAACTACATAAGCTGTCTTGTCTGAATAATTTAAATAATACTTCTTAAGAACTGGAA
Source organism: uncultured Pelagibacteraceae bacterium (assembly GCA_902513955.1). GTDB lineage: Bacteria > Pseudomonadota > Alphaproteobacteria > Pelagibacterales > Pelagibacteraceae > Pelagibacter. The sequence goes on from CABXOW010000001.1 coordinate 28,196, forward strand.
AATTAGCTAATCCTAAAATTGGATTACCTTTATAATTTAATGAAATTAAATTACTCCATGTTGGATTACCAATAACAAATGACCTTGTTCCATCAATTGGATCTATCACCCATGTAAATTCACTTTTGGATTTCCTATAACCGAATTCCTCACCTATGATTTGATGTTCTGGAAATTTATTTTTTATTTTTGATCTAATAAACTTCTCAAAAGCCCTATCTGAAGTGGTTACAGGATCATAACCTTTACCCTTAAGCTTATTAGAAACTTTAAAAGTTCTATTTAATTTAGAATAATAAAAATTTGTTAAATCTTTTGCTAATTTATTTAGAAAATTAGCATAAACTGAGTAGTTTTTTGTATTAAATTGATCCACATCAAACTCATACTATTTTATTTATGTTGAATAAAGTCAAAATTTAAATAATTCTAGATTTAATTATGAAAATTGAACTAGAAGAAAATAAAGTTTACTTTAATAATGGGTCAATCATAAAAGAGATACACCCTCTTTGGTTAAGAGAAAGAGTAGATGGTGAAGAATTTCTAGACAAAGGCACTCAACAACGACTATTTGATCCAACATCTTTAAGCAGCGAAATATCAATTAATACAGCTATTATAAATGAAAAATTTCTTGAAATTGACTTTAACGATGGTGTTAAATCTAAATTAGATATTGATAAACTTGCCTTAGAGTTTTCTAATGATGATACAGTTATAAAATCTATTCCTAAAGTTAAATGGAACTCAACTTTAGAAAATATAAAGAATTTTGAATACCAAGATAACTTTTTTGACAGTAAAGAAATGTTTGATTTGCTTATTTCTTTCTATAAATATGGGTTTGTAATTATCAAAAACATTCCAACAGATAATAACTTTATTGTAAAATTTGCAAATACAATAGGAAGTGTCAGAAGAACAAATTTTGGTGAATATTTTGATGTTAAATCAAAACCAGATCCAAATGATCTTGCATATACTTCTTTAGAGTTATCACCTCATACAGATAATCCATATCGTAACCCTGTTCCATGTATACAGTTACTTCATTGCATTGAAAGCGAGGTATCGGGAGGTCTGTCTACATTAGTTGATGGTTTTACAGTGACAGAAGATTTAAAAAAAGAAAATCCTGATTTTTATAAAATTTTAACTTCAGTAAAAGTAAGATTTAAATTCGTTGATAAAGATGTAGTTTTAGAAGATTGGTCGGAGTTAATTAGACTTAATGATGATAAAACTTTCAAACAAGTAAGATTTAGTCCAAGATTAGATTATGTGCCAATGTTAGATAAAGAAAAACTAGATCTATATTATAAAGCTCGTAAAAAATTGTCTAAAATGTATAACTCAGAAAAATACAGAATAGAGTTCAAGCTGGCTCCAAAAGATTTAATGATGATGGATAATTATAGATTGCTTCATGGAAGAACTTCATATGAAGTAGAAGAAGGAAATAGATTTTTGCAAGGATGCTATATTGACTATGATAGTACCGAAGGAAAACTAAGACATTTAAAAAGAAAATTTAATATTTAGTTTATTTTTTCAAACAATTATTAACTAGTATTGCCATTAAAATCCAAACAACAAGTGAATTAATTGGTAAAAAATAATTTGGAGAAGATTCAATTTAGTTACCGAGAATGTACTAAGGCACCAGAGCTTTATATTTCGATTTCATTCATTAATATTCTACTTTATACATTGCTTCATTTCTTCTATTCATTGGCAATGTAAATGGACTATCATAGGTCGCTCTTATAGGAGGACCTAAGGTTGAAATATTATTAGATTTTAATTCTTTTATTAAAATGTCTTTATGTTTAACAAAGTTTTTGTCACTTGCTCTTCCTGAATATCTAATAACAGCATAATAACCTCCTTCAATATTTACAATTTTGACATTTTTCTTTATTGGTTTGGGGACATTTTTTGAATTAAATTTCGAAGGAAGATAAAATTGCATACTCATATTTCCATTTTTTTCAAATTGAGTAACGGGAATGGTCATCTTAATTTTCTCGTTATCCTCATTTCTTCCAGATATATAATTAAATAATTTTCTAAAATTGTTCTTAGAGCCTGAGTCTATAGTTTCTACAGCTAAACGATCAAAATATTTTCTTATTTCATAAATTTCATTTTTTTTCACAACTTCATAATTTGGTTCTTCATATGCCATTGATGAAGAATAGGGTAAAAGGAGCAATGTACAAAGTGTAAGAATATTAAATTTAGGGAATTTCATTAATTTAGATAACTTTATATTCAAAATTTTGAGTATTTTCATTTTTTTGAACTAATTGAGCACCATTCCTAGTATGAAATTTTGTTGCCATCTCAGTTAATGGTGAAAGTGTAACTAATCTATTTAGATGATTTGATTTTTTAATTTTTTTAAATACTTCTTTAACTATTAATTTACCTCCACCTTTTTTTTTAGACCACACCGTATAGGCGATTGCAATTTGACCTCCACTTTGATCTCTCATTGCACTTTGTAAAAAGGCATCCGTACTTAATTTTTCAAGTTCATCAACACTTTTTGGAATTATATTTGTATAAGCAAAGCACATAACTGCATGAATTTCACCTTGGTATTCAACTCCATACATTTTACGACCATACCCAGTTCTAAATTCATTATCTAGTTCAGGTCTTACTGGATCTTCTGCTGTATTGCACTCTTTAAGCTCAACAAGTTTTGCGCCTTTTACCCAACCAAAAAAATTATCAATATTTTTATTTAAAATTTGCTTATTTTTTCTTATTCGAGCTTTAATTCTTGGTTTAAATTTTTTATTTAAAATTTTGATCATAAAGTTAATATATATTACTTATTTAACATATTTCTTAAATTAAAAAAATTGTCACATAAATTTAGAAAAGTAATCAAAGATTAATTTTGAACTAGAAAATAAAATAAGTATGTAAATTGTATTATAAAACAATTTCTCATTTATTATTTTAAGAATTCTATATCCAATATATATTCCTAAAATTGCTAAGGGCAAAAGTATAATTGATTGTTTAAAAGTTTGAAAATTCATCATTGATAAATGAATATAAAATGGAAGTTTTATTAAGTTAACAAATGTAAAAAAAATAACTCTTGTTCCAACATATGTTTCTTTTTTAAGTCTTAATGGTAATAAATAAATACTTGTTGGTGTTCCACCTGCATGCACACAAAAACTTGTAAACCCTGCAATAGTTGAGCATATACTACCTTTAAAAATATTTTTTTTTGATTTTTCTTCTTTATTTTTTTTAAGAAAAAAATAATGAATGGTAAAAAGAAATCCCATTATACCAACTATAAATTTTAATATATCTTCTGATAAATATGAAAAAGTAAAAGATCCTATAAAAATTCCAATCCCTGCAAAAGGAACTATTAATTTTAACGTGCTTAAATCGAAATCTTTTCTAAATCTGTATACTGCAACAATGTCCGAAAATATTAAAATCGGTAATATAATTGCTAATGCTTGACTTAAAGGCATCACTAATGTCATTAAAGGAACTGAAATTAATGATATAGAACCACCCAATCCTGATTTAGCAATGCCATATAGTACAATTGCTGGAACCACAGATAAAAAAAATAATAAATTTATTTCCATTTATTTGATGAATTTAATAATTAAGAAGTAGTAGAATAACAACAATGACAGCTATAATTGAACAAACGACTATGTAATTCAATCTAATATTAAATTTTTTTTGAAAATATTCGGTAATTTTTTCCCAAAAAAGAACAATTAAAAGAACAATAATAGCTGGCAAAATATACTTAATCATTATCTAAGAATTATTATCGCTAACATAAACAGAAACTCCTCTAGAGTTTAAATCTACATCAAACTTTTTATGTAATGGTGGAAATGCTCTTTGAGAGCAATCCAAACGATCACAAGTTCTACAAGAGACTCCAATTGGTATTTCAGTTAATTTATCATTAATATTTAAATTTTCAGTATAAACAAAATCTTTTGCATATTTTGCATCACAACCAAGTCCAATAGAAAGTACACTCTTTGCTTGACCAAATCTTCCAATCCCTTTTTCAACTGTTCTTGCAATACAAACATATTTTTCTCCATTGGTCATTTTGCTGACTGCGGCCTGTATAACACCTGGTCTTGTGAATGCAGAATAAACATTCCATCTTGGACATGCACCTCCATATCTTGGAATATCAATACCTGATAATGAAAACCTCTTTGAAATATTACCTGCCATATCTACTCTCAAAAAATGAAAAGGAATGCCTGGAAGTTTTGGATCTTGTAAACACGTCACTCTGTGTGCAACTTGCTCAAATGAAGTTGCAAATGTATTTTGTAATAACTCTAAATCATATTTAAGTTTTTTGCATTCAGAATGAAAAAATTTATAAGGCATAAGTATAGCAGCAGCACAATAATTTAATAACGCAACATTTGTTAGTTTTTTTGACTCATCTGATGGAAAACTAAATTTAGATAAGTAATTATCTATTTCTTTGCTTGCACCTTCTTGTGCAATTTGTGCTGCAGCATGAAGTTTTTTTGTTTCTAAAGAGCTATAATCACTTAATAAAAGTTCTTTTTTATTTTTTAAAAATATTTTTGAAAAAGGTTTATTTTCATCAGGAATTACATCTTTAACTATAATTTTATATTCTGAATTTAAGTATTCACACAACGCAATATATCTAGTTCTGTTATTCTTTTGAATTTTATCAAAAACCTTATTTGCAAAATCTTCCAATTTTGGGAAATAATTTTTATTTTCTTGTAGAAAATCTGATATAACTTCGCCTGGAAATGAATTTTTTCTATTATCTACTATTTTTCCAGAGATTTTTTCTATTTTGTTAATTAATTCATGATCCTTTTTTTTTAAAATATCTCCAAGTCTTACAATTGCTTTTCCAATCTTTGGGTTCGTACTAACTAGATCTTTAACCTCTGGCCCTAAAATATCTAAATCTTCAAACAATGTGTCATCTAAAATTTCAGATATATTGTTTTGCAAATTAATATCTGTTTTTGACGTTAAGTCAGATAAATTAATATTTAATTTTTCGCAAACTTGTAAAAGAAGATCTCCATCAATTTTTCTTTTCCCGCTTTCAATTAAATTTAGATAACTAGGGGAAATACCCAAATCTTCTGCTAACTTGTTAGCCTGAAGACCTAATTGCCTTCTAAAAGACTTGATTTTTGGCCCAATTTTAAGATCTAATTGACTCATATTTTCTATTTGTAAATTTTGTAAATTTATATTTACAATTTTTTTCTTTGATTTACAAGGATTTTTACGTTTTTTGTGGATTTTGTAAATCTTGTAAATTAAAAGGTTTATATGAACAAAAATTTAAAAAACACAGAAAATGAAGCTCAAATCATTAAAAAAGAAGATTTAGATCAGCATAATAGTAGAGGTATCTACATGAGAGATGATCATTGTGATTGGGGTTCAAGTGGGATGAATGATCTTATTAAGTCATTAGACGATAATAGCTAACCCATTCCCACTAACTCAATTTTCTAAATAACAACTAACATCGAAGGATAAAAAATAATGAGTGCAGAAAATATCTCATACGACCTAAAAAGATTTGCTGGAATAAAACGTGACTATACTGATGAAGAAGTTGAACGATTAAGAGGGTCGATAAAAATTGAATATTCTTTATGTAAAAATCAATCTCAAAAACTTTGGAAATTATTAAATACAGAGGCTTATGTAAATACACTTGGTTCGTTATCAGGTAACCAAGCTGTACAACATGCTAAAGCTGGTCTAAAAGCAATCTATCTAAGTGGATGGCAAGTAGCTGCAGATGCAAACACTGCTGGTGAAATGTATCCAGATCAATCTTTATATCCTTACGATAGTGCTCCCAAGTTAGTTGAGACAATGAATAATTCTTTAGTAAGAGCTGATCAAATACAACACATGGAAATTCAAGATGGTGATATGAAAAAAGAAGAAGCTGTTGACTATATGTTGCCAATTATAGCAGATGGTGAAGCAGGTTTTGGTGGTCCATTAAACGTGTTTGAATTAACAAAAAAATTTATTAGAGCTGGTTCAGCTGGAGTTCATTTTGAAGATCAATTAGCTAGTGAAAAGAAGTGTGGTCATATGGGTGGAAAAGTCTTAGTACCAACTGGCACAATGGTAAAAAACTTAAAATCAGCTAGACTAGCAGCAGATATAGCTGAAGTGCCATTAATTATTTTAGCAAGAACAGATGCAAATGCTGCAAAATTAATTACAAATGATTTTGATGAAAATGATAAACCTTTTTTAACTGGAGAAAGATCACCAGAAGGTTTTTTTTATGTGAAAGATGGTATTGAACAAGCTATATCTAGAGGTCTTGCTTATGCACCATATGCTGATTTAATTTGGTGTGAAACAGCAACACCAAATCTTGCAGAAGCTAAAAAGTTTGCAGACGCAATACATGATAAATTTCCTGGTAAACTATTAGCATACAATTGCTCACCTTCTTTTAATTGGAAAAAACATTTAAGTGATGATGAAATTGCTTCGTTCCAACAAGAAATTGCTAAGATGGGATATAAATTTCAATTTATAACATTAGCTGGTTTTCACACGCAAAACATAGCCATATTTGAACTTGCAGAAAAATATAAAAAGGAAGGAATGGCTGCTTACTCTAGAATTCAACAACAAGAATTTTCAAGAGAAAAAGACGGTTACACAAGTGTTAAACATCAGAGAGAAGTTGGAACTTCCTATTTTGATGCAGTGTCAAATACTATTAGTAGTGGAAAAAGTTCAACAACTGCTATGGCAGGTTCGACTGAATCTGAGCAATTTTAAATAAAAATAGATTCCCTCTCATTTTTTTAATAGCCCTTAACAGGGCTATTTTTTAATTTGATCAAGATAAAATGGACAGATAAGTATCAAAAATGAGTAATAAAAACTTTGGTTTTGGAACGCTAATTAGAAAATCTCCTTACTTTGATTCAACTAAGATTTAATATTATAACCTTTTTTTAATAGAACAGTTACTATTCCTATACAAATAAGTAAAAAAACAACCATTGAACTAATACTGATCCAAATATTAAAGTCAGACACTCCATAAAAAGCAAATCTTAAACCATTGATTAAATATACTACCGGATTAAAGTAAGTGATCATTTGCCAAAATGGTGGCAACATATCTATTGAATAAAGACTGCCTCCTAGAAATACCATTGGCGTAATAATTAATGTTGGAATTATTGACATTTGTTCAAAATTTGAGCTCATTAATCCGATTAAAAAACCAAATAATGCAAATGTGAATGCAACAAGGATGAGTAAGAAAATTACCAAAAGTGGATATTTTACATCTACTTCAACAAAAAAATTTGCAGTAATGAAAATCACAACTCCAATAATTAATGTTTTTGTGGCTCCTGCCCCAACAAAAGCTAGTACTATTTCAAGTGTTGAAATTGGTGCAGCTAAAATTTCATAAATAGTTCCATTAAATTTAGGAAAAAAAATTCCAAATGAAGTGTTGGTAATTGACTGAGTTAAAAGTGTTAACATTAGTAAGCCAGGCACTATGTATGAGCCATAACTGATGCCATCAATTTTTTGGACATATCCTCCAATAACAGATCCAAATACGATAAAATAAAGAGAAGTGGAAAGAACTGGAGAAAGCAACGATTGCATTAAAGTTCTTCTAAATCTATCCATTTCATGAAGGTAAATTGCTTTAAAAGCCATGTAATTAAATTTCATTATTTTCCTTTACCAAGCTAACAAATATTTTCTCTAAAGTGCTTTGTTCAGTTTTTAAATCTTTTAATCTTAATCCAGCATCTTTTAAATCTTGTAATAAATTAGTAATACCTGTTTGTTCGCCATTAACACTGTAAGTGTAATCAATTGACATTTTGTTATTCCTCAAAACTAATTCATATTTTTTTAAACGATCTGGGATTTTTGAAATTTCATCTTGAAGCTCAACAGTTAATTTTTTATGACCCATCTTTTTTAATAGTTCTTTTGTTTCTTCTATAACTATAATTTCTCCTTGATTAATAACTCCTACTCTATCAGCTATAGCTTCGGCTTCTTCAATGTAATGAGTAGTTAGAATAATAGTGACACCTGTTTTTCTTAACTCCTCAACTATTTTCCACATATCTTTTCTTAACTCAACATCTACACCTGCAGTAGGCTCATCCAAAAACAAAATTGATGGTTCGTGTGATAAAGCTTTAGCTATTAAAACTCTACGTTTCATTCCTCCTGATAATTGTCTTAATCTTTGATCTTTTTTGTCCCAAAGGCTTAATTGTCTTAAAATTTTTTCAATATGTTTTGGGTCAGGCTTTTTTCCATATAAGCCCCTTGAATAAGAAACGTTATTAAAAACTGTTTCAAATTGTTCTAAAGTTAATTCTTGCGGAACCAAACCAATTCTTGATCTTGTTTCTCTATAATCGTTAATGATATCAAACCCATCAACGGTGACTATTCCTGATGATGGTTTTACAATTCCGCAAATAATACTAATTAGTGTTGTTTTGCCAGCACCATTTGGTCCCAGCATAGCAAAAATCTCACCCTTTTTAATATTTAGATTAATACTTTTAAGTGCATTAAAACCGTTATTATAAACTTTAGAAAGTTTATTGATAGATATTTGATTTTCTGACATGAGGGTTTGGTAGTTATATAAAGATTATTTAATAAATTTCAATGACATTAAGAGACCATCCGAAATGGTCTCTTAATATTAATGTATTGCTAATTTTTTTTAATCTTAAGAATTATTGCTGGTAGGAAAGTTGCTACAATAAAAGATAAAAATAATAAAGATTGTGCTACAAATGGAGAGAAAAATTCTTTAGATATTAATATCCCAACAAGTAAACTTTTGGAAAAATCAGGAAATGGAAATAATAAAAATCCTCCGACCAAACCAATAATTATTGCAACATAAGCAGTTTTTTCATTAACGTCTTTATTATAAAAACTATAGAAAACTGTATAGACAAACGCACAACAAAACAAATCTGCTAATAAGAATAAATATAAAATATCAAAACCTTTTGAGGCAATAAAAAATGAAACTAAAGATATCATAATAATGAAATATTTAGATAGCTTTAAATAATCAGTCTTCTTATTCAGATTAAATGTTGCTTTGCCATCAACTACAAATAAGCTTGAAATTGCATTAACCAAAGTATCAACAGTTGAAATTGTTAATGCTAATCCAAGTGTAATTATCAGTAATGATAAAGTTTGTGTTTGTTCTTTTAATAATAATGTAAAAAAGCCTAAATCAGGTCTTTGACTAGGATCGATAGAAAAAGATACCATACCAGTAAATCCCATGAAAAAAACTATTGGTATAATTATAAAAAAAGAAATTAATAAACTTTGTTTAAGAGTTTGATAGTTTTTTGCAGCGTATACTCTTTGCCAATTCCCTTGGTGAAATAAATTAGTTGCTGCTACAGCAATAAAAAAAGTTAATCCGGCAGTGTAACTTGGCACATAAGAGCTGCTTAACAATTGGGGATTTTTTTGTTCTATAAATTCAAATGAAAAAGTTTTTCCTGTATTAGACAAAATATAAGTTATTGAAATTAACAAAAGTATACTGATCACAATCATTTGAATATTATCAGTAAAAATTGATGCACGTAAACCACCATACAATGTGTATGTTAATGTCGCTAAAAGTACTATTAATGCTGTGATCCAAAGCTCTGTTCCTGATATATAGTTTATTAGTACTGCTACGGCCGTAACTTCCGCACACAAGAATATGAACATATAAAAAATAGTCATTAACAAGATTAGTTTAAATAAGCTTTTTCCAAATTTCTTTCTCATAAATTCTATGAGTGATGACCCTTTCGGAAAATCAGTTCTGATTTTTTTTCCCAGATAGATTAAAAAAATCATAGGAAAAGCTGTACCAAGAGCATATCCAATCACAGCTCCTATTCCACCCCATGTAGCTGCTGCCGCAGGACCAAATAAAATCCACGCTCCTAATGCTGAAGCAACTAAACTTGTTGTTAATGAAAATAAACCTATGTTTCTATTTGCTGTAAGGTAATTATTAATACCTTTAAATCTTCTAGAGTAATGAAGACCTAAGATTGTAAATATTGCGCTAATAACTATAACTAATGATAACGATGTTGATTGACTTATTAAGTATGTTTTATCCATTGTTCTCCCTTTCTGAATTACCGGACAGGTTCTTAGGGTTTAATCTCAGTCTGTTAAGACACCCCCTTTTTAAGTTTTAGATAGTATATTTATTAACTTAATGAAAGGTTTTTTTAGAACAAATGTTTCTCTATTAAATAATAAAACTTTCTCTTGATTGTTCATTATTGTTAGCTTTTATGATTCATTATCTCAATCATACATTGGGTTGCATATTCACGCCATTCTGATGATTTTTTTGTTTTAAGATTATTTAAATGATCTCGATTACTTTTGATGTCATCTTTATGTTTTAGTTTATCAGCACCATTAAGATTTGCTTCCATGGTTGATAAATTTGTCTCCATCGCTTTTATCCACTCTTTTCCAAGTTCAACACATTTTTGATCATCTTTTTCATCACAAATTTGCTTAAAAAAATTAAATATTACATCATCTGTTTTAATGGCTGTGTTCATTATTACTTATTACAAACACCAATTGAACTTGGTCCACAAGTTTCGCCACCAATCCATGTCGCACCAATTAAATTAGCACCATCAAAATTAGCATTTGTGATATTAGATGAAGTAAAATTTGCTTCCATTAAGTTTGCATTTTGAAAATTTGTCTCTATTAAAGTAGCTCCCATAAAATCAACTCTAGTTAAATTTGAGCCTGTAAAATTAGTTTTTTCAAAATTAGCACCAATTGAAACTGTTTCATAAAGATTTGCTCTAACAAATGTTGACTCGGGAAAAGTTCCAAATGAAAGATTTGAATTCATCATAATGCTCTTATCAAAATTTACTTGGATAAAGCTTGCAAATGAAAGATTGGAATTTGGAAGATAACTTCCTTGTAAATCTTGAGCATCAGAAAATCTACAATTTGAGTAATCTACTCCCTCAGTCAAAGGATCGTCACATGCGGCATTGCTATTAGTGAAAAAAAATAAACTTAAAATTATAAGAAGAATTATTTTCATAACTTATGTTAACAAATAAAAATTAATTAGACAAATATTCATAAAAATATCTATTAATTTAGGCTAAATTATGAATTTGCTCTTCAGCATCTTTGATTGATTTTTCATAGTCTAAAGCCATTTGATCAGCACTAACTACATCAATTTTTTCTATACCAAAAAAATTTAATATGTATTTTAACCATGGGGTTAAGAAATCTTCTTTAGAGTTTAATTTTGTACCACCTGAAGTAATTACCAAATATGCACGTTTATTTTTTAATAAACCCTCTCTTCTTCCATCAGGTTTAAATCTAAAAGTCTCACCAACTCTAGCAGCCAAATCAGACCATGCTTTAAGTGTTGCTGGAGGACCATAATTATAAATTGGGGCTGAAATTATGATAACATCACTCTCTTTTAATTCGGAAACAAGTTTATCTGACAGACTAAACATTTTTTTATGCTCTTCTGTTTTATCTTTTTCGTTAATTTTCATGCCAGACTCAGTCAAGCCACTCACAAAAAGCATTTCATCATCTAAATCTCTATAGACAACCTCATCACCAGGTTTTTTAATTTTATCTAACACCTTTTTAGCTAATGCTCTAGATGTAGAGCCTTTTTTTCTAGCACTTGAATCTATTTGATAGATTTTCATTAACTACTTTTAACCGAAATTTTGCATAAAAGGAAAAATTTTAATTATGTGAAAACCAATCGCCTGCAATTGGTTAGTCAAAATCAAAATACCTGTTACTAAAAGAATAATTCCACCAATTTTAGAGATAATATTTATGTTCTTTTTAAAATTCTTTGAAAATAATAAAAATCTCTGAATTAAATAACCTGAAAGAATAAAAGGTATAGCTAAGCCTAAGGAGTAAAAACTCAATAATAATATTGCTCTAGATAATGTTTCTTCAATAGATGCTAGTGCTAAAATTGACCCTAAAATTGGTCCAATACAAGGTGTCCAACCAAATCCAAAAGCCAAACCTATTACGTATGGAAATAAAATGTTTTGAGATTTTTTTGCCTCAAATCTTTTTTCTAAATTCAAATAACTAATATTGATTAAACCGACTAATTGTAATGAAAAAATTATTATTACAATACCAGCAATTATTCTTAAAATTTCAGAATTTTGTAAAAGTTTTTGCCCTAGGAAAGATGCGGAAGCTCCTAGAATAATAAATACTGTTGAAAATCCAGTACAAAATAAAATTAATGGTAAAAAATTTATTTGCTTAGAATTTAAAAGTTCTTTAAGAGATTGACCTGAAATAAATGAAACATATCCTGGTATTAATGGTAAAACACATGGTGATAAAAAACTTATGAGCCCTGCACCAAAAGCAATTAAAAATTCAATCATTTAACCTGTATTTTTCATAGCAGCAGAAATCCCTGCTATTGAAGTCATCAATGAATCGTTTAAATATTTTTTGTCTTTTATCGTTTTACTTTTTTTGAGTTTACTAATTACAATTGGCTGAATAATATTTAAAACTTCAGAATAAATGTTTCTCACAATGACTGATGTTCTAAATTGTTTTCTTTGTTTATTTATTTCTTTTGGAGTAATTTTTTTATTAAGTTTTTTTATAACATCAAATTGAAATCTTAGTTTTTTACCAACCTTCTTCAATTCATCATCAGCTAAATATTCCTCATAAATTTTAGAAATTTCAGGATCTGCTTTAGAGATTACCATATCTAGCATATCAAGCATTGAATTAAAGAAAGGCCAATTTTTTTCCATATCATATAGAGTTTTTCTAAATTTTTTGATGTAAGAATATCTTAAGGCTTCAGCACTACCTAGCCAAGCTGGTAACATAAGTCTAATTTGTGTCCATGCAAAAACCCACGGTATAGCTCTTAAACTTTTAATATTATCTACATTTTTCCTTTTAGAAGGTCTTGATCCAATAGATAATTTTCCAAGTGCTTTATGAGGTGTAACTGTTTTAAAATATTTTATGAATTCAATATTTTGATTGATATTCTTTCTGTAAGAGCTTTTTGAAATATCGGACATTTTTTCAATCAAAGATCTCCAATTGCTTTTTGGACTTGGTGGAGGGTTGAGTGTCGCTTCGGCAACAGCTCCTATATAACTACATAAATTATATTTTGCCAAAGGTTCATAACCATATTTTTGTTGAATAACTTCACCTTGGTCAGTAATTCTAATTTTACCATTTACAGAATTCGGAGGTTGAGATCTTAACGTTGCTTGAATTGGCCCTCCTCCTCTACCAGCAGATCCACCTCTGCCATGGAAAAAAGTGACATCAATTTTATATTTTTTTCCCAATTTAACTATTTCTTCTTGAGATTTATATTGGTGCCAACTCGCACACATTTTTCCAGCGTCCTTACTAGAGTCTGAGTATCCAATCATCACTTCTTGTTTATTTTTAATTAATTTTCTATACCAAGTTTGAGAAAATAGACTTTTCATTATTGATTTAGAATTAATAAGGTCATCTAAAGTTTCGAAAAGTGGAACTACTCTTAATTTATCTTTAATTTTTGCCTCTTTTTGCAAAAATGAAATCGATAAAATATCTGAAGCTGATGTTGTCATAGAAATTACATATGCTCCCAAGCATTCAGGCGGTTCTTGTGAGAGTGTTTTAAAAGTTGACCAAACTTCTTTGTTTTGTTTTTTTCGAAAGTTAAAGTTATTAATAATATTTTTTTTTGACTTTATTGCTAATTTAAAAAAATTAATCTTTTCTTCTTCACTAAATTTATAATAATTTTTTTTATATTTCTTTTTAATAAATTCAGCTATAAGTTGAGAATGTCTTGATGACTCTTGTCTAATATCTAATCTAGCTAAATTTATTCCAAAACATTTAGCTCTTCTCATCAAATCAAGAAGTTCGCCACTTGCGATATTTTCATTTTGGTTTTGCTCCAAAGACTCTCTTACAACTCTCAAAGGCTTTAATATTTCTTCTCTTGTGCTAAGTAATCTTTTTTTATCTAAAGGTTTTTTATTAATTAAATGTTGTTCTATCGTTCTATGAGTTATTCTCATTTTGTCTCTTAAAGGTCTTAGAAAAACTCTATAAGGTTCATGTGACTTACCTACTTTTCTATAAATTTTATTTGAACATTTTTCCATTGAGTAAGACCTAATTATTTTAGTGAGAGTTTTTTCATAAAGTTTTGCTGCTTCCCATCTAGATAACAAGATTACTTGTTTAGTAACTTCAGCAGTGACATTAGGGTTTCCATCTCTATCTCCACCCATCCAAGACCCAAACTCAATTGGATTAAAATTTTTAGGAAGTCCTTTATCTATATTTTGAACAAATATAGAATTTAATCTCCTATAAACTTTTGGAATTGTGTCCCATAAACTATCTTCAATTATAGCTAATCCCCATCTAGCCTCATCAAATGGTGACGGTCTTGATCTTTTAAGATCGTCTGTATTCCAAATTATTGTAAGTTCATCAAAAAGTTTTTTATCTAATATTTTTAATTTTGATGGATATTTTTTTAAAAGATCTCTTTCCTCAAGTATTTCTGTAATCTTATGATATTTTTGTATTAAAGTTCTTCTCTTTACTTCAGTTGGATGAGCAGTCAAAACTATCCCTATATTAAGGCTTTTAGCTAGATTATAAATTTTATTTTCTGATATTTTTTTATTAATAAAAAGATCTTCAAAAATTTCTTCAATAAAAATATTTTTATTTGAATTTTTTTTCTTACTATTTTCATATTCATTTAGATTTCTAGAAGCATCAATAGATTCAGCTAAATTTATAAGATTCATAAAATGAGTAAATGCTCTAGTTAATTTAAAAGTATTTTTTGGATTTAAATTTTTTATAGCTCTAATTATTTTTCCATAAGAATGATTGCTATAATTAATTTTATTTACTTTTGAAAGTTTTCTAACTTTTTCAACTAAATTGAAAAACTTTTCACCTTCTTGTTCTTTTATTACTCTTCCTAAAATATTTCCCAAATATCTAACATCTTCTCTTAGAAGTTTGGTAGGAATTCTTTCATAATAAAGATCTCTTTTTTGCATTACTTAAAATAAATTTTTTTTGAATAAATCCTTTCATATTTGTTTTTATACTAAATAAAGCTCCAGATAACTTATATTTTTTCATATCTTCTTTATTCGTTGATTTTGTAGCTGATGTGACAAATAGTTCAGAATTGTTATCTCCTCCAAATGTACAATTAGTAATATTTTTTGCTGGTAGAGAAATTTGATAAATTCGTTTTCCTTTTTTATTAAACACTGAAACACAAGCTCCATGGAAATGTGCGACCCATAAGTTTTTATTTTTATCTAGCGTCATTCCATCTGGAACTCCTTCTTTTGAAGAAAATCTTTTAAATATTTTTTTATTTAATATTTTATTATTCTTATTTATTTTAATTTTATAAATTAATTTTTTTCTACTATCAGTATGATAAAAATTAAATTGATCGATAAATGCTGGACCATTTGTTATCATATATTTTTTATCTATTTTGCTAAGTAATAAATTTTTATCTAATTTGTATAATGATCCTTTTTCAATTTTTCTTTCCAAGTTATCCATAGTTCCAAACCACAAATTACCAGCTGGATCTGTTTTACCATCATTAGTTCTGTTCAACTTTATTTCTGGTTCTACATAAATTGATTTAATTATTTTTTTTGTTCTCAAGTTTTGAATTCTTAGTTCTCCTTGAAGTCCTAAAATAAAAATATTACCTTTAATATGAGCTAAAAAACCAATTTCTTTATTAACTTTTAATATTTTCTTTTTATTATTTTTAATATTTAAAATAAAAATATTTTTTTTTTTAATGTCAACAAAGTATATTGATTTATGTTCTTTAACCCACAAGGTTCCTTCACCCAATTTACACTTTAGCTTCCAAAGAACTTTTGGTTCTAAAGTTTTAATTTTATTCATTAATCTCAAATTCTTTAATAAAATCTTTATTAGGAGTTATTCCTATTCCGGCATTATCACTTACTGAAGCATATCCATTACTTTTACTAACTTGATCTAAAATCGAGAAATTCTCAGTTGGTAAATCTGTAATAAATATATTCTTTTCTGTGGTATCAAATTCTAACATTGATTTTGAAGGAAATAATCCTCCGGGCATATCAGGTTGTGCTGTTAACAAATGTAAATTAACACTTATACTTATTGCAGATCCCCAAACATGATTTATAACAGGAATAAAATTTGCCTGTGCTAGAGCTGAAACTTTTAAATACTCTGTAATTCCTCCTAATCCGCAAACTTCTGGTTGAGCAATATCAATACATTTGTTTTTAATTAATTCGTTCCAACCATATTTTGTAAACTCTGCTTCACCGCCTGCTATATTTGTATTAATTTTTTGTTTTAACTCTCTATATCCATCATAATCTTCTGGTGCTACTGGCTCTTCAAACCAAAATATATCAAGCTCATCTAGACCTCTGCCAACATATAAAGCATCATTTATGTTATAAGCGTGATTTGCATCTACCATTAATTTAAAATCTTTTCCGATAACATCTCTTACAGCTTTAACCAACTTTAGATCTTCAACTGGACCTAATCCAACCTTCATTTTCATTGCTTTAAAGTTCTTAGATTTAATTTGTTTGGCTTCTTCTTTAAATAAATCTATCAATTCTGATGTAGATTTTTTTTGTAACATCATACCATAACCATAAACAGGGATTTGATTGTTGCACTTACCTCCAACTAATTGATAAAGAGGAGTTTTAGTTTTTTTTCCTAGAATGTCCCATAATGCAATATCAACACCTGATAATGCTTGAATTGGCATTCCTTTTTGTCCACTATCTCTTAAAAGATTATAAACTTTATGCCAAATATACTCTTTATTTAAAGGATCTTCTCCAATGATTAGTGGTTGAATTACTTTTTCAACTATAAATTTGTTAGCTAAAGCAATATTGCCAGGACCAAAGCATTCACCCCATCCAGTGATACCTTCGTCTGTTTCAACTTCTACAAGATGAGCAGTACGATGTTTATAGTATTGTTGCGAATAACCTAGTTCTTTCTCTAACTCATATCTAAGTACATGACTTTTAATAGAAGTTATTTTCACAATTAATTATAAAGCAACTACTTTCGAGTTTTGCTCTCCTAAGTTTTCTATTGATAATTTCATTGTATCTCCAGCCTTTAAAAATTGTTGAGGTTTCATTCCCATACCTACTCCAGGAGGTGTTCCTGTAGTAATAATATCGCCAGGCTGTAACGACATAAATTTACTTACATAAGATACAATTATATCAACATTAAAAATCATTGTACTTGTATTACCTGTTTGCATCCTATTGCCATTTACGTCTAAGCTCATTTTTAGATTATTAATATCTGCAATTTCATCTTTAGTAACTAAATAAGGGCCTATAGGACCATAAGTGTCATGAGATTTTCCTTTAACCCACTGGCCCATTTTTTCAATTTGCCATTCTCTTTCACTAACATCGTTTACTAAACAATATCCTAAAATATGATCTTGTGATTGACTTTCGGAAATATGTTTTGTTTCTTTACCAATTACAATTCCAAGTTCCACTTCCCAATCTAATTTTTTTGATCCAGAAACAATTTCGACATCATCATTAGGTCCTGTTATACAACTTGTAGCTTTCATAAACATAATTGGCTCAGATGGTACCTCTGCTCCAGTTTCAGCAGCATGATCAGAATAATTTAAACCTATTGCAACAAATTTAACTGGTTTAGTTATGCAAGAACCAATTCTATCACTTGAAGATAATTCAGGAAGTGATGATAAATCAGCACCTTGTAATTTTGATATAGTTTCAAAATTAACATTATCAGGGTTTAAGTCAGTAATATGCGAACTAATATCTCTAATTTTACCGTCTTTATCTAATGCCGCAGGTTTTTCATTTCCTCTTGGTCCAACTCTTAATAATTTCATATATCTCCCTTTTTTAAATTAATTAAATTGTCATTCCACCATCAACAGAAAAAGTATTTCCAGTTGTAAATGTAGATTCATCTCCAGCTAAATAAATTGCCATAGCCGCTATTTCTTCAGCAGTGCCTAATCTTCCCATAGGTTGTCTAGCTATAAAATCTTTTTTCGCCTGAACTGGATCAGGACTTTGATTAACTCTATCTTGCCAAGATGGTGAAAAAACTGTGCCTGGAGCAATAGAATTACATCTAATATTTTGTTTTACAAAATCTGAAGCAATTGATTTTGTTAAACCAATAATTGCTGCTTTTGATGCGCCATAAACAAATCTATTAGGCAAACCTTTTAAACTTGAAGCTATTGAAGAAATATTAATTATACTTCCACCATTTTGTTTAACCATTAAAGGTAATATTGCTTTACACATGAAATACATAGATTTAATATTTACATCAAAAGAAAAATCCCAATCTTTTTCTTCACAGTCAAGTATAGTTCCATGATGAACAAAACCTACTGCATTAAATAATACATCAACTTTATCTAGAGTTTTAACAAATTCTAAAATTGCGTTGTTATCTGTTGAGTCTAGTGTTTTAACTCTAATATTAGGATATTCTTTATTTAAATCAGCTAAGGTTTTATCATTTAAGTCTGTTGCAATAACATTTGCTCCTTCATTATGAAAAGCAATTGCGGTAGCTTTTCCAATTCCTTGGCCAGCTGCAGTTACTACAATTTTTTTACCTTCTAATCTTCCGCTCATTTTTTATTTATCCTTTCAATTTCTTTGTACAAAGAACTATGATCTGTTTCTCCATGTCCATTTTCAACAAGAGTTTTATACATTTCTTTAACTAAATTTGAAATAGGTAAATGAGTATTGTAGCTATTTGCACAATCCAAAATATTATTCATATCTTTTAAATGCGTATAAGTTCTACCTTTTGGAGTAAAATCTTTTTCGATCATTCTTTTTCCATGTGTTTGAAGAATTTTACTATCTGCCCACCCACCTGACAGAGCTTTAATCATTTTATTTGGATCTGCTCCAGCTTTTTCACATAATGTTATTGCTTCAGCCACAGCACCTATAGTTAACCCAACTATAATTTGATTTGCTAATTTAGAAACTTGTCCACTCCCTACTGGGCCAACTAAAGTTGGATTACCCATTGTTTTTAAAACATCAAATGCGTTATCAAAATCTTTTTGATCTCCTCCAACCATTATTGCTAATGATGCTTCTTCAGCACCATTAGTTCCTCCTGAAACAGGAGCATCTAAATAATTAATATTTTTAATTTTTAAATTATTTCCATGTTTAGTTGCTGTAGATGGCTTTACAGAGCTCATGTCAATAACTGTAGCTTTTGATTTTAAATTTTCTAAAAAATCAGAGCTATTCATGACATCATCAACAGATACATCTTCAGTTAACATTGTTATTACAATATCGCACTCTTTAACAAGATCTTGAATTGTGTTTGTTATTTTAGCACCATATTCTTTTAGTGGTTCTGCTTTACTTTTTGTTCTGTTAAATACTTTTAAGTTATATCCAGCTTTTAATATGTTTTTAGCCATAGGTAGACCCATCAAACCTATGCCTATAAAACCTATTTTTTTACTCATTTATTTTTTGGGAATAAATTCGTGGAAATTTTGTGTAGTAAATTCTGGAAAGAACATAACACATGCTAAAACAATTAACTGAATTACTATAAAAGGACCAAATCCTCTGAAAATATCTGTTAATGATATATGAGGTGGTGCAACAGATTTTAAATAGAAAGCAGCAGGGCCAAATGGCGGACTTAAAAAAGAAACCTGCATATTTACACAGAATAAAATTCCAAACCATATAGGGTCAAAGCCAAGAGCTAATACTATTGGTAAAAATACTGGCATCGCTAATAAAACAATTCCAACCCAATCCATAAAAGCACCCATTATCAAAAACATCACTTGCATCATAAAAATTAAATACATTGGTCTTAAATCATAAGCTAAAATCGTCTCAGCAACATAAGTTGGTCCACCTGCTAGTGAGTAAGCTCCTGCTAATACTGTTGCACCAAAAGTAATAGTTAAAATTGTTCCTGAAGCTTTGAATGTTCTAATTAATGCATCTTTAAATAAAAACCATGTAAGTTCTTTTCTTGCATATATTATAATTAATGTAGCAACTACACCCATACCTGCTGCTTCAGTGATACCAGTTATTCCAGAATAAATTGAACCTAAAACAATTATTACTATTCCTATTGGAGGTAAAAGACCCGGTAGATATGACATTTTTTCTTTAAAAGTTAAAGGTGGTTCATCGCTTATTGGTGCAAGATGCGGTTGTAATCTTGTTCGAACAAGAATGTAACTAATAATTAAACCTGAAATCATCAAGCCTGGAACTATCGCCTCTTGGAATAACATTGTAATTGAAGTTTCTGTTGTTAATCCATAAATAATTAAAACAATAGAAGGAGGTATCATTGTACCTAAAGAACCTGATGCACAAATAATACCAATGGACATATCCTGATCATATTTCAATCTCAACATTTGAGGCAGTGCAATCAATCCTAATAAAACTATTTCTCCTCCAATAATTCCACTCATCGCAGCCATAATTGTTGCCATTATTGCTGTGACTACTCCTACTCCACCTCTTGTTTTTCTTAACCAAGCATTTAATGCATCATATAAATCTCTCGCAATATTCGAGCGTTCAAGCAAGGAGGCCATAAATATAAATAAAGGGACTGATAAAAAAGAATAAGTTACAACAAGTGAATAATATCTTGAAAGTAAAATACCTAAAGCATGCTCACCAATATATAGAAACACAAGTACTGCTCCCATAAAACCTGAGGCAAAACCCATTGGAACACCAATGGAAATAAGAGCTAATAATCCTACTAAAAGTATTATCGAGAGTGTTCCTATTTCAAATTCCATTTTATTCTAAATCTTTAGCGGGATCGTATTGTTTTTCTTTAGGGTTTTTCCAATCAATTATTAAATTATTTATAGATTGAAGCGCAATAAGAAATACACATATAAGTGTAAGTGGTTTCATAGTTGCAGGAATTGGTGGATCCCAATATGTTGCAAATCTCTCCCAATTTATAAATGATCTATATGCATCTTCAAGACCACCATAAATTACGGCAGCTGCAAACGTAACAATTATAATAGTGCTAATTAAATCAAAAATTCTTTGTGTTGGTCTACTCACATAGTCATATAATAGTACAATTCTGATATGACTTCTTAATCTTGTTGCATATATTCCGCCTACTAAATAACAAATTCCAGCCAGCCATAGACATAATTCATTCACCCACATTGTTGGCATTTCCATGATATATCTCATAAAAATTTCGTACATCATTACAAGTACGATTATTGGGATTAAATATTTGATTGTATGACTTAAAAATAAACTAATTCTATCAACCCAATTTATTGGAAAATCATCTTTACTTGCAACTTTTTCAGTTTGTTCTTGCAATGATTTATCAAGCATAGGCTAAAAAATTTTAAATTAAAAAGAAGGGCCTTTTCAGGCCCTTCAAGATTTTATTATGTGCTTATAATTATAGGATACCGTTAGCTTTCATGTAAGCTGTATGTATATCTATAAGAGCAGCAGCTTCAGGAGATTTCTTTTTCCATTCCTGCCAAGCATTAAGTGCAGCATTTCTGAACTTTAGTCTATCTTCTCTAGACCAGTCATGAAGTGTAACACCATCAGCAAGTAGCGCTTTAACTGCTTCTGCATTTTTTCTTTCAACTAAGCTAGTGATAGTTCTACCAGCAATTTCTATTCCCGCTTTCATTGCTCCTCTTTCATGAGGTTTTAGCTTTTTCCAAACTTTGGTATTACAAGCTAAGTGGTCAGCTGGCATAGAGTGAAAACCTGGATATGTAGCATATCTATTTTGCTCATAGTGTCCACCTGCAAAGTTAGTTGCTAAACTAGAGTAGTCAGCACCATCAATTAGACCAGTTTGTAAAGCAGTTGGAACTTCACCAAAATCCATTACGATTGGTTTAGCACCTAAAGCTTTAAAGATCATACTTTCCATTCCTGGAGGTGATCTGAATTTAAAGTCTTTGATTGAAGGTACATCTGGAATAGGTTTGCTAGATATTAAAGACTCATGTCCAGGTATCCACCAACCAATAAGTGTCATTCCATATTTGTTATAAAGTGCATCAACAGCATCTTGAGCTCCTGGGAACTTTAAGAAATCGTATTGTTGATAAGGGTTATCATATCCACCCATTACGTCACCTGCGAATTGGAATGCTGCATTTTTACCAGTTTGGTAACCAGCACCAGTCATATCACAGTCAATAATTCCAGTTTGCGCAGAATTAAATACTTCAGCAGATTTTCCTGTTACTGAAGCTGAGTAAAACATTTGTACTTTTAAACTTCCGCCAGAAAATGATTCAACATTTTTAGCGAATTGGGCTGCAACTTCACCATTTGGTGAGCTAGCAGTAAAGTGAGTTTCAATCTTTAAAGTTTTTGCATAAGCAGAACCTAATAAAGCGATTGAAGCTACAGCTACTGTAGCTATAGTTTTTGTTATTAATTTTAACATTATCTTCCTCTCGTTTATGTTTTTAATTCTTGAAGTTAATCATAAATGATTTTTAATATCAAACGAAACGGTAATATAAATTAAGTATAGCAATTATATATATTAACTATATAAACAACTATTAGTTGTATTAAACAACTTCTGAAATTAATTTTTTATTATTAAAATAACAATAAATATTATCAACTGCCATCATACTCATTGCTAAACGAGTTTCATGAGTAGCACTTCCAACATGTGGTAAGACAAAACAATTATCTAATTTCATATATCTTTCATCTAAATTTGGTTCATTATTAAATACATCTAACCCAGCTGCATAAATTTTTTTCTTTTGTAAAGCATCAATCAGAGCGTCATCGTCAATAGTTGATCCTCTTGAAGTATTAATTACTACTGCATGTTTAGGTAATAAGTCTATGGTTGTAGCATTTAAGATATGCTTAGTCTCAGCCGTAGCCGGAGTGTGAATACTTACAAAATCACATACTGGCATCATAGAGTTTATATCTGAATAATATTTAGCTCCATCTTCTAAATCTTCTGAAAGCTTATTTCTATTATAATAAATTATTTTCATACCAAATGCTTTAGCACATTTAGCTGCCATTCTACCAATACGACCCATTCCTATTATACCGAGAGTTTTACCTGTAACTGAATTACCAATCATAAATTTAGTTAAATCTGGCTTTTGATCTTTCCATGTTCCTGATCTTACAAGATTATAAGCCTCACCTATTCTTCTTGATGCAGCTAAAATCAAAAGAATAGTTGTTTCAGCAACAGCTTCATTTAAAACATTTGGTGTATTAGTAACTTTAATTTTTTTACTTTCAGCAGATTTAACAGAGATATTATCGTAGCCTACTCCAACCTGAGCTATAATTTTTAATCTTCCATTTAAATCTTTAAAAAACTCTTCTCCAATTTTATCAAAGCCTGTAGAAATAATTCCATCATATTCATTAGCCATCTTGATAAGATCATCATTTGTAATCGGTTCATCTTTTAAATTAAGAGTTACATCAAAGTTTTTGTTTAATTTCTCCTCTGCTCTATCTGATAATTTTCTTGTAACTAGTATTTTTGGTTTCATTTTAATGAGAATTTCTTGGAAGACCTTTTTTATTAGAAATATCTAAATATGTTCCACGTGATTTAATACAAGCACCATCTTCAAGTTGGCTCACTGTATTTCTAAAAATTTCTTGCCATGGAGTTTGGTTGTTTGCTTTAAACAATTTTTTATTTTTTCTTCTTTTTTTAAATTCAAATTGAGAAATCAATAAATCTACTCTTCTTTTATTTAAATCTATTTTCATTTTATCACCTGTTTTAATAATCCCTAAATCACCTCCTACCGCAGATTCTGGTGAAACATGAAGAATTGATGGACTTTCAGAGGTACCACTTTGTCTACCGTCTCCAAGAGTTGGTAAATGTACAATTCCTTTTTTTAACAGTCTATCAGGTGGTTGCATATTAACTACTTCGGCAGATCCTGGATAACCAACTGGTCCACAGCCTCTGATAATAAGAATAGAGTTTTCATCTATTTTCAACTTTTTATCATTAATTCTTTTATGATAGTCCTCTGGCCCCTCAAACACAACGGCTTTACCATTAAAAACATTAGGTTTTTTTGCATCAGAGAGATATCTATCTCTAAATTCTTTGCTGATTACTGAAGTTTTCATAATAGCTGATGAGAAAAAATTACTTTTCATAACTAAAAACCCTGCTTTATCTTCCATACTATTTTTGAAATTTTTAATTACTTTAGGATCTACATCTATTTTTCTTTTTAAATTTTTACCCACTGTCTTTCCTGTAACAGTCATTATATTAGTGTGAATTTTTTTATTTCTTATCAATTCTTTCATAACAGCAGGTACTCCACCTGCTCTATAAAAACTTTCCATTAAATATTTTCCAGCTGGTTGGCAATTGACTAAAAGTGGAATATTGTGTCCTATCTTTTGCCAATCAGATAAATTGAATTTAATTCCCATATGCTTTGCAATTGCACTTAAATGAGCTGTACAGTTACTTGAGCCACCAATTGCACTTGCAACAACAACAGCGTTTTCAAATGCTTTACGAGTCATAATTTTAGATGGAGTTAAGTCTTCATTAACCATTCCCACAATTCTTTTACCAGTTTCAAAAGATATTTGTTCTCGCTCTCTATATGGTGCAGGTATAACAGCACAACCAGTTAAAGACATTCCTAGTGCCTCAGCAACTGAATTCATAGATGATGCAGTACCCATTGTATTACAATGACCAACGGATGGAGCTGATGATGCGACCATATCCATAAATTCTTCATAATTAATTTCACCTTTAGCTAAAAGTTTTCTAGCTTCCCAAACTACCATACCTGATCCGGCTAACTTACCTTTATAAATTCCATCTAACATTGGCCCACCTGACAAAACAATTGCAGGAATATTTACTGTTGCTGCAGCCATTAATGCTGCTGGAGTTGTTTTATCACAACCTGTTGTTAGTATTACTCCATCAATTGGATAGCCATACAAAACCTCGACTAAAGATAAATAAGAAAGATTTCTATCTAACATTGCTGTAGGTCTTTTGCCAGTTTCTTGAATTGGATGAGTTGGAAACTCCATTGGAATACCACCGGCTCTTCTAATTCCATCTTTTATTCTTTTGCTTAAAGATAAAAAGTGTCTGTTACATGGTGAAAGATCACTTCCAGATTGAGCAATTCCAATTATAGGATTTCCAGATTGTAATTCTTTTCTAGTTAATCCATAATTCAGATATCGCTCTAAATAGAGAGCCGTCATTTCAGGATCTTTTGGATTATTGAACCATTTCTGACTTCTTAAATTTTTTTTACGTTTTAATGACATAAATTATTTGTAATGGTTTGTTTAGAATATTAACTATATAATAAAAATATGAATAATCTAATAGTTTTAAACCAAAATGACAACGTAGGCGTAAGTCAATTTATTATTCCGGAAAAAACTAAAATAGAAGGGCATGAAATTAGTACACTAGACCCTATACCTTTTGGTCATAAAGTTTGCTTAAAATCTATCAATAAAGGAGATCCTATTATTAAATATGATCAAATAATAGGTTTTGCTCTTAATGATATTAAGCCAGGAGAGCATGTTCATTCACATAATCTAGAATTTAGAGAATTCAAAAGAGATTTTAAAATTACAGATAAAAAAAATATCGTTAGTGAAAAAGCAGATACTTTCTTCAATGGAATTTTAAGAGACAATGGTCAAGTAGCTACCAGAAATTATATCGGTTTAGTAAGTACAGTAAATTGCTCTGCGACCGTTACTAAAATGATTGTTGAGAAAATTAAATATTCTAATATTTTAAAAGATTACCCTAATATTGATGGAATAGTTCCAATTACTCATTCTACTGGATGTGGAATGAATACAGAAAGTGAGGGGATGCAAATGTTTCAAAGAACTATTGATGGATTTAAAAATCACCCAAATTTTTCACATGTTTTTGTAATTGGTTTAGGTTGTGAATGTGCTCAAGTAAGTTTGTTTGATGAGTCTATCAAAAAACATAATAGAATTCATTTTTTAACAATTCAAGATGAAGGTGGAACAAAAAAAATTGTGGATAAAGTATTTTCTCAAATTAAAAATTTGTTATCTGAAGCAAATAAAATAGAAAGAACATCGCAGCCTGTAAATCATCTAAATCTTGCATTACAGTGTGGTGGATCTGATGGATATTCTGGAATTACTGCAAACCCTGCATTAGGTGTTGCTGCAGATCTTTTGGTTAAAAAAGGTGGTAGTTCAATATTAGCTGAAACACCAGAAATATATGGAGCTGAACACTTGCTAATTAATAGAGCTAACTCACAAGAGACTGCTGATAAGTTAATTAAAAGAATTGAATGGTGGAGACATTATACTTCAATCAATAATAGTTCGATGGATAACAATCCTGCACCAGGTAATAAAAAAGGAGGTTTAACTACAATTTTAGAAAAATCTTTAGGAGCTGTTGCTAAAGGAGGCAACTCTGTACTTCAAGATGTATTATTATATGCAGAGCCTCTAAAAAATAAAGGTTTTAATTTTATGGACTCTCCAGGTTATGACCCTGTATCAGTAACTGGTCAAGTGGCATCAGGAGCAAATGTTATTTGTTTTACTACTGGTAGAGGATCATGTTTTGGATGTAAACCAGTTCCAAGTTTAAAACTTTCAACTAATTCAGCCATGTATGAAAAAATGTCAGAAGATATGGACATCAACTGCGGAACCATCGCTGAAGGTAAAGAAAAAATAGAAGAAGTAGGACAAAAAATATTTAAATTAATAGTAAATACAGCATCTGGAAATAAGTCAAAAAGTGAGATCAACGGCTACGGTGACGAGGAATTTAATCCTTGGCAAGTAGGCGTGGTAATGTAATAAAGATCTGTATTGTGCCTCAACAAACCCCTTTATTTAATGTAATTTTATTAGCTGCTGGTGGTTTTTTTATGTTTGTCTGTATGGACTCTACAGCAAAATACCTAGGAACTGTAATGCCAATTACTCAAGCAATTTGGGGAAGATTTTTTTTTCATTTAATATCTCTAATTATATTTTTTTTAATCTTCAAACCAAAAATAAATTTAAAAAAAAATTTCAAACTGCAAATAATAAGATCCTTATTGATGGTGACAGCCACAACATTCATGTTTTATTCTTTACAAAAATTTGACTTAGTAGATATATATGTCGTTTTCTTTTCTGCACCCTTAATAGTTTCATTGCTATCTGCATATTTTTTAAAAGATATTTTATCTTTTAAAGGAATAATGTTAATGCTTCTAAGTTTTGGTTCAATTATCTACGCAGTAGGACCAAGCATGAAAATATTTAGTGTAGACTTAATTTTTCCGATTGTGCCTCCTATTTGCTGGGCTCTTTATCAGTTTTTTACAAAAGTTATATCGACTGACAACGATCCTTTTGCTGCAATTTTTTATACTTCAATTTTAGGAGCAATTATTTTTAGTATTTTTATATCTTTTAATTGGGTACCCTTAGAAAAAAATATTTATTGGCTTTATTTAATATTACTTGGTGTAGCAGGATTTATAAGTCATTCATTAATAATTTATGCAATACAATTATCTAACTTATCATTTGTCACTAATTTTCAATATTCGCAATTAATATGGTCTACTATTGTAAATTTCTTAATTTTTGGTGTACCTTTTGATTATAATAAAATTATAGGTGTAATTGGAATCATTATATTTGGATTATTATTTATTCGTACAGAAGGTAATAAAGATAAGGTTAAAGTCTAATTTTTTTTCCATTCTTTGCACTTTTCGTAATTGCTGCAAAAATTTTAAGTGACACTAAACCATCATTACCATTAACTTTTGGTTTAACTTTTTTATTAACTACATCAGAAAAGTGATTAATTTGGTTAACAAGAGTATTGTCATCTTTCTTATTCTTGTCTTCATTAACTAAAATTTTATTCCACCAACTTCTTTCTTTTTTGTAAAACCAATTTTTTAAATTTGGAAATTGAATTGATCCTTTTGTTCCTCCAATCATATAAGCTGATTGATTAGTGATTGGATAAGCTGGATTTTCACCTGCAGTTAATTCATAGCTCCATGGTGCCACAATAGTATCGGAAATATTTAAAGTACATAAGGCTCCAGATTTAAACACCAAACTTACTGTTGCCGTATCTTCAATTTTAAATTTTCTAGTTTTATTGGTTGTAAACGCTTGAACATATTGAATTGGACCAAGCAAATAACAAATCATATCAATATCATGCACCAGATTAATACCTAATGGACCTCCCCCCTTACTAACTCTCCATTTTTCTTTGTAGTATTGTTTGTGTTTATAAAGCCAACATAAGACATTTGCAGATACAATGTTACCAAGCTTGCCTTTAGTAATAATTTTTTTTACCTTTGAAACAATAAAATTGTGTCTTCTATGATAACCAATTAATAAAGGTGTTTTATTTTTTTTTGAACTATCAATAATTTTTTTTGCTGATTTAATGTTATCCGATATAGGTTTTTCTAATAAAACAGGAATTTTTTTTTTTAAAAAACTTACTGTATGCGTTTCGTGAAGTTGATTTGGTGTAGCTACAATTACAGCATCTAGATTTTTTGAATTTAAGAGTTTTTTAACATTTGGATAAAGTTGAACTTTATATTTTTTTGCTAAATTTTTTGCATTCTTACTTATATCTACTATTGAATGTAAATTTGCTTTTTTAGATTTTAAAATTGCTTTAATGTGTTGTAAACCCATTAAGCCTGTTCCAACAATTGAAATGTTTATTTTTTTCATCTTTGATTTCTTCTAGAAAATTTCAAAACTTGTAAGATATATATCTTTTTTTGATTTTAATATACTGAACTAAAATTAAGTAATTCCACCATCAACTACAAAACTTTGTTTTGTACATCCTGAAGATTGATCAGAAGATAAAAATAATACCAGTCTTGCCACATCATTAGGCTTTAGTTGGCGCTTTAAAGCTTGGCTATCTAAAATAAGCTTTTTATATTTTGGCGTTAACCAATGTTTGATCTGTCTTTCTGTAGCAATTGAGCCAGGTATTACTGAATTAGTTCTAATATTATATTTTCCAAACTCTTGAGCAAAAGATCTAGTTAATCCAATTACTGCTGATTTCGCAGTTTCATAAACTACTTTATCACCCTCTCCAAGCATCCATGATACAGAGCTTAAATTCACAATTGATCCTGACTTAATTTTTTTCATTCCTTTTACGACTGCTTGAGCTGCAAAAAAATAATGTTTTAAATTTATACCCATTCTATTTTCCCAATATTTTTCATCAACTTGCTCGGTAGTATGTCTATCATCATTAGCGGCACTATTTATCAAACAATGTATTGGTCCCTTTTTGGTAATGATTTCTTTAATTATATTTTGTAGTTTTTTAATGTCTAAAATATTGCACTCAATAAAATTAGGGGTTTTTAGTTTTTTTTTTTTGATTTTTTTTACTAATTTTTTTGAAGCTTTAATATCTATATCTATAAAATAAACTTCACTATTTTGTTCACAAAATTGCTCTACTATAGTTGCACCAATACCTGATCCACCTCCTGAAATAAAAACTCTTTTATTTTTTAAATCAAAATATTTTACTTTCATAATTAAATTCTTTCTTGTGAATTAGCATCAAACATTGAAACTTGAGTTAAATCAAAATATAATTTAGTTTCTTTGCTTAATTCTATTTTTATAGTCGAAGAAAATTTAGCTAAAAGTTCTTGATTTGCCAAATTAAAAGTTATTATTTGTTCATGACCAATGTATTCACTTAAATCAGCTTTTAAATTTACCTCAAAATCATCTTCGTTAGATTTTTTAAAGTAAATATGTTCTGGCCTAATACCAAAATATACCTCTTTATTATTTAATTGAGAAGTATCATCAAAATCATAACTATTAATTGGAATATCAAAATTTGCTCCTTCAGCAGTAAATAAAATTCTATCTGAACTTTGTTTTAAATTTCCCTTAATTAAATTCATCGAAGGAGATCCAATAAAATCAGCCACAAAAGTATTGCTAGGTTTATTGTAAATATTTTCAGGTGATTCATTTTGTTGAATTACTCCGTGATTCATGATCGCAATTTTAGTCCCTAAACTCATGGCTTCTGTTTGATCGTGAGTTACATATACGACTGTTGTTTTAAGTTGTTGATGAAGTTTTTTAATTTCTCTTCTCATCTCAACTCTTAATTTTGCATCTAAATTTGATAAAGGCTCATCAAATAAAAATATTCTTGGCTCTCTAACTAATGCTCTTCCAATTGCAACACGCTGTCTTTGACCACCTGACAATTGTGAAGGTTTTCTCTCTAATAAAGCATCTACTTGTAAAAATTTTGACACTTTTTCCAACTGTTCTTCTATTTTTTCTTTAGATACCTTTGCTTGCTTAAGACCAAAAATCATGTTTTCGCGAACATTCATTGAAGGATATAAAGCGTATGATTGAAAAACCATTGCAATATTACGGTCTTTTGGCTCTACTTTACTTACATTATAGTCGTCAATGTAAACATTTCCTTCATTAATAGTCTCTAATCCTGCAATAATATTTAACAGCGTTGATTTTCCACAGCCTGAAGGTCCCAAAAGAACCAAAAAGTTTCCTTCATCTATTTCTAGGTTAATTTTTTTTAAAACTTCTGTTGAACCAAAGTTTTTTGATAATTCTTCAATTTTTAACGTTTTCATTCTTATCCTTTCACTGCTCCTGATGTTAATCCTCTAATAAAATATTTACCTGCTAAAACATAAACTATAAGCGTTGGTATACCTGCAATAATAGCAGAAGCCATATCAACATTATATTCTTTGACACTTGTACTTGATAAAACCATATTATTTAAAGCCACTTGAATTGGTGCAGCTTCACCAAATGAAAATGTAGATCCAAATAAAAAGTCATTCCAGATTTGAGTAAATTGCCAAATCACCGTTACAACAATTATTGGTGCAGAGATTGGTAGTAATATTTTAAAAAATATTTTAAAAAATCCTGCTCCATCTATTCTAGCAGCTTTAACTAATTCAGTAGGTACTGAAACATAATAGTTTCTAAAAAATAAAGTTGTAAATGGAATTCCATAAACAGTATGAACTAAGACTAGCCCTATTACAGAATTTGATATTCCTAAAACCCCAAGAGTTCTAGCCATTGGAAGCAAAATTGCTTGAAAAGGAATAAAACATCCAAACAATAAAAAAAGGAAGACCCATTGATCTCCTTTAAATCTCCATTTTGTTAAAACATATCCAGTCATAGCTCCTATGAATGTAGAAAAAAATACAGCTGGCACTACCATCTTAATTGAATTCCAAAAATATGGCCTTAAAAAAGTATCCCCTGCTCCATAGCCTCTTCCACCCCAGGCAACCAACCATGAATCAAAATTTAAAGAACTTGGCCAAGTAAGAAGTGTTCCTTGACGTATTTCCTCCATTGTCTTTAATGAAGTTACAACCATCACATACAATGGAAAAATAAAGTAAGATGCAAAAAGAATTAAAACAAAATACAAAAACCATCTCAAAAACATATTTGTATATTTAGATTTTTGTTCAAGTTGCTTGTAAGAAGATGTTTGTAAATTATCTTGCATTTTCTCTCCTTAATTCAGAATATAAATATGGAATAATTACTGCCGCAACTGCCATAAACATCATCATCGCACTCGCTGCAGATAATCCTACTTGACTTTTGTGAAATGCAGCTTGTGTCATAAATAAAGCTGGCATTGTAGTTGAAATACCTGGTCCACCCTGTGTTAAAGCAACAATTAAATCGTAACTTTTAATTGAAATGTGAACTAATATTACAAAACTTGTAAAAAATACTGGTCTCATCATTGGAAGAAGTATTTTCCAATAAACTGTAAATAATCCTGCACCATCAATTTTGGCAGCTTTGACAATTTCATCCTCAACAGATCTTAAACCAGCTAAAAATAATGCCATCACAAAACCCGCAGATTGCCAAACACCAGCAATAACAATAGTATAAATGGCCATTTCTCGATTAACCAGCCAATCAAAGGTGAAATTTTCAAAACCCCAATCAATAAACATTTTTTGAAGACCTAGAGTAGGGTTTAAAATCCATTTCCAAGCAGTACCTGTGACAATAAAAGATAAAGCCATAGGATATAAATAAATCGTTCTTAAGACACCTTCGGCTCTAATCTTCTGATCTAAAAAAATTGCCAGAATAATTCCAATAACTATACAAAAAATTAAAAATAACGCCGTGAAAACTAGTAAATTATCTACTGAAATAAGCCATTTACGAGAAGCCCATAACTTAACATACTGACCAACTCCCCATAATTCATACTTTGGTAAAATTTTAGAATTTGTAAAAGATATATATAAAGTCCAAAGCACAAAACCATAAACAAACCATCCTATCAAACCAACAGCTGGTGCCATTACAATTTTAGGTAAATTTTTTTCTAACCATTTGAACATTATAAATATTTTTTAGTTTTGATTAAAAAAAAGGCCACTTAGTTAAAAGTGGCCTTTTAATTTTTTTGAACTACATGTTAGCTAGAACTGAATCAGCTAATGCGTTAGCAGCATCTACTGAAGACATGTCAGAATTAAAATGTTCTGTGATTATATCTTGTAGAGCGGCTTTCATAGTATTACCTTGAGCCATACCATGAGCAAAACTTGGAACTAATCCACCTTTTGCGCCTGCAGTTTTAATATCTGCATTAGATGCTTTTGCACAATCGTCAAATTCATCCATTGGTACATCTAAACGAGCAGGTATTGATCCTTTGTATAAGTTAAAAACTTTTTGGAAGTTTTTACCCATCATAAGTTTAGCTAATAATTTTTGACCAGCTTGTTTATCAGGATCGCTAGTTTTATAGAAAATAAAACTATCTACATTATATAAGTACCCGTTGTTTGAAGGTGTTGGAGAACACATATAATCCCAACCTGGTGATTTACCAGCAGCTGTAAATTCTCCTTTAGCCCAGTCTCCCATAATTTGAAAACCAGCTTTACCTTCTATAACCATACCAGTTGCAACGTTCCAATCTCTACCTGGACTACCTGGATCAGTATAGCCTTGTAGTTTTCTCATTTGATCAAAAACCTTAACTGTTGTTTCGCTTCTTAGACAACTTTCTTCCAATTTTACATAACAATTTTTGTAATAATTGTTTCCACCAATACCCATAGCAACTGCTTCAAATACTGTAGCATCTTGCCAAGCTTGACCACCATGAGCAAATGGAATTATTCCAGCTGCTTGTAATTTATCAGCTGCAGCATTTAATTCATCCCAAGTTGTTGGCATAGAAAGGCCATTTTCATCAAAAACTACTTTGTTAGCCCATATCCAATCAATTCTATGAATGTTTACTGGGGCTGCACAATAAGGACCGCTATTGTTTTGACATTTATGAACAGCTGCAATCATTGGGTCTAACAAATTATCCCATCCTTCTGCTTGAGCTATTGAATCAATGTTATATGGAGCTACTACACCTTCTTGGTCATATTCTTGAATTGTAGGACCTTTAATTTGAGAAGCAGATGGTGGATCTCCAGCAACTATTCTTGCTTTTAATGCAACGTTAGCAGCGTCACCACCACCACCTGTTACAGGCATGTCCAGCCATTCACCGCCATTAGCAGCAAAATCATCTTTTAATACTTTAAGAGCAGCAGCTTCACCACCTGAAGTCCACCAGTGCAACACCTCAATTTTTGGTCCTGCAATAGAAGAAGTAGAAGTAAACGCCAATGTAATTAAAGCGATTATTATTTTTTTCATGTCTTTCCTCTTATTTATTAAGTTAACTTATTTTTATATAAAAAATAATTATAGGTAGAATGATTGATAATTCCTAACTAAAAAAAATATATCAACTAAGAGTTGTTAATTTTTTTATCTAAAAATTTATCAATTTTAATAATAATATAAGCAAGGATAACTTTTTTAATTCAACTAAAAATTGAATCTTAATATGTTGCACTCCGTCCAAGTCTTGCCGCACCTCTAACACCGCTAGCATCACCAAATTTAGGTTTTAAAAATACACCATCATACTCTTTGCCTATAACAAATTTTTTAATCATTGACTCAATTTCACTTAAAAAGTCAATTTCATTTGAAACACCTCCACCAAAAATAAAAGTGTCTGGGTCTAAAATATTTATTATTGCTGATAAAGACATGGCTAAGTTTAATTTAAATTCATCAATAAATCTTTCTGCGTCTAAATCGTGTTTTCTATACATTTCAAAAATTTCATTTGTTTTTAAATTCTTTCCATAAATTTTATTAAATCTTTTAGCCAAAGCAAGGCCAGAGATAAAGCTTTCAACTTCAGCATCTCTCGCATTATTAGAATCAAAATTTTCTTTTTTAGCTGCAAAATAAGGTATTTGATTATGACCCCATTCACCTGCCACTCCGTTTGGTCCACTTACAATTTGTTTATCAATGACAAGTCCACCACCAGCGCCAGAACCTAAAATTATTCCATAAACAATTTTATAATGTTTTCCAGAACCATCTATTGCTTCTGATAGCGCAAAACAATTTGCATCATTTTCACAAAACACTTCTTTACCTAAAGCTTTTCTTAAATCTCCTTGAAAAGGCTTTTTTTCTAACCAATTACAATTAGGAGCATTTTTAACTAGACCTGTTTGTGGAGAATGAATTCCTGGATGACAAACACCGATTGGTAATTCTTTTTGAAATTCTTTTTCTAATTTATGATGAACATCTTTAATAGCGCTGATAATTTTAAAATAGTCTTTTGGACAAGCTATTCTAGATCTATGTTTTTCTTGTCCGCTTTCTTCAAGTACAACAGTTTCAATTTTAGTTGCACCTACATCAACTCCTATTTGCATAACTAATAAGTGGCTCTTCCACCACTTAAATCAAATACAGCCGCTGTTGAAAATGAATTCTCTTCACTAGATAACCATGTAACTAAAGAAGCTAATTCTTCAACTTTTGCAAATTTATTTCTAGGAATTTTAGACAACATATAATTAATATGTTCATCAGTCATTTGATCAAAAATCCTTGTTTTTGCTGCTGCTGGGGTAACACAATTTACAGCTATATTTTTTAAAGCTAGTTC
Organism: uncultured Pelagibacteraceae bacterium; assembly: GCA_902513955.1. Classification (GTDB taxonomy): domain Bacteria; phylum Pseudomonadota; class Alphaproteobacteria; order Pelagibacterales; family Pelagibacteraceae; genus Pelagibacter. The sequence continues at coordinate 63,668 of CABXOW010000001.1, forward strand.
TTTTCCAAGTGATTTAGTAAGACCAATAACCCCTGCTTTTGATGTACTGTAGGCACTTGCATTAGGATTTCCTTCTTTTCCAGCAATTGAAGCAATATTAACTATTCTTCCATAATCATTTTTAATCATAAAAGGAACAACTGCTTTGCAACAATAAAATACTGAGTTTAAATTTAAATCCATAACTTTTTTCCATTCATCTAGTGGATATTCTTCAACTGTAGTATTCATACCTGCTATACCAGCATTATTTATAAAGATGTCTATCTTTCCATGTTTGTTTTCAGTTTCAGTTAGATTTTTATTAATATTTTCAAAATTACTTACATCTACAATTTGATAACTAAGATTATCTGAATTTATTTTTTCTAATGCTTTTTTAACCGCATCTTCATCAATGTCCCAAATAACAACCTTAGCACCTGCCTCAACAAATCTCTCTGTAATAGCTAAACCAAAACCTTGGGCACCACCAGTTACAATTGCTACTCTGTTAGTTAAATCAAATTTAATCATAATATCTTTTTTCTTTTTTTTGATCTTAATAATGGAAAAGCTAAAGCAATTAAAGATAAAATAAAAAATGTTAGTGCTATAGGTCTAGCTAAAAACATTAACCAATTACCATCAAATATCACCAAAGACTGTCTGAGAGTTCCCTCAACCAATTCTCCTAAGATTAACCCAATTATCACTGGAACTACTGAAAAACCATATCTTCGCATAAAAAAACCAATCACCCCAAATAAAAGCATTATCCAAACATCAATAATAGATTGACTTAGTGAATAGGTTCCACAAACAGAAACTGCAAATATCATTGGCCACAAAATTTTATTTGGTACTAAAGTTATACGGGCAAAAATTTTAGCACCAAAAAAACCAAATATAAAAAAGAGGACATTGGCAATTAACATTGCGCCAAAAATTCCATATAAAAATTCTGGTTGCTCTCTAAATAAATCGGGCCCAGGTCTTACTCCATGAATAATTAGGCCTGTTAATATTACAGCTGTAGTAGCACTTCCTGGAATTCCTAAAGCAAGAGTTGGAACCATTGCACCACCCGTTGCAGCATTATTAGCAGCTTCAGCTCCTGCTATTCCTTCAATTGAACCTTTACCAAAATCCTCTGGCTTCTTTGAAAATCTTTTTGCTTCAGAATAACCTATTAATGATGCTACAGTTCCTCCTTCTGCAGGCAATACTCCTATAAAAGATCCAATACCAGATGATCTCAATATTGTTTTCCATGTTAATTTATAATCATTTAAAGAAGGTAATTTTACTGCTTTTAAAGCAACTCTTTTAAAAACTTGGTTTAGTAATGTTGATTGAGTTAACATTTCACTTATAGCAAATAAACCTACTACAACAGGAATAAAACCTATACCTTCTGATAATTCATTAATCCCATAGGTAAATCTATCTATAGAAGTCATGAAATCTTTTCCAATTGTTGAAATTAATATTCCAAAAGCTCCCGCTATTAAATTTTTAATCGGGCTACCGTCACCAATAGAGGCAAGCATAGTTAAACCAAAAATAGCTAGCGCAAAATATTCAGGTTGTCCAAACTCATAAGCAAGTTTTGCAAGTAAAGGTGCAAAAAAAACTAATATAATTACACTAAAAATTCCACCTACCGTACTAGAAACAGTAGCCATCCCCAACGCTCTTCCTGCCTCTCCTTTTTGTGCCAATGGATAACCATCTAAACATGTTGCTGCTGCAGCTGGTGTTCCTGGTGTATTAATTAAGATTGCTGTGATTGCTCCACCATAAGTACCCGCACAATAAATAGAGGTCAATAATACAATTGCTGAAAGAGGATCAAGTGTCATGGTAAAAGGTAAAATTAATGCACCACCTGTTGTCGGCCCTAGACCTGGTAAAACTCCTAAAATTAATCCAAATAAAGTTCCAAAAAATAAAACTAACATTAGTTTTGAACTAAATAGAGGTGCCAACATTAATAATAAATTATCCATCTAATTATAATAAATGTTAGTTATTATTCCTGGTGGAAATCTTAAACCTAAAATTGTTTCAAAAAAAATAAATACTATAATAGGAAAGATTACACTAACTAGTATCAAATAAAGTATCCGTCTTTCGCCCCAATAGTATGAAACAAAGACAGATAATAAAGAAATTGCCAAAAAGAAGTCTAAAGTTTTTGAAACAATGACAAAAATTAAAAAACTCAATAATGTTAAAAAAAAAGTCTTTGGTAATTTTTTTTCAACTTTCCAAGGTTTTTTTATTGATAAATAATATATGATTAAAGTTAAGCCTATTATTAAAATTAATAATCCTTTTGGAAAAGTTGCAGGCTGTATACCTCTATTTAAAATTGGAGGAACAATATCGAAAGTAAAAGTGGTAATTAATAAAATAGTTGAGATAAATATAATTATAAATGAAACTTTAAATTCATCTTTAAAAAAAAAGGGCAAACTTTTGTTCGCCCTTTTTTTATTTTGTACATTATTCATTTAAAAAATGTACAACAAATAGTTAATTTGTATAACCCAAAGCTTTAAGTTGAGCAGTCATTTCATCAAGCATTACTTCCATTTGCGCTCCCCACTCATCAGCACCTACTACACTTGTTTCATCAAGACCAATTTCTGTTAAGAAATTTTTGTAATAGTTATGGCTCATTGCTTTCATCATTCCAGCTTCTAACTCTTTAACTCTTTCAGCTGGAGCTCCTTTTTTAGTTACAAATCCTCTAACTGTAGACAAAACAACAGGTATTCCTAACTCTGTAGCTGTTGGACTATCTCCTATTTTTGCCATTCTATTGTTCGCAAGAACTATTGAAACACAAAGTGTTCCTTCATTAATTTCAGTTAATGCTTCTCCCAAGTTTAAAACACCTACATCAATATCTCCTTTGATAAGGTTAGTTTTAATTGGAGCAACACCTTTGTAAGCAACAATAGTTGGATCTTTTAATCCACCTTTTTTAGTAAAAGCAATTGCACTTACATCATCAATTCCACCAACATGAGTTGTTCCATATTTAAGTGATTTTGATTTTTGTGCACTAATAAATTTTTTAGCATCTTTGATGTCTGCTTTACAATTTACTACAAATAATTGAGGATCGTCAGTTCCTCTTGCTAATGGCTGCATGTCGCTTAATTTAACTTTAGTTTTGCCTAATGCCATTGATACAGCATGACCAGTAGTCCATGTTAAAGTGTGCTGACCGTCAGCAGGTAAGCTCATCATGTAATCCATAGATACAGCTCCACCACCACCTTTTTTGTTAACTAATTGCATGTCTTGTTTAAGAACTCTTCGAGCTCTTAAAAGCATCATTCTAGTTGTTACATCAGTACCACCACCGAAACCAGCGTGAGTGATTGCTTGTATAGCACCATCTGCTCTTGCAGAAGTAGTAAGCATTGGTAATGCTATAACAAAAAATTCAGTCACTAAAAACGCAGCAGCTAAGAAAAGTTTAAAACTTTTTTTCATTATTTCCCTCTTTTGTTAGTTTATATTTAATTATTTAAACATAATCTGGTACAAAGTTTAAGGAAAAAATGAGCGTAAATAAAATTAACATAGCAATATTATTAGGAGATCCGTCAGGAATTGGACCCGAATTGGTTTCTAAACTTTTATCAGAACAAATTACTAATAAAGCAAATATTGTTGTTATTGGTGAAAAAAATATTTTAGAAAATGGGAATAAAATTTCTGGTAATTCACATAATTTAAAATTTGTAGATAATTTTGATAAAATTAATTTTCAAGATGGAAACAAATATTTTTTAGATATTTCTAAAGGAAAAAATCATCATTATAAAATTGCAGAACCTTCAAAAGAGTCTGGCGAAAGTATTTTGGAGGCTCTTGATCTTGCTTTAGAATTAGCTAAAAAAAATAAAATTGATGCGATCAATTTTGCTCCATTTAACAAAACTAGTTTAAAACTAGGAGGAAATAGATATTCTGATGAGTTGCAACTAATGGCTGATAAACTAGAAGTGAAAAGTTTTTGTTGCGAATTTAATGTTATAGACAATTTTTGGACTGCCAGAGTTACATCTCATATTCCTATAAAAGAAGTTGCAAGCAAAATTACAAAAGAAAATATTTTAAAACCAATTAAGTTAATTGATGAAGTAATGAAATTAAATGGAGTAAAAAATCCTAGAATTGCTGTTCAAGCACTTAATCCTCATGCTGAGTTTGGAACTGAGGAAAAGGATGAAATTATTCCTGCGATAGAAGAGGCAAAAAAACTTGGTCTAAATACAGATGGACCATTGCCTTGCGACACATCTTTTATCGTAGCTTATAAAAATAAAAAACATGATTGTATGGTCGGTATGTATCACGATGCTTTACAATCTGGTCTTAAAGCATTTGGTTTTGATAGAGGTGTAACAGTTCAAGGCGGTTTAACAGTGCCTATTACAACCACAGCTCATGGAACTGCTTTTGAAATAGCTGGGAAAAATATAGCAAATTTAGAACCTTTATTAAATTCATTTAAAATTGCTTTATCAATGGCTGAGAATAAAAAAAATTAAAATTTAGTTATTAATATTTATCAACCTCATTTAAAATTGGCATTGAGCTTGCTGCTCCTCGTCTAGTAGTAGATATACCTGCAACTTTATTAGCAAAAGTTAAGGCGTCTCTATTATCTTGATTTTTAGATAGCGCATACGCAAATGCACCATTAAAAGCATCTCCAGCTCCAGTGGTATCCAAAACCTTATTTTTTAATTTAAAAGCTTCAATAAAATAACTCTCATCTAAATTAGCAAAGTAAACTCCCTTGGATCCTAAAGTTATAATTATATTTTTCACTCCTTTTTCTAAAAAACTTTTTGCAGCTCTTTCTATTTCAACTTTGCTCTCTACTTTTTCATTTAAATAATAACTTGCTTCTGTTTCATTGGGTGTAAAATAATCAATAAATTTAAAGTCATCTTCTCTGATATCTGAAGCAGGTGCAGGATTGAATATTGTAATTGAACCAGTTTCTTTTGCTTTGTTTAAAGCATAACTAGTAACTTCATAAGGTGTCTCTAATTGTGTTAAAAAAATTTCAGACTTTTTAATAAATTCTAAATTTTGATCTATATCTTGTTTAATTAAAGTAGCGGCAGCTCCTGGCACAACGTTTATTGCATTCTCGCCAGTTTTTTCGTTAATCATTATTCCAGCAACACCTGTTAAATGATTATCATCTTGTATTATTGACTCAGTATTAATTCCTACTTCTTTATATAATGATAATGCCATAACAGCATTTTGATCTTTTCCTATCTTGGTTATAAAATTTACTTTACCTCCAAGCCTAGCAGCGGCAATTGCTTGATTTGACCCTTTTCCCCCTGGACCAACTATATGTTTATTTCCTAAAATTGTTTGTCCCTTTTCTGGAATTGAATTACCTATAAAACATAGATCAGTAACAAATACACCAAAAACACAAATAGATTTCATTTTTCAAGACCAGACCTTGCCATCCGGCAAAATCACACCTTTTGTAAGAACAAAACAACCAAAAGGTCTCGCATCTGTAGTTGTTACAATGCAGTAAGCATTTTTTGCTTCAGTATAAAAATTTTGTCTTGAAATTGAACCAACTTTCCAATTCTCTCCAGATATTTTTTTAACTACATCAATAAATTCTTTATGTGTTTCTGTTAGTTCGTCAGGCTTGTTATCTACTTCCATTCTAAGAACAGGAGAGTCACCTTGTGATACAATAAAACTGTCTAATGGAAATACTGATAATATTGCTGAAGCTGCATCTTTAATATTAACACCATCTAATCTTATAACTTTATCATTTATTGAATTGGCAGGAAAATTTGCATCTGCTAAAATTAATTTCTCCCCATGTCCCATTGATCTCAAATGAAACAATAAATCAGGACTTAATATTGGGTTAATATTTATTAACATTTAAAGACTATAATACATAAAAAAAAAGGGTGGAATAAAAATTCCACCCTTTTAATTTTAATTTTTTCTAAAGATTATTTAAAATCGTTAGCGTTTTCTTTAGTTACTAATTGAGTACCAGTATCAATATTTATATCAATACTTCCACCATTAGCTAACTCAAGTGCATATTTAACACCGTAAGCACCCATGTTGTAAGAAAACTGAGCAATTGTTGCTGTCATCTCTCCCGCTAAAATACTCTTAGCTGCATCTGGAGTAGCATCAAATCCAACTACTACTACATCATTCATATCAGCATCTTTTAGTGCTTGCATAGCACCTAATCCCATGTTGTCATTTGATGCAAATATAGCCTTAATATTTGGATTTTTAAGAATGATTGATTCAGTTACCGATCTTCCTTTTGCTGTATCCCATTCTGCAGTTTGTGTAGCTACTAGATTTAGACCACAATCTTTAAGTCCTTGAACTGCTCCGTCTCTTCTAAGTAGAGCTGTAGACTGAGACTCAATTCCAGTTAAAACCGCAACATCAGCACCTTTTGGAGTTTTATCACAAATAAACTTAGCAGCTAATGCAGCGCCATTTTTGTTATTTGTTCCAATAAAAGTTACACCTTCATTAATTCCTTTAGTATCGACAAATACTACTGGTACTCCACTTTTGATAGCGTCATCAACGATTGGAGCAAAAGCATTTGGATCACCAGGTGCAAGTGCTATTGCATCAACACCTTTTGCAAGTTGATCTTCTACTTGGTTAATCTGAGCTTGAACATCACCTTCTTGAGGTGGTGCTACTAAAATTAAATCTACACCTAATTTTGCAGCTTCTTCTTTAGCTCCTTTTTCTACAGATGCCCAAAATGGGTTTCCTGATCCAGGACCTTTAATACTGAATAATATTTTTTTTCCAGCATTAGCTCCTGTTGAAATACTTGCTAAAAGAAAGACAGACGTAATAAATACACTAATTATTTTTGTTAAGTTTTTCATTTATTTTTCCCTCTTAGTTATTTGAATAAATTAAATTAAATAAAACTTTTAATAAAATTTCAACTAATTATAGAAATACTTTCAAAAAATATTAAAACAACTTTAACGTGTAATTTACTTTCTTGTTCCTAAATCTCTTCTTAAAACATCTATATACACAGCTAAGACAATAATAGAACCTATTAAAACTTGTTGCCAAAAAGAACTAACATCCATTAAATTGAGTCCATTTCTTAATATTCCCATAATCATTACACCGGCAAATACTCCAAGCACCGTTCCTCTTCCTCCAAAAAAACTAGCTCCTCCGATAATACATGCTGCTATAGCATCTAGCTCTGACTGAAGTCCAGCGTTTGGATATCCTGAATCTGTTCTTCCAGCTAAAATCAACGCACCTATTCCAGATAAAAATCCACAAAGAGAATAAACGATTACTAAAATTTTATTAACATTTATACCAGAAGCTCTAGCTGCATTAGGATTTCCTCCAATAGCGTATATCCATTTACCTGTTCTGGTATGATTCATGAAAGCCCAAAAAATAAAATAGACAATAGCAATTAAAACTAAACTTACAGGGAGATATTGGGACTTCTCTAATCCCAGCCAAGTAAGATCTATTCTGCCATGTCCCAAATATCTCACTTCATCTGTAAAACCACTAATTGGAGTTCCTCCTGATACAAGATTTCCAGTACCTCTAAAAATATATAATGTCCCTAATGTCATTATGAATGGATGTGGCATTCTTAACAATGTAATACCTAGACCATTAATCAATCCGCATAAAAATCCAACTATTAAAGGTGTTAAAACTACTATAAACCAGGGGGCTCCTGCTTTAGAGACAATTGCTAAAACCATTAAAGATAACATCATAATAGATCCAACTGAAAGATCTATTCCAGCAGTCACAATGACCATAAAAACCCCTAAAGCCAACATTGATTGCCATGATATTTGTTTAAAAACGTTTGTAACATTTCGCCAAGATAGGAAAACATCTGGCTGTAAGATTTGCATTACTACTATCATTAATAATAGTAAAATTAAAATTCCATACTTATCAAAATAAGGAATTAATTTTAAATGTAAGCTCTCTTTTTTTTTATCTTTATCTTCCATGATTATTTTTTACCCATAATCCATCCAATAACTTCATCTCTTGAAGTGCTTGAAAGTTCAGATTCTGCAAAATTTGTACCTTGAAATAAAGCCATCACTCGATCACATACTGCAAATATATCATCCATCCTATGACTAATTACAATTACACCTACTCCAGTTTTTTTTAAACTATTAATAAGATCAAGAACCTTTCCAACTTCTTTAATTGCTAATGCTGCTGTAGGCTCATCCATAATTACTACCTTTGCATTAAATGCTGTTGATCTTGCAATTGCAACTGCTTGTCTTTGACCTCCAGATAGTTCTTCAACTTTTTGATCAGCACTTTTTACATTAATTTTTAGTTTTTCTAAATGAGCATCTGTTAATTCTTTAATCTTTTTAAAATCTAAAAATTTTATTAATCCTAAGTTTTTTGTTGGTTCTCTTCCTAGAAATATATTTTCTCCTATTGGAAGATTTCCAGCAAGTGCAAGATCTTGATAAACCATTTCTAAACCTAAATTTTGAGAATCTCTTGGGCTTTCTAAAACTTTTTCATTTCCTTCAAAAAATAAAGAACCAGCACTTGGTTTATAAAGCCCTGATAAAACTTTCATTAAAGTAGTTTTACCAGCACCATTATCTCCTACAACTCCCAAACACTCTCCACCATGTATTTTTAAATTGACATTTTCTAAAGCAGTGATGGTACCAAAATATTTTGTTACTCCTTTTGCTTCTAGGAGTAGATTTTTTGTTATGGACATAAATAATGAAAATATAAAAAAATTAATTAATTGCAACAGGTTTTGATGCCAACAAACCTACCGTTTTATGTTCAGCTCTTTTGCAGAATTTTGGTTGTAAATTTTTAGAAATTAAATTCATATCTTTTAAGACGATATTTCCCATATTAAAGAAGGCTGATTCTAAGGCTCCTGCTCTGTGTGCTGAAAATAGAATATTTTTAACTTTTCTAATTGGATTATTTTTTGTCACAGGTTCCTCTGGAAATACATCTGTTGCAACAAATAAATCACCTTTTTTTACTCGTTTGATTAAATCCTTAAAATTTACAACAGCAGCTCTGCTCATTATGATAAATAATGAATTGGATTTCATTTTATTTAATAATTTTTTATCTATCAGATTTTTATTTTTTGTAGTTACTGTAGCCAAAACATAGATAATTTCACAATTTTTAAACATTTGGTTTAAACTCATTGAGTTAAATCCTAACTTTTTAATTTTTTTTTTAGGTATCCATGGATCATATACATTTATATCTTTAGTAAATGGTAATAACAGTGGATATAAGGATTTAGCTAAATCTCCAAAACCCAATAGTCCTATTTTTTTTTCTGATAACAATGAAGCTTTAAGATTACTCTCTAACCCATAACTTTCTTTTCCTTTGATAAAATCTGAATGAGCAATATGGATATTTCGCAATAAGGATAAAGTCATTCCTAAAGCAATTTCCGCAACTGGTTTTGAAAATACAGGAGATGTTGCTATTACATGAATGCCTTTTTTGAAACAATAATCATAGTCTATATTATCCATGAAGTTACTTTCTACATTAATAATAGCTTTTAGTTTTTTTGCTTTAGATAGAAGTTTTTTATCTAAACTTGGCTGACCCATTATAAATGTGGCTTTATGTATATTGTTTTCATAAAATTTTTTTGGATTTTTTTTTGAAACAGTTAAAACTTTATACTTAGATTTAAGTTCCTTAAGTTTTTTTTTTGTAAAAATGAGTTCGAGTGTTCTGGGAAAAGGATCAGATATAACTACTAATTTTGACATAAATTGTTATTCAAAAAATTATTTTAGTATTTTTCTTATTTGTTTTAAAGAAAAAGGTAGAGGTTTTGCGCAAGTTGTTTTGATTGATTGAGATTTGCCTGACACACAAGCTTTCATTGTAGATTTGATAATATCTAAAACATGTAATGAAAGTTCACCATTGCATTTATTAACTTTTTTATTTTGAATTGAATAAGCCATTTCTGCTAATCCTACTCCTCGATAATTTGCATTTGTTGAAGACTCGTTTGCTCTAGAACTTTGTGATCTAATATTAATTTTTCCTAAAGGCATCTTGTTAGTTTTGTGCTCTTTCCAAGGATCTCCCAATTTTTTACAAACATAAACGGAACCGCCAAACATATTTGGATCTGGTACGATCATCGAACCTTCGTTACCATAAAGCTCAATATGATTTTTTTGATGAACGTTTACATCAAATGATAGTGTTAATCTAATAACTGTACCATTCTCAAAAGTAATTGTAGATAGATAAGTTGTTGGGCATTCAACTTTAAATGTTTTGTTTTTTCTTGGTCCTATTCCAATAATTCTTCTCTTCACCCCATTAACAATACTACCTGATACTTTTTTAGCTGGTCCAAGTAAATTTACTAAAGCAGTTAAATAATAAGGACCCATATCAATTACTGGGCCACCTTCTTTTTTTGCAAACCAAGGTTCAGGATTTGGATGATAAGACTGTACTCCTGGGAAAGCAAAAAAAGCATTTCCTAGATTAATTTTACCAATAATTTTTTTATCGACTATCTCTTTTGATTTTTGGATGCCACCACCTAAAAATGTATCTGGTGCATTACCAATATAAAGTTTTTTCTTTTTTGCTAATTTTAAAAGGTCTTTTCCATCTTTAAAATTTATAGATAATGGCTTTTCTGAATAAACATGTTTCCCATTACTTAAAGCTTTTTTTGCTACTTGATAATGTGCTTTAGGTATTGTTAGATTGAGAATAATTTCTATTTCTTTGTCTTTTAACAGCTCTTTTACAGTTAATGCTTTAATCTTATAGGTTTTTGCACATTTTAATGAGTTTTTATGATTTATATCTGCACATTTAATAATTTTAATATTATTAAAATATTTTTCGGCTCTAAAATAAGTTTCAGAAATATGCCCACAGCCTATTAAACCAACTTTAAACACTTTATTCATAAAAGAATTATACGCCTTGTCTTTGTTTTGACTTTCCTTCTTTATGCAGTTTTAAAGCTTCTTTATTCTCTTCAGTTATAGGTGCCTCTAATGTTGGACTGTCCCAAAAAGCTGAACCTTCCATCCATTTATAAGCATGAGTTTTTATTGAAATTACATAAGTTATGTCTGATTTTTTTGCTCTCTTAAATGCTTCTTCAAGATCTGATAGTGAGCTTACTTCTTCTGATTTGGCTCCCATACTTGCTGCATGTTTGGCAAAATCAATATCAACTAGTCCAGGAGTTTTTGAGCTCTTTAATAAATTATTAAATTCTTTTCCACCTTTAAATAATTGAAGTCTATTTATAACTGCAAAACCACCATTATCGCAAACAATTATGATAAGTTTATTTTTAGTGATAACAGAAGAATATATATCTGTATTATTTAAAAGATAAGATCCATCACCAACAAAAGAAATAACTTCTTTGTCGGGATTTGCCATTTTGATTCCTAAAGCTCCAGATATTTCATAACTCATACAACTAAAGCCCCACTCTGTTTCATGGGTGTTTAATTCTCTAGGTCTCCAAACTTGGGCCACTTCTCCAACTAATCCACCTGCAGCTGTTACAGCAATATCTGAAGGATCAGAATTTCTATAGACAGAACCTATCACTTGAACATAACTTGGTATTTCTTGATTAGAAGGTGCGCTCACATTATCTACATGCTCATTCCAAGCTTTTAATTCTACTTGAGATTTTTTATTCCATTCATCTTCTGCTTTCCAGTCACCAAGTGCTAATGAAAGCTCATTTAATGAAACTTTTGCATCTCCTACTACTGCTTGAGCCAAATGTTTGTTTGCATCAAATCTAGAAACATTTATTGAAACAAGTTTAAAATTTTCATTTTCAAAATTTGCCCATGATCCAGTTGTAAAGTCTGCAAGTTTTGTTCCTACTGCAATCGCGAGATCTGTTTTTTTAGCAAGAGAATTTGTATTTTTTCCTCCTAATCCTCCTATTTGACCTGCATAATGCGAATGATCCCTCTTCATTGTAGAATAACCCATTACAGTTTGAGTAACTGGAATATTGTGTTTGATTGCAAAATTGCTTAACTCCTCCATTGCATCAGAATAAAAAACTCCTCCACCAGAAATAATTATTGGATTTTTCGAGGACTTAATTTTTTGAGCCGCTTCTTTAATTTGAAATTCATCTGGTCGAGGTCTTCTAATAGTATGAATTTTTTCTTTAAAAAAATCTTCCGGATAATCAAATGTCTGACCTTGGACATCTTGGCTTAAAGCTATACAGGCTGGACCGCAATCTGCCGGATCCAACATTGTTTGAACTGCCGTAGGAAAAGATTGGATTATTTGTTCTGGCCTTGTAATTCTGTCAAAATACCGAGTTACTGGTTTAAAAGCGTCATTTACTGTAATTCCTGGATTATTAAAATGTTCTACTTGTTGTAAAACTGGATCTGGCATTCTATTTGCATAAGTGTCTCCTGGTAAAAATAAAATTGGTAATCGATTGCTCATCGCTACTGCAGCTGCTGTAACCATATTTGTCGCTCCAGGACCTACTGATGATGTTGCTACAAATATCTGCTGCCTTCTTTTTGCCCTAGCATAACCGATACCTGTTAAAGCCATATTTTGTTCATGATGACCTCTATAAGTTGGAAGTTCTTTTTGATTTTCCTCTAACGCTTGTCCTAAACAAGCTACATTTCCATGACCAAAAATTCCAAATACACCTGGAAACAAAGGTTCTTTTTTCCCATTAATTAATATTTTTTGAGAAATTAAGTATTTAACAATTGCATGAGCACAAGTTAGTGTAATTTTTTTCATAAATTAAGTTTAACTTTAATTATGTATAATGTTTATATATAATTAAACTATAAATTATAAAACCCAATTAAGTAAACTTAAAAAAAATCTATGTATAACAAATTTGGACAATTCATTGACGGTAAATGGCAGCAAGCAGAAAAAAATGAAACATATGACGTAATTAACCCAGCTACTGAAGAAGTAATTGGAAAAGCATCAAAAGCATCATCTGTTGAAGTGCAGAGAGCTTTAAAATCTGCAGAAAAAGGTTTGGAAGTTTGGAAAAATACTGCACCATGGCAAAGAGCTTATACACTTAGAAAAATTGCTGACTTAATGAGGAAAAAAAAAGATATTCTTGCAAAATGGCTAACTCTTGAAGTAGGAAAGCCTCTTGCAGAAGCTGTTGGTGAAGTTGGTGGTGGGGCTGATATTTTTGAATGGAATGCAGAAGAGACAAAAAGAATTTATGGTCAAACACAACAAAGTAGATTCCCAGATACAAGAGTTCATGTTTATTATCAGCCAGTAGGAGTTGTTGCTGCTTTAATTCCTTGGAATTTTCCAATAGTTTTAGCATCAAGAAAAATTTCTACAGCTTTAGCAGCAGGATGTTCTGTTATTTGTAAACCAGATACAATTACTCCTGGTGCAGTAATGGAATTAGTTAATATATGTAAAGAAGCGGGTGTACCAGATGGAGTAGTAAATCTTCTATCAGGTGATCCAGCTGAGATATCTAATGAACTAATGGAATCTGATATAATCAAAAAAGTTTCAATTACCGGCTCAACGAGAGTTGGTAAAATAATTTTAAAAAAAGCAGCTGATAAAGTTCAAAGAGTTACAATGGAACTAAGTGGACACTCTCCTTTTATAGTATGTGAAGATGTGGACATGAACAAAGTTGCTGACATAGCGATTACTGGAAAGTTTAGAAATAATGGACAAGTATGTATCTCACCTAATAGATTTTATATCCAAGAAAATAGAAAAGATGAGTTTGTGAGTGCTTTTATGGATAGAGCAAAAAAATTAAAGATAGGTAATGGTATGGACGAAGGTGTTGAATTAGGGCCATTAAGTACCGCAAAAAGATTAGAAGAAATTGAAAAATTAGTAGAGAAAACAAAAAGTGAAGGTGCAAAAGTATTAATGGGTGGAAAAAGACCTGCTGGTTTTAATAAAGGTTACTATTATGAACCAACAGTTTTTGATGATGTAAAAGATAATTTTACAATTATGAAAGAAGAACCTTTTGGTCCACTTGTGCCTATTTTAACTTTTAAAACCTTTGACGAAGTTATTGAAAGAGCAAATGATAATGATTTAGGTTTATGTAGCTATCTTTACACAAATTCAATGGACCAAGCTCATATTGGTTCTGAAAAATTAGAGTCTGGATGTGTTGCAGTTAATACTGGTGTAGTAGCATTGGCTGAAGCTCCTTTTGGAGGTATTAAACAAACTGGTTATGGACGCGAAGGTGGTTCTGGAGCAATCAAAGATTACTTAAATGTAAAATATACTCATATGGGTCTAAAAATATAACTATGAGAAAAAATAAAGTTAAAGAAATGATGAAGGCAGGAAAACCTGTTGTTAATGGTTGGCTTCAAATACCAAGTACTGTTTCAGCTGAAGTAATGGCCCATCAAGGTTGGGACTCTCTAACAATTGATATGCAGCATGGTTTAGTTGATTACACTAATGCTCTTCCAATGCTGCAAACGATTTCAACAACAGATGTTACTCCACTTGCTAGAGTCAATTGGAATGAACCAGGTCAAATAATGAAAATTCTTGATGCAGGTTGTTATGGTATTATCTGTCCAATGGTAAGCAATAAAGAAGAGGCAGAAAGATTTGTACAAGCATGCATGTATCCACCAAGAGGTTATAGAAGTTTTGGTCCAGTAAGAGGTTTGATTTATGGTGGTTCTGATTACGCAAAACATGCAAATGATGAAATGCTTAAATTAGCCATGATAGAAACAAAAGAATCTTTAGATAAGCTTGATGAAATTATGTCAACACAAGGTGTTGATGGAATATACATTGGTCCTGCAGATTTAAGTTTGGCTATAGGTGAAGAGCCAGGTTTCGATAGACCAGAAAGCACAAAAGCTTATTCAGAAATTTTAAGAATTTTAGAGCACGCTAAAAAAAATAATATTTTTGCTGGTATTCATAACGGTACTCCAGAATATGCCAAAAAAATGATCGATAAAGGTTTTAATTTTGTAACAATTGGTGCTGATCAAAGAGCATTAAGCGCAGGTGCAAAAGCAGTAGTTGAACAAATGAAAGGTTTTTCTAAAAAAGAAGAATCTAAAGCTTATTAATAAATTTTTACTATATTCATTTGTAAAGAATATCTCTTCTATCAATAAACCCTTCAAAAGTTTTTATTGTAATTACAGATGGTAAAATAAAAATAGATCTTTTGTCTTGTTCATTTCTAATTATTCTAAAATATCCTTTTTTAATTGCTGTATCAATATAAACATTTGACGTTAAATAAGATTTTTCAATTACTTTTAATAATTGATTTTTTGTAATTGATTTATTTTTATAATAAGCAAGCATTACCATATGCAACATAATCCAATGCTGAGGTGTTGTAGAAAACCAATTAAGTAATTCATTCTCTAATCTACCTTCAAAATCACCTAGAGATACTTCAGCTAATTTAATTCTTTTTTGAGTAATTTTTGGAATTTTTTTCTGTTCTTCAAAATGTTTAGGGTACTTAAACTGTTTCTTCATTTTAAAATGTTATCTTAAAGAAAGTTAAATTAATATTATTTTTTGTTAGCTAATTTCTTATATATATTATTAACTCTATATACTTCATCAGCAGTATTAAAATAAGCCTCATATTCTATTTCTTCAGGTGTTACATCAAAGTGATAATGACCAGCAACATTGTCTTTTGTATAGGAATAAAAATGTGTGTGCTCACCAGACTCTCTTAAGTTGAGATCACCCCCAGAAGGGTCGCCTGTCCAAAGTATGCTATAACCTTGCAATTCTGGTCCAACAGGTTCATAAAATTGTAAAAAATCTTTTACACACTTCATTTGTTTCGGATCATAGTATTCGTGCTTAATATCAGCGTAATCAGGTTGTACATGAGATCTAATTTTTCCATTTAAAATTCTAAAAACGCCTGCCAAAGCAATTTGGTTATTACCTTTAATTTGTAAATTATTAGACAAAGCTTTTCTCATTGCTTGTGGCAAAGAACCCTGTTCACCAGATCTTCCTTTTATCTTAATTTTAATAACTTTTCCTTTAACACCATCAGTATAATAAACATTTCCTAAGCCACCATGTTTTCTTGCTGTATATTTTTCAGCAATACACTCTTTATTTAATCCAACTCGTGCTATTATTGATTTTGACTCAGAAGTAATCAAATTTTCATTTATTACTAGCTCTCCACAATGACCGTCTAGACATGACATTGCACCTGAACCAGCTCCTAGAGCATAAGATTTTTCAGAACCAATCATTTTTGAAATTTCCTCATAATCAAATTCAGCACCAATGAATTTAGGATCGTGCATATAAGGCTCTCCACCAACATCGATAATCTTTTGATTTCCACTAATACCTTCTGATGGACAATCCCACTTTCTTAAGTTTGGACATTCAACAACTGATACCTCAACTGTTTTATAATTTTGTGATAAGCCTAATTGTAAAGCTTCAGAAATTTTTTCTAATGGATATTCTGTAAATTTTGCTTTTTCTATTTCCAATTGCATTACTGTATTAAGCTATATTTTATTTTGCATAATGTCTATAGATAATATATATAATATCTATACATAAATTAATTTTGGAAAAGGCTTTAATGATAAATAAAGATTTAAAAGTTGCTGTTTTAGGCGCTGGTGCAATGGGTTGTCTGTTTGGAGGTTTGTTAGCTGAAAAAGGACTAAACGTAATCCTAATAGATGTTTGGAAAGAACATGTAGAAGCTATAAATAAAAATGGTCTTAAAATGGATGGTCATGGTGGCGATAGATTTATTAAAGTTAAAGCAACAACAGATCCATCAAGTGTAGATCCTGTTGATGCTATAATTGTAATGTGCAAAGCAACTGTCTTAGAGCCCGCTCTCAAAAGTATCAAAAATATCATTGGAGAAAAAACTGTATTTATGTCTTTTCAAAACGGTATTGGTCATGAAGCAATTATACAAAAAATTGTTGGCAAAGAAAAAGTATTGGGCGGAACTACGACACAAGCATCAAATATATTAGGCCCAGGTCATATAAAAAATCATGCTGCTCTACCTTCCTGGATTGGAGAATACGATGGTGGAGTAAGTGACAGGGTAAAAGAAATTGCTGACACATTTACAGCTCATGGTTTAGAAATGATTGCTGCTGAAGATGTTAAAAAAAGAAAATGGATGAAATTATTTGCGCTTACTGCAATTGGCCCTTTATCTGCAATTTTTGATCTAAATCACACGGAACTTTATATTGATAATAATAATCAGTCTATTTCTAGATCTTTAGGCAAAGAAATAATTCTAGAAACTAGAAAAGTTGCTTTAGCTGAAGGAATAGAGGTTTCTGAAGATGAATGTCTGTTTATGTTCAATAAAATAGTGGACTCAAAACAAACCAATAAATCATCGATGGCGTTTGATGTCCTATATAAAAGAAAAACAGAAATTGATTTTATTAGTGGTGAAGTGTCTAGGCTTGGAAAAAATCATAAAATCCCAACTCCTTTAAATGATCTAATGTATAAAATGATTAAAGTTAAAGAAGGAATGTATAGTTGAATGATAAATATAGGAAAATTAAAAAAAATTAAAAATAATTTTCCTGTTTTAGTTGCTGAAAAAGCTATTCCTAAAAATATCTGTAAAAATTTAATCTCTGAAATAAGTTCATCTAAATCATTTGATGATATAATAATGGGAGGAAGAAGTAGAATAAACAAAGGTTCAAAAAATTTCAAAATTTATTTAAAAAACTCTAAATATTCATTAAAGTTATTTAAGAAATTTAATAATAAAATTTTTTTTAAAAAAATAGAAAAAATATTTAAATCAAAATTTAAAGAAAATACTTGGACAAATTTATACAATCCAAGATCATTTAATTCAAAGAAGTTTACACTTAAAAGAAAAGTTAATTCCAAAGAGCTAACAAAATTATTAGGTGATAATTATAGAAATCCGATACTTAATTTGGATATAGATTTTTCAGTTTCTAAGGGTGGTTATCGTTTAAAACCTCATAGAGATGATGTTAATAGATTATATAATTTTTTAATTTATCTTACAGATATACCTAAAAAAAATGGTGGTTCACTTACTCTATATAAAAAAAAATATAAGAAAATTATAAGAAAAAGTTTTAGAAGATTTCCAAAAGGTAGTGAGCTAAAAATTGTTAAAGAATTTACTCCCAAACAAGGAACTGTTATCTTTTTTAAGTCTACACCGAATTCATATCATGGAGTTAAAAGATTTAAAGAATTTAACTGTCCAAAAAGATTTTTTATTTATGGAAGTTATGCATTAAACAAACCTGTTATCTGGTCATTTAAAAATAATAATTATTTTCCGACTATTGTACCTAATAATAAAAGAATGCTTACTTCTTTTCATGATTCAAATTATCTGCTAAAAAAGACTAGCTAAAATGAAGAGCAACTCAAAAATTAAAGAAATCTTAAAGAGAGATGGGTTTGTAAAAGTAAAAAACATTTTAAATTTCAATAAAGATTTAAAACCTATCATGAAGGACATGGAATTCGTTATGGACTGCCTCATCCAAAAGTTCGCTCCCAAAATTTACAAAAATAGAGCATTAAATTATGATTTTAGAAAAAAATACACATATGTATCTAAATTAAATATTTATGATCTGGATCAATATTTCAATACGAGATTACCTAGAGATCATGTTAAGAAAGATAGTGATTACTTTGCTTCACATTCACTTTGGAATCTAATTACAAATAAAAAAATATTAGATGTTGTGGAAAAAATTTTAGGTTCTGAAATTTTATCTAGCCCAGTACAAAATACTAGAATTAAACAACCAGAAAAAAAATTGCCTAAAGGATCAGTGCATGATGGTTTGAGTGGCAGAACACCTTGGCATCAAGATGCGGCTGTATTGTCTACTCACGGTCAAAAATTTTGTGATATGGTTACTGTTTGGATACCATTCACTAAAACAACTAAAAACAACGGGTGCATGATTACGGTTAAAGAAATTAATAAAATGGGATTACTAAACCATATATCTGGATACAAAGGACAAGTAGAAATTAAAAATAGTAAACTTTTAGATAAATTTAAACCAATATATCTACAGGCCGATGTGGGTGACATTATACTTTTGCATAAACATTCAATACATTGCTCGCTTCCAAACAAATCTAATAATTTTAGAATTAGTGCTGATTTAAGATATAATAGAGCTGGAACACCTTCGGGACGTAAACCCTTACCTAACTTTTATGTCAGAAGTAAAAACAAAAAAAATATTAAAATTCATAATTACAAACAATGGGTAGCTCTTTGGGAAAAAGCTAAAAATAAATGTATACCAAGAAAATATGCTTTTAAATATCCTTTACCAACTTTTAAACATAACAATAGAGATCTATCAAATTTATTAACAAAATAAATTTTCCTAATATGAAAAAAATATTAATTATACAACCTATTCATGAAGCTGGTATTGAATTATTAAAAAAAAATCCAGACTATGAATTTGAAGTTGTTGAAAAAATTGACCCTGAATTTTTAAAAACAAAAATAAAAAATTGTGATGGCGCATCTATTAGAACTGCAAAATTACCCGGTAATGTAATTGAAACTGCAAACAATTTAAAGATTATTTCAAGACATGGTGTTGGATACGACAATATCGATTTAGAAGTTTCTAAAAAAAAGAACTTAACTCTTGCTATTACTGCAACAGCTAATGCAATTGCTGTAGCTGAACATGTAATGTTTATGCTGCTAAATATATCCAAAAGAAAAAATATGTATGATGACACTGTTAAAGAAGGAAAATTTAATGATAGAAATAAACTGCCTAAAACTGTTGAACTATGGAATAAAAATATCCTAATTGCAGGATTTGGGAGAATAGGTAAAGCTTTAATAAAAAGATGCCTTGGATTTGAAATGAAAGTTTTTGTTTATGATCCCTTTGTTTCTCAAGATATAATAGAAAAACTAGGCGGAATCAAAGTAGATAGCATGGAAGAAACTTGCAAAGAAATGGATGCTATATCTCTTCACATCCCTTTAAATGATAAAACTAAAAATATAATCAATTATGGTTTACTTCAATCTATGAAAAAAAATTGCATCGTAATTAATGCTGCCCGAGGTGGAATTGTTAATGAAGTTGATTTAGATAGAGCTTTAAAAGAAAATTTAATTTTTGGCGCTGGTTTAGATGTTTTTGAAACCGAACCACCTGAACAAAATAATCCTTTATTAAAAAATGATAAAGTTTTTTTAAGTCCACATACAGCTTCTTTCACGGAAGAATGTATGACTAGAATGGGTAAAGAAACTATACAAAATATTATTGATTTTTTTGATAATAAATTAGAAACGTCAAAAATTGTAAAATTATAAAATAATATCTAAATCTACTTCTTTACAAACTTTAGACAAATAATTAAATCCGATTTTGGCATACTCTAAAGGATTTGCTTTAGACGGATCCTGTTCTGCTTCAACTACTAACCAGCCATTATAATCATTTCTTTTTAAAAAATTTAATAAAGGTTTATAATCAATACATCCATCTCCAGGAACTGTAAAAGCACCTTCTAAAAAAGCTTGTCTAAAACTTAAATCTTTTTCTAATGATTTATTTAAAATATTTTTTCTCATGTCTTTGCAATGAATGTGAACAACTCTTTCTTTAAAATTTTCAGCTACTTCAATAGAATTTCCTCCAGCAAAAAGCATATGTCCAGTGTCTAAAATTAATTTAACTTGATCATTAGTGCTTTCTAAAAGTCTTTCTGTATCTTTTTGTGATTCAATTACTGTCCCCATATGATGATGATAAGCTAATGGCATACCCTGGTCTTCTAGATATTTTCCAATTTCTGAAATTTTTCTACAAAAATTACTCCATTCTTCATTATCCATTTGAGGTCTAGTTGATAAAGGTCTATTTGGATCACCCGCAATAGAATCAGAAACTTCTGCAAAAACTATACAAGGTGCTTTACAGTCTTGAAAAAGTTTTAGCTGTTCTTGAATTGCAACAATTTCATCTTTCACAGAATTTTTTCTTAAATTTGCTCCATACCATCCTGAACATAATCTTAAGTTATATTTTTCTAATAAAGGGATAAGTTCTTCAGATTTTTTTGGGAATTTACCACCAGACTCTATTCCTGAAAATCCAGCTTCATTTGCCTCTGAAAGACATTGTTCTAAAGGAGTGTCTCCTCCTAGTTCAGGCATGTCATCATTGCTCCATGCTATTGGTGCTATTCCTAATTTTACTGACATAATATTTCTTTTTGTTATGATATATGAAACTGTAAACACAATGAAAACAAAAAAATTATCTTTAGGAATAGTTGGTGGGGGTCCAAATTCTTGGATTGGCCATGTACATAGAATTTCAGCGAGATTTGATGATCGTTATAAAATAGTTGCTGGTGTTTTTTCAAGAAATTCAAAATTATCAATAAGTTTTGGGGAAAGTATAGGGATTAAAAAAGACAGATGTTACTCA
The DNA here is from genome assembly GCA_902513955.1 of uncultured Pelagibacteraceae bacterium. Classification (GTDB taxonomy): domain Bacteria; phylum Pseudomonadota; class Alphaproteobacteria; order Pelagibacterales; family Pelagibacteraceae; genus Pelagibacter. The sequence goes on from CABXOW010000001.1 coordinate 85,309, forward strand.
AACTACAAAGAAATGGCTGATAAAGAGTCCAAAAGAAATGACGGTATTGAGGTAGTTTCAATAATGACACCTCCTGCAAGTCATCAAGTTATAGCTGAAAAATTTATAGATAAAAATATTCACATTATCTCTGATAAGCCTTTTGCAGGAAATTTAAAGCAAGCTAAAAAATTATATAAAAAAATTAAATCTAATAAAAAAATTAAATATGCTCTAACTCATAATTATTCCTCTTATCCTATGGTAAGAGAAGCTAAGGTGCTAATTGAAAAAGGAAAAATTGGTAAGGTTGAATATATTAACGTTGAATATATTCAAGATTGGTCTGGAGGAGCAAAAATAACTTCTAAAAATGCAAAGAAAAAATTAAAATGGAAAATAGATAATAAAATAGTTGGAGCTTCGGCTGTACTTAATGAAATTGGAACACACGCATATCATTTAGCCTTATATATTTCTGGATTAAAAGGAAAACAAGTATTTGCTGATATAAAACAAATTTCAAATAAAATTAAGATGGATGATAACGCCCAAGTAATGATCAATTTTACTAATGGAGCTAAAGGGATGTTTTGGACTAGCGTAATGGCAAGAGGCGGTGTTTATGGTTTAAAAATAAGAATATTTGGTTCTAAAGGTAGTTTGGAATGGGTACAAAACGATCCTGGTTATTTAAAATTAAACCCTGGAAAAGGAGCTGTTAAATTGCTTGAAAGAGGATTTCATAATGCAGAATTATCTAAAAAATTTTCAAGAATTAAATTTGGTCATCCGGAAGGTTATTTAGATGCTTTTGCAAATATCTACAAAGAATTTTCTGACTCATTAAAAACTAAATCTAAAAAAAGATTTTTTTACCCAAATGAAGATGAGGGACTAGAAACGGCAAAGTTTATAAATGCCTGCAAAGTTTCTTCTAGAAGAAAAAGATGGGTAAAAATATAATTAATATCGCCTTATTTGGCCTTGGAAGGATTGGTCAAATGCATGCTGAAAATTTAATCAATCATCCTGAATTTAATTTAAAATATGTTTTTGATATAGATAAAAAATTAACAAAAAAATTATCCAAAAAATATCAATGTATACCTATTAAAAACCCTTCTATAGCTTTGAAAGATAAAAATATTAAAAGTATTTTTATATCTACAAGTACCAAAACTCATTTAAAATTTATAGAAGAGGCAGTTAAAAATAAAAAAATCGTTTTCTGTGAAAAACCTTTGGACTTAAATTTAAAAAAGATTAATCAATGTAAAAAAAATATTGCTAAATATAATCCTAAAATTCAAATAGGCTTTAATAGAAGATATGACCCTGCGCATAATTCTTTAAAAAAAAATTTACTTAAAGGTAAAATAGGCAAATTAGAAAAGATAATAATAACAAGTCGTGACCCTGCTCCACCTCCATTGAATTATTTAATGACATCTGGTGGTATATTTAAAGACATGATGATACACGATTTTGATTTAGCCAGGTATTATGCTGGATCAGATGAATTTAATTCTTTATTTGCAACAGGTAAATATTTTACTGATAAAAAATTTAAAAAAATTAAAGATTTAGAATTAGCCACTGTAGTAATGAAGTCAAAAAAAGGTGTGCAATGTATCATTACAAACTCTAGACACTGTAGCTTTGGATATGATCAACGAATTGAACTCTTTGGTTCTAAAGGTATGATAATTTCTGACAATCAAAGAGATCAGGAGACTTCCTTTTATTCTAAAAATTCAACTAATAATAAATCTACTTTCAAAAATTTTTTTATTGAAAGATATTCTGACGCTTACAAAATTCAGTTAAATGATTTGGCAAAACTCTGCAAAAAAAATATTAAACCATTAGCAAATTTTGAAGATGGTAGATTATCATTAATCTTAGCAGAGACTGCTAATAAGTCTTTAAAAACAAAAAAATTAGAGAAAGTTAAATTTTAGTTAATAATTTCATAAAGAATTTTATGCATGTTATTTTAAATTAGAATATATTATAAAATATAACTTATGAATATTCTTAAAGATAGTTTCGGCAGAACATTTCCTTATATTAGAATGTCAATTACAGATGTTTGTAATTTTAAATGTGGTTATTGTTTACCAAATGGTTATCAAATTGATAGGAGTGATAGTAGAAAATTTCTTCATTTGGATGAAATTAAACGTCTTGCAAAATGCTTTTCCGAATTAGGAGTTCGTAAAATTAGAATTACAGGTGGTGAACCAACAGTAAGAAAAGATTTTTATGAAATTATCAGAATTTTAAAAATTGAATCTGGAATAAAAAATGTTGTAATTACGACAAACGGTTATCACTTAGATAGAAAAGCAAAATTTTTAGCAAATACTGGCCTAAATGGAATAAATATAAGTATAGACAGTCTTAACCGTGAAACTTTTAAAAATATTACCGGTCATGATAGATTGCCAGAAATTTTGCAAGGAATAAAAAATTTACAAGACTTTGGGTTTGAAAATATTAAAATTAATGGTGTTCTTCTAAATGAAATTAACTCAACAAAAAAAGATTTTGATGAATGGTCAAACTTTATTCAAAATAATAAAATTGATTTTAGATATATAGAATTAATGCAAACAGGTGACAATTTAGAATATTTCAAAAAATACCATATTCCATCTAAAGTATTTAAAAATTATTTAGATGAAAATAAATGGATTTACCAAACTTTCGGAAAAGATGCGGGTCCTTCTTTAAATTATATAAATCCCGAATATAAAGGTAAGTTTGGAATAATTGCTCCTTATTCAAAAGATTTTTGTAAAAGTTGTAATCGTTTAAGAATTACATCTAGGGGAGATTTAAGACTTTGTTTATTTGGAAATACTGGAATAAGCGTTAGGCACTTATTACAAAACGATAATCAACTTAGTGAATTAAAAGATCTTATCTTAAAACAAATGCAATTTAAAAAAGAATCTCATTACTTAGAACTTGGAAAAACAGGTTCTACTAAAAATTTATCTAAAACTGGAGGATAATTGACTAAATTAAAAATAGTTAAGCAAAATGAATTAAAAGATTGGGCAAAAGAAATTTTTAAAAAAAATTCTTTTAATATGGTTGATGTTTCATCAAAAAAAGAAACATTTAGAAGAGCTTTAGCCTCTGGAAAAATTTTTGTTGGTAACAAAGTTTTTGAATTAATTAAAAATAAGCAAATGCCAAAAGGTGATCCTATAACTTTAGCGGAAGTATCTGCTGTATTAGGTGTTAAAAAAACAAGTGAACTAATACCACTTTGCCATCCTTTACCGATCGATCATACAGCTACTAAGATTATTATGCATGACAAAGATAATTCGCTTGAAGTTTTTTGTGTAGTATCTGCTTATGCAAAAACTGGTGTAGAAATGGAAGCAATTATGGGAGTAAATGCTGCGCTAATTACAATTTATGATTTGAGCAAAATAGTTAACCCTCATCTTAAAATTGATAACGTTAAACTGTTGATTAAAGAAGGTGGTAAAAGTGGTTTATGGACAAACCCTGATGGTCTACCAAAGTTTTTAAAAGATTTATTTTAATTTAATGAAGATAAAAATAGAATTATTTGGATCAAGCAGAGATTTTAGCAATCAAGGTTCATTAGAATTTAATGTCGATAATAATTCAACTATTAAAGATATCAGATCTAAAATAATAAATTATTTAGATAAAAATTTTAATGGTAATAAAAATTTTAAAAAAATAGTAAATTCGTCTGCGTTTTGCTCAGAAAAAAATAAGATCGTAAGTGATAATTATAAAATAACAAACAATGAGAAGATTGCTATTATACCACCTATCGGAGGGGGTTAATGCTTCATAGTAAAATAATTAATTCAAAAGATAATAAATTATCAATTTCAAAAGCTGAAAATTTTATCTCATCTTCTAAGTTCGGAGCTTCAATTTTTTTTACCGGAACAGTACGTGATCAAAATAATAATAAAACTGTAACTGGTATTACTTATGATAGTCATGATGAATTAGTCGTTAAAAGTTTTGAAGAAATCTACAATGAAGTAGATAAAAAATTAAATATCAAAGATAAAGCAGTATTTATTGAACATATTAAAGGTTACTTAAAACTTGGAGAAATTAGCATTATCATTGCTGTTGCTTGCAAACATCGTGAGGAATCTTATGTTTTATCAAGATATATAATTGAAGAAATTAAAAAAAAATCTCCTATATGGAAAAAAGAACATTATACCAATGATGAAAGCGCTTGGTTAAAAGGAAACCCCATACTACATGAAAAAAATTAAATATTCAGAAATCACACCTGAAAAAATATATAATAGAAGAAGAGAGTTTATTAAAAGATTTGGAATAACTACTGGTTCATTAATTATAGGTCAAAACATAATTAATACGGCAAATGCATCAACTAACAACTTGGAGAAAAAAATTACTGAATATAGATATATCACTACTTATAATAATTACTATGAATTTGGGACTAGAAAATCCGACCCAGTAGAAAAATCTCAAAACTTTAAGACAAAACCCTGGGAAATAACAATAGATGGTGAAGTTGAAAAAAAAATTACTTTAACTATTCAGGAAATAAAAAACATGTTCCCAAGTGAAGAACGAATTTACAGATTAAGATGTGTTGAAGGATGGTCAATGATTATACCTTGGCTTGGATTTTCTCTAAGTAAAATTTTAGAAAAAGCCTCACCAACAAGTAAAGGTAAGTTTGTTGAATTTACTTCTGTCTATGATCCAGAACAAATGCCTGGTCAACGTTATCCAATTCTCAAATGGCCATACAAAGAAGGGTTAAGAATTGATGAAGCGTTGCATCCTTTAACAACGCTAGTAACAGGTCTTTATAATAAAGATCTTCCAAATCAAAATGGAGCACCATTAAGACTAATTATTCCTTGGAAATATGGATTTAAAAGTACAAAAGCGATAGTAAATATTAAATTAGTTGAAAAAATGCCAACCTCCTCTTGGATGAGAGCCTCACCAAAAGAATATGGATTTTATTCAAATGTTAATCCTAACGTAGATCATCCAAGATGGTCTCAAGCTTCAGAGCGAGTTGTTGGTTCAGGAATTTTGAGCGAAAGAATTCCTACTCAAATGTTTAATGGTTATGGAGACGAAGTAGCTAATCTTTACTCAGGTATGGATTTAAAAAAATATTTTTAAATAAATTACATTGATAAAATATTCCAAAATTTTCATTTTTATTTTATGTTTATGGCCATTAACTACAATTTCTTTAGATATTTATAATAATCAATTAGGAGCAGAACCTATAAAAAAAATCATGAAGCATTTTGGTGAATGGACTCTAATTTTTATTTGTATAACTTTAGCCATGAGCTCTCTTAAGAGATTTACAAATTTTAACTTTTGGATAAAATTTAGAAGAATGTTTGGCTTATTTGTTTTTTTTTATGCAACTATCCATCTGTTAACATATGTGGGTCTAGATTATAGATTTGATTGGAAGCCAATTTTAAATGATGTTCTGAAAAAGAAATATATTTTTATTGGATTTTCTACTTGGTTATTACTAATTCCTCTAGCAATAACATCTTCTCAAAAAATGACAAAATTATTAAAACATAACTGGAAAAAATTACACAGACTTATATATGTAATTGCCGTTTTTGGATCTCTTCACTATATTTGGTTATCAAAGACTATTTTTTTTAAACCATTAATTTACTCTGTAATTATACTTGTTTTGCTTGCTTTAAGAATTAAAATAAAAAAAAAAGATATCAATTATGGATGATAATATAAAAAAAGAAATTCAATCAGCAACTCTTGATAGGTTAATAAAACATCTAGATGAAAGAAAAGATGTTCAAAATATTGATATAATGAATCTTGCTGGCTTTTGTAGAAATTGTTTATCAAGATGGTTCCGAGAAGAAGCGGAAAAAAAAGGAGTTACAATTTCAGATCCAGATGCAAGAGAACACATTTATGGAATGCCTTACTCTGAATGGAAAGAAAAATATCAGAAATAATTATTTTTCTTTTAATCTTGGAAATAACTCAACAAAATTACATGGTTTATGATTAATATCTAGTTGATGTTTCAAAATTCCATCCCAAGCATCTGTTACACCACCAGAAGAACCAGGTAGAGCAAAAATATATTTTCCATTAGCTAAAACTGCACAAGCTCTTGATTGAATTGATGAAGTACCTACAGTTTTTAAACTAATTGTTCTAAAGACTTCACCAAAACCAGGTATATGTTTATCCGCTATTTCATCGATTGCTTCTGGAGTTATATCTCTTCCTGTTAAGCCTGTTCCACCTGTGGTAATAATAACATCAATATCTTTATGATTAGTCCAATCTTTTAAAATCGTTATAATATCTTCTTTTCTATCTTTGCAAATTTTTCTATCAATCAATTTATGATTAGCTTCTTTAATCTTATCTACAAGAATACCCCCTGATTTATCATTATCAAAAGTTCTGGTATCTGTTACAGTTAATAAAGCTATATTTACATTCATAATAAATTTTATAAGTATGATTATATTATCAATATTTTTTTTTATAACAGCAATTTTATATTCTAGCGTTGGATTTGGTGGAGGATCTACTTATCTTGCACTGATGTTAATTTGGGAATTGCCCTACTATATTTTTCCTATTATAGCTTTATTTTGTAATATCATTGTTGTTTCTGGAAACTCAATTAACTACTTAAGATCAGGTGATATAAATCTTAGATTACTAATTCCATATCTCTTTGGATCTATTCCCTTTGCTTTTTTTGGAGCATCAATCTCAATAGAAAAAGATTTATTTGAAATATTATTATTTTTTGTCTTGGCGATAGCTGGCATCTTCCTATTTATTGAAAACAAAACATTAAATAATGAACAATTTGAAATCAAAAAGGTTTCCAATATATTGTCTATTTTTATTGGATCTATAATAGGGTTTGTCTCAGGTATTGTTGGGATTGGTGGCGGAATATTTTTGAGTCCAATATTATTTTTAATGAGAGCAGGATATCCAAAACATATTGCTGCTACTGCATCTTTATTTATCTTAATAAATTCAATTTTTGGTATAACTGGTCAACTTACTAAAAACATTGTATTTGATGAATTTTTAAACTTTTGGCCTCTTTTCTTGTGTGTTTTAATTGGAGGACAAATTGGAAACTATTTAAATATAAAGTTTTTGTCTAATAAAACTCTTGCCTTAATTACTTCACTGCTAGTTATTTTTGTAGCTATAAGAATGGGTGTAAGACTGATATCGTAAACTTGATTTAAGTATCTATTAATATATTTAATTTTGAAATGAAAAATATTAAACCATTTGGTCCTTCTATTGGAAAAACTAAAATTTCAAAAAAATTTTCTGATAAATTAAACAATGAATTTGATAATAAATCTAATGTAAAAAAAGTTGATTATAGTTCAAAATTAGCAAGTCAAATTAAAAATGAGTTAAAAATTTCAGACAATTTTATTAAAAAAAATTTAGAAAAAGAACTAAAAAAAAGTATTAATAAATTTTTATCTAACGAAAAAATTAATAACATTAAAGAAATTAAAATTCTAAATCTTTGGGTAGTTCGTCAATTTAAAGGTGAATACAACCCTATTCATTACCATGAAGGAGATTTATCAGGTGTTGGCTATTTAAAATTACCAAAAGGTATGACTAATAATAAAATGGTAAAAAATAAGAAGTTGAAAACAAATGGAACAATTGATTTCATAAATGGACAAAAGGGATTTTTAAGTAAAAGTATTTATAACGTGGCACCAAATCTTAGAGATTTATTAATTTTTCCAAATTATTTAATGCATACTGCTTACCCTTTTAATATTGAGGGAGAGCGTAGATCTTTTTCTTTCAATGCAAAAATTATCTTAAAAAAATAATTTACAATTAATCAATAAAGTTTTATAAAGTAATTGCCGATTTGATCCAATTGCGGGCATTAACTGCTAAAAAGGAAATTCCCACATAAAATCAATAAGCAAGGTAGTTGAACTATATTGTGCACCTAGCATATTGCTAAAGCACTAAAAAAGTAAGGAATAAAATGGACTTAAATTTTTTCAAACAAACAAGAATATTAGATGGTGGAATGGGTCAAGAACTTCTGGCAAGAGGTATGCAACCTTATGGTACTATATGGAGTGCTAATGCAATCTTAAATGAAAATTATCATCAGTTATTATTAGATACCCATAGAGATTTTGTAAAAGCAGGGGCTGAAGTAATAGTAACTACTACCTTCACAACGCGAAGAAAAAGATTAAAAGAAAATAACATTGAAAATAAATTTGAATATTTGAATAAAAAAGCAGGTGAAATTGCAAATCAATTAAAAAAAGAATTTCCAAATTTACTTATAGCAGGGGGTTTGCCTCCCCAAGAATTAACTTATGAAGCAGATGAAAAAAATGAAGAAGAAATCACTAAAACTTTTAATGAACAAGCTAAATTGTTAAACCCATATATTGATTTTTTTTATTTTGATGTGTGGAGCAGTATTAAAGAATTTAAATGTGGAATTGAAGCAATTAAGGAATTCAAAAAACCATATTTAATTGGAATACATATATCAGAAGGAACAGCTTTACCAAGTGGAGAAAAGATTTCAGATATTAAAAGAATACTCGATGATCAATTGCTAGGTGTAATGCTTTCTTGTGTTTCACCTGAAAATTATGAAAATAATTTAAAAGAATTAAAAGATTTAAATGTACCATTTGGTTTTAAATTAAATGGTTTTATGACAACAAAACCAAAAAAAGGATATACATCATCTTTTTTTAAAAATTCAGGCGGAAACCCCAATGAATTTCTTGGTAAAAGACATGATCTTACACCAGATAAAATAGGAAAAATTGCTAAAAAGTTTAAAGATAGCGGAGCAACAATATTGGGTGGTTGTTGTGAAACAAGACCTTCACATATTGAAGCAATTGCAAAAATTAAGTAACATTTTTATAATCTGCTTTTCTTGCTAAATATATTCCAATAAATACTGCAATTAATGCAACTATAATTTTTGAAGTAATTATTTCATTGAGAAATATATATCCTAAAATAATTCCAAATATTGGAATGATATATGAAACTTGTGAATGAAAAATAAGTCCATTAGTTTTTAAAATCTTAAATCTCAACAACCATGCTATACCGGTAGGAAATATTCCTAAATAAATTACAGACAAGATAGAGTCCATTGAAGGATTAAGCTGCCAAGGTTTTTCAAAAATTAAAGTTAACGGAAAAAGCATAATCGTTGCCCAAATTAAAATCGAACCGGTAACATTTTCATTTTTTTTATTACTTATTTTTAAAGTTATTACTCCTCCAATCACATAACAAGTTGATCCTAGTAGAATTAAAAGTGCAGCTATAAAGTTATTTTCATTAATTAAAAAGTTATCTGAAAATAAAAATACTATTCCTGAAAAACCTATTAATAAACCAATTGTTTTTAATAGATTAAATTTTTCTCCTTTTAAAAAAAAGTGAGCTAAAACAGTTGAACTTAGTGGTGTTGTAGACATTAAAATAGCTGCCAAATTACTTTGAACAAATTTCACTCCATATGATATTAACATAAATGGAATAACTAAATTTACCAATCCTATAACTGCAAACCATTTCCAATCTTTTGAAAAGGCTTCAATTTTTATCTTTTTAAAATAACATAATAATAAAACTGGAAATGCTCCAAAAAAAACTCTCAAAAAAGCAATAGTTACAGGTCCAAATGAATATGTTGCAATTTTAATATTAAAAAAAGCTGAAGCCCATATTAATGACAATAATGTTAATAACAAGTAATCAGTTATTTTTGGTTTTCTCATTCTGTTATTTCTTTTACTTCACCTGAAGTTAATGCTTTTAAATTTTCAAAGTCTATTTCAAAAACTGCGTTAGGATGTCCTGCAGCTGCAAATACAGATGTAAAATTTTTTAAATTTTTATCAATAAAGATTTTTGTTTTCACTAAGTGACCGGTTGGTGATACTCCACCAATTGTATAACCGGTAATTTTTTTAACCTCCTCTGGATTAGCCATCGAAATATCTTTTTCATCTAAGATTTTTTTAAGTTTATTTAATGAACACCTTTTATCTCCAGATACTAAACAAAGAACAAAACTATTTCCGGCACTAAAAAGCAAACTTTTAACAATTGCTCCTACATTGCAACCTAAAGCTGTAGCTGCATCCTGAGCTGTCCTAGCTGTTTGCTCCAAACATAAGATTTTAAGGTTTTCATCAAATTCTTTAATTGATTTTTCCGCTCTTTTAACAGGTTCTTTATTGAGTATTGAATTCACTAGTTTTAATATATTGATTAAATATTATTGCATAAATACACCACTTATGTGAAAATTGCATAGGTGTTATTTATTAAATAAGCAATATTTTTCGTGATTATTTTGTTAATTACCACTAATAAAATTATATAGGAGACAAAATGAGCGCAGCAAATGTTTTAAAATTTATAAAAGATAAAGAGGCAGAATTTGTGGATCTTAGGTTCACAGACCCGAGAGGTAAACTACAACATTTGACAATGGATGCAACTATTGTTGATGATGAAATGCTTGACGATGGTGTGTTCTTTGATGGATCTTCGATAGCCGGTTGGAAAGCTATTAACGAGTCTGACATGATTTTAAAACCAGACACTTCAAGAATGATCATGGATCCATTTACATCTCATAATACTGTTGTTCTATTTTGTGATATTTTAGATGCTGTAAAAAAATCTCCTTACGAAAGAGACCCTAGAGGAACTGCTAAAAAAGCTGAAGAGTATTTAAAATCATCAGGTATTGGCGATAAAGCATTTTTTGGTCCAGAACCTGAATTTTTTGTTTTTGACGATGTAAGAATAAGTAATGATCCAAATAATACTGGATTTGTTTTAGATAGTAAAGAAGGCCCATATAACTCTGGAAAAGTTTATGAAAATGGAAACATGGGTCATAGACCTCCAGTAAAAGGAGGATATTTTCCTGTACCACCAGTTGATAGTGAACAAGATATGCGAGGAGAATACCTTAAGAATTTAAAAGAAGTTGGAATTAAAGTTGAAAAACATCATCATGAAGTTGCTCCAAGTCAACATGAACTTGGTATGTATTTTGGAACTTTAGTTGATCAAGCTGACAACGTACAATTATATAAGTATGTGGTACAAATGGTTACGCATTCATTTGGCAAAACGGCAACATTCATGCCAAAACCTGTAGCTGGTGATAATGGATCGGGTATGCACATTCACCAATCTATTTGGAAGGGTGATACACCAGTATTTTCTGGGGATGCTTATGCTGGCTTATCAGAAACTGCATTGCATTACATAGGTGGTATTTTAAAACATGCTAAGGCAATAAATGCTTTTGCTAACTCTACAACAAATAGCTATAAAAGATTAATCCCAGGTTTTGAAGCTCCAGTTCTTCTTGCTTATTCAGCAAGAAATAGATCTGCATCATGTCGTATACCAATTACTCTTAGTAAAAAAGGTGCGAGATGTGAAATAAGATTTCCTGATGCTTCAGGAAACCCTTATCTAACTTTTGCTGCGATGCTAATGGCTGGACTTGATGGAATTAAAAATAAAATTCATCCAGGTGAGTCTTTTGATAAAGATTTATATGAATTACCGCCTGAAGAAGTTAGTGCTATTCCAACTGTATGTGGTTCATTAAGAGAGGCCATGGAAAGTTTAGACAAAGATAGAGAGTTTTTAACTCAAGGTGGTGTATTTACTGATGATCAGATAGATGCTTACATTGCACTTAAGTTTGAAGAAATTCACAAATTTGAACATGCTCCTCATCCCGTTGAGTTTGAGATGTATTACAGTAGCTAGTTATTAATTACTGTCTAGTTGTTGCAATTGTATCTTTGTTAACACCCTTTTTAACAACGTAGTCTTGTGTGCCGTTTGCACCAGTTTCTACTTCTTTTCGAAGATCTTTAAAAAAAGTTCTTTGTTTTAAAGAATTTTTAAGGTTTTTAACAAGATTTTTAAATTCAAATTTGTTCATACAGAATCTATATATTAGTTATGCATATAATGCAATACTGATATGCAAATATTGGGATAATATAACTTACTCGATTTTAAAGGACTCTCCGCACCCACATCTTTCTGTTTCATTGGGGTTATTGAATACAAAAGATGAGGAAAGTTCCTCTTTTTTATAATCCATTTCAGTGCCAAGTAGATACATTATAGCAGATGAATCGACGAACACTTTAACTCCTTTTTCTTCAATAACCTCGTCGCTAGGATTAACTTCTTTAGTATATTCCATGACATAAGACATTCCAGCACAACCACCTGCTTTAACAGACACTCTTACTCCAAGTGAGTCTTTTTCAGCACTAGACATTATTTCTTTAATTCTTAATGCTGCGTTGTCGCTTAATTTTATTATAGGGTTCATTATAAATTTAATTCTAATTTCGCTGCTTCTGACATCATGTCTTTATTCCAAGGAGGATCCCAAACTAATTCAAGATCAACATCCTCTATTCCTTCCACTTGCATTGCACCTTCTTTTACTTCTTTTGGTAAACTTTCTGCTACCGGGCAATTTGGGGTAGTTAAAGTCATTTTAATTATAGCAAACTTTTCATCCTTTACTTTAATATCATAAATTAAACCTAATTCGTAAATACTTACAGGTAATTCTGGATCATAAATTTTTCTAATTTCTTCAATTATTTCTTCTTTTTTAGACATATTTTTTAATTTTCTGTTTTAACCTCTTCCTCTTTTTCATCAAAAGCAGACACTAATGTGTGCCATGATAATGTTGCGCATTTAACTCTCATTGGATATTGTTTTACACCTGACAAACACATTAATTTTGTTTTTTCATCTTCATGTAAATTTTCTGATTTAAGTTCAGGATTTTCTTTAATCATTCCTAAAAAATCTTCAACTATTTCTTTAGCTTCATTCTCATTTTTACCTTTGATTAAATCCGTCATAATAGATGCGGAAGCCATAGAGATAGCACAACCACTACCTTCAAAAGAAATATCTTCTACAATTCTCTGTCCATTAAGTTTTAAATAAACATGCACATTATCACCACACAAAGGGTTGTTACCTTTTGCATCTTTATTAAAGTCTTCTGTCTTGCGAAGATTTCTTGGATTTTTACCATGTTCTAATATTATTTCTTGATAAAGCTCTTTTAAATTCATTATAAGTTAAATATTTTTTTACAGTTGTTTATTGAGTTGTTAAGTTGATCTAAATCTTCTTTAGTATTATATATTCCCACTGACGCTCTAGCACTAGCAAGAATGTTTAATTTGTCATGTAAAATTTGACAACAATGATGTCCTGCTCTTATTGCTACCCCATCTTCATCTAATATAGTTGCTATATCATGAGGGTGAACTCCTTCTATAGTAAATGATAATACTCCTCCTTTATTTTTTGGATTTCCTATAAGTTTAACTGAATTATTTTTCTTTAATAATTCTTGTCCATATTCAACTAAATCAGCTTCATGCCTCATTACGTTTTCTATACCAATACTCTCTAAAAATTTAATTGATTGGTCAAAAGCAATTACCTGCGCTGTTGCCATCGTTCCTGCCTCATACTTGTTGGGCAAATCACCATAGGAAATTCTATCTTTTTTAACTTCACTTATCATCCCTCCTCCACCTTGATAAGGTGGAAGCTCTTCGAGCCACTTTTTTTTACCATATAAAACTCCTAATCCAGTTGGTCCATACATTTTATGACAAGAAATAGCATAAAAATCACAATCTAAATCTTGCATATCCAGTTTTAAATGTGGTCCACCTTGACAACCATCTACTACTACAATTATGCCTTTTGAATGTGCAAGCTCAGTAATTTCTTTTACTGGTAAAATAGCACCAGTTACATTTGATAAATGAGTAATAGATATTAATTTTGTTTTTGGAGTTATTTTTTTTTCTATTTCTTCTAGTGTAATTTCACCATCTTCATTTATTTCAGCAAAATTAATTTTTATATTTTTTGATTTTCTTAAAAAATGCCATGGTACATAATTTGAATGATGCTCAAGTTCTGTGATTAATACTTCGTCGCCTTCTTTAAAATAATTTTGACCTAATGTATTTGCAACTAAATTTAATGCTTCTGTTGCTCCTTTTGTAAAAACAATTTCGTTTTTGTCTTTAGCATTAATATATTTTTGTACAGATGTTCTTGTATTCTCATATAGATTAGTTGCAGCAACCGCAAGGTAATGAACACTTCTACCGACATTTGAGAATTGTTTTGTATAAAATTCATTAATTCTATCTATAACAATTTTTGGTTTTTGAGATGAATTAGCACTATCTAAATAAACTAAATCATTATTTTCAATTTTTTTATCGAAAATTGGAAATTCTTTTTTTATATTGTTAATATTCATTCTTTAATTCCAATCATATTTTTAATTAAGTTTTTTATTTCTGAATCAGTTATTTTTTCTACTACATCTAATAAAAAACCATTAATTAATAACTCTCTTGATTGCTGATGACTTAAACCTCTAGTCATTAAATAAAATATAGACTCTTCATTTAAGCTACCTGATGCTGAGCCGTGTGAACACTTAACATCATCTGCATAAATTTCCAGTTCTGGCTTAGCATTGAACTCAGCCTCTTTATTTAATAATATTGCCTTACTCAATTGATATCCATCTGTTTTCTGTGCTTTTGAATTAACAAATATTTTTCCCTGGTACACGGCTTTAGAACTTTCTTCTAAAACACTCTTAATTAATTGGTAGCTCTTTGTGTTTTCAGTTAAATGATTTATTGTTGTTCTGATTTCATGATGTTTATCATTCTTAAGAGAAAAAATACCATTAACAAAAGCAGATGAATATTCTCCTTTTAAATCACAATTAATTTCATTTTTAATAAAATTTGATCCTGAAGATAAAATAAATGTTTCTGAGATACTATTTTTATCTTGTTCAATATTATTAAAAAAATATTTAATATTTTTATTTTCAAATCTATCTACTTTATAATTTTTTAAAACTGCATTTTCTTTTAAATCAAAATTATAAAAAATATTTAAAAAATTTTTTTCAGAGGTATCTTTAAATAAGTCTATTACTTTTAGTGAGCTATCTTTATCTAGCTCAAAATCTAATCTTAAATTTATATTTTTGGACCAAATTTTTGAGTTAGTTGTATGATAAATAATAAGGGGTTTTGCTAATTGATAACCCTTTTTTACCAATATTTTAAAGGATTTGTTGTTAAAGGCATTATTTAAATCAGATAAAGAATTATTATTATCAAATTTATTAATAGTCTCTGATTGATCAATTATTTCTATTTGGTCTTTTTTTTCATAATCAAAATCAATTTTTTCAATTCTATCGTTTATAAAAACTATTTTATTATGCTCTAGTCCGTCAACAAATACAGAGGTATCAACTTTGTTGGTAGATGAGTAATCGCTATAAAAACTTAATTCTCCAATATTTTTTTTTATAATTTGATTAAGGTCTGAGAATTTCCAATCTTCTTCCTTTTTATTAGGAAAACCTTTGTTCATAAAATTAGATAAGCAAAATTTTTTTATTTCAATATCTTTTTGAGATAAATTTAAATTTCTGATAATATTTTCGAAATCTTTTTGTAATTGTTCTTTCATCTAATTATAATTTTCGTATCCTTTTTTTTCTAATTCTATAGCAAGATCTGGTCCTCCAGATTTGACAATTTTCCCATTCATTAAAACATGTACAAAATCAGGTTTTATATAATCAAGTAACCTTTGATAGTGAGTAATGATTAAAAATGATTTTTTTTTATCTCTTAATGAGTTAACTCCGTCTGCAACTATCTTTAAAGCATCAATATCTAAACCTGAGTCAGTTTCGTCTAAAATTGATAATTTTGGAGATAACAATGACATTTGTAAAATTTCATTTTTCTTTTTTTCTCCACCTGAAAAACCTACATTTAATTGTCTATTTAATTTATCTTCATCAAATTTTAATTCTTTAGATTTCTTTTTAACTAATTTTAAAAATTCAATTGCATCGAGTTCTTTTTCTCCTCTGGCTTTTTTTATTGCATTTAAAGAAGTTTTTAAAAAAATATTTGTATTTACTCCCGGGATCTCTAGAGGATATTGAAAAGCTAAAAATATTCCTTTATGTGCTCTTTCTTCGGTTTCAAGTTCAAATAAATCTTTTTCCTCAAAAAGAACCTCTCCTGAAACTTCATAACCTTTTTTTCCAGATAAAATATTTGATAATGTACTTTTTCCAGATCCATTAGGACCCATAATTGCGTGAACTTCACCAGGATTTATGTCTAATGACAATCCATTTAAAATAGACTTATTATCAATAGTTGCATTTAAATTATTTATTTTAAGCATTAACCCACACTTCCTTCTAAACTAATACCTACAAGTTTTTGCGCTTCTACAGCAAATTCCATAGGCAATTGTTGTAAAACCTCTTTACAAAAACCGTTAACAATTAACCCAACAGCTTCCTCTGCATTTAATCCTCTTTGTTGACAATAGTGTAATTGCTCTTCACTAATTTTGGATGTGGTAGCCTCATGAGCAATATTTGACTCTGAATTCTTATTTTTTATATAAGGAACGGTATGAGCTCCACATTTATTGCCCATTAATAAAGAGTCACATTGAGTATAATTAGTTGAATTTTTAGCTTTCGATGAAATATCGACTAGGCCCCTATATGTCATATCTGAACTACCAGCTGAAATTCCTTTTGAAATAATTTTACTTTTCGTATTTTTACCAAGATGTATCATTTTGGTGCCTGTATCAGCTTTTTGATGATTATTTGTAATTGCTATGGAATAAAATTCTCCTACAGAGTTATCTCCTTTGAGAATACAGCTTGGATATTTCCAAGTTATCGCAGACCCTGTTTCAACCTGTGTCCAAGAAATCTTTGAGTTTTTTCCTTTACATAAACCTCTTTTAGTAACAAAATTATAGATCCCTCCTTTTCCATCTTTATCTCCCGGATACCAATTTTGAACTGTTGAATATTTTATTTCAGCATCATCGAGCGCAACTAATTCTACATTTGCAGCGTGCAATTGATTTTCATCTCTCATTGGTGCTGTGCAACCTTCTAAATAACTAACATAACTTCCTTTATCAGCTATGATTAAAGTTCTTTCAAATTGACCTGTGTTTGATGCATTAATTCTAAAATATGTTGATAATTCCATTGGACATCTAACACCTTCAGGAATGTAAACGAAAGAACCATCAGTGAAAACAGCTGAATTTAATGTTGCAAAAAAATGATCGCTAGTTGGTATTACAGATCCTAAATATTTTTTAACTAATTCAGGATGATTTTGAATTGCTTCTGATATTGGACAAAAAATAATACCTTGTTTTGTTAATTCATCTTTAAAAGTAGTCGCAACAGAAACAGAGTCAAATACTGCGTCTACTGCTATTCCATTTAATCTTGCTTGCTCTTGAAGAGGAATTCCAAGTTTTTTATATGTTTCAAGAAGTTTGGGATCTAATTCATCAAGACTTTTTGGTTTATCTTTCATGCTCTTAGGAGCTGAATAATAATAAATATCTTGATAATCAATTTTTGGAAATTTAGGTTTTTGCCAATCTGGTTCTTTTAATACTTTAAATCTTTCGAAAGCTTTTAACCTAAACTTTAGCATCCACTCAGGTTCTTTTTTAATATTTGAAATAAATTTAATTACATCTTCGTTTAATCCTTTAGGAGCTTGAATATTCTCTATATCAGTAGAAAAGCCATACTTATAATCTTTTAAATTATTTATTTTTTTTTGTCTACTATCCATTTTTAAATCCTTGTTTCTTTTTTATTTTTAATTAAATCTTCTAGACTTTTATTTTTAAAAAAACTATTAATATGGTTTTCTAATTCATCCCAAAGATCATGAGTAATACATTTTGTGGCTTTGCCGTTACAACCCTTTTTTGATTCTTTTTTGCACTGGACAGTTTTTACTTTTTCGTCAACAGCATAAAAAATATTTGTTAACTTAATATCGTTTGGATTTTTGTTAAGAATGTAGCCTCCCTGAGTTCCTCTAATACTTTTAACAATATTGTTTTTTTTTAATTTTGAAAAAATTTGTTCTAAATAATCTAGCGAAATGTTTTGTCTTAGAGATATATCTCTTAGTGAAACAGGATTGATGCTATCAAACCTTGCTAAATCCACCAATGCCATTACGGCATATCTTCCTTTTGAAGTTAGTTTCATTTTTTACCCTTAAATTGTGGCTTTTTAACCATACCTGACTAAATTGGTCAAGTATAGATTGCAATAAAAAAACTAACATTTTGTCGCTCAGTTGTGATAAACGTAGTTTTTTTTGAGAATAATAATCAATATCGCATATGGATAATAAAATTTTAGAAATATTTATTCCAGGTCCTGCTGGAAGACTTGAAGCCAAATATTATAAGAGTAAAAAAAATACATCTCCTATTGCATTAGTATTACAACCACACCCCCAATATGGAGGAACTATGAATAATAAAGTTGTTGTAGATACTTTTCATACATTTATGGATAATGATTTTTCAGTGTGTAGAGTTAATTTTAGAGGTGTTGGCAAGAGTGATGGGGAATTTGATAATGGTCAAGGTGAGCTTGCTGATGCAGCTGCTGCATTAGATTGGCTTGAAAGAGAAAATTTTGATAACTCGCAATGCTGGGTATCAGGATTTTCTTTTGGTTCATTAATAGCTATGCAATTATTAATGAGAAGACCAGAGATAAATAGATTTATTGCAATATCTCCACAACCAAATGTTTATGATTTTTCTTTTTTATCACCGTGCCCAACATCTGGTTTAATGATTTACGGTAAAAAAGATGAATTAGTACCTTTGGAATATATCGCTGAATTAAATAAAAGATTAAGTGCTCAAAAAGGTATTCAAGTAGAATTTCAATCTGTCCCTGAAGCAAATCATTTTTTTTCAAAAACCGATGAGTCTTTAATTAAAAATCTTGATAAATATATAAAAAAAGAAACTGCTCTTTACTAAAAATTTTTAACTAATTTACCACCAACCGTAGGGATCGTACAACCTGTGGTCTTTGGATAAGAAATTGGTAATTTCAAAAATGATCTGATTGCAAGATAACCAAATGCCTGGGACTCTATATAATCTCCATTTAAATTATAGTCATCAATAGAATTTAAGTTAATATTTTTTTTATGTAACAAATAATCTTTAATATTTTGGATAAGAAAACTATTTTTTCTACCCCCACCACAAATTAAATATTTTATAGGTTTATTATTATTGCCATTAGCATATTCGATCCCTTTTGCTATGAGGTAAGCAGTAAAATTAGTTATTGTTGCACAACCACCCTCTAATGTTAACCCTCTTGCAAATGAAATATCAAAATCTTTTACATCTAAAGACTTCTCGAATGAGTCTATTTTGAAATTATCAATAGCTTGATTCAAAATTAATTGATCAATTTTACCTGATTTTGCAATTGAACCGTTTTTATCAAAATTATTTTTAGAATTTTTTCTTATCCAGTCATCAATCATACAATTACCAGGACCTGAGTCAAAAGCTTCTAAATTTTCCTCTAAGTTTTCATCTTTTTTAATTATTTTAGTGATATTTGAAATTCCACCAATATTAAGAAAGCAAATAGGGAACTCTATTTGGTACTTTTCATTTATATATTTAGACAATAAGTTATGAAAAATAGGTGTTAGTGGGGCACCTTGACCACTATTAACCATGTCTTCTTGTCTAAAATCATAAATTACTTTTCTTTTAATTAATTGAGACATTAGCTTTCCATCTCCTAATTGTTTTGAAATTTTGTTTTCAGGACTATGAAAAATTGTTTGTCCATGAAAACCTACAAAATCTATCTCATCTTGATATTTTGATGATATCTCGCTAACAATTTTGCTATGAAATACAGTAATTTCTCTCTCAACTTCGTTTAATCTAGAAGTGTACTGCTTCAAATCATCAATGCTTAAAATTAAATTTCTTAATTCAATTAATTGCTGGTGTAAACTTTCGTTATATTCAAAATATTCATCTAAAACACTGCTAAATTGATTGAATCCATCCGACCTAATTAATGATACATCAACCCCATCCATTGAAGTTCCGCTCATTAATCCTATAGCCGTATATAATTTATTTTTCATTGATATTCTTTTTAATAAAAATTTGTATATTGTGTAACTATAAGCATATGAATAAATTTTTAAAAGAATTTAAAGATAGAGGTTTTTTCTATCAATGTACAAATGAAGAGGAATTGTCCAGTTTAATGGATAAGGAAAAAATTAAAGCGTACATCGGATTTGATTGCACCGCTGAAAGCTTACATGTCGGTAGCTTATTACAAATCATGTGTCTTAGATTATTACAAAAGAATGGCCATAGACCAATTGTGCTACTAGGTGGAGGTACTACTAGAATTGGGGATCCATCAGGAAAAGATAAAACAAGAAAAATATTGAGTGAAGAAGAGATAGAAAAAAATATTAAAAATATAAAAGATATACTTAAAAAATTTTTAGATAATGATAACCCTAAAACAAAACCAATTTTTGTAAATAATTATACGTGGCTGAAAAATTTGAATTATATCTCTTTTCTTCGAGATATAGGTAAACATTTTACAATTAATAAAATGTTAACTTTTGATAGTGTTAAATTAAGATTAGAAAGAGAGCAATCTTTAAGCTACATGGAATTTAATTATATGATTTTGCAAGCTTATGATTTTTTAGAGCTTAATAAAAAAGAAAATTGTGTTTTACAAATTGGTGGTTCAGATCAATGGGGAAATATTGTTAATGGTGTGGATCTTATCAAAAGATATTCAAATAAACAAAGTTATGGTCTAACTACACCCTTAATTACTCTGGCCACGGGAGCTAAAATGGGAAAATCTGAAAATGGGGCGATCTGGTTAGATAAAAAATTTTTATCAGCTTATGACTATTGGCAATTTTGGAGAAATACAGATGATAGAGACGTTTTAAAGTTTTTAAAAAATTTTACTGATTTAGAAGTTGAGGATATAAAAAAAATTGAAAATGATAATATCAATGATTTAAAAATACTTTTGGCTAATGAAACAACAGCCATGCTTCATGGTGAAAATGCCGCTAAAAATTCAGAACAAGCTGCTAAAGAGGCATTTTCGGGTAATTCACTTGGATCTAACTTGCCTTCTATAAAGATTAATTCAAAAGATATTGATAATAAATTGGATATAATTGATCTAATAATTCTATCTAAATTAGAAAAGTCTAAAAGTGAAATAAGAAGATTAATTAAAGGTAACGCAGTAAAAATTAATGATAAAATTATATCTGATGAAAAATTAATTGTTACATATGAAATTTTTAAGGAAAACTACCTTAAACTTTCTATTGGAAAAAAGAGACATTTAAAAATTGAATTAGATTAGTTTTTTTTAATCTTTTCTATTGTCCTAGTTATAAATCTTGGAGTTAATGTTTTTATTGGATTTACAGTTGTTTCAAGTTTTTTTGGAGGCCCCTTCACTTTAAAGCTTACTCCAAAAACACCTTCACCAACTTTTTTTCCAATAAGCAAATCTCCAATTAATGGAATTGAAGCAATGGATCTATTAATTGTAGTCGCTGGAACCAATGTACCTCTTAAACTAATTATATTATCTTCCTCAATATAACCTTCAATTAAAATAGATATTGCCGGTCCAATTGCATACAACTCTTGAATCGTCATAAGTTTATTTTTATTTGTAAAATTCATTTGAAAATCTGTAAATCTAATACCTTCTCCAGTTAGTAAATCTGCTATTCCTTGAAGAGAAGCGAGAGAGAGTAATTTTGCTAATGCTGGAATTTCTTTGACTTTAAAATTGTCTATAATCAATTTTGAATTTGAAATACCATCCTTTTTTGAAGAATAAAAATCTAAATACCCTTCATTACCATCTTCGAACCCTTTTATGAATTTATATCTTTTTACAAGTGGTTTAGCTCTTGAAGAGAATAGAGTAGTAATTTTTTCTTCATCTTTAGTATTTATTGTAAATGTTAATTTTTCATCCTTATCAAATAGTGCCGATATGTTAGCTTGATTTACTTTATTGTCTACTATTCGAAGTTTACCATTTAAATCTTTAACAATATTATCATTACCAATATAAACATTGGAAAAATTTAGCGTCATATTTATATTTTCTTTAAAAATATCTAATTGTTGATCATCTTTACCTTTTAATAGATTCGTAATGAGACTATCAGCATTTAATAATGATCCATTTAGCTCATAATAATTATTTTTAATTCTACTAAGTACAAATTTGTTTCTCTTTTCACTATTATCAAAATAATCTAAATCAACTTTATCTACTTTAGCAATTTTATTTTTGTTATCTAATATTAAATTATTAATCATAATTCTGTTATTTTTTGAAATAAGACTAATTTTTTTAAGATCAAGTCCAATTTTTTTTGTATAGCTACCAATTATTTTTATTTGGGAATTTAATTTCTTATCCTTTTCATAATTAATGAAATCTATTTTTAAAGGTGCATCATTTACTTCTAAGTCTGTTTCAAAATTATATTTTTTATTTTTCTTTGAAAATGAATATTTTATTTTATTAAATTCTTTCTCTAATTTAATTTTTCCTGAACCTTCCATTGATAGGATATTGTCTTTATAATTAATTTTAATCTTTTGATCCTTTAGATTCAAAGTGTCTTTTGTATTAGGTAAATACTCTTTTATTAAATTTTGGTTTTTAATATTTATTTCGCTTAATTCAATATTTGACACTAAATCAAAATCTGAACCTTTATTCACAACTTCATAATCAATAAGCTCAAATTTATCTACAAGTTTGACTTTACCACTTCCCTCAATTGATAATTTTTTATTGGTATAAGATGCTTTTATCTTATGATCCTTTAGATTCAAAATATCCTTCGTATTAGGAAAATACTCTTTTATTAAATTTTGGTTTTTAATATTTAGTTTGCTTAATTCAATATTTGACACTAAATCAAAATCTGAACCTTTATTCACAACTTCATAATCAATAAGGTCAAATTTATCTAGAAGTTTAATTTTACCTTTACCCTTAATTGATAATTTATTATTGACATAAGATGCTTTTATCTCGTGATCTTTTAGGTCAATTAAATCATTAATTTGTACTATATTTTTACTAATTAAATCATTTCTCTTATATTGAGAACTATCAATTAGAATATTTGAATTTATTGTTAAATTCTCAACTTTCAGCTTGTTATTAATATTAAATGAAAAATCATTGTTAGATTCAAAGTTTGTATTAATTAGGTCAAATTGAGGATATTTTAACTTAATCATTTGAAGTAACTCATCATTTAAAGGAGAATTTTTATTTCTTATAGTGCCTTCAAGTAAATAATCTTTTTTATCTTTTTTTATATTTAATCTCTCAGATAAAAAATTGATGTTATTTGTGTCAAAACTAATATCTCTAAAATTAAAATTGTTTTCTGTAATATCAAAAAGAAAATTTATTTTTTCTAATTTATTTTTTCTAAGTAAACTTATTTTGCCATCTTTTAATGTTCCATTAATTTTATAATCTTTCTTTAGTGCACCAAAATCATCAAAATTAAATTTTAAATCTGCTATTAAATATCCTCTCTTTATAAATCGTTCTAAAAAAAATAATTCAGGCCTATTATTTATTGATCTCATAAATGATACAAAATTTTTAAGTAAAACTGGTTTAGTTGATATTTCTATTTGTGATGTAACTAATTGATTTTTGATTAATGAATTTAGTGATATTTGAGTTTTAACATATTCAAGCTCAATCAACTTTCCTTTAAAAATTATTTTAGGATCTATTGTTTTTGCATTAATCCTAAAATTTAATGGGTCTAAAGTTAGTTTTATTTTTTTTAAACTTGTATCAAGTTTATTATTTTTTTGTTTTACAAGATCTTGAATTTGTTTGTTAAATTTTTCTGTCTCGATGCCAACGGTGCTTAAATAAATAATTAATAAAACAAAAACTCCAATTATTATAGATATATATTTTAAAATTTTTTTACTCATTTAATTTGATATAAAGATTGCTCTAAAAATTCATCCAAATCTCCATCTAAAACCTTATCTGGACTTGTACTTTCAAAGTTTGTTCTATTATCTTTTACTAATCTATACGGCTGTAAAACATATGATCTTATTTGGTGGCCCCATCCAATTTCTGATTTAGAATTTTCCGTATTTTGATTTTCCTGTTCCTTTTTTTTAATTTCATAATCATATAATCTTGCTTTTAACATGTTCATACATGTTTCTTTATTTTTATGCTGAGATCTTTCATTTTGGCATTGAACAACTATTTTAGAGGGTATGTGAGTAATTCGTACAGCACTATCTGTGGTATTTACATGTTGACCACCTGCTCCACTTGACCTGTAAGTGTCTATTCTTAAGTCTTTTTCAATAATTTCGATATTGATATTTTCATCCACTACTGGATATGCCCATATACTTGCAAAACTTGTGTGTCGCCTTGCACCAGAGTCAAACGGAGATATTCTTACTAGTCTATGGATTCCAGATTCTTTTTTAAGCCAGCCAAACACATAATCTCCTTCAACTTTAATTGTTGATGATTTAATACCAGCTTCATCTCCTTTATGTTCGCTAATTAAGATAGATTTAAAATTTTTTTGATCTGCCCATTTTAAGTACATTCTTCTTAACATTTCAGCCCAATCTTGACTTTCTGTACCTCCTGCACCTGCATGTATTTCTATATAGCAGTCAAGAGAGTCAGCCTCATTTGATAAAAAACATTTAATTTCATTTTTTTTTACTAAAGTTCTAAGTTCTTTAATATTTATTAATATTTCTCTTTGCACATGTTCATTTTTTTCTTCTAAGGCTAATTCACTTAAATCATCTAAATCAGAAAGCTTTTCAATTGAAATTTGATAAGTGTTTAATAGATCTTCAAATAGTTTTTTTTCTTTTATTACTTTTTTTGAATTATCTTTATCTTGCCAAAAATTGGCTTCTAACATTTTAGTGTTTAATATTTCAAGTTTTGAGTTAATATGATTTTTTTCAAAGATACTCCTTAACTCTGGAGTTAATCTTTTCTATTTCTTTTTTATAATCTTGATATTTTTCGTCCATTAATAAAACTTTAATATATTATCAGTATCTAATCTATCATTATTTAAATATAAAACTTT
Organism: uncultured Pelagibacteraceae bacterium; assembly: GCA_902513955.1. Taxonomy (GTDB): domain Bacteria; phylum Pseudomonadota; class Alphaproteobacteria; order Pelagibacterales; family Pelagibacteraceae; genus Pelagibacter. Next base: position 110,607 of record CABXOW010000001.1, read on the forward strand.
CCCATCAACCACATTTTGTTTTTTAAAGACTTCAATAATTGTATTTTTGGAATTAAATTTTGCTCTTTGGCCAGTATTTGGATCAACTACCATCATTACTGTTTCCTCTGCAGCTTTAAAAGGCCTTGCATCTGATTTACTAATTGTTTTTTTAACAAAATCTTTAAAAATAGGTAAAGCTGTTTTTGAACCAGTTTCGTATCTACCAAGCGGTGAAGGATTGTCTAAACCAACGTAAACTCCAATTAAAAGATTAGATGTATATCCAACAAACCATGTATCAGTGTTTTTATTAGTCGTGCCAGTTTTTCCAGCAATATTCAATTCAAGATCTCTTAATTTTTTTGCTGTTCCTCTTTGCACAACTCCTTCAAGTATTGAGGTTATTTGATAAGAAGTTTGGGGTGAAAAAATTTTCTTATAATCATCTTTTATAATTGGGTAGTCTTTACCTAAATAAGAAATTTGATCACAATTAATACATTTTCTTTTATCATTATTAAAGATAGTTTTTCCCTCACTATCTTGAATTCTATCTATTAAAATTGGTTCTACAAGTTTTCCTCCATTAACAAATACGGAATAAGCTGAGGTTAGTTTTAACAATGTTGTTTCAGCAGATCCAAGCGAGATAGACAAAAGTTCTTCGGGGTTATCGTATATGCCAAGATTTTCTGAAAAATTAATAATCTTTTTGATACCTAGGTCTTGAGCTATTCTAACAGTCATCAAATTTCTAGATTTTTCTAACCCAACTCTCAAAGTTGACAGTCCATAAAATTTTTTTCCATAATTTTCTGGTTTCCACATTTTAAGATCTTCTCCTTGGTCTAAAACAATAGGAGCATCTAAAATCAAAGATGTTGGAGTATAATTATTTTCAAGAGCTAAAGCATAAACAAATGGTTTAAAAGCAGAACCAGGTTGTCTTAAAGCTTGAGAGACTCTATTAAATTCACTTTTTTTAAAACTAAATCCACCACTTAAAGCTAAGACCCTACCTGTATAAGGATCCATAACTACTATTCCGCCATTAACTTTTGGCAATTGTTTTAAACTATAATCATTATCACCAATCTTTTTAACATAAACTATGTCACCAACTTTTAATAATTTATTAAAATCCTTTTTTGTCCAAGAAATATCTTCAAATTTAATTGTTCCATTTAATTTATCCTCAGTTTCAATATTTGCTGAAAATTTATTTAATTTTTTAACAATTGCTAATTGCCAATTAATTGAGTCTTCTAAGTTAAGCTTCTCGAGATTTTTATTCCAATTTTTTGAATAACTTTTATTTGTTAGTGGTCCTCTCCATCCTTTCCTCTTATCATAAGATAATAATCCATCTCTAAGTGTTTCAGTTGCTATCTTTTGAAACTCTAAATTTATAGGTGTATTAATATTGAAACCTTGTTTATAAACTTTATCATATGTTAAAATTTGTATTACCTTTTTTCGAACATCTTCAATATAATATTGGGCATCTTCTAAAAAAATTTTTTTTGATTTATTCAAAATAATTTTTTTATCTTTAAGATAATCGTACTCTTTAGAGTCTATATATTCGTTATCAAGTAGGTTTTTTAAGACTAAATCTCTTCTAAATTTAGCTAACTCAATATCTCTATAAGGATTATATTTACTTGGTGCTTTTGGTAGAGCGGCTAAAAGAGCGGCTTCACTATAATCTAAATCTTTAATAGACTTGTCAAAATATTGTAAACTTGCTGCAGCAACCCCGTAAGCTCCACTTCCAAGATAAATTTGATTTAAATATAGTTCTAATATTCTCTGTTTAGATAAAGCTCTTTCTATTCTAAATGCTAAAATAGCTTCTTTTATTTTCCTATTAAGGCTAACCTCATTTGTTAATAAAAAATTTTTAGCCACTTGCTGAGTTATTGTTGAAGCACCCTCAAGTCTTTTTGATGAAATTATATTAAAAATGTTGTTAACCACTGCTCTTAAAACTCCTTTTGCATCAACACCTGGATGAGAAAAGAAATTTTTGTCCTCAGCTGATAAAAAAGAGTTAATTACATTTTTTGGAATTGAGTTAAAAGGAACAAATATCCTTTTTTCTTTTGAAAAATCAGCAACAAGATCTCCGTTACCAGAATATACCTTGCTTGATACGGGTGGTTTGTAGCTTTTAAGAAACCTATAATCAGGAATATTATTTGAATAAGACCATAAAATTCCAAATATCAAAATACCAAGCAATAAAACGAGAGATAACGAAATAAATAGTATATTTTTTAGAAATTTATTCATTTTATTTCCATTATATCCTGGAATTTGTTAAAGATAAGGCATTAGAATAAAACAAAATTTTATAAACACTTATATTATTAAATGAATCAAGCAATCAAACTATTATGGAAAAAAATTTATATATCGATGCATCGCATCCTAATGAAACTAGAATTGTTCTTAAATCAGATGATAACATTGAAGACTACGAGTACGAAAGTTTAAAGAATAATTTAATAAAAAATAACATATATCTTGGTAAAGTTAGTAGGATAGAGCCATCTCTTCAAGCTGCATTTATTGATTTTGGAAGAGACAGACATGGTTTTTTATCTTTTAACGATATTCAATCTGATTATTACCAAATACCAAAAGCAGATTTAGACAGAATTAAAGAAGAAGAAGAAAAAGCTAGAGAGGAGCTTTCTAAAGAAGTTGAGGCTAAAGAGGAAGAAAATATTGCTGAGGGAAAACTTGAAATTGATGACCCTATTAATATTGAAAAAGAGTCCTCAGAGGAAATTAATGGTGAGGCTGATGAAAAAAATAATTTAAATGAGGAAATAGAAAAAAAAAAAGAGACAAAATTTAAATTCAAAAGATATAAAATACAGGAAGTTATTAAACCAAATCAAGTAATTTTGGTACAAGTCATCAAAGATGAAAGAGGCCAAAAAGGTGCAGCACTAAGTACATTTATTTCAATAGCTGGAAAATATATTGTGTTAATGCCTAATACTCCAAAAGGTGGAGGAATATCTCGTAAAATATTCAATCCATCAGATAGAAAAAAAATAAGAACAATTTTAAATGAAATTCAAATCCCTAAAGAAATGGGTTTAATTGTGAGAACTGCAGGCAGTAATAAAACTAAAAATGAAATTAATAATGATTTAGAAACCTTAATTAAAACATGGAGTCAAATTAAAGATAATGCCATCAATTCTATAGCACCTTCTTTGATCCATCAGGAAAGTGAAATTATAAAAAGAACTTTAAGAGACATGTTCGATGATAACACCAAAAACATAATAGTTGAAGGTAATGAAGGTTATAAAAAAGCTCAAACGTTCATGAAAATGATGATGCCATCAAATGTCAAAAAGATAAAAAAATATAGAGGAAAAGTTCCGCTATTTATTGAAGAAAATATTGAACAAAAATTAAATCAAATATTTGAATCAGAAATAAAACTTAAATCAGGAGGATATCTTGTAATTAATCCAACTGAAGCACTTGTATCAATCGATGTAAATTCTGGCAGCTCAATTAAAGGTAAAAATGTAGAAAGCACAGCATTAGATACAAATATTGAGGCAGCTGAAGAAATTGCTAGGCAAATTAAAATAAGAGATTTGTCTGGTCTAATTATAATCGATTTTATTGACATGCTTAGTTATGGAAATAGAAGATTGGTTGAAAGGAAACTTAAAGAAAAATGTAGACCTGATAGAGCAAGAATCCAAATTGGAAGAATAAGTAATTTTGGCCTTCTTGAAATGTCCAGACAAAGGTTGAGGGAAAGTGCAATAAAGTGGAAGGTAACTCTAACAGATGCGTCATTTGCTCAAAAATTACTCAAAACTGTTGAATTAAAAGCAATTACTAATAAAGCTAAATTTGTTGAACTTAGAGTTTGTGAAAAAATTTCTAATTTTTTAAAAGAAAATTTTGTTGATAATTTAACCTATTTTGAGAAAAAAAATAAAATGACAATAGATATTGTTAGTGACCCTACACTTATTATACCAGAATATATAATTAACATCCAAAACAAATCAAAAAAAACAATTGAATTAATCGAACACTTTGAAAAATTAAAAAATTTAGATATTCAAATTAAAGAGGATAAAAGTATTGATAAGAAAGAAATTAAAAAATTTAAAAAAAAACCTTTTAAAAAGAAACCTTATTTCAAAAAAAAGTTTATTAAAAAAACAGCAGCTATTTAATAATTCCTTTTTTTGGTGAAGATGCATTTCCATATAAATATTTATTAATACGTCCAGCTAAAAAGGACTGTCTTCCAGCAATAACAGCATGCTTAAATGCTAGCGCCATATCAAATGGTTTTTTTGCTTTAGCAATCGCAGTATTAACTAAAACACCGTCACATCCTAATTCCATTGCAATTGCTGCATCTGATGCTTGTCCTAAGCCCGCATCTATAATTAATGGCAAATTAGTTTGCTTTCTAATAATTTTAATATTTGTTTTGTTTTGAATACCTAAACCTGAACCAATAGGTGCAGCTAATGGCATTATCGCATCAGCTCCTGAGTTTTCTAACCTTTTTGCCATTAATGGATCATCGTTACAATAAACCATTACCTTAAAACCTTCTTTAGCCAAAACCTCTGTTGATTTTAAAGTTTCAATCATGTCTGGAAATAGATTTTGTTTATCTCCTAAAACTTCCAATTTAACTAATTTCCAACCACCTATTTCTCTTGCTAATCGTAGCGTCCTTAAAGCTTCGTCTGAAGTGAAGCATCCTGCTGTATTTGGCAAATAAGTAATTTTCTTTGGATCTATATAATCCATAAGAAGTGGTTTTTTTTTATCAGTTATGTTCACTCTTCTAACAGCAACAGTTACTATTTCAGCCCCAGAAAGTTTAATTGCTTTTGCACACTCAGACATACTTTTGTATTTACCAGTGCCAACAATCAATCGAGAATTAAATTTTTTATTAGCAATAATTATTTTATCATTTTTCACTTATCCCCCCCCAATAAAATGGACTATCTCAACTTTATCATTTTTTTTTAAACTAATTTTACTAACATTTTTTTTATCTATTATCTCTTGATTAAGTTCAATTGCCACTTTTTTTATAGGAATTTTTAAATGTTTTACTAAATCTGAGATTTTCCAATTCTCTGAAATAGATTTAAACTTACCATTTACTTTAATTTTTATTTTTTTTATTTTTTTCATCGTATATAAGAGTTGAATGAATAATAAAATAATAATTATTAATGGTCCAAATCTTAATCTATTAGGTGAAAGAGAACAATCACAATATGGTTCAGCTACTTTTGAACAATTGAAAGAAAATTGTTTAAAAAAATCAAATGAGATTGGTATAGAATTAGAGTTTGCTCAATCAAATATTGAAGGAGAGCTGGTAAATTTAATTCAAGATTCTAGAAAAAAATATGATGGCATGATTATAAATGCTGCAGGGTTTACACATACTTCAGTTGCAATTAGAGATGCTCTTGATTTATTTAAAAAACCAATAATCGAATTACATATATCAAATATATATAAAAGAGAGAAATTTAGGCATAAATCACTTATAAGCGATATAGCAACAGGAGGAATTTTTGGTTTAGGTGTTGAAGGTTATATTTTGGCCATAATTTCAATAGAAAAGCTTTTAAAAAATGAAAATAGATAAAAGTATAATAAAAGAGTTAAGTGATTATTTAGATGAATTTAATCTCACCGAGATAGAAATTACTGAAAAGGATACTAAAATTAAAGTCTCAAAAAATAATGTATCTATTAGCAATCAACCAGTCGTCACAACAGCTACAACACAAACTGGAAATGAAAAAGTTTCTAATAAATTTAATACTAAATCAGGAACTGAAATTACTTCGCCAATTATCGGTACAGCATATCATGCTCCAGATCCTGGTGCAAAAAAATTTGTTGAAGTAGGTAAAAAAATTAAAAAAGGTGATACCATAATGATTGTTGAAGCAATGAAAACAATGAACCACGTTCCCTCAACGGCAGATGGTGTTGTAAAAGAAATTTGTGTCGAAGATGGTCATCCTGTTGAGTTTGGTCAAACTATTATCATTCTAGAATAAAATAATGTTTAAAAAAATCTTAATTGCAAACCGTGGGGAAATTGCAGTTAGAATTATTAGAGCTTGTAAAGAATGGGGAATTCTAACTGTGGCTGTTCATTCTGATGTTGATAGAGAAAGTATGCATGTTAGAATGGCAGATGAAAGTGTTTGTATAGGATCTCACCAACCTGCAAACAGCTATTTAAATATTCCAAATTTAATGTCGGCAATAGAACTTACTAATGCTGACGCTGTACATCCTGGTTATGGATTTTTATCTGAAAATGCTAGTTTTGCTAAAATTCTTGAGGAAAATAAAATAAGTTTCATAGGTGCATCATCTAAACATATAGAAATGATGGGAGATAAGATACAAGCAAAGAGAATTGCTAAAGAGAATGGTTTACCAGTAATTGAAGGTTCTGAAGGTGGTGTTACTGATATAGCTCAAGCTAAAGAACTTTGTAAAAAAATTGGATTTCCTGTCTTAATTAAAGCATCAGGTGGTGGTGGTGGAAAAGGTATGAAAATTGTTTACAAAGACGAGGAATTTGAAACCTTATTTTCTACTGCAAAATCAGAAGCACAAAAATACTTTGGCAATGATGAAGTTTATATTGAGAAGTTTTTTCAAAATCCAAGACATATAGAAGTTCAAATCTTAGCAGGTAAAAATAATGTTGTGCACCTTCATGAAAGAGATTGCTCTGTTCAAAGAAGACACCAAAAATTAATTGAAGAAACACCAAGCCCAATTCTTAATGATGATATCAGAAAAGATTTATTTGAAAAAACAGTGAATATGGTTGCAAAAATTGGCTATATGGGAGCTGGAACAGTAGAATTTATTTATGAAAGTGGAAAATTTTATTTTCTAGAAATGAATACGAGAGTACAAGTTGAACATCCTGTAACAGAAATGGTAACCGGTGTTGACATTATTAAGGAACAAATATGGATCGCTTTTTCTGGAGAAACAGCTTTAAAACAGAGTGAAATAAACCCAAGAGGTCATGCAATTGAGTGTAGAATAAATGCAGAAGATGCAAGTAAAAATTTTCAACCATCGCCTGGAACTATAGGTATGTGTCATCAACCATCAGGTTTTAGAACAAGAGTAGATGGAGCTATTTTTCAAGGATATAAAGTTACTCCTTATTACGATAGTATGGTCTGTAAACTAATTTGTCATGGAAGAAATAGGAAAGAGGCAATTCAAAGAATGAATAGGTCGCTAGATGAATTTGTGATAGAGGGGATTACAACAACCATTCCACTGCATAAAAAACTATTAAGTCATAAAAAATTTATTAATTCTGACTTTAACGTTAGTTGGTTAGACAAAGATACAATAGTCTAATAACATTTTATAAGCCAAACATCATACACAGGATGATCAAATGGAGTTATCGATGGACTTGATGAAAACATCCATCCATTAAATACGAAAACCTCATTATTATTTTCATCAGTTAAATCTTTGACTTGTATATAAGCTGTAATTTCTGGATTATCATCAAATTCTGAATTTTTACATTTTAAACTTTTTATAGAAAGGTCTTTAAAAGTAATTAATTCCCCATTTTTTATTTTTACTAAAGTATTTTTCGAACTAATCTTATCTAAAATTTTTAAATCTGTAAAAGTTCCTTCTGTATTATCTTTTGCTACTGAAATATTTATTGAAAAAAAATTAACTAGAAAAATAAAAAGAAAAAAATTAAATTTATTGTTTCCAGCTAGAATATTTTTTTTTAATTCCATCTTTATCTTTATTGGGATAATAAGCCTTTTCTGTACCAGTTAAATTAGATTGGTGAGGTTTTTGCCATTCATATTTTTCAAGTTTGTGGGTTTTTTCTATTTTATTAGGCATAAAATGCATCCACGAATACCACTCAACTGGTATTTTAGATGCATCAATAGTATTGACGTAAATAACCCATCTTTTTCCACTTTTACTCTCATAATATTTATTACCAAGCTCGTCATTACCAACTAATTTTCCAAAAAAAATTGTTTTTAATCTAGTGCCAAATGTATCTTGATACCACCATGTGAAAATTTTTTTAAAAAGTGTCAACATAAAATATTTTTTTTATTCAATTATAAATTGTAAAATTTAAATTAGACTAAAATATGAATTTGTATATAAATAAATTGTCTGACCCAAGATACAAAAAATTTAAAAAGAGGAAAAATGGCAAAATATTTAGTTGAGACTTACTACACGTGTACTTTTAAAGTTAATCATTACCTAGATGATATTAATGAAAAAGAGTTAAAAAACCTTGAAAAAAGAGATGATGGAAAATTTGAGGTTTTGAATGTAAAACTTGATAATCGTAAAACCAAAAGTCTTGATCCTAACAACAATAAAGTTATTGAAAGTAAGAAAGTCGAAGTAGTTTCTGAGACAAACCAAACAATATCACAAAATAAAGAAAACATTATTTCAAACTTTAATAAATCCTCTGAGAGGGGTGGTAAAAGGTTTGGAATGCCTGATAGAAGAAAAGGTTACATCCAAAAAGCAACTATTGGGGACCATAAAGTTTATTTACATACTGGCGAATATGAAGATGGTAAGATAGGTGAAATTTTTATTGATACTAGTAAAGAAGGAGAATTAGTTAAAGCTCTAATGAATAATTTTGCTATCGCTGTCTCCTTGGGACTACAATATGGTGTTCCTCTAGACGAATTCATAAGTGCTTTTGTTGGTACAAAGTTTGAACCGTCTGGAAAAGTACAAGGTAATGATAGAATACTAAGTGCAAGTTCGATACTAGATTATATTTTTAGAGAATTAGCTATATCTTATCAAAATAGAGAAGATCTAGCACATACACCTTCTATTGGAGGCAATGAACCTGCTTCAAATGAAGAGGCACAATCTGAAGACCAAAACCAATTGTTAAAAATTGTAAAAGATATAACAAGTAAAGGTTTTGTGAGAAATAATTATAAAAAAAATCTTGTAGATCTTTCAGATATTAAAATAAGTTTAAAAGGTAAAAAATAGTTTTATTTTTTATTTTTTATAGCAATACCAAGCTCTTTTAATTGCTCTGCATTTACATTAGATGGAGCTTTCATCATTAAGTCTTGTGCATTTTGATTCATTGGAAACATAGTTACTTCTCTAATATTTTTTTCATTTGCTAATAACATTGCAATCCTATCAATACCAGGAGCGATTCCTCCGTGAGGTGGAGCTCCATAACTTAGTGCGTTGATCATTCCACTAAATTTTTCATCTACTTGTTTCTTGTCATAGCCTGCTATTGAAAAAAGTTTATACATAAGTTCTGGCTTATGATTCCTTATTGCTCCCGATGAAAGTTCAATACCATTGCAAACTATATCGTACTGATAAGCTAATATATCTAAGGGTTTTTCAAAATCTTTTTCGTCTAATTTTCCCTGTGGCATAGAAAAAGGATTATGACTAAATTGAATTTTATTAGTTAATTCATCTTTTTCAAACATTGGATAATCAACAATCCAACAAAATGCAAAAACATCATCATCGATTAAATCTAAATCTTTTGCTATTTTATCTCTAGCAAGCGAAGTAATTTTTTCTAAATCATTTTGTTTTCCACACGCCATAAAAATACTATCTCCTACCTCTGAGTTAGTTTTTTTCATAATTTCTTCCAAGGATTCTTTGGGAAAAAACTTTCCAATAGGTCCTTTCGCTGAAAGTTGACCCTCTTTTTCAAAAGTAAAATATGCTAATCCTGAGGCACCTTGTTCTTTGGCCCATTTATCAATATTATCAAAAAAGCTTCTGGGTTTATCTTTTGTATTTTTAGTTGAAATGCATCTGACTTTTGAACCAGATTTTACAAGTTTTTTAAAAATCTCAAATGAAACATCCTCTCTTGTAAATATTTCTGTAATATCATTTATAAACAATGGGTTTCTTAAATCAGGCTTGTCACTTCCATAATTTAACATTGCATCAGCATATGAAATTTTTGGGAATTTATCGTACATTAGTTTTTTATGTGAGAATTTTTTAAAAGTATTAACCATTAAAGTTTCAACAACGTTAAAAACATCTTCTTGCTCTACAAATGACATCTCTATATCAAGCTGATAAAATTCTCCTGGACTTCTGTCGGCTCTAGCATCTTCATCTCTAAAACATGGAGCAATTTGAAAATATTTATCAAAACCAGAGATCATTATTAATTGCTTAAATTGTTGAGGTGCTTGTGGTAATGCATAAAATTTTCCAGGATTTAATCTGCTTGGAACTAAAAAATCTCTTGCGCCCTCTGGGCTAGAAGATGTTAATATTGGAGTTTGAAACTCTAAAAAACCAAGTTTAGTCATTTCATTTCTAATATGTGAAATCACTTTTGATCTTAAGATTATATTTTCATGAATTTTTTTTCTTCTTAAATCTAAAAATCTATATTTTAATCTAATTTCTTCAGCATATTCTTGATCACTAAAAACAGGCATGGGTAACTCTTTACAAGTTCCTAGTATTTCAAATTCACTTATAACAACTTCAATCTCACCTGTTTCAATATCTTTATTAATTGTCTCATCAGAACGATTAACAACTTTTCCATTAATTTTTATGACTGTTTCAAGTTGAGTTTTTTCTAACTCTAAAAAATTTTTATTTTCTTTATCTATTATACATTGAGTAATTCCATAATTATCTCTTAGATCAATAAATAATAGGTTGCCATGATCTCTTTTTTTATTAATCCATCCAGATATAGAAATATTTTTATCTAAATCTTCCTTTCTTAGTTCGTTACAATTATGTGTTCTATATTTATTCAACTATTCTCCTAAGGCTTCTTTTATAATTTTAAAATCGATTGGCTTTTTTCTTTTTAAACTAATTTTGTCGATTTTATATATGAAATCAAAAATTTTGCCATACGATCTATCAATTCTTTTAATAATAAAATGTACTAGTTTTTTATCTATAGATATTTGGCGATCTGATAAGTTTTTTAATATAAGAGCAAACAAAAGGTCATCTCCAGGTTTTTCTATATTACATAATAAAAAATTTTTAGATCTTGAGTTTAAATCATTTAATTTAAAGGTGTGGTCTACAATTGGGATTTTTGAAGTTAAAATTAAATATTTGTTATCCTGATCAACAATATTTAATAATGTAAAAAATAAACTTTCATCAATTCTATCATTAAAATTTTCAATAATTATATTTTCAAAAATCTTAACTTTTTCTAAAAAATCATTGTTTATATCATCGGCTGCTATCTTAATTCCTTTAAACTTATGTAAAAAAATATTTACTAAATGTGTTTTTCCTGAAAACTTTTCTCCAATTAAATTTACAAAATTCTTCTCCCACTTAGGCCAACTATTTAATAGTTTAAATGCAAATTCATTACTATGTGAAACATAAAAATCTTGATCTTTAAAATTTTGATCATGATCAAAATTCAAGATTAATTGATTTAGATCATTCATTTCAAAGCCCATATCTGATTTTGAATATCAAATTCATACTTTTTATCTTTCATAATTTTAAGAAAATGGTCTGGGGATCCATTAAAAATAATTTTATAAAAATTATCATTGTTATTGAATTTATAAATATAAAAATCATATATTAAATCCATATTATTTAGTATTTCTTCAAATTTTGAAATTTCTAAATTATCAGTGTTACTTATTGAGATTGTTAATAGTAATTTAACTGATGTATTAATTTCATTTTTATTTTTCCAATAATTTTCATATAATTCTTTTAATCTTTCAATTAGTTTATCTGCCTCTTGATAATTATCTATATTAAGATTTGAAAAATTTTCATTTTTGAGATCTTCTTTTTGATTAATATTTATTTTATTTAAAACTTTAATATCATTATTATCTTTAAAGATTATTGATATGATGTATTCATCAAGATTATATTTTTGAATAATTTTCTTAAAATTAAAACTTTCTATATTTTTTATGTTTTTTTTTATTAAATTAAAATCTTCGAGATCTTCAGTGGGTAAAATATAATTCAGTAAATGATACTTTTGAGTATAAGAATTCCAATTATTAAAAATATAGCTCTCAGAAAAAATTAAAATTTCTTCTTTATTTTTTTCTACAATTATTGGTAGAAAAAAAATATTTTTTTTAATAGGTAAAGATGGAAAAATATTTTTTTTCTCCATAAGATTTAGTATTTTTTTTTTATTAAAAGATACATTTAAAGATAAATAATAAATCTCATTAATAAATTTTTCTTCTTTTATAGAAAAAGTTTCAATCATGCCTTTAACTTGACTAAGAGATATTTTGCCAAGTTTTTTTTGATCTTTAGTTTGTACAATGGATAAAATTAGCCTATCAAAAGCTTGGGAAAAGCCTTCTTCAATTATCTTATTTTTATCAAAATTAATCTCAAATGGAGTGGATATTTCAATGTCGTTAATAGAGAAAGTTTTGGCTTGAATATTTTCTGTGGAAAAAAAAATATTTAACAAAGCAAGAAAGCAAAAAAGAATATATAATCTTTTATAATTAAAAAGTTTAATATTAAATCTCATAAAACATATTAATGAATAATAAATTAATTACCTATAAAAAAAGTGGAGTTAATATAAAAACGGCAGATAAATTTGTTAATTTCATTTCATCTGTTTCATCAAAAAAAAAAGGCAAAAAAAAGTTTTCGAATATTGGTGGTTTTGGTTCTATATCAGATATTCCAAATCAAATAAAACAACCCAAAATTGTTGCCTGTACTGATGGAGTTGGCACAAAAGTAGAAATCGCAAATACGCTTAATAAGTATGACACTATTGGAATTGATCTTGTTGCAATGAGTGTAAATGATTTAATTGTTCAGGGTGCTAAACCTCTACTATTTCTTGATTACATTTCCATAAACAAAATTCATTTAAAAAAATTAAAATCGATCATTAAAGGTATCGTAAAAGGATGCAGATTGTCTAATTGTGAACTAGTTGGTGGAGAAACAGCTGAAATGCCTGACACATATGAGAAAGGTAAATTTGATATTGCAGGTTTTGCGGTTGGAATTGTTGGTAAAAATAAAATTTTAAGTAAAAATAAAATTAAAAATAATGATTTAATTTTAGCTATTCCTTCAAGTGGTCTACATTCTAATGGATATTCTTTAGTACGTTATCTTCTTAAACAAAAAAAAATAGATATTAAAAAAAATAATTTTTTAAAAAATGAGTTAATCAAACCAACCAAAATTTATGTAAGTGAAGTTTTAAAATTGATAGATAAAGATTTAATTAATGGATGTGCAAACATTACAGGTGGTGGTTTAGCTGATAATATTAAAAGAGTGATTCCAGATAATTTGTCAGCTGAAATAAATTTAGACCAAATCAAAACATCTAAAATTTTCAAATGGCTTCATAAAAAAGGTATATCAGATAAAGAGATGCTTAAAACTTTCAACTGTGGTGTTGGCTTTTGTTTAATAATTAACCCAAAAAAATTAAATAAAATTAAAGGATATTTTTCAAATAATTTTAAACCGTATGTTATAGGAAAAATTAATAAAAATTTTAAAGAAAAAGTTAAACTAAATGGCTCCGTTAACTGGATCTAATAAAATAAAAACTGCAGTTTTTATATCTGGAACAGGTAGTAATTTAAAATCTCTTATCAGATTTTCAAAACTTAAAAAATCTCCAATAATCATTAAAATGATTATTTCTAATAATTCTAATTCAAAAGGCTTACAATATGCCAAGATTTACAAAATTAAAAAAAAAGTATTTAATTTTAAAAATATTTTATCTGAAAAAAAAGTTACCAATGAATTAAAAAAAGATAATATTAATTTAATTTGTCTTGCTGGTTTTATGAAAATTTTATCGAAGAGTTTTATTAAGAATTTTAAAGGAAAAATTCTAAACATTCATCCCTCACTTCTTCCAAAATATAAAGGATTAAATACTTACGAAAAAGCAATCAAAAATAAAGATAAATATTCAGGATGTACTGTTCACTTTGTAAATTCTAGACTTGATTCTGGTAAAATTATTAATCAAAAGAAAGTTAGAATTAACAAATTTGATACTCCTAAAACCTTAGCAAAAAAGATTTTAATCCAAGAGCATAAACTCTATCCGGCAGCTATTATGAAGATACTTAGTCTTTAAAGAAGAAATCTATTTCAATTTTTGCATTTTCAACACTATCTGATCCATGTACAGAATTTTTATCAATAGAAATTCCATATTTTTTTCTAATAGTGCCTTCTTCTGCATCATTTGGATTAGTAGCACCCATTAAATCTCTATTACCTGATACTGCATTTTCTCTTTCAAGAATCATAACTACAATTGGTCCAGAAGATAAATAGGCACAAAGATCGTTATAAAATGGTTTTGTCTCATGAACCTTATAAAATTTTTCAGCTTCTGATTTTTCAATTTGAATTTTTTTTTCTTTTACGATTAAAAACCCTTTATTTTTAAACATTTCCTTTATTTCATTATCTAAACTTCTCTCAACAGCATCTGGTTTGATAATTGATAATGTTTGTTCGGTATTACTCATAATCATCCTCTATTAGTTTATTTAATAATCTTACACCATAACCTGTTGCACCACCTGAATTTAATGCTCCTCCATATTTTGAAAAAGCCATACCAGCTATATCTAAGTGTGCCCAGGGTGTATTGTTTAAAACAAATCTTTGTAAAAATTGTGCTGCAGTAGTTGATCCTGCTCCACCAACGTAATTAATATTTTGCATATCAGCATTTTTAGAATCAATTAATTTATCAAAATTTTTATGTAATGGCATTCTCCATAATTTTTCATCAACCTTATCCCCAGCTTCTAGTAATTGCTTAGATAGTTTATCATCGTTTGAAAAAAGACCAGCATATTCTGAGCCAAGAGAAACTATAATTGCACCTGTAAGTGTTGCTAAATCAACCATGAATTTAGGTTTGAATTTTTTTTCAGTGAAGGTAAGAGCATCAGCCAAAACCAATCTACCTTCTGCATCTGTATTTAATATTTCAATTGTTTTTCCACTATATGATTTAACTATGTCTCCAGGTCTTTGGGCATTCCCGCCTGGCATATTTTCTACAAGTCCTACAACACCAACAGCATTAATCTTTGCTTTTCTTACAGCTAAATTTTTCATTAAACCAACTACTGTAGCAGAACCTGCCATATCATAAGTCATATCTTCCATAAACTTGGCAGGTTTTAGTGAAATACCACCTGTATCAAAACAAACACCTTTTCCAATAAATGCTAAAGGTTTGGAATTATTTTTTGCACCATTCCATTCCATTGTGACAAGATATGATCCTCTAATACTACCTTGTCCAACTCCAAGCAAAGCATTCATACCAAGTTTTTTTAATTTCTTTTCATCGTATATATTAATTTTTAAACCAAATTTTTTAAGTGAATTTATTCTTTTTGCATATTCATCAGGGTGCAAAATATTACCTGGCTCAGAAACAAGATCTCTTGCAAAATAAGTTCCTTCTTCTAATGCTTTAAATCTTAATTGATCCTTTGCAGATATTTTATTTTTATTTCCAATAACATTTATTGAAACAAGTTTTTTATCTTTTTTTGATTTATAAATATTAAATTCATAAGATTTTAATTTTAATCCATGTAAAAAATATCCTGCAAAATTTTTGATTTTGCTATTAATGGTATCTGAGTTTACAAAATAATCATTTTTCTTTTTATAATCTATATTACCATGAAATTTAGCTCCCAAGTTTTCAACATCAGAAGTTTTTATATCTTTCTTAATGGACACTAAAAATATTGTTTTTTTTGAATTTATTTCAAAAAAAAGTAAATCTTTTTTTAAATCACTAGTCTTTAATAGATCTGAAATGTATAAAAATTCAGAATTTGAAATATTTTTTTTTAAGCCACTAATATTGAATTTTTCATCAACAAATAAGACAAGATTTGATGAAACCTTTTTTGAACTACTACTTTTATAATTAATTTGAATAGTCATAAATTTTAAATACACTCAATGCGAGTAGAGTGCTATATATTGTTAAAATTAGAACATTTCAATGAAAAAAATTATATTTAGAAAATTATTATTAGACTGTTTAACGTTTTTCTTTTTAGCTCTATTTGGCATCAGTGCAATTATTTGGGTTTTTCAAGCAGTAAATTTTTTAGATATAATGATTGAGGATGGTAGAAATTATAATGTTTATTTTAATTATACATTATTAAATTTTCCAAAGATTATTAGTAGAATCTTACCTTTTGCGCTGTTTTTTAGTTTCTCGTATACATTCTTAAAGTACGAGAACAATAATGAATTAATTATTTTTTGGAATCATGGCATAAATAAACTGCAAGTAATTAATTTTTTTTTCTGGATTTCAATTTTAATTATGTTGTTACAAATTATTCTTGTTTCATTTGTTGTGCCAAAGTCTCAGGAATTAGCAAGATCGAAGTTAAGAAGTTCAAACGTCGATTATTTTGAAAGTTTAATAAAGCCCAAAAAATTTAATGATACTATTAAAGGGCTAACTATTTATGCAGAGGATAAAGATATAAATAAAGAATTTAAAAATATATATATAAAAAAAAATAATTCTACTTCGGGATTTCAAATCACTTTTGCAAAAAAAGGAGTTTTTGAATTAAAAGGTAATAAAAGAATTTTAGTTCTGTATGATGGACAAACATTAAATCAAAACGGTAAAAATATTACCAATTTTGATTTTTCTAAATCAGATTTTGGATTAGCAAATATGGACTCTCATCTTGTTACTCATAAAAAAATTCAAGAACTATCAACAATCTCATTAATAAATTGTTTACAATTTATTTTAAAAATAAAAAAAAAAGAAATAAAAGATTGTTATCATGATAACCCTAGAAACGTTTATAAAGAATTATTTAAAAGATTAATTAATCCTCTTTATTTACCAGTTTTAATTTTAATTTCGTTAATGTTGATTTTAAACTCAAAAGAAAATCTTAAATATAATAAGAATAAATATCTAATTTTTTTTATTGGCTTTATAATAATTATCTTATCTGAAAGCTCTCTTGGTTATATTACTGATAATTTAATTAAAAATATTTCAATATTAATTTTACCATTAATTTTAACTTTATTAGTTTACTTGGTGTATATTTATAAATTGAGTTTAATTTATAGAAAAATTTTATAATGAAAACTTATACAAAATTTTTAGTAACTGGATTTGTAAAATCATTTTTAAATGTTTTTCTTGTAATGACGTGTCTTGTATTTATCCTAAACATACTTAAAGAAATAGAGTTTTTTAGTACCAAAGAAGTAAATTCGTTTTACCCTATCTACCTATCGATTATGAGTTCGCCGTCTATTATTTTCGAAATGTTTCCTTTTATTTTTTTAATAGGAACGCAATTTTTTTTTATAAAATTATTTAATAATGATGAAATAAATATTTTTAAATATTCTGGACTAAAAAATATTAAAATAATTAATATATTGAGTTTGGTCAGTTTTTTGATTGGAATACTAACTATTACAGTATTTTATTCACTTTCCTCTAATCTGCAGCATTATTATATACAAATAAAAAATCAATTTTCTGAAGATAAGATTTATTTAGCAGTAATTAATAAGAATGGTTTATGGATTAAAGATGTCGTAGATGATCAAGTAAGTATAATAAATTCATCAAAAGTAAATAATAATTTTTTAACCAACACATTCATAACAACTTTTGATAAAGAATTTAACTTAGTTGAAAGTATAAGCAGTGACAAGATTGATATAAAAAAAAATGAATGGCTAATTTACGATGCAACAATTTTTAAAGATAATGTAAGTCATAAGATTGATTTATTAAAGTTTAGATCTAATTTTGATCAAAAAAGAATTGAAAGCTTATTTTCAAATCTATCCTCTCTATCATTATTAAAACTTATTGATTTAAGAAAAAACTATAAATCATTAAACTATTCGACTGTGGATGTGGACATGCAGATTTATAAAATTGCAACATATCCTTTATTTCTAGTAATAATGACAATTTTATCATCAATCATAATGCTCAATACAAAAAAATCTAATAGCAAAGTTATTAAAATAATTATTGGTTTATTTTTTTCAGTTGTAATTTATTATATAAACAACCTTTTTAATGTAATGGGATCAACTGAAAAAATTCCATTAATGGTTTCAGTATGGACGCCGATAATTTTTTTGGCTTTAGTAAATTTAATAATGTTAATAAATATTAATGAAAAATAAGTTTAGATATTTTCTTTTAATTATATTTTGTAGTTTGCTAACATTAAAAGCTGTCAATGCAAATGAACCATTCGTGTTCAATGTAACTGAAATTGAAATTTTAGAAAATGGAAATCAAGTTAATGGATATAAAGGTGGCACAGCAACTTCTGAAGATGGTAGCACAATTACTGCTGAAAATTTCTTTTACAATAAGCTCACAAATATTTTAGAGGCAATTGGTACTGTAAAATATGTAGATGTTTCAAATAATATTATTATCACATCTGACAAAGCAATTTATTTTAAAAATAATGAAAAAGTATACACAATTGGAAATTCTAAAGCTTTTAATGATAATAATACTATCACAGCTTCTAGTCTTGAATATGATAAAATAAATAATATTTTTAAAGCAAAAAAAGATGCGGTAGTTAATGATCTTGAAAAAGATACAACAATTTATGCAGATGAAATTACCTATTTTAAAAACGATGAAAAAACATACGCGATAGGAAATTCTAAAGCTGTTAACAAAAACAATACTATCACAGCTTCTAGTCTTGAATATGATAAAATAAATAATATTTTTAAAGCAAAAAAAGATGCGGTAGTTAATGATCTTGAAAAAGATACAACAATTTATGCAGATGAAATTACCTATTTTAAAAACGATGAAAAAGTTTTTACTGAAGGAAAAACTAAAGCTTTAATTGAAAAAAAATATATATTTAATTCAGAAGATGTTACTTATTTAAGAAATACTGAAAAATTATTCTCTCAAAAAAAGTCAACTGTAGAAGATGACAATGGGAATAATTATAAACTAGACAATTTTTTCTATAATATTGATAAAGAACTTCTAAAGGGAAAAGGAGTGGAAGTTTTAGCAAAAGTTGACGAAAATAAAACTGATAAGTATTTTTTTTCAGAAGGATTTTTTAATTTTAAAGATAAAAGCCATTTGGCTAAAGAAACTAAAATTAAAACACATAAAGATGTGTTTGGTGACGAAAATCAAGATCCAAGAATATATGGTTCGTCTTCTTTCAGTGATCAAAATAAAACTGTTGTTAATAACGGACTTTTTACTAGTTGTAAAATTAATGACAATTGTCCTCCATGGAGCATAAAGGCGGAAAAAATAACACATGACAAAATCAAAAAGGATATGATTTATAAAAATGCAATTCTAAAAATTTATGATGTGCCTGTTTTGTATTTCCCAAAGTTTTTTCACCCAGATCCATCGGTGAAAAGAAGAAGTGGATTTTTACAACCACAATTTAATAATTCTGAAACCTTAGGTTCATCACTTTACATTCCCTATTTTAAAACTTTAGGGCCTGACAAAGATTTAACAATTAAGCCAACATTTTTTGAAAAACTTAAAAAATTTGAAAAAGAAAAATATATCCTACAAAGTGAATTTAGAAAGAAAGGAAAAAATTCTTCTCTTATCGCAGATTTTGCTTTTTTAAGAGATTACAAATCTTCAACAGATAATAAATTTAAAAATATTAATCATTTATTTTTAAATTACACAAATGATTTAAAAATTCCAAATTATTTAAATAGTAAATTTGATGCTCAAGTTGAAAAGGTTACTAATGATACATATCTAAAAGTATTTCAAAATAATCTGTTTGACACTCCAGTAATGCCAGGGAGTCAAACAACAATGAATTCAAACCTAAAATTATACCTTGAAAAAGAAGATCAAAACTTAACAACTGGTGTTGAGGTTTATGAAAATTTAGGAACAAAACATAGTGACAGATATCAATATACTTTACCTTACTATGATTTTTCAAAAAATTTAACTTCAGTACTTCCAGATGAGTCTTTTTACGGGTCTCTTAATTTTACTTCGAGTGGTAGCAATAAACTCATAAATACTAATAATTTAAAAACCACAATTAGCAACACTCTTAACTATAGTTCTCCTGATTTTATATCTAATCTGGGATTTAAGAGTAATTTTAATTTATATCTTGCAAATAAAAATACTGTTGCAAAAAATGATGCAACTTACACCTCGGATCCGCAAATCGATGGAATGAGTATGCTATTATTTGATACCAGCATACCGTTAGTAAAATATAATGATATGAGTACAGAGACTATAACACCCAGATTTTCTTTTAGAGTAAATCCTGGAAATAATATGAATGATTATAGTGAGGAGAAAAAAAATGTTAGTGTAACTAATGCATTTGATTTAAATAGACTTGGTCTTTCAGATGATTATGAGGCTGGAAGATCACTAACATTAGGTCTAGGTTATAAGTTTAATGAAAATGATGCATACAAAAATGAAGACTCCAAAGACAAATATTTTGAGTTTAAGTTAGCGACAGTTATTAGAGATCAAATAGAAACCGAAATACCATCAAGTTCAACAATTAATCGAAAAAATTCCAATCTATTTGGGTCAATTGATAATAGAATGTTTGAAAATGTAAATTTATCTTACAGCTTTTCAATAGATAATGATATGAAAACTATAAATAACAACAATATTGAAGCAGAAGTTTCAATAAACAATTTTGTTACATCTTTTAATTTTATTGAAAATAGAAATGAACTAGGGTCAACACATTTAATATCAAATTCAACTGAATATAAAGTAAACGATAATATATCGCTTAAATTTTCAACAAGAAGAAATAAAGAAATTAATTTAACAGAATATTATAATTTAAGTTATGAGTATAAAAATGACTGTTTAACAGCAGCATTAAAATTTAATAAAACCTTTTACCAAGATAAAGATTTAGTTCCAACTGAAGATTTATTTTTTACAATAACACTAATTCCTCTTACAACTTATGAAAGAGAAATATATAAAAAAGTACCTGGGTCTCCTGGTTTGAAGGGTTGGTTTAGATAAATGTTAAAAAATAAAATTTTAATATTTTTAACTCTTGTTTTTTTTTCTTATAATACAAATATATTAAGTCTTGAAAATAAAATATTATTAAAAATTGAAAATCAAATAATCACTAGCTTGGATATAGATAATGAATACAAATATCTAATTGCTTTAAATCAAAATTTAAAAAATTCAACAAAAGAGGATATAATTAAACTTTCAAAGAGATCAATTATTCAAGAAAAAATAAAGAGAATTGAGATTGAAAAAAACTTTAATAACCCAAAAATACCTCAAGAATTTTTAGAACAAATTATAAAAAGTATTTATTCAAGAATTGGGATGAATAATTTAAATGAGTTTAAGGAATATTTGAAAATAAATAACGTTAATTTTGAAGATGTAAAAAAAAAATTAGAAATTGAAGCGTTATGGAATGAGTTAATTTTGATTAAATTTTCTTCAAAAATAAAAATTAATGAAGAAAATCTTAAAGATAAAATACAAAAAGATAATAATAAATATTTAAAATCATATTTGTTATCAGAAATTTTATTTGAAATTTCAAATTTAAAAGATTTGGATAAAAAATTTATAGAAATAAGTGACGCAATAAAAGATAAGGGTTTTGATTTTGCTGCATTAAAATTTAGTTTATCCCAAACATCTAATCTTGGAGGTAAATTAGATTGGATCAATGAAAATTCTCTAAATAAAAATATTAAAGAGGCAATTAAAAATCTAAAAATTGATGATTTTACAAAACCAATTGTAGTACCAGGTGGTTTTTTGATTTTACAAATTAACGATATAAAAAAAACTAAAATTGAAGTTAATGTTGAAAAAGAATTAAAAAAATTAGTTAATTTTGAAAGAAATAATCAATTAAATCAACATTCAAAAATTTATTTCAACAAGATTAAAAAAAACTTAGAAATTAATGAATTATAAACCAATAATAATTGTTGCTGGTGAGCCAAACAGTGTTTTTTTTGAACTTTTTTTCAATGTTATAAAAAAGAATATTAAATCGCCTATAATCTTAATTGCCTCAAAAAAATTAGTTTTAAACCAAGCTAAAATTTTAAAAAAGAATATTAAATTTAATTTAATTCATGATTTGAATTTAATTAAAAAAAGAAAAAATTTAAAAAAAATAAATTTAATAAATGTAGATTTTAATCAATCACAAGCATTTGATAAAATTACATCGAAATCTAATAATTATATCGCTTCCTGTTTTGATATAGCAATTAATTTACTAAAAAATAACGTTAGTAATAAATTAATTAATGGACCTATTTCTAAAAAAACTTTTTTAAAAAATAAATTTAATGGAGTTACAGAATATCTGGCAAAAAAAACCAATACGAAAAAGTTTGCAATGATAATATATAATAAAGATCTTTCTGTTTGTCCTTTAACTACTCACCTTCCAATTAAATATGTATCAAAAAAAATTAATAAGCTAGAAATTATTAATAAAGTAAAGCTAATTAATAACTTTTGGAAAAAAACATTTAATAGAAAAGTAAAAATTGGCATCACAGGTTTGAATCCCCATTGCGAAAGTATAGATAAATTTAATGAAGACATAAAAATTATCGTACCAGCTATTAAAAATTTAAAAAATCTTAATTATGATATTGAAGGACCATTTCCTGCAGATACAGTTTTTTTAAAAAACAACAGAAAAAAATTTAATTTGATAATTGGCATGTATCATGATCAAGTACTTACCCCAATTAAAACTTTATATGAATATGATGCCATAAACATAACTATTGGTCTTCCTTTTTTAAGAGTTTCACCAGATCACGGTCCTAATGAATCTATGATTGGGAAAAATAAATCTAATTACTTAAGTTTACTTAATTCAATTAAATTCCTAGACTTTTAAGTGATTAAAGCAAAAAAAAGTTTAGGTCAAAATTTTTTAATCGATAAAGATATAATTAATAAAATAATTAAAACTGTTCCCATTGCTAATAATGAAATCTTAGAAGTTGGTCCTGGCACAGGAAACTTAACTAGAGAAATTTTAAAAAATAACCCAAAAAAGATTTTCCTCGTTGAAAAAGATACTTTTTTGGCAGAATCCTTAAAAAAAATAATTAATGAAAAGGTTACAATTTTCAATAAAGATATACTTAAATTTGATGAAAACTCATTATCTCAAAATAAAATTATAGTATTTGGAAACTTACCTTACAATATTTCAACAGAAATATTAAGTACATGGATAATAAATTTAAAAAAAGATTATTGGTTTTCTGATCTTATTTTAATGTTTCAGAAAGAAGTTGCTGATAGAATTATAGCTAAATTTAATACTTCTGCTTATGGAAGATTATCAATATTAGCAAATTGGAGACTTAATATAAATAAAATTTGCGATATATTACCTGAAAGTTTTTCTCCAAGACCTAAAATAGAAAGTTCTTTAATTCATTTTACTCCCAAAAAAAACTTTGCTGCAATTAAAGATCCTGCAAATTTAGAAAAAATTACAAGAATATTTTTTAACCATAGAAGAAAGATGTTAAAAAAACCATTTAATAAAATATTTAATGGAAAAACTGATTTAATTAATAAATTTGATATTGATTTAAATTTAAGGCCTCAAAACTTAGATTTTGAGACTTATTATAAATTAACAATTGAGTATGAAAATTTAAGAAGTTAATTTTTCAACGTGATTTCTAATATATTCTAAATCATAATCTTTAGAGCCATTTGATATTTCAGCTTTAATTAAATTAGAAATTTTAAAATAACAATTTTCTAAATTGTCATTTATGACTACATAATCATAGTTTATCCAATGCAAAACATCTCTTCCAAATTGTTTCATTCTTTCTTCAGCAATTAATTTATCCTTCATATCTCTATTTGATAGTCTTTCAAATAAAGCTTCTTTACTTGGAGGTAATATAAAAAATGTTACCAACTTATAATCTAACTTTATATTTTTAATCTGATCTGCTCCTTGCCAATCAATATCAAATAAAACATTTTTTCCATTATTTAATCTATCAATAACAGGTGTTCTAGTTGTTCCATAAAAATTATTAAATACTTTTGCATATTCAAGAAATTCTTGATTTTTAATAAGTCTTTTAAATTCATTTTCATTAACAAAATAATAATCTTTATTATTTATTTCATCAGGTCTTGGTTGACGAGTTGTGTGTGAAATGGAGATTTCATAGTTATCCATTTTGGATAACATTTTAACTAATGTGGTTTTACCCGCTCCAGATGGAGAGGATAAAACAATCATTACCCCATCATTTTCTGAGGGCATTTAAATTATTAATTCGCTTTACCTTCGATAAACTTAACTGCATCACCCACAGTTAAAATTTTCTCAGCTTCACTATCTGAAATTTCAGATCCAAATTCTTCTTCAAAAGCCATCACTAATTCAACAGTATCTAAGCTGTCAGCACCTAAATCATCTATGAAACTAGACTCTTCAGTTACTTTTGCTTCATCAATACCTAAGTGATCAGCTACAATTTTTTTTACTTTGCTTGAAACGTCTTCTGACATATTGATCCTTTTTTGTTATAAATTCTTAATAGTTTAAAAAGCTGTTTTGTCAAGCCATATACATGCCCCCATTAACATGTAATGTTTCTCCATTTATATAATTAGATTGATCTGAAATTAAAAATAATACAGCATTTGCAATATCATTTGGCTCACCTAGACGGGCAGATGGTATTTTTGATACTATAGCCTCTTTAAATTTCTCATCAATTTTATCTGTCATTGCTGTTTTTATAAATCCTGGTGAAATACAATTTACATTAATGTTTTTCTTAGCGTATTCTATTGCAAGACTTTTTGACATAGCAACAATCCCGGCTTTTGATGCTGTATAGTTAACTTGCCCTAAATTTCCAGTGTGACCTACAACAGAGGTTATGTTTACAATTTTTCCAGATTTATTTTTTAACATCTTTTTGATAGCAAATTTGCTCATTAAAAAAGTTGAGGTTAAATTTATATTTATAACTTTTTGCCATTCATCTAAACTCATTCTAATCGCAAGATTGTCTTGAGTTATGCCAGCATTATTTACTATTCCGTCTAAACTTCCGCCCAATTCACTAGTAGCGTTTTCAATAAAATCTTCAATTTTGTCATTTTGAGAGATATCAAATTTTAATATTTTAATATCTTCAAAATTTTTTTTAAGTTTTTCTAGTTTTTCAATTCTAGTCCCTGAAGCCAAGATATTTGCACCTGCTCCATTTAATTTTTTAATTATAGAATTTCCTATCCCACCTGATGCACCAGTTACAATAATATTCTTTTTTTCTATATTGCTCATATTTTTAAACCTTTTATATCTTCTTGATTATTAATTGTATCTATTTTTACTTCCTTGCTAATTCTTTTTACTAAACCTGATAAAACTTTACCTGGGCCTATTTCAATAAAATGACTTACGTTACTATCAATCATATTAATCACGCTCTCTCTCCATCTAACTCTATTTTCAATTTGTTCTACTAACAAATTCTTAAGTTCTTCAATGTTTGATATTTCTGTAGCAGTAACATTTGAGATTAATTTATTCTCACCTTTTGTAAATTTTAATTTATTTATTTCTTCTTTCATTATATTTGTAGCTTTGTTCATCAAACTGCAATGAAAAGGTGCACTTACTGGTAGCTTAATATTTTTAATAGTATTTTCTTTAAAAATTAAAATTAATCTGTCTAAATCATCTGTCTTACCACTTAATACTACCTGACCTTCAGAATTATCATTTGCAATTTGAATACTCAAATTTTTTTCATTTTCTTTTAATATTTTTTCAATTGTCTCAACTGTTGAGCCTAAAACCGCGACCATACCACCCTGTCCTTTGGGAACTGAGTTTTGCATAGCATCTCCTCTAATTCTCAATATTTTTAAAGTATCAGAAAAACTTAAGTAACCAGCACATGATAAAGCTGAGTATTCGCCTAAAGAATGCCCTGCAAAATATTTTGCTTTACTTAAATCAATATTAAATTCTTTTTTAATTACATTATAAATTGAATAACTTATTAAAAATATTGCTGGTTGAGTATTAGCCGTTAAGTTTAATTCGTCATTTGGACCTTCCAATATGAGCTTGGATATTGAAAAATTAAGTGTTTCATCAGCATCTTTAAAAAGGTTTTTAACTAGATCAAAATTGTCATAGAATTCTTTTCCCATACCAACCATTTGTGAACCTTGACCTGGGAAAATTACTGAAAACATATAAAAAAAAACTATTTATTTTGCCTTTTTAACTATTGTAATTGAACATTTATAATAGTATATCCTCACTTTTTATTAAAGAACTTAAATGAATTTATACGAACATACTATTATAGCTAGACAAGATACTTCACCAAGTGAAATTAAGCAATTAACAGAAAAATATTCTAAAATTGTTGAAAAAAATGATGGTGAGATTGTTAAAACTGAAAACTGGGGTTTACTTAACCTTTCTTACTTAATTAAAAAAAATAAGAAAGGTAGCTACATTCACTTTAAAATTAAAGCAAAAGGAAATGTAATTGATGAGTTAGAAAAAAATGAATCTATAGATAAAAAATTACTTAGATATTTAACAGTAAGAGTTAAAAAATTTAATCTTGAGGCTAACTACTTTGCTAAAAGAGAAGATGATGAAAAAAAAGAAAGTTATAAAAATTAATTATGCCTAAGAGACAAAGTGGAAATAAAAAAGGTAAGCAAAGCAATTTTGCAAAATTAAGTATATTTCAACCTAATAAATACAAGTTTAAAAAAAATTGCCCATTATCAGGTAAAGGTGCCCCTGCAGTTGATTACAAAAATGTAAGACTATTAAAAAAATATATGTCTGAAAATGGAAAAATTTTACCCTCAAGGATTACAAATGTTTCACAGAAGAAACAAAGAGAATTATCTCTTTCAATTAAAAGAGCAAGAAATTTAGCATTAATATAACATGAAAGTTATTTTACTAGAAAACGTAAAAAGAATTGGTTCTATTGGTGAGGTGATAGAGGTCAAAAGAGGTTATGCAAGAAATTTTTTAATTGCTAATAAAAAAGCACTTTACGCTTCAAAAGAAAATATTTTAGAAGTTGAAAAAATAAAAGCTGATTTATCAAAAAAAGATAATGAAAAGAAAAAAGAAGCTACACAAATTTCAGAACAAATTAATGGTAAAGAATACTCAGTTAAAAAACTAAGCACTGAAAACAATGAATTATACGGTTCTGTTAAACCAACTGAAATTGCAAAATTAATTCAAGAAGAAAATAAAATTGATATAAAGCCTTCAATGATACAACCAGTTGAAGAAATTAAATCTTTGGGAAAATTCAAAGTAAAAATTTCTTTACACTCAGAAGTTGATGCAGAAATTACGATAAGTGTTACTTCGGCTGATACGATCCAGTAATTATACATTCTTTTCCCCAGCATTTATTAGTCATTTTATCTAACAAATAATTCTGTAAGTTTATATTTATGGAAAACAGTTTAAGCGTCGTTAAAGATCAATTTAAAGAATTACCAAATAATATTGAAGCTGAACAAGCTGTCATTGGCTCAATACTAGTTAGTAACGATATCTTTGATGAAATTAGTACAATAATTTCAAGCATTAATTTTTATGACCCAATGCACCAAAAAATCTTTGAAGCAATTGAAAGCTTAATTTACAAAGGAATGTTAGCAAATCCTATAACGCTTAAAAATTATTTTGAAGATGAAAAAGATGATTTAAATGTTCCAGAATATTTAGTTAAAATTACAAAATTTTCTACATCAGTTCGTCAAACAGTTGAATACTCAAAAATAATTTATGATATGTTTGTCAGACGCGAATTAATCAAAATTTCTGAACAAACAATTGATAGCGCAAAATTAAATGAACTAGATACTAATGGTCAAACTATTATTGAAAATTCAGAGAGACTATTATTTGATTTAGCAGAAAAAGGTTCTTTTAATTCTTCACTGGTCAAATTTGATGAGGCTATGAAGCAAACAATTGAAATGGCATCTGCTGCTTATAAAAATGAAGAAGGTATTGTAGGTGTTCCAACAGGTCTTAGAGATTTAGATGATAAACTTGGTGGACTTCACCAGTCAGATTTAATCATTATTGCAGGACGTCCTTCGATGGGTAAAACGTCACTTGCAACAAATATTGCATTTAACGCTGCGCAAAAATTACAAGATAGTGGTAAAAAATCATCCATTGCTTTCTTTTCATTGGAAATGTCGTCTGAACAACTGTCCACAAGAATTATTTCAGAACAATCAAGAATAAGTTCAAATGATATAAGAAGAGGAAGAATTTCAGATGAACAATTTGATAAATTTTTAGAGACATCGAAAAATATTTCCGAACTTCCATTGTATATTGATGAAACTCCAGCAATCAGTATTGCTGCAATGAGTAATAGAGCTAGGCGAATTAAAAGGTTGTTTGGTCTTGATATGGTTGTGGTTGATTATATTCAATTGATGAGAGGAACAACATTTAATAAAGATGGTAGGGTTCAGGAAATTTCACAAATTACTCAAGGATTAAAAGCAATTGCAAAAGAACTAGCTGTTCCAGTTGTAGCTCTATCTCAACTTTCAAGACAAGTTGAACAAAGAGATGATCACAAACCTCAACTAGCTGATTTAAGGGAGTCTGGATCAATTGAACAGGATGCTGATGTTGTAATGTTTGTTTATAGAGAAGGATATTATTTACAAAGAAAAGAACCAAGAGAAGCAACTGTTGAGCATGCAGAATGGCAAGCAAAAATGAATGAAGTTGCTCACTTAGCTCAAATTATAATTGGAAAACAACGTCACGGCCCAATAGGTAACATAACTCTTGAGTTTGAAGAAAGATTCACCAAATTTAAAGATACTCAAATTAATTAAATTCCAATATAAAAGAGCTAATGTTTGCTCAATTGTATCAAAATGGAGTTCTTAAAAACCCTAAAACAGTATTTATTATACTTATTGTTGCGATATTAAGCTTTGGTTATTATTCCAAGGATTTCAGATTAGATGCATCTTCGGATACATTATTGATAGAAGGCGATCCTGATCTAATTTACCTTAAAGAAGTAACAGAAAGATACGGTTCGAAAGATTTCTTAATTCTTACTTATATTCCTAATGAAGGGATGGTGTCTGATAACTCGATAAATAATCTTTTAAGCTTAAAATATAAAATTCAAAGTCTAAATTGGGTGCACAGCGTCATCACACTTTTAGATGTACCACTTTTAAGTAATTCAGAAGCACCTTTACAGGAAAGACTGGAAAGTTTTAAAACTCTAAAGGATGAAGAGGTTGATAGAAATCTTGGGTTTAAAGAAATTCTGAACAGTCCTGTTTTTAGAAATTTTATAATTAGCGAAGATGGAAATACAAGTGCGATTATCGTAAATATCAAAGAAAATAAAAAATTAAAAAATATTGAAAATTTATCAAAAGAGGAAATTGAAGCTCACAAAGATAAAATAATAAAAAAAAATCATGAAAATATTTTAGAGATTAGACAAGTTATTCAAAGTTATGGTGATGTGGGCAAAATATATCTTGGAGGAATTCCAATGATAGCAGATGATATGATGACTTTCATTAAAAGCGATATTATAGTTTTTGGCTTGGGAGTTCTTTTATTTATTATTGCAACTTTATGGTTTGTCTTTAGAAAATTAATTTGGATTATTGTTCCAATTAGTAGTTGCCTATTTTCTGTTGTGATTATGATGGGTTTGCTTGGAATTTTAGGTTGGAAAGTAACAGTTATTTCATCAAACTTTATAGCATTAATGCTCATTCTAACAATGGCGATGAACATTCACATGAGTACTCGCTTTCTGCAACTTAGAAAGGATTATTCTACTAAAAATAACTTTGAAATCATTTCTCTTACAACAAATAAAATGTTTTGGCCAATTTTATATACAGTTTTAACGACTATATTTGCTTTTTTATCTTTAATCTTTAGTGGAATTAAACCAATTATAGACTTTGGTTGGATGATGTCTTTTGGATTGGTCACATCATTTATTATTACCTTTACTTTACTTCCAACTCTTTTAAATTTTGTATCAACAAAAAATATTTCTCTTAAAAAAGAACAAGACTCTAAAATTACAAATTTATTAAGCCTACTTTCTTTAAATAATAAAAATACAATCTTTGGAATGACAGGAATTGTTATTATTTTTAGTATAATTGGAATAAGCAAGCTAGAAGTAGAAAATAGCTTTATTAATTACTTTA
The DNA here is from genome assembly GCA_902513955.1 of uncultured Pelagibacteraceae bacterium. Lineage (GTDB taxonomy): Bacteria > Pseudomonadota > Alphaproteobacteria > Pelagibacterales > Pelagibacteraceae > Pelagibacter. The sequence continues at coordinate 141,076 of CABXOW010000001.1, forward strand.
ATAAAAATACTGAAATCTATAAAGGAATGAAACTTATAGATGAAGAATTGGGTGGCACTACCCCACTTGAAGTTATTTTAAAATTTCCTGTAAGCGAAAATAATAAGACTTCAAAAGAAGATGATGAGTTTGATGATTGGAGTGATGAAGATGATAAAAATGATAAAAAATATTGGTTTACTAAGGATAAAGTTGATAAAATAGCTTCTGTTCATAATTACTTAGATAGCCTTCCACAAGTTGGGAAAGTTATATCTTTTTCATCAATAATTGATGTTGCAACACAGTTAAATAATAACAAGCCCCTTGGTACTTTAGAAATGGGAGTTCTATATTCTAAAATTCCACAGAGTATTAAAACTGAAATTATTGATCCATACTTATCCATTGAAAATAATGAAGCTAGAATAAGTTTAAGAATAATAGACTCACAAGAAGACTTAAGAAGAGATGATTTAATAAATAAAATAAATTTTGATCTAAAGGATAAATTAGGATTAGAGGAAAGTGAATTTAAACTAGCTGGAGTTTTGATTTTATTTAATAATTTATTACAAAGTTTATTCAAATCACAAATTCTAACTTTGGGATTAGTTATGATAGGAATATTTTTAATGTTTATAATTCTATTTAGAAATATCAAGTTATCTCTAATTGGTGTAGTTCCTAATTTTATAGCAGCGTTTTTTATTTTAGGAATTATAGGTCTTCTAGGTATTCCTTTAGATATGATGACAATTACAATTGCTGCTATTACTATTGGTATAGCTGTGGATAATAGTATTCACTATATTTATAGATTTAAGGAAGAGTTTAATAAAGTTAAAGATTATAATAAAACTCTGAAAAAATGCCACTCAACGGTTGGAGTTGCTATACTAAATACATCTATCACTATTGTCTTTGGCTTTTCAATTTTAGTTTTATCAAAATTTATACCTACAATTTATTTTGGTGTGTTTACTGGACTTGCAATGTTACTTGCAATGATATCTGTCTTGACTTTATTACCTGCTTTAATTTTAACTATTAAA
>CABXOW010000002.1 GCA_902513955.1 uncultured Pelagibacteraceae bacterium
TTGTCCTAAGTATTATTTTATATCAGCTAGTGGTAACAAAAAAACTTTTACAAAAAAAAATTTATCTAAAATTTCAAATTCTTTAAAACTAGAACAGAATAAATATGGAATTTTTTTGTGTGGAGGAGACACAACTTTTTCAAATCAATTAAGTTTTTCAATTACATCTGTTGGATATTCAAAAAATATTATTTATAGAAACAAAGTAAAACTTCATGATGACATATATGTAACTGGAAATCTTGGCGATAGTTTTGTTGGTTTAAAAATTTTACAAAATAAGATTAAGATGACAAAAAAACTTAAAAGTTATTTTGTAAAAAAATATTTTGAACCGGAAATTCAAATTAAATTAACAAAAGATTTACTCAAGTTTGCTAACTCATCAATTGATATATCAGACGGTTTAATTGATGATCTTGAAAAAATGATTAATAGACAAAAATTATCTTATAAAATCTGGGAAGAAAAAATCCCAATATCTAAAAATTTACTAACTTATTTAAAAAAAAATAATCTAAAAAAATCAAATTTCATATCCAATGGCGATGACTATCAGATATTATTTACTGCTAGTGCTGATAAATCTAGAATCATTAAAAACATCTCAAAAAAATTTAGCATTAAAATATCTAGAATTGGTAAAATTAACTTAAATAATGAAAAATCAGTTCTTGTTGACAAAAAAGGTGAGTATTTACTTGTCAAAAGCTCAGGTTATAAACATCAATTCTAAAAGTTAATTATTGTCTTTTTTAGCTTTTTTTGTATTGTCCGGACTTAAAATTTAACAATCAACAACCTTAAGGTTTATATGAGCGAAACAGTAGAGACTATTTTATTATACACAATCGGAGCTGGTTTATTATCCATAGTTTATGGATTTTTCACTGGAAAAAATATTTTAAATCAGAGCGCAGGAAATGCTAAGATGCAAGATATTGCGTCTGCAATCCAAATTGGTGCTAAAGCTTATCTAGCAAGACAATACAAAACAATATCTATTGTTGGAGTAGTTGTTTTAGTAATTGTAAGTATTGCTTTCAGTCCTTTAGTTGGTTTGGGATACTTGGTTGGTGCAACATTATCAGGTATTGCTGGTTATGTTGGAATGTTAGTTTCTGTTGAGGCTAATGTTAGAACAGCTGAGGCTTCTAGAAAGGGACTTGCACAAGGTTTATCTGTTGCATTTAAATCTGGTGCTGTAACAGGTATGCTAGTTGCTGGTTTAGCGTTATTAGCTATAGCTGTTTATTATTACTATTTATTAAAATTTAATATTGATGAAAGAGAAATAGTTAATGCTCTTGTTGCTTTAGGGTTTGGAGCTTCTCTTATTTCAATTTTTGCAAGACTAGGTGGTGGTATATTTACAAAAGGGGCTGATGTTGGTGCTGATTTAGTTGGTAAAGTTGAAGCTGGTATTCCAGAAGATGATCCTAGAAACCCAGCTGTTATTGCAGATAACGTTGGTGATAACGTTGGTGATTGTGCTGGTATGGCTGCTGATTTATTTGAAACTTATGCTGTTACAATTGTAGCTACAATGGTTTTATCATCAATTTTTTTTCAAGGTGATATGAGCATGATGATTTACCCTCTTACAATTGGTGGTGCTTGTATTCTAACTTCAATTTTAGGAACATTTTTTGTTAAACTTGGAAAAGACAAAAATGTAATGAACGCTCTGTATAAAGGATTTGTTGTATCTGCTATTTCTTCAATAGTTATTTTATACCCGGTAACAGATTATGTAATAGGTTTTACTACTGAATATAATGTTAATGGTAAGAATTTTAATGGAATGAATTTATATTACTGTGGAATAATAGGTCTAGTAATTACAGGTTTATTAATTTGGATCACTGAATATTACACTGGCACAAGTTATAGACCGGTGAAATCTGTTGCCGCTTCTTCAACAACAGGTCATGGTACTAATGTTATTCAAGGTTTAGCTGTTTCTATGGAAGCGACTGCTGTACCTGCATTAATTATTGTTGCTGGTATTTTAGCTACAAATTCTATTGCTGGACTTTATGGTATAGCTATTGCTGTAACTACCATGCTTGCTTTAGCCGGGATGGTTGTTGCACTTGACGCTTATGGTCCTGTTACAGATAACGCTGGTGGAATTGCTGAAATGTCCAACCTAGATAAAAAAGTTAGAAAAACTACCGATGCTTTAGATGCAGTGGGCAATACAACAAAAGCTGTTACCAAAGGTTATGCTATTGGTTCAGCTGGTCTAGGCGCTTTAGTTTTATTTGCAGCTTATGTAGAAGATATTAAACACTTCTCTAATGTTGCTGGTTCTAAATTAGAAGGTATAGTTGTTACATTTGATTTATCAAATCCTTACGTAGTTGTTGGTTTATTAATTGGTGGAATGCTGCCTTACTTATTTGGTTCAATGGGAATGCAAGCAGTTGGAAGAGCAGGTGGTGCTGTTGTAATTGAAGTTAGAAGACAATTTAAAAAATTTCCTGGTATTATGAAAAGAAAACAAAAACCAGATTATGCGAAATTAGTTGATCTTTTAACTGTAGCAGCAATTAAAGAGATGATTATTCCATCTCTATTACCAGTTTTATCCCCAGTTGTTCTTTACTTTATAATTTTATCAATCGGTGGACAGGTAGCAGCATTAGCAGCTGTAGGTGCTATGCTGTTAGGAGTTATTATTACAGGATTATTTGTTGCTGTTTCAATGACTGCTGGTGGTGGTGCTTGGGATAATGCCAAAAAGTATATAGAAGATGGCAATCATGGCGGTAAAGGATCTGAAGCTCATAAAGCTGCTGTAACTGGCGATACTGTTGGAGATCCATATAAAGATACAGCAGGTCCTGCAATAAATCCTATGATAAAAATCACAAATATTGTAGCTTTACTTTTATTAGCAGTTATCGCTGGCTAATTTTTTTTTGGTTTTCGGCCCTCTTATTGAGAGGGTCGTTAATCTTTTGTCTCATACTAGACATAAAATTGTATATAAAATTGTTTCTTTTAAATCCAGTCTCAGTAGTAGCTTTTAGAACTTTTAAATTATTCATATTATCTTTATTATAAAATTCTTTTTTCTTTAATATTCCATAATTATCTATTTCTAAAACTAGTACATTATTTTTATATATTTTCATTTTTCCTAAATTAGTTAATTTAGATTGTGTTTGTTTTCTTTCAATATAGATCCAAACATCATTATCAAATTTACTTTTAGTAGAAGGATTTCCTAAAATTTTCATTATATCGTTTTTGTTAGTCTTATTAATAATAAGAGAGGATTGTTTTTTTTCTAAAAATGGTACTCCATGATGTTTAACAACTTTTTTAAAAGCACAATTTGAAACTATTAATGAGAGAAAAATTATATATAATATTTTTATCATGAATGAAAAATATCTTTATATTTATAACAATTTGATTAATTTCACTAGAAATAAAGGATTATATAAATCCTTAAATCGTGAAGATAATTTTTCAGATCGTTTAAGCTTATTTTTATTACATTTTGCCTTCTTTTTAAAAAATTTTAAAAATGAGGAAAATAAGATTATTTTACAAGAAATTTACGATTTTATCTTTAGGCAACTTGAACTTAGCATCAGGGAAATTGGTTATGGAGATCAATCAATTAATAAAAAAATGAAAGATTATATAAATTTGTTTCACTCAATGGTTTCAGAAATTCATTTTTGGAAGAATTTAACAAAAACACAAAAACTTGAAAAGTTTTCAATTTTTTTAAGTGATTTTAAAGAAATTGAACATTTACTTGATTATTTTGAGTTATTTAATGTAAATTTGTCAAAAAAAACTTTGAATTCTTATTTAAAAAGTGTAAGTAACGCATAATTATGGCTGTACCAAAACGTAAACAAACTCCGTCCAGAACTGGAATGAGAAGAGCTCAAACGATGAAATATTCAACAAAAAACATAGTTGAAGATAAAAAGTCAGGTGAGTATAGATTGACTCATCATTTAGATTTAAAAACTGGAATGTATAAGGGTAGACAAGTTTTAGACCCAAAAGAATAATATAAAAATTTAAAATGACAGATCTGATTAAAATTGCAGTTGATGCAATGGGTGGTGACAACTCACCAAATAAAATTATTGAAGGTGTATTACTTAATCACAAATCAAACAAAAATGTTTTTTATAAAATTTTTGGTGATGAGTATAAAATCAATAATCTTATTGATGGTAAAATTAATAAAGAATTTTATGAAATCATTCACACAACTGAAGTTGTTAAAAGTACCGATAGCCCACTTGAAGGTGCCAAAAGAGGAAAAAATACAAGTATGTGGCTTGCTATAGAAAGTGTTAAGAAAAAAGAGACGGATATTGTAGTTTCAGCGGGTAATACAGGCGCACTATTAGTTATTTCAAAACTAAATCTTAAGATGATAGAAAATATTGATAAACCAGCATTATCCGCCCTATGGCCAAATAAAAAAGGTATGAGTGTTGTATTAGATTTGGGCGCAAATATTGAGTGTGGTTCTAAAAACTTATTAGATTTTTCTATAATGGGTGCATCTCTTTATACTTCTTTGTATCCAGGCGATAAACCAAATGTAGGTTTATTAAATATAGGATCAGAAGAGCTTAAAGGAAATGAAATTATTAAAGAAACTTATCAAAATCTAAATGATAAAAAATCTGAAAATTATAATTTTTCTGGCTATATAGAGGGAAACCATTTAATGGATGGTAATGTCAATGTAATTGTTTCTGATGGTTTTACAGGAAACGTAGCATTAAAAACTGCTGAGGGTACAGCAAATTTTATTACTAGTGAGCTAAAAAAAGCTATGACTGGATCAATAATTGGAAAAATCTCAACCCTGTTAAATTTTTCAAATTTAAAAAAATTTAAAAAACGTCTAGATCCAAGACTTTATAATGGTGCTATATTTATTGGGCTTGATTCACCGGTCGTTAAAAGTCACGGAGGTACAGATTATATTGGTTTCTCAAATTCTTTAGATGTTTGTCATAGAATTGTAAAAGGTAATTTGATAGAAAAGATTAAACAAAATATTTAAATCAATGAGAATAAACTTAACTAAAAAAGACTTAGTTAATTTAGTTTATATGCAGTTAGGTTTTTCAAAACAAATTTCAGAAAATCTTATTGAAGATTTTATATCAACTATCGTCTCAAACATTAAAAAAGAAAAAAAATTAAAATTATCTAAATTTGGAACTTTTTCAATAAGACAAAAGAAATCCAGAATAGGAAGAAATCCAAAAACCAAAGAGTCTAAAATTATATCTAGTAGAGAGGTTGTATTGTTTAAGCCGTCAAAAGAATTTAAAGAATTTATAAATTTAAAAGATAATGGATAAATCAGACAATGCTTATAAAACAATAGGTGAAGTCGCAAAAATATTAAATTTAAAGTCTAATAAGAAGGGTATACTGCCAACACATACTATTAGATTTTGGGAAACTCAATTCAAGCAAATTAAACCTAAAATCTTAAATTCAAATAGAAGATATTATGATGAAAATTGCATTAATCTTCTTAAAAAAGTTAAATTTCTTCTTAAAGAACAAGGTATGACGATTAATGGTGTTAAAAAAATACTTAATGGAGACCAATCATTAGAACTTGACGAAATGGCAAATAATTCTATAAAAGCTGATAATTTAAGAAATAAATTAGTTAAGATTTCTAAAATTGTTAAAAATTTAAAATACTTAAAATAATATGGCAAAAAAAACTCACGTAAAAGTTAGACTTGTTCCAGAATCAAAACCTGATAGCCCTTTCTTTTATTATGTTAAAAAACCAGCTGGTGGCGAAAAAGCAAAAGTTAAACTTTCTGCTAAAAAATATAATCCAGCTACAAGAAAACATGAAACCTTCGTGGAAAAAAAACTTCCACCGCACAGTAAATAATTATTTATTTTTAAAATTTCGTCTTTCGTAGTCAATAAAGGACCAAATCATATTCTTCCATATACGATTTGTTATTTTAGAGTCAATTTTAAGTTTCTTCGATTTACCTTTTATTTTATTTAAAATGTAATTAATTCTTTTGCGATCGACTATTTCTTTTTTAAATTCTTTTAGTTTAAGGACTTCTTTTACAAGCTTGGTTCTATACTTAATGAGACCAAGAAGTTTATTATCCAATTTATCAAGCTTTATTCTAATTAAGTTTAATTTTTTTTTATTTTTTGGCGACATTTTATTTATTGGATTAATTAATAATTATTATATTTATCTATATATGTATAGTCAGAATAGTCATTTAAATTATCAATTAAAAATTTGGTTACTTGCTCTAATAGGACTGGTTATTCTTATAATTTTAGTTGGTGGTCTAACAAGACTAACGGACTCAGGTTTATCTATAACATCTTGGGAATTATTTGTAGGTTTTGTACCTCCTTTAACAAATGATAAATGGGTTGATTATTTTGATCTTTATAAAACCATTCCAGAATTTAGTGAACAAAATTTTAATATGACATTGAATGAATTTAAAATAATTTTTTGGTGGGAATGGGTTCATCGTCAATTAGGAAGATTGATTGGATTAGTTGTATTGGTGCCATTAATATTTTTTACCTTTAAAAATGGATTATGGATTTTAAAAAAGTATGGAATAATTTTTTTATTAGTTTGTTTTCAAGGTTTTATAGGCTGGTATATGGTATCTAGTGGCTTGTTAGATAGAGTAGATGTAAGTCATTATAGACTTTCACTACATTTAGTAACTGCTTTTATAATTTTGTCAGTCATATTTTGGAAATTTCTTAAATTAACCAAACTACTGATACATGATATTGCGATTAATATAAGTTTAATAAAATTTTTTCTTTTTTTATTATTTTTGCAATTAATAATAGGAGCTTTTGTATCAGGTATGGATGCTGGGACTATTTATAATACTTGGCCTTTAATGGGTTCTTCTTATTTTCCTGATGACAGTCAATTTATTGAATTTTTCAACATTAGTCTTTTTGACAATCCGTCTATAGTTCAATTTATTCATAGAAATTTAGCTTACTTAATTGTTGGATTTTATATGTATATTTTATTTTTTGTTTTCAAAGATTGTAATAAAATATTTAGAAAACCTTTTTTGATTATAGGAGTTAGTTTATTTATACAGGTAGTGTTGGGAATATTTACAATTTTATCTGGAGTAAAAATTATTTATGCATCTTTACACCAGATAAATTCTATTTTGATTATACTTTCAACTTTATATTTTTTATATATAGCAAAGTATAGAAAAATTAATTAATCTCTATTTGTTGACATATAAGCTCCAAAGTTAACTTACAGCTTTTAGACTACCCTTTGAAGATTTATCTAGAGCTTGGTCTAAGTCGTCAATAATATCATCAATATGTTCTAAACCGATACACAATCTAACATAACCAGGTGTTACACCGGCTGCAGCTAATTCTTCTTCTGTTAGCTGACTGTGTGTAGTTGTTGCCGGGTGAATTGCTAAACTTCTTGCATCTCCAATGTTAGCCACATGGTAAAACATTTTTAAGGATTCAATAAATTTTTTTCCTGCTTCAATTCCACCAGCTAACTCAATACCTACTAATGCTCCATTGCCATTTTTAAGATATTTCTTTGCTCTACTAGAAATTTCTTCGTTATGTTCGGTTGCATAGATTACTTTAGCTATTGCTTTATGTTTTTTTAGATAATCAACAACTTTTGCTGCATTTTCACAATGTTGTTTCATTCTTAAAGCAACAGTTTCTAGACCTTGAATTACACCAAAAGCATTATCAGGAGACAAAGCTGACCCTAGATCTCTTAATAAAGTTACTCTAGCTCTTACTGCGAATGAAACATTAGCACCTGTTAATTCAGGTACTGCTTTGCCCCAAACTACACCACCATAACTTGCATCAGGCTCGTTGAATAGTGGTTGTCTTTTAGGGTTTGTTGTCCAGTCAAAATTACCACCATCAACTAAAGCTCCCCCAACAACAGTTCCATGTCCAGCTATATATTTGGTAAGTGAATAAACAACTATAGCCGCTCCATGTTCAAGCGGTTTACAAATTACTGGTGCCGCTGTGTTATCAACAATTAATGGTATATTGTATTTTTTACCAATATCTGACACTTCCTTAATTGGAAAAACTCTCAAATATGGATTCGGTAATGTTTCTCCATAAAAGGCTCTTGTTTTATCATCTATAGCTTTTTCAAATTTTTTTGGATCAGAAGGATCTGCGTATCTAACCTCAATACCAAGTTTACTTAAAGTATGAGTGAACAAAGATACCGTTCCACCGTAAAGATCTGTTGAGCTAATAATGTTGTCTCCAGCTTGAGCAACATTTAAAATTGCAAAAGTAGAAGCTGTTTGTCCAGATGAGACTGTTAAACTAGCTAAGCCTCCATCAAGTGCAGCAAGTCTTTTTTCTAAAACATCATTTGTTGGATTCATGATTCTTGTGTAGATATTACCAAACTCTTTTAAAGCAAATAGATTTGCTGCATGTTCAGTGCTATCGAATTGATATGATGTAGTTCTGTAAATTGGAACTGCGACAGCATTTGTTGATGGGTCACTTCTGTAGTCACCACCATGAATTGCTATAGTTTCTGGGTTACTTCTTTTTGTACTCATTTTTACTCCTTTTTTAGTGCTTTAACTTAATGTAAGGCGCACAATATAGTTCAAATGCCTGCCGATAATTTTATGAAAATTCCTGTTTAGCAGTTATATGCCCGCAATAGGATCAAATCGGCAATATGTTTTTAGCAGATAAATCTTATATTACAAGACAAATATCAAATTGACTTTGCAATTAATAATAGTATTAATCCTCGCACAATGACAAAATTCGTAAAAAAAGACCAAGTAACATCATCGTGGTATGAAATAGATGCAACTAATGCTGTAGTTGGAAGACTAGCAACAGTTATTTCTAAAATCATTAGAGGTAAAAATAAAACAACTTATACACCTCATATGGATCATGGTGACTTTGTAGTAGTTAAGAATATAGAACAGGCTAAATTTACAGGAAAAAAATTTCAAGATAAAATTTATTATAGACACACTGGTCACCCAGGTGGAATTAAAGAAACTACACCTGAAAAATTACATGAAAAAAAACCAGGTGAAACTTTAAAACTTGCTGTAAAAAGAATGCTTCCTGGTGGAGTATTGGGGAGAAAACAATTAACCAAATTAAAGATTTATGCTGGGAGTGACCATCCTCATGCAGCTCAAAACCCTCAAGTTATTGAACTAGGTAATTTAAACAGTAAAAACTTAGTTAGAAATTAATATGGAAAATATTCAAACAACACCAAAAACACCAAAACTTAAATTAGACTTTAAAGATAGCAAGTATGCTACTGGTAGAAGAAAAACTTCAATAGCTAAAGTTTGGTTAAAAAAAGGTACTGGTAAAATCTATGTTAATGGAAAACTATTTAATGAATATTTTTCAAGTGAATTTCATCATCTTCAAATAACAAGACCTTTTGATATAATTAAACAATCTACGGACTATGATGTAAGATGTAGTGTTACTGGTGGTGGCCCAACAGGACAAGCTGGGGCTTTGGTACACGGTATTTCTAAGGCTTTAGTTATGTTTGATGAAAATTTAAAATCTACATTAAAAACTGAAAAACTTACAACCAGAGACTCTAGAGCTGTTGAAAGAAAAAAACCTGGTAGAAGAAAAGCTAGAAGAAGCTTCCAATTCTCTAAAAGATAATTCTTTTTTAATTTTAAACTGTTATAATAAATTATGCCTAAGATTAATGCATTGGTCGCTGGATCAACTGGATATATTGGAATTCAATTAATTAAATTATTAGTTAAACACAAATATATTAATATTAAATACCTTTGTGGGAACAGTTCTGTTGGGAAGAAAATTTCCAATTACGACAAATCTTTATCTAATAAGAAGTTACCAAAAATTATTAGTTTTAATAAAAAACTTTTAAAAGATATAGATGTAGTTTTTACAGCATTACCAAACGGTGAAGCACAAGATATATCAAAACATTTAACAAAAAATATTATTTTAATAGATTTAGCTGCAGATTTCAGATTAGAAAAAGGATCAGACTATTTTAAGTGGTATAAACAAAAACATAGAGCAACAAATTTAATTAAAAAAAGTTTATATTCTTTGCCAGAAATTAATGGAAAATACATTGATAAATATCAAATTATTTCATGCCCAGGTTGTTATCCAACATCAATATTATTACCTTTAATACCTTTGTTTAAAAATAATTTAGTAAAAGTTAAAAACATTATAATTGACTCAAAATCTGGTTATTCAGGTGCTGGTAGAAGTGTGCATAAAAAATATAAAGATAAAAATCTTTATGAGTCATTGAGCGCATACGGAGTAGGTTTTCATCGTCATAACTCAGAGATAGATCAAATGTTAAGTAAATTTACAAAAAAGAAAATAAGTTTTAATTTTACTCCACATTTAACCCCTATGTTTCGAGGAATCTTAAGTACAATTTATATAGATTTAGAAAAAGGGGCAACTCAACTCAAATTAATCAAACTACTTACAGATTTTTACAAAAAAGAAGATTTTGTAAAAATTTTAAAAGCAGATAGTTTAATAAGCACAAACGATGTGATTAATTCAAATAATTGTTTCATATCTGTTTGTAAATCTAAATATAAAGGTAAAATTATCATACTTTCAGCTATAGATAATTTAATCAAAGGTGGGGCAGGTCAAGCTGTACAAAATTTAAATATGAAATTTAATTTTCCCCGTAAAACAGCTTTATCGTGAAATCAATTTTAATTATATTTATGATTTTATTGTTAAACAATTGTTCATTAAACAAAGATTCTAAATATTGGACAGAAGATGTTGTTAAAAAGAATGAGAATCAAAAAAAATTATCAGATATTTTAAAAAAGTCAGAAGATATAACAACTATGACCTTTGATGAATATAAGATTTATATAGATGACTACACAAAAAAAAGTAAATATCCAAATATAAACCAATGAATAATACAATAAATATAGCGGTAGTAGGTTTAGGTCAGGTAGGTATTTATTTATTAAATGAATTAAATACTAAAAAAAAAGCAATTGAACATAAAACTGGAAAAAAAATTAAAGTAGTTGCTGTCTCAGCTAGAAATATAAATAAAAAAAGAAAATTTAAAATAGATAAAAAGATTTTTTTTAAAAATCCATTAGAAATTTTTAAAAAAAAGAAAGTAGATATTTTGTTTGAAGCTATAGGCTTATCAGATGGTATATCAAAAAAAGTAGTTGAAACTGCCTTAAAGAAAAAAATTAACGTTATAACTCCAAATAAGGCTTTAATTTCAAAACATGGAAATAATTTAGCTAAAATTGCAGAAAAAAATAATATTAATTTAGAATTTGAAGCATCTGTTGCTGGAGGAATTCCAATACTTAGATCTATTAAGGAGGGTTTAGCTACAAATAAAATTTCAAAAATTTATGGAATTTTAAATGGAACTTCTAATTATATTTTATCTGAAATGGAAGATTCTAACAAAAATTTTGCTGATGTTCTTAAGAAAGCTCAAAAACTTGGTTATGCCGAACCTAGTAATCCAAAATTAGATTTAAATGGTTTTGATGCTTTTGCTAAAATTAGAATTTTATCTGCACTATCATTTAATAGTAAAATCTCAAAACACAAATGCTTGATGGAAGGTATAGAAAAAATAGAATTAAAAGATATTATAATAGCGAGTCAATTAAATTTGAGAATTAAGCTTTTAGGTATATCTGAATTAAAAAATAATCAATTATTTGAAACAGTACACCCGTGTCTTGTTAGTAAAAAATCTTATATTGGAAATGTTAACGGTGTAATGAATGCGGTTATCCTTGAAGGTAAGCCAGTTGGAGAAAGTATTTTACAGGGTGAAGGTGCAGGACCAGGTCCAACTTCATCAGCATTATTATCTGATTTATTATCTATATTACGAGGTAACATAAAGAAACCTTTTGGAGTTTCAGTATCAAAACTTAAAACTCTAATGAATTATAATGTTAATAATTATATAAATTCTCTTTATTTAAGATTTGAAGTAAAAGATCAACCAGGTGTTTTATCACAAATTACAAATAGATTAGCTAAGTACAAAATTTCAATTAAAAGAATAATTCAAACACCAGATAAAAAAAATAATAAAGCTACTATTATTATCATTACGCACAAAACATCAGAACTTAATTGTAATAATTGTTTGTCAATATTTAAAAGTAATAAAAACGTACTTAAAACTCCTACATTAATAAGATTATTAAGTTAATGGATATTTATCTAAAACTTTTTGAAGTTTTGTTTCCTGTATTTTTTATAGTCGGTATTGGAATTTTTTTAGGTAAAAAAAATCCCAATTTTGACACTTCTTTTATAACAACTTACTCTGGTAATTTTGGTACTCCAGCTTTAGTAATATTTGCCCTTACTGCTGGTGGAGTGACTTTTGATGTTTTTAAAGAATTCTTTTTTTATGCACTGATACTTCTTACTGCTTTTGGAGTTGTTGGATTAATCTTTTTAGTATTAATGAAAAAAGATTATATTAGAGAATTACCAACGTTTGTTTTACCTAATACAGGAAATATGGGTATACCTATATGTTTATTTGCTTACGGAGAATTAGGCATGGGTATAGCAGCTGCTATTTCTTCTCTTGTTGTTTTACTACATTTTACTCTTAATATATTTCTTGCTAAAAGAGCTTTTGATTTTCAAACAATTTTTAAAAGTCCTGCTTTTTATGCAATCATAATAACTGTTTTATTATTATATTTTGACCAACCAATTCCACAATTTGTGATGAACACAGTTATGCTATTAGCTTACGGAATGATTGTTATGATATTAATGTCTTTAGGTGTTGCTCTTACTCAAATGAAAGTATTTTCTTTTAAAGATGCAGTCATAACTTCAACAGGAAGAGTTATCATAGGTCCTCTTATTGGTTTTGGTGTAATTCATTTATTTAGTCTTTCAGGTGTATCAGCAGGTGTAGTTTTAATTCAATCTTCAATGCCTAGTGCTATTTTATGTTATTTAGTTGCGTCCATGTATTCACCAAAAGAAATCGTTGATAATATTTCTAGCACTATAGTTGTGTCTACAATTATGTCATTATTTACTATTCCAATTACATTATTCTTTGCTTTAAAATACTTCTATTAAACGGTATCCTTCTTTTTATGAAGGCAATAATTTTAAATACATCAGCTTGGATGATTGTCCCTGTTATGGATGCTTATGCAAAATTTTTAAGTTCATCAATGGATGTATTGCAGATAACTTGGGCTAGATACTTCTTCACAGTAGTTTTTACACTTTCATTAATGCTTATCTTTTATAGACAATCATTAGTCTGGAGTAAAAAACCTTTGTTACAATTAATTAGAGGCCTTATTTTAGTTTTTTCAACCTATCTTTTCTTTTACTCGATATCCTTTATCTCGTTACCAAAAGCTTTAACCTTGGCTTTTGTTGCGCCTTTAATTGTAACAGCTTTATCTCCTTTTTTTCTTAAAGAGAAAGTTGGTATTAGAAGATGGACTGCGGTATCCATTGGTTTTATAGGTACATTAATAGTTATTAGACCTGGGTTTATAGAGTTTAATTTAGCGACTTTTGCTGCTCTAGGTAATGGAATTTGTTATGGTTTTTATCTTATACTTACACGTAAACTCAGTACTTCAGATAATCCACTTTTAACTTTATTATTTACTGGAACAGTAGGGGCCCTAATATTAAGCCTATTTATGCCATCTGTTTGGATTAATCCAACACCTAATCAATGGATTATGATGGCTATAATCGGCCTTATAGCCTCTGTAGCGCACCTTTTCTTAATTTTATCACTCAAATATGCAGATGCTTCTAAATTGGCTCCTTTAGGCTATACAGAAATAATAACCAACATATTGATTAGCTATTATTTCTTTAATGAATTACCTGATAATTGGACTTATTTAGGTCTTTTTATTATAGTTCTTAGTGGTTTATATATCTCTAGAAGAGAATATTTAATTACTCGCTCTAATATATAGTAAACATATAGATACTAATATATAAGGTATTACTTTAATAAAGAGATTTAATACATTGTAATTATTAGATTTTTTTTTATTATAAATTTAGTATATTTTTGTGATCTAAAATTCAAATATACCAAAAGATTAATTAAAATAATGAAAAATAACGATTATTTGCTCACATCTAATAATAATAAAACCACATATAACAAGCTTTTATTAAAAAATTATTAATAATAGCTAAAAGTGTTTAATATCAATCATTTTTTATCATAGTTAAACTGAAAAATAAAGTTTTTATCAAATAGATGGGTAAGGTGAAGAAAATATTAAGTAAAATTCAAGAAATTTAGACGTTGAAATTAGTATTGATAACATTAAAAACTAGAGCAATGCAGTATTAGAATATATGATTTAAAAGCCCATAGAGGTACTTTATTTTAATATATTTCGATATATAGTACAACTGAAGGGTGCATAATACTATTTATGTTAACAATCGGGAAAATTAACAAAAATCGTTGATTTTATTGGTTTTTTTAAGCTAAAAAAGGTTTAAAAAGGTCTTAAATATCAACATTTTCAGATCTTAGTAATAGTAGCTTTTTCTTGATTCCACCTCTTCCAGAGTATCCACCAAGCCCTCCATCAGACCGAATTACTCTATGACAGGGTATTTTAGGGGCATATGGGTTTTTAGCACAAGCATTAGCAACTGCACGAGCTGAATTAGGGCTTTTTATGCCAATAGCGACCTGTTTATAGGTTTCTACCTTGCCCTTTGGTATGGTTTTAAGATAATTCCAAACTTTTTGCTGAAACTTAGTTCCTTTTAAGTTCATTAAATTAAATTCTGTATATTATTTATTTATTCATCAAAATGTAGAGCAGTATTAATATGCTAATAATAAAAAATCCAAATATCAACATTAAAATTTGATTTTTAGTTTTTTCAGATATTTTGGACCATAAATACATAGAAAATAATATGATTAACGGAACTCCTAAACCTAGAATTATGTATTTTGGCATTATAATTATTTTTAATTTATTTACTTGACTAATAGAATGCGTTATATTATTACTATCGATAATTAATGGTTATCAATAGTAATAAGAATGAATAATATAATTACAGACATAAGAGCTTTACAAGAAGAAACTTTATTAAATCTTAAAAATTCTAAATCTAACAATACTGTAAGAGCTTATAATTCAGATTTTAATGATTTTGGATTATTCTGTGCAAAAAATGGATTTAAATCTCTTCCTTCGGAACCTAAAATTGTCTCTTTGTACCTAACACATTTATCCACAAATAATGTTAAAATGAGTACTCTAAAAAGGAGATTAGTGTCAATAGGAGTAATTCATAGGTTAAAAGGGCATTATCTTGATACCAAACATCCCTCAATTATTGAAAATATTATGGGTATAAAGCGTAGAAAAGGAAGTATTCAATTAGGTAAAAAACCTTTATTAATCAATAATTTAAAAAAAATAATTAATGTAATAGATGATTTAAATAATCAAGACATCAAAAAATTTAGAGATAGATCTATTATACTGATTGGATTTTCTGGAGGATTTAGAAGAAATGAAATTGTTTCATTAGACTATGATGATCTAGATTTTGTAACTGAGGGGCTTAAAATCACATTAAGAAGATCTAAAACAGACCAATATGGTGAAGGATCAGTAAAAGGACTCCCCTTTTTTGACAGTACTCAATATTGTCCCGTTATATCAGTTAAAAAATGGATTGAAACTTCAAAAATTAAATCAGGCCCCTTATTTAGACGGTTTGCTAAAGGGTCAAAGTTATCAGAAAAAAGATTAACAGATCAATCAGTTGCATTAATAATTAAACAATATCTAAAATTAGCGGGAATAGATAATAAAAACTATTCTGGGCACAGCTTAAGATCAGGATTTGCCACTACAGCAGCTGAGTCTGGAGCTGAAGAAAGAAGTATAATGGCAATGACAGGGCATAAGTCAACTGAAATGGTCAGAAGATATATTAAAGAGGCAAATTTATTTAAAAATAACGCTTTAAATAAAATTAAATTTTAACCAACTAATTGTCATTAACTAGATTTAGTTTTAAAAAATATCTTAATATATAAATAATTAATTTTACAAATTAATAAATGAAAAAAATATTTAATATTAACGTCTGGTTCAGACAAAGGTCCATTATATCTTTCATTTGATTTTAAGTAAAATTTTTTAAAAAATTTAATACTTACACCCCATTTTAATAAAAATAATTTTGCTCCTTTGCTACCATATTTATTATTAATCTTAATTTTATTTAATTTTTTTCTTAAAACAATAGATCCAAAATGATATACTTTAAAATCATTAATACCTTTAAAAATTCTGACTCCTACATTCCATAATTTAAAATTGAAATCTGGGTCAGATCCTGTTCCAGGGAAATATTCTTCACTTAAACCTCCTACTTCATCCCAAATAGTCCGATGAACCAAAGAAGGAGCCCATGTAGATCCTTGGAAATCATAAAAATTATAATTTTTATGTTGGTTTAAAAACTTTTTTTCATCAAAATTATCAGGTGAATTACCACAATAGAATTTTATTTGACCTTCGTTCATCATTGTACCAGATAAATAAAATTTATTATGGCTAACCATTTTTACCTCTTCTTCAAGTATAGTGTCCCAATTAGGACAAAAATAAAAATCATCGTGAGCGTAAAGTAGATAGTCATACTTTGCCATTTTAGCAGCCTTGTTTATACCCTCACATATACCAGAATTATATTCTGTAAATGTATAAATAATTTTTTCTTGTTTAAGAAAATCAACTGTTCCATCATTACCAATATTCACATGAGGAATTATTTGATGATTATATTTTGAATTTTTCTTAATACTGTTTATGCACAATTTTAAACAAGAAAGGTTATTAAATGTTGGAATTAATATAGAAAACATAATTAATCAAATATTATGTTGTAAAGATTTTTCATGTTTTTGAATTATTTATTTTTCCATTTATATTTATATTTATCTTTAAGTTTAAAAATGACATCTATAAAATATTGAGAGACTATTGTTGAATTATAATTGGAATTATAAAATTTTTTACCTTTACTGGCAATTTTTTTCATTTTTTTAACGTTTTTTTTATAATATTTGATCTTGTTAGATAAATCATCTACGTCTTTATAATAAACAGCACAAGTACTTGGTATCAAATTTTTAAGTTTAGTTTCTTTATTAATAAAACAAAGTAGACCATTGCCAATTATCTGTACTATTCTATCACTGCTATAATATTTTAAAGGTTTGCCTCTGCTTAAATTTAAACCCATGTCATAATTTTTTAATGACTCTAAAAAGAAATCAGCCCAAAGAGGTTCTTTATTTTTATAACCAAAAAAATCAAAATCTATTTCGTTTAAATTTTTATCAAGCTTGTCTAATATTTTTTGCCTATCATCGTATTTACCTTTTTTTAATGTTCCCCTATGGACACCGTGACTCATAGCAAAAAATAAATCTTTTTTTTGTTTTTTTTTAGAATTATCTAAAAATTCAAAAGAAATATCTGAAGGATTTGGCATAAAAAAACTATTATTAATTTTAAAGTTTAATGAATTTGGATCACTTGTTAAAAATGTTGCGTCAACATAATTTTCTAAAGATAAAATTCTTTTTTTATTTTTTAGATAATCTGGACCTTTTTTAATTACAGGATCTAAAAACCATTGACATATCTTTGTATTTTTATGTTCGTTCATTTTAATTAAAGTATCTTTTGTTAAACTATCTGCATGACCTAAGACAACCAAATCAGGTTTAAAATTAATAAAAGTGTTTAAGACCTTGTTGTTAAATTTTTTAATGCCATTGGGATCAGTTAAGCTTTTGTTGTAGTACAGTATATCTCTATCACTCATTATCAGAACGTTATGCCCATTTCTTACAAACCCATTATTTAATCTTTTACTGGTATTGTAATGCAATCTTCCATCAAATCTCTCATTGAAATTAGTTATATGTAAAATTTTTAATTTATTAATATCTTGATTAGAACTGCTTTTTAAAATTTGTTCTCTTACGTAATCTATGGATTTTGAAATGTCCCGTATATCAAAATTATTTTTCTTATAAAATTCATTCTGAAGTTTTCTTAATAAATTTTTATTATTTGTTAATTTTTTTAAAATACTTAAAATATTATTTGAGTTATTTTCCTCTAAAACTAATCCAATATCTTTTGACTCTATCAATCCACCAACATTAGATATTATTGGACAACATTTTCTACTAGATGCTTCGATGGCAATTCGACCTAGAGGTTCTTGCCATTTTGAATTTCCAATAGCTATCTCAGATTTTTCATAATAATTTAAAACTTCAGCATTACTTTTATAACCTATTTCTCTAACAAATTTCTTATCTGGAAATATTTTTTTTCTAGGTTCATTGCCAATTGCAATAAATTTCCAATCTGAGTTAATTTTAGAAAACTTTTTAGCTACATCTACAAATATATCGTATCCTTTTGATTCATTTAATTTACCAACAAATAAAATATTTTTTTGCTTTTTCTTAATATCAATATTTTTTTTCTTAAGAGTTCCACAATAAATAATTTCATAATTTGTTCTTACATTGGTATTCGTTTTCATAAAAAATCTATTTTTTATCCACCTACTTACAAAGATGATTTTTGTACAATTTTTTATTAAAGTTTCTCTTTCTTTAACCATTATTGAGCCTCTTAGATTAAGTGGATCATTATGATATGTAAGAATAATTTTACAATTTGGAAAATATTTTTTTAAAATTTTTACATATTCAGGTCTGTTATGAATTTCTATTATAGAAATTTTTATATATTTATACTTATTGCAAAAATCATTTATATAGTTTCTATTTCTAAAAATTTTAGAATTAGGAAAATCAATTGATGATATAACTTTAATTCTTTTTCTATATTTTGAATACATTAATGAGTCTTTTATATAAATAGAAACTGCGCCAGATTTTTTTTTATCTAAGCTTTCTTTATATGGAAGTATGATAAAAATATCTTTATTCATTTAGAGTGTATTGGCTTTTAATTTTATTTCTAAGTTTATAATTCTTTTTTAAAATATATTCATTTTTCATTGCTAATGATTTACTTTTATACTTTTTTTTATAAATTACTTTCCAAAAATTTCCTTTTGTGAATTTAGCTCCCCTACCATCATTGTGTAGTTTTAATCTAGCTACTAGATTTGAAGTATAACCAACATAAGAAATTAACTTATTTTTTCTTTTAGTTACTATTAAATAAACGTAATAAATATAAGTCATTATGGCGGTCCCTGGGGGAATCGAACCCCCCTTTGCAGGATGAAAACCAGCTGTCCTAACCGATAGACGAAGGGACCATTGAGGGGTCTTTTATTTTAAAAGTTAATATAATTCAAGACTTAATAAACTAAAGAATTAAATCTCTAATATTTAATTGGATTGTCTTTTTATTATTCCAAATATTTTCATGTAATTGAGCAATAATATTAATTTTTTTTTTGTAAGATAATAAATATTCACCAATTTTACTATTTAAACAGTTGTAGCATATAGTTTTAATTGAAGTACCTGTTTCAGGTTTAATTATAGCTGATATATGTTTGTTATTAATTATATCAAATCTTATAATTTTAACATTTTTAATTAAAAATATTGGTAAATAATTGTAATTACCAAATGGTCCCAATTTATTTATTTCTCTCATAAATTTTGTATTAATAGCAGACGTAGACAATTCCATGTCATACTTGTTTGAATTTTCTATATTAAGAAGTTTTTTTGAATAATCATTTTGAATAAAGTTATCTAAAAGTTTCATATTGTTTTTTTTAATTGTAAAACCAGCAGCCATATTATGACCTCCGCCATTTTCAATAATATTATTATCAATTAATGATTTCATTAATTTACCAATATTATACAATGATGTAGATCTAGCTGAAGCTTTAAGTGTATTATTAGATTTTGTAATAACAATTGAAGGTTTATTAAAATGATCCTTTAATCTTGAGGCAATAATACCGATTAACCCTTCATTGAGGTTTTTTTTATAATAAATTATTACATTTTTATTTTCATTTTTAATTCTCTTAAAATCTATTTCAGCTAAAATATTTTGTTCTATTTTTTTTCTGTTATTATTAAGATCAATTAATTTAATAGATCTATCTTTGATAATTTCTAGATTGTCTGAAGATAATAATTCTACACCGTATTTTGAATGGTTAAGTCTCCCACCAGCATTTATTATTGGTCCAATTAAAAAACCTAAATCTTCTACGGTAATTTTTTTTTTTAATTTATAATGGTCAAAAATTTGACTTAATGCTCTATTATTTTTGATGTTAAAATTATCAATTACATTACGTGCTATAGTTTTATTAATTTTTCTTAACGGCATTACATCACATATTGTTGCAAGCAAAACATATATAAAAAAATTATATAACTTAAAACTTGATTTAGATTTTTTAACCATAATATCTATAAAGAAATATGTTAATGTAGCAGCACATAAAAAAGTATGCTCTTTATTAGTAATTTTTTTTTTTGGATTTATAACTGCATCAGATTTAGGGTAAGGTCTATTTATTTCATGATGATCTATTATTATTGATTTAATATTTTGTTGGTTTAAGTATTCAATTGCCTCATAGGATGTTGAGCCACAATCAACCATAATTATTAATTTTGGCTTTTTTAAAATTAATTTTTGGAAAAGTTTTTTGCTAGCTCCATAACCATCATTTATTCTGTCAGGTATATAAAAGAAATGTTGTTGATTTATATGATTAAAATACCTAACCAACAAAGATGTTGCACATGAACCATCAACATCGTAGTCCCCTAAAATACATATATTTTCATTCTTTTTAATTATATCTAAAAGAACTAAAGATGCTTTTTGGTAATCATAATCATCTTTGAATATATTTGTTATTTTTTGGTTATTGTTAATACCGTATATTTCTGAGGTATCATAATTTCTTGAAACGATTAAATGAGATAAAATATCTCCTAACCCATAATCTTGTTTAACTTTTTCAACTAAATTTTTATTAACTTTTTGTTTTTCCCATTTTAATTCAGAAATAGAAATCATTCATTTATTGACATAACGCTTTTAAGTATTTCCTTAAAATTACTACTCTTATGAGTAACTAAAGTTTCACTTATATATTTACCTTCTTCATGAATAATACCTTTTAAAACATCACTGTTTGTTATACCCGATGCACAAAAAATAGAGTCTCCCTTAACAATTTCATTTAATTCATACTTTTTATTTAAATCGGTAATCCCCATCTGTTTAGCTTCACGAATATCTTTGTCGTTATCAAAAATAAATCTTCCTTGAAAATGGCAATCATATGCATCAAGAGCACTTGCGGCAAGAACACCTTCTGGGCCACCACCAATACCTAAAAACATATCAACTTTATAATTAGGATCAGAAACATATAAAGCGCCAAGAATATCTCCATCAGTAATAAGTTTAATATTCACACCTAATTCTTTAAGTTTATCAATTGTAGGTTTATGTCTAGGTCTATCTAAAATACAAACAGTTATAGATGTGATATTTTTATTTTTAAATTTTGATAAGTTTTTAATATTTTTTTCTAAAGGATAATCCAAATCGATTAAACCATGATCAATTTTACTAGTTGCAATTTTATCCATATAGGTTTCAGGAGCATTAAATAAATTTCCTTTTTCTCCTATAGCTAATACTGCAATCCCACCTGGTAAGTTGTTTGCTACGAAATTTGTTCCCTCAACAGGATCGACAGCAATATCAAAATGTGGTCCATTTTTTGTGCCTAAAAATTCACCAGTATAAAGCAATGGAGCTTCATCCAAGGCTCCCTCACCTATTACAACTTTCCCATTCATATCAATCTTGTTTAGTTCAAATCTCATAGAGTCTACTGCAGCTTGATCTGCTGCAATTTTATCTTTTTTGCCAACTAAGTATGATGCAGCTAGAGCTGCTTTTGATGAAACATCTTTAAATTGATCAATAAACTTTTTATCAATTGCCATTAAATTTTTTCATCAATAAAATCTTCTTGATTTATTTTTGACTCAAATTCTCTCAAACGTTTGTAAACACTTGCTAATTCAATAATTGTAGGCCAAGCTTTTAGTATATATTGCATTGAACCTTCAACTCTTCCAAAAGCTCTTATTATTTGCTGCATCACACCCAAAGTAACTGCACCAGCCACAATTGCAGGAGCTAAAAAAACATATGCAGAGAGTACATTCGCTTGAAGATAAGCTATTCTACCAACATTAAAATATAAATATCTAATATAACTTAAAAAATGAATTTCTCTAACACCATTAAAAAGTTCTTCAATTGATTTTGGCCTGACTGTTCCATCGTCCTCAGCTACTACAAGAATCTTTCTGTATGCTGCTTCCTTTTTTTGAAGATCATATTCAACGCCAACTAGTCTTAAAATTAACCCTAATACAATTAAAAATATAGTGCCTCCAACTGACCAGATCAAAGCGCCTACTATTAGACCATAATCCCAATCTCCAAAAAAGAAAATTGGTATAGTAATACTTAACCCAAATAAAATTGGCATAAACTCAACTAAAATCATTAACGCTTCTATTAAACTTGTACCTAAAGTTTCCATTATTCTTGTAAATTTTATTGTATCTTCTTGAACCCTTTGTGAAGCTCCTTCGATTTTTCGAGCTCTGTCATAAACACTATGATACCATTCAATCATTGAAGTTCTCCATCTAAACAAATAATGAGAAGTAAAAAAACTAACAATAACAGCTACACCAACATAGATGGCAGCTAAAGTAATAAATGACAATAAACTAGACCAATATTCTTCAATCGTAATAGCATTTGGTTCACCTAGAGCTTTTTGAATCATGTCGTAGAATTGACCAAACCATTCATTTATTTTGACATCAATTTTAACTTGAACCCATAAAGAAGATAAAATGATAAATGAACCTAGCCAAGACCACATAATCCATTTTTTTAATTTGAAAAATCTAAACATCTATTATTTTAAAAAGTTATCTGCATATGATTTTTTTACAGTTTTTCTTTTTTTTGGTTCAATTAAATCAAAATCAATTTTTTTCTTTTGTGCGTAGTTAATAGCTAATTCTTTTGAAGAAAATTCCAATTTTAATTCAGACATTGTGTCAGAGGAACTTTCCCAGCCCATTAAAGGGTTTTTAGTTGGATCTTTAGTTATAAATTCTAAAATCCATTTATTGTTTTTTGCAGTACCTGACTGCATTGGATTTTTATTTGGTATATAAATTATTGCTTTACTCATAATGATGGTCGGAGTGGCAGGATTCGAACCTGCGACCCTCTGGTCCCAAACCAGATGCGCTACCAGGCTGCGCTACACTCCGTTACAGGTACTAATACAGTAGTTATTGATAATTTCAAAGTATAAAGACATCAAAAATAAAAGAAATTTAATAAAAATCTGATATATAACGAAGTATGATTATTACGTGTCTTAATTGTAAAAAAAAATTCCAAATTGACCCTACTCTTATACCTGAAGAAGGACGAGATTTGCAATGTGGTTCATGTCAAAATGTTTGGTTTTACAAAACAGAAAAAGGAAACTCTTCACCATTAACTTTAAATGAAGATTTTGTTAATAAAGAAATTGAAGATAAGTTTCTAAAAAAAAATATTGAAAAGACAATCGAAAATAAAAAATCAGTAATCAAGGAAAAACCTAAAAATAAAGAAAAGAAAATTAAAACAATTTCAGACAATGAAAAAACTTATATAAAAAAAGAAAATATGGGTGGCAAATTTTTCTCTTATTTAATAATTTTAATTATCTCTTTTGTAGCATTAATAATTTTGCTTGATACGTTAAAAACCCCAATTATTAACGTTTTTCCAGGTGTAGAAATCATATTATTTAACTTATTTGAAACATTGAAAGATATAAAACTATTTATTATAGACCTTTCTTAAAATTTTATGATTAACTATTTATCTAAAACTTTTAAATGGTTTTTTAAACTAGAAGCTGCCAGTGGTTTAGTTTTATTATTTTCTGCTGTTGTTGCTCTAATTATTAGTAACTCTGAATTATCAGAGATATATTTTTCAACTTTAAATAAATATTTATTTATTGGTATAAATAATTTTGGATTAAAATTATCTGTTATACATTGGATAAATGATGCCTTGATGGCTATATTCTTTTTCTTTGTAACTTTAGAAATTAAAAGAGAATTTTTACAAGGTGAACTTTCAAATATTAAACAAGCATTACTTCCAATTATTGCCGCTGTAGGTGGAATGTTGGTTCCAGCATTAATTTATGTATATATAAATCTAGGAGACAGTGAAACTTTAAATGGTTGGGCAATACCCTCTGCAACTGATATAGCGTTTTCTTTAGGTGTGCTATCATTGCTTGGTAAAAGAGTTCCTTTGTCCTTAAAAGTATTTTTAACTGCACTTGCAATCATCGATGATTTAGGAGCTATTGTAATTATTGCACTTTTTTATTCTGGAGATTTAAGCATTAATTACTTAAGCCTTATGTTGCTTGCTTTTATTGCTTTATTGGTAATTAACAAATTTAATATTAAAAAATTCTTACCTTATTTAGTTATAGGTCTGTTTCTTTGGGATTTTACTCACAACTCAGGGATCCATGCAACTATAGCCGGTGTTCTATTAGCAATGACAATACCACATAGAAAAAAAGAAAAAGATTTCTCTTTATTAATTAAAATTGAACATGCTATCAGCCCTTATGTAGCTTTTGGAATCATGCCTTTATTTGCTTTTGCTAACGCTGGTGTCTCTTTAGAAGGATTGTCTTTAAGTTCATTATTAGACAAAGTGCCGTTAGGAATTTTATTAGGTCTTTTTGTGGGAAAACAATTAGGTGTTTTTATATTTTCTTATATCTCTATAAAATTGAAAGTTGCTCAAATGCCAAATAATACTAATTGGTTTAATTTTTATGGTGTTGGAGTGTTAACAGGAATTGGTTTTACTATGAGTCTTTTTGTGGGTAACTTAGCTTTCGTAGAAAATATGCATTATATGGATGGTGTCAAAATTGGTGTATTAACAGGATCTTTACTATCTACTTTATTTGGTTATTTTTTAATACTTCTTACACCAAACAAATAAGTTGAAAATGAAAAAACTAAATCTGATAGGATTAATTATAATTATGATTTTTTTTAAAAATTCTGTAAGTGCTAATTATGAAAAAATTTTTTATGACTTTAAAATGGAGGCTATTTCCGGTGAAGTAATTGATTTTAAAAATTACAAAAATAAAGTTGTTTTAGTTGTTAATACAGCAAGTTATTGCGGATTTACTAAGCAATATGATGAGTTACAAGAATTGTGGGATTTATATAAAACTAAAGGATTAATTGTACTTGGGGTCCCATCAAATTCATTTAATCAAGAAAAGAAAAATAATGCTGATGTTAAAAAGTTTTGTGAGATAAATTTTAATATTAATTTTCCTTTAACCAGTATAACAGAGGTTAAGGGATCAAATGCTCATGAGTTATTTCAATGGGCAAAAGATAATCATGGTAAATCTGCTGTTCCAAAGTGGAATTTTCATAAATTATTAATCAACAAAGATGGTAAAATTGATGATACATTTGCATCATTTACTAAACCAATGTCTAAAAAAATAATAAATAAAATAGAGAAACTTTTATAATTTTATAGTTAATCCATCATGAGCGGGAATAACATTTTTAGGTAAAATTTTTTTTAATATCTTGTAATCTAATAAATGTGATAGATTTGTCAAAATAGCTTTTTTAGGTTTAAACTTTTTTATTAGTGCTAAAGAAGTTTCTAAATTAAAATGTGATGGATGGTACTTATACCACAGACAGTCAATTACTAAATAATTAAGATTTTTAAAATCTTTAAAGTCTTTGTTATAAATTTTACTTACATCACTAATATAAGCTAACTTTTTGCCAATAATAAAACAATTGGACTTAACTTTTCCATGTTCGACAATTATAGACTTTATCTTGATTTTTTTATTATTATTTTTTGCAAATATATTTTTTTGTAACTTATTCAATTTTAAGGTAGCTGGATATTCTTTTGAATAACTATTAAAAATATATGAGAAAGAATTTTTTAAATATTTAGATGTATGTAGGTCAGCATAGATGTTAATTTGTTGTTTACTTTTAATATAAAAAGTTCTTAAATCGTTTATACCATGTGTTTGGTCGGCATGCATGTGTGAATAGAGAACTCTATTAATTTTTTTAATTTTAAATCTTAATAGTTGTTGACGCAAATCAGGAGAAGTATCAATTAATATATTTTCTTCCGATGTTTTAATTAAAGCAGAGCATCTAGTTCTATAATTTTTTTTATTTTTAGGATCACAATTACCAAAAAAACCATCTGGTCTTGGTACGCCCATTGAACTTCCACATCCAAGTATAATGAATTTCATAAGTATTCTAGTTAAAAAAAAGTCTGTTAAAATTATTTGTAGTAATTTTAATTAGTTCTGATTTAGATATATTTTTAATTTCAGCAAGTTTTGCTGCAGTAAAATCAATAAAAGAAGGTTCATTTTTTTTTCCTCTATTTGGTACAGGTGCTAAAAAAGGACTATCTGTTTCTATTAAGGTTTTATCTAGTGGTAATGATTTGAAAGTTTCCTGTAAATCTATTGAATTTTTGAAGGTAATAATACCACTGGCTGAGAAATATGAATTTAAAGTTAATAGCTTTTCAGAAAATTGTTTTGAACCAGTAAAGCAGTGCATCAAGATTTTAATGTTTTGATTTTTATAATGATTTAGTATTTCAAATGTTTCTTTTTCTGCATCTCTAGAATGAACAATTAAAGGCTTATTTGTTTCGATAGAGGCTTCTATATGTTGTTTAAAGCTAGAAATTTGTTTTTCTTTTTTGCTATTATTGTAATAAAAATCTAAGCCAGTTTCACCTATACCAATTATCTTAGAATTTTCTCTTAAATCTCTAATTATTTCTTTAGATGTAATTATATCCTTAGAGCTTTCATGTGGGTGAATACCAATTGTGCCATATATCATTTCATCAATTTTAATTAGCTCTTTAACTTTTGAAAAGCTATTTAATGATGTGGATATTGTTAATAATTTTTCTATACCGACATCTTTTGATCTTTGAATTACATTTTGCAAATCACTTAATAATGGTTCGTGATCTAAATGACAGTGTGAGTCAATCATTTTTTTTTTCTATCTTTTTAAAAAGTATATCTATGTTATTTATATCTTTACCTTTAGTTAAAAATTCATTATTTGATATAGTTTCAAGTTTTATATCCAGTTGAGATAAATTAAATATTTTTAGAGCTTTTAAAGAAGACTCAGGGATTATTGGGTTTAATAAAAAACTTATTTTTCTAACAATTTCTAAAGTTGTGTAAACGATAGTATTTAATCGGACTGGATCATTTTTTTTGTTCCATGGTTCTTGATCATTAAAATACTTATTAGCTTCAAAAAGTGAATTAACAATATAATCAATGTAAAAATTAATATTTTGTTCATCAATTTTTGATCTTATTTTATCTAAATTATCTTTATATTTATTTAATATAGTTAAATCATCTTTTTGAAATTTGATATCAGAAGGAATTTTTCCATGACAATTTTTAATAGCAAATACCGTAACACGTTGGCACAAATTCCCAAAATTATTTGCAAGATCACTATTTATACAATCTTCAAGTCTCTCTTGCGAGATATTTCCATCATTGCCGAAAGATACTTCTTTGATTAAATAATATCTTAATGGATCTAAACCATATTTATCAATTATTTTGATTGGATCTAAAATATTTCCTTTAGATTTAGACATTTTTTCATCACCAGAAAGTATCCAACCATGACCAAAAACTCTTAATGGTAACTCAATTTTAGCAGCTAGTAGAAATGCTGGCCAATATACAGCATGAAATCTTAAGATATCTTTACCAATTAAATGTATTGATGCTGGCCAAAAAATTTTAAATAATTCATTGTTTGTGTCAGGATAATTTAATGCACTTATATAATTTGTTAAGGCGTCAAGCCAAACATAAATAACGTGGTCTTTATTGTTAGGTACTTTTATTCCCCAAGAAAAACTTTTTCTACTAACAGATAAATCTTTTAATCCACTTTTAACAAAATTAATAACTTCATTTTTTCTAGACTCGGGCGCAATAAAATTTGGATGTGACTCATAATAATCTAGCAATGGTTTCTCCCATTTTGATAATCGAAAAAAATATGACTCTTCCTCTATCCATTCAACAGATGATTTTGAAGAGATAGATCTTTTAGTACCATCTATATCCTCTACTTCATCTTTATTATAAAAGGCTTCATCTGAAACAGAATACCAGCCAGAGTATTTTGATAAATAAATGTCATCATTTTTTTCAAGTTCATTCCATAAATGTTGCACTGTTTTTTTATGTCTGTCTTCGGTAGTTCTTATAAAATCTGTATTTGTTAAATTAAGTGTTTGTGACAGATCTCTAAATGTTTGACTAATTTGATTACAAAATTCCAAAGGATCGATATTTTGTTTTTCTGCCGAACGTTGTATTTTTAATCCATGCTCGTCTGTTCCAGTTAAAAATTGAACATCAAAACCATCCATTCTTTTAAATCTAGCAAAGAAGTCAGCTATAATACTTGAATAAGCATGCCCCATATGCGGTTTAGCAGAAGGGTAGTAAATTGGTGTTGTGATATAAAATTTTTTATCCATTTAAAACTCTATCTTCAAATTCCATTAACAAAGTCTCATCATCAAGATTAAAAATTTTTGTATTATTAATTTTATTTAAAAAATAATTTCGTATGTTTAGAAGTTTTATATTTTTAACAGATACGTTCTTACTAAAATAGATCTCTATTAATGAGTATAATAAATATTTAATAAATTGATCTTTCTTATATTTTTTTTCCTTTAAAATACTTTTAATAAAATTTTTTAAATTGATTTCTTTCAAATTAACATCATTTTTGGTAGCGAAATCTAATAAATTTAATATCGAACCTGGAGTGCTATAATTATTTATCACTTGATCATTAATTAAATCCATTAAATTTTCGCCTAAAATTTTATTTGTAATATCAAAAGATTGATTAGAAGTAAGATGAATCTTGAAGTTGAGGCATCTAGATTTAAGTGTTGGTAATATTTTTTTGTTATTATTAATTAATATAAAATATATATTATCGTTAGGTTCTTCCAGTATTTTTAGTAAAGCATTAACTGAATTAATATTTAAAAGTTCGATGTTATCTATAAGAACAAGTCTAGGCTTTGTATTAAAAGAAGATTTGTTTAAAGTTAAAATTAAATTTCTAATTTGATTTATATCTATATTTTTTTTATCTTCATTAATATCAATTAAAATAAAATTAGGATTAGATTTATTTGCAATTAATCTAAATGATTTATTGTCAGGATTAATTCTAAAATTTTTACTATCATATGGAAAATCCTCACCATAGGATAAAATATGATTAATTATATGGTATCCTAGAGTGGATTTACCAATCCCTTTTTGACCAGATAATAATATTTTGTTTGGTAGTTTTTTATTGAGATAAAGTTCAATAAAATTTGAAAATATGGTGTGATGACCAAACAAAGATAGTTGACTTGATGGGTTTAAATTCATTTAATCAATCTATCAATTATGCTTAAAATTAATTTTTCATTTTCTTTTATTTTTAAATTTGAATTAATTAATTGATACTTATTTTTTTGTTTTTTTGATATTTTCAAAAATCCATTTTGAACTTTTTTATAAAAGGACATGTTAAATTTGTCATATCTATTTAATAACTTTCTTTTTTTTAATCTTGCCTGAAGATTTTGTTGATTAACTATATTTAAAAATGTAAAATCTACTTTAATATCCTTTAATAAGTATTTATTCAAAGTTTCAATCAAATTAATATCTACACCCATTCCAAAATGTTGATAAGCTATTGTGGAATCAGAAAATCTATCAATAAGAATAACTTTTTTATTAAATGATTTTCTAATAGTATTAATATTTTCACTACGTGCTGCCATATATAATAACAAATCTGTATTTTGATTAAAGTTTGATTTATTATTTAAAATTAATTTTCTTATCTTTTCTGAATTTGGATTTCCCCCTGGCTCTCTTATTTTTATATGGTTAATTTTTTTTTTATTAAGATACTTAGATACTAAAGATATGTGGTGTGTTTTGCCACTTCCCTCAATTCCTTCAAATACTATAATTGGTAGTTTAGACATCGCCCCAAATGAGATAATTAAGTGATTTTAATAATCTTGATACAAAATTTACTTTTTTAACTTCTTTTGAAGCTAACAAATCGTATTCACCAACTATCTCATCATCATAAACTACTTTTAAAATAGCAACTTTTTCATCTTTTTTAATTGGAGCTTCTACGGGTCCTTCGTACTTAATGGATATTTTTAATAGTTTCTTTTTAGCTTTTTTAATAGTTTTGTAGATGTCTTGATTAGTGTAAACATCAACTTTATTTTCTTTGCCAAGCCATACATTTATTTTTTCAAAAGGTTCATTAGCTTTTGTTATTTTTACTAGATCAAAATTAGTTAATCCGTAAGTTAATAATTTTGTACTTTCTTTAGATCTAGCATTCTTTGTGTTGAATCCACTCCCTACAGCTACAAGCCTTCTTCCATTTCTATTTATGGATGATGCTAAAGAGTATTTTTCATAAGATAAATAACCAGTTTTAATTCCATCAGCACTTAAATTTTTATATAAAAGAGGATTTCTATTGCCTTGTGTTATTGGATCACCACCTGTCCTATCCCATGTAAATTCTTTTTCCTTAAAATATTCATAATATTTTGGATAATTTTTAATTAAATATTTTGACATGATCATTATGTCTCTAACTGTAGATAGATTTTCAGGTGAATTTATTCCAGATGAATTTGCAAAGTTGGTATTAATCATACCGATTTCCTTTGCTTTGGAAGTCATTAAAATAGCAAATTCTTCTTCTGTTCCAGCTATACCTTCAGCAAGAGCAACGCAAGCATCATTACCTGAAGATATAATTATTCCTTTAAGAAGATTTTCAATAGTAATTTCATCGCCAACCATAATGAACATTGATGAATATCCAGATTGTGAAAGTCTCCAAGCATTTTCTGATACTATAAATTTATCATTTAAATTTAATTCACCATTTTTAATTAAATCAAAAACTATGATTGATGTCATTATTTTAGTCATGGAAGCTGGGAAAATTTGTCTATCTGCATCTTTTTCAAACAGAATTTCATCAGAATGATAGTCTAGAAGGATTGCTGTTCTAGCTTTTATATCAAAGTCAGCATATGAACTTTTTATAAAAGTAAAAAGTAATATTAAATATATTAAAATTTTATTAAACATCTTTTAAAATTTCTAAATTTTCAAAATTTAATGATTTAATCTCATTAAATGACTCTTCAAGTTTTTTATATCATTAAATGGTCCTAATAATACCCTATATTTTGTTTTAGATAGCATTTTGATAATTGGTTTTTTAATCTTGGTTTCATTAATAATTCTATTCAACATATTCTTAGCTGAGTCTTTGTAATAAAAATCTGCGATTTTAATTGAATATTCAAAGTAATTATCTTTTGTAACTTCTTTACTTTGTTTTATATCTTCACCTAAGTTATCAATTTTAATACCATCAACAGGTACTTTTTCTGCAACTTTTTTTTCTTCATTAAAAGTTTTTGCTTTTTTTGCAATAAAAGTTGAGTTTTGAGAAATTAAAACTAAATCTATATATGGTTCATTTAAATTTAAGGATAATTCCTCGGCAATTCTTAATGTGATAACACAATTATAGAAATCTGAAAACTGAACTTTATTTGAAATAACTTCTGCTATTATTGTTTTTTGATTTATTGGATTTGTTATTTTAACAAATGAATTTTTTTTTAAGTTTTTATGAAATATTAGTAGAGATCTATTATCAATTTTTTTTGTAATTTTTTTTTGTTTTCTTAAAACGTCACTGTAAACTAGAGTAAAACCTGAATTTTTATACTTGTTGAATATTTGTTGATTAACAATTTTTTTATTAAAATTATTTTGATCACAACTAACTAAAAAAAAGATTGAGATTATTGTAAATAAAATTTTATAATTCATTTTTAAATTTATTTTTAAGTGTACAAACAGCAAGTGAAAATCTCAAAGATCTATTCCACTTTAATATAATTTCATAATTATTAAAAACTATATAAGCTGGACTTAAGTTTTCTGCGTTTGGTATAATATCTTTGTCAGGTGTTATTAATGAAGCAGTTAGATTGTCAAATTTTTTATCTAAAATATGATCATTAATTATATACTGTCTAAAATATTTTAATTTTTTTTTATCATGTAATTTTTTTGCAGAAACATTTAAATATTTTTTAGGAACTTGATTTGTTAAATCTATCTTATAAAAACAAGGCTTGTCATTTTTCCATCCAATTTTATTCAAATAATTAGCAGCTGAAGCATATGAATCATTGTTATTTTTTAAATCTATATAATTATTTTTATCATAGTCTATCGCATAGTTTTTTATTGTTGAAGGCATAAACTGAAAATAACCAAATGCTCCAGCCCATGAGCCATATAATGTTTTGTAATTAATTTGATTATTTTCTATTAATCTTAATAATATAATTAATTCATTTGAAAAAAACTCAGATCTTCGTTCATCAAAGCTTAAGGTTGCTAATGAAGACAATATATCCATTTTACCAACATATGTTCCAAAATTAGTCTCTATACCCATTAAAGCCAAGAGAAGTTCTTTTTCTATGTTGTATTGATTTTCTATATTTTTTATTAAATTAGAGTTTTTTTTATAGAAATTTACACCATTAGAAACTTTTTTTAATGATGTTCTTTTTGATATGTACGTTTTAGTATCTTCATAAAATTCTGGCTGATATCTGTCGTATTTAATAACATTTGGTAAAAACTTAACATTAGCCATAACTTTATCAAAAGTTTTTTCAGAGATATTATTTTGTAATGCATTTTTTTTAAAATTTTCCTTCCAAGCTAAAAAACTTGATTGAATATCGGCTAAAGATGTTGTGCAATTTAAAATTATAAATAAAATTATATAGTTAACTAGTTTCATGCAAATCCTTTAAATATATAATTACAGCAATCCATATAAAAATAAAACTAACTAATTTTGCCATTGAAAATGGCTCGTGATAATAAAAATATCCGAGTATAAATTGAAATGTTGGTGTTATATAAAAAATCATTCCTGCTGGACCTAAACCACATAATTCTACTCCTCTTACGTATAAAAATAATGGAATTACAGTCATTGGCCCAGCCAAAAAAATGAATAACATCATTGGTGGATCAGATAATATAAAATCGTTATGGCCTTTTACTGTTATTAAATAAAAAGTCACAATAGCAAATGGCAAAATATAAAAGCTTTCTATTAAAAGCCCTATATTAGTATCGATATTAATTTTTTTTCTAATTAAGTTGTAAAATCCCCAACTTAAAGCAACAATAATACCTACCCATGGTAATGACTTAAAACTTATCAAAACTAAATATAAAATAGATATAATTACCAATATAATTGATAAAATTCTTTTTTTATTAAGTTGTTCTTTAAAAAAAAAATAACCAAGCATTACACTTAAGATTGGCATCATAAAATAACCAAAGCTTGCATCGATTATTCTATTAGTTGATATAGCATAAATCCAGATAGCCCAATTAATGAAAATAAGAAAACCAGATAAGAATAGATAAAATAAATTTTTTTTATCTTTTATTATAATAAAAAAAATGTCCCATTTTGAGAAAATGAATGTTGTTATTATTAAAGTAAAAGTTGTCCAAAGACATCTATGAATAACTAGTTCTACGTGACCTATAAATGTTATATATTTAAAATAAAGAACTCCAAAAAACCCCCACCAAAAAGAACCAAATCCAGCTAAGAATAGTCCTTTGTTAAATTCATTATTCATAGGAATTAAATGATTAAATAGTTATAGCTTTTTTAGACTATTTTATGGTTGAATTAAATAATTATAATAATAAAACACTCTTCACGGAAGGATGGCAGAGTGGTTGAATGCACCGGTCTTGAAAACCGGCAAAGGGGCAACTCTTTCCTGAGTTCGAATCTCAGTCCTTCCGCCACTAATTTTAATTATCTTTATATTTGAAATCTTTAAATAGTTTATTGATATGATTATCTTTAAATTTAACTTCACAATCAATACCATTATAGAAATTATATAAATTGGTATCATCTATATCCAATAATTCTTCTAAATCATTAAGTTCTTTAACATTTAATCCTTCAATATATTTTTTTGTGAAAGCTCCTAAGAGTTTATCCATTTCTTTTGTTCCACGATAATTTGAACGATAGATAATCTTTTTTTTTAATTGATCTATGTTGAGATTCATAAATATAATATATTATTAGTTTATGACTAATAAAAGTAATTATGAATATTTATTGTCAGATTTAACCAAGCTTAAAGGTGTTGGGGCTAAAACTACTAGTCTGTTAAAAAAGAAAAAAATTAATAATATTTTTGACTTATTATGGAAATTACCTAAATCATACACAGACAGAAGTCACTCGACAAAAATTAAAGATTTAAAAATTGGTGAAAACCATACTATAATTACAGTACCTAAAAAATATTACTTTCCAAGAATAAGAAATCTTCCAAATAAAGTTTCTTGTTCTGATGAAACAGGTGAAATTGATTGTATTTTTTTTAATAGTTATGAGGGTTATATAAGAAAAATTCTTCCTCTTGGAAAAGAAATAACAATTAGTGGAAAAATTCGATTTTTTAGAAACAAATATCAACTTACAAATCCAAAATATATATCTGAAGATTCATCTCTTATAAAACAAAAACATAATACTTATTCATTAACTGAGGGTATTTCTGAAAAAATCTACAATAAAATTATTAAGCAAATAATTACAAATCTACCAATTCTGGGTGAATGGCATTCAAAAAATATTTTAAATAAATTTAAAAATATTAAATGGAATGAAGCAATTATCGAATTACATAAACCGCAAAATATAGGAAATCATAAAAAAAATTTTTACCAAAGATTAGCGTTTGATGAAATTTTTTCTACTTTTTTAGTAAACTCAGAGATTAGAAAAAAAATTAAAAAAAATAAAAAAAAAAGAAAATATTTAAACGAAACTAAACAAAATAAGATTATAAATAAATTAGAATTTACTCTAACAAATGATCAAAAAAAAACGTTAAAAGAAATCAATAATGATCTTTCTTCAAATAGTAAAATGTTTAGACTACTTCAAGGTGATGTGGGTAGTGGAAAAACTATAGTTTCTTTAATTGCAGCATACAATACGATTAATTCTGGATTCCAAGTAGCTGTAATGGCTCCAACCGAAATACTAGCAAGACAACATTATAATTTTGCAAAAAAACTTTTTTCAAAACAAGTAAATATAGAATTGATTTCTGGTAAATTTGAATACAAAAAAAAAAAAGAGATTCTAAAGAAGTTGGCTAATAACGAAATAGATATAATTTTTGGCACACATGCTATTTTTCAAAAAAAAGTAAATTTTAAAAACTTGGGATTAATCATCATTGATGAACAACATAAATTTGGTGTTAACCAGAGAAAACGTTTGTCTGACAAGGGTGGAAATAATTGTGATGTATTGTTAATGACAGCTACACCTATTCCCAGAACTTTAACAATGACCCTATAT
Source organism: uncultured Pelagibacteraceae bacterium (assembly GCA_902513955.1). Classification (GTDB taxonomy): domain Bacteria; phylum Pseudomonadota; class Alphaproteobacteria; order Pelagibacterales; family Pelagibacteraceae; genus Pelagibacter. Next base: position 35,966 of record CABXOW010000002.1, read on the forward strand.
GGAGATATGGATCTGTCTATCATAAGAGAAAAACCTAAATCTAGAAAACCTATTAAAACTTATAGTAAATTAGAAAACAAAATTGATGATGTTATAAAATTTATTAAAAAAGAAATAAAATCTGGAAATCAAATTTTTTGGGTTTGCCCCTTAATAGAAGAATCTAAAAAATTAGATCACTCTTCTGCAGTTAAAAAATTTAAATATTTAGATAAACTTTTTCCAAATCAAGTTTCTCTACTACATGGAAAAACTGATCCGGATGATAAGGAAATAATATTAGACAACTTCCTAAAAAAAAAAATTCAAATTTTGGTATCCACAACTATTATTGAGGTTGGTATAGATTTTCCTAATGCTAATGTAATAATAATAGAAAATTCTAATAAATTTGGATTGTCTCAATTGCACCAGCTAAGGGGGCGTGTTGGAAGAGGTAGTAAAGACTCAACATGTATACTAATGTTTAAATCAAATTTAAGTGAAAATGCAAAAAAAAGAATAAATATTCTAAAAGAGTCCAATGATGGTTTTTATATCTCAGAGGAAGATATGAAAATTAGGGGTTTTGGAGATATATTGGGATTTAAACAAAGTGGTATTAAAAATTTTAAATTGGCCGATCCTGTTCATGATAATGATCTTTTTCTTTTAGCTGAAAAAGAAATGCGAAGGATTGAATTAGAGAATGAAGACATAAGTAAGTTCAAACCTCTTATGAAATTATATGATAGAGCTGATATTATAAATGATATAGCTTAAGATTGTTTGTTTGACGTACCTGCAGAAACTATAAATTTAGATGCTTCTTCGAAAGACATGTTTAAATAAATAACATCTTCAATTGGAAACATTAATAAAAAACCACTAGTAGGGTTTGGTGTAGTTGGAACAAAAACATTAATTAGTTTTTTATTTGTTTTTTCTACCATTTCTCCAGTATTTTCCTTTGTTGCAAAACCAACTGCCCAAACACCTTTTCTTGGATATTCAATTAAAACAACACTTTTTTTGTTATCGTCCTTTTTTGAAAATGTTTCAGTCATTTGCACAATTGCAGAATAAACAGTTCTTAAAAAAGGAATTCTTTTAAATAAATCATCAATTATTTTTAAAATTCTTCTACCAAAAAAAGATAAAGATAATCCCCCTACTATAGTTATTAATATTAATGAAATTAAAATTTCTATTCCAGGGATATCAAATGGTAAATAATGATTTGGGTTTATATTTTTTGGAATTAATTTTGAAGATATTCCTATTAATATTTTACTAAGATATAATGTAAAACCAATTGGAATCAAAACAACTACACCAGTTATGAAGTAGTTTCGTAGTGATAAAGATAAAGCTTTTCTTTTAGGTTTTTTGTCCATATTTTAGGTTAAAGATTGATTAAATTACAAAAGATATAGCAACAAAAGATAATACTAATTAAAAATTTATTATTAAGATTCATAATAAAAGGATATTATCAATTATATATGAAAATGGATAGAAGAAAATTTTTATCTTATGTTGGATGTGGGTGCTGCAGTTTTGTCTTACCGTCATGCACAACAGCACCAATAACAGAAAGAAAACAGTTAAAAATTGTTTCTGAAGCTAAACTTAATGCTCAAGCTGCTAGAGTTTATGAAAAAATTAAGGAAAAAGAAAAAATGAGTGATGACACAAAAACACTCAACGAAATTAAAGAAATTGGAAAAAAAATGGAAGACTCTATTTCAGAATACTTTGATAGAGAAAATTTAGATGACCCAACCAAAAATTTTGACTGGGAATATATTTTAATAGATAAAAAAAAAGTACTTAATGCATGGTGTATGCCCGGAGGTAAGATAGCAGTTTATACGGGAATTTTAGATGCAACAAAAAATATCAATGGTTTAGCTGCTATTATGGGTCACGAAATTGCTCATGCTGTTGCGAAACATTCTGTTGAAAGAGCTAGTAGAGGAACTTTATTAAATGTTGGTACTAGAATTATTGATATAGCAAGTGGTGGTGTTTTGTCAGATATTAACAGAACCACAGGACAAAATACAGTTGGACTATTAGCACAGCTTGGAATTTTAAATCCCTTTAATAGAAAACAAGAAAGCGAAGCAGATTATCTTGGTATGATATTTTCGTCTCTTTCTGGCTACGATATTAGAGAAACAGTTAAAATTTGGGAAAGAATGAAAGAACTTAACAAAGGTAAAGAGCCTCCAGAATTTTTGAGCACGCACCCATCTTCTGATAATAGAATTAAAGATTTAAATGAAAAGATGAACGAGGTAATATTGGATTATCCTCCTATTAAAATAACTTAAATCTAAATAGTGGTGAGCCCTGATGGACTCGAACCATCGACCCATTCCTTAAAAGGGAATTGCTCTACCAACTGAGCTAAGGGCCCACATATATTCAAATTGAATAATTGTTATATACAGAATTATTCTATTTTTTCAAACGTCAAATTGAAGAAATAACTATATATCTTCTACAACTTATCTATGTATTTGTTATGAAATTGATCAAAAGTACCTTCCGAGATATTTTTTCTAATTGCTGACATTAATTCTTGATAAAAATTAATATTATGAAGAGTTAAAAGCATAGATGCTAAAATCTCATTGGTATTGAATAAATGATTTAAATAATTTTTTGAATATTTATTGAGATTAAAATTACTACAATTTACATCTAGTGGAGTATTGTCAGTTTGATATTTATTGTTTTTTATATTCAATCTTCCATCCCATGTAAAAGCTAATCCCGTTCTTCCTGATCTAGTCGGTAATACACAATCAAACATATCAATACCTCTTTTTACTGCGCCTATAATATCTGAAGGGGTTCCTACACCCATTAAGTAATGAGGTTTATCATCTGGAAGATGTTCTTTAACATCTTCTAAAACATTAAACATTTCGTTTTGTGACTCCCCTACAGCTAAACCACCCATAGCATAACCATCAAATCCAATTTTAATCAATTTATTTAAAGATTTAATCCTAAGATCTTTAAATAAACCACCTTGAACAATTCCAAAGAGAGCTTTATGTGGGTTTTTACCAAAAGTTTTTTTGGATCTCTCAGCCCAATATAAAGATAAATCCATTGATTTTTTAATCAAATCATAGTCATTAGATTTTCTAGGACATTCATCCATAATCATTACAATGTCTGAATTAAGTCCTAACTGAATTCTTATACTTTCCTCGGGACTTAAAAAAAATTTTTTACCATCAACATGTGAATTAAAAATTGCACCTTTTTCTTTATCAATTTTATTTAGCTTAGATAGAGACATTACTTGAAATCCACCTGAATCTGTAAGAATGGGTAAATCACAATTCATGAAATTATGAAGACCTCCAGCAGATTGGACTCTATCCACACCCGGTCTAATCATTAAATGATAAGTATTAGATAATATTATCTCTGAACCAGTTTTTTTAATATCATCAATTGTACAAGCTTTTACAGTAGCTTGTGTTCCAACTGGCATAAAAGCAGGTGTATTAATATTACCTCTATGGGTTTCAATTAAACCACACCTAGCAAATTTATCTTTTTTTAAAACTTTAAAGGCAAAATCTTTTAATGCCATTTAAAAAAATTATTGAGATTTAAAACTGATAATTTTATCTGGATCTGATACTGAACCGTTATTACTATCATCTCCTCTTTTAATTTTATCAACAAATTCCATACCTTCTAGAACTTTACCAAATACTGTGTATTGTCTATCAAGGAAAGGTGCTGGTTTAAAACATATAAAAAATTGACTGTTTGCACTATCTGGATCAGAAGATCTAGCCATTGATAAAGTGCCTCTATCATGTGCTACGCTGCTAAATTCTTGTTTTAAATCTGGTAAATCTGATCCACCCATACCAGCTCTTCTTAAATCAAAATCCTTAGAATCTGAATTACCAAATTTTACGTCTCCAGTTTGAGCCATAAATCCATCGATAACTCTATGGAATACAACATTATCGTATTTTCCACCACCAGCTAGTTCTTTAATTCTTTTAACATGATTTGGAGCCACATCTTCAAATAACTCAATTTTCACATCGCCGTCTTTTAATTTTAAAATCATTATATTCTCCTGTGCTATTGATTGATTGGTAAATAAAAAAAATAAAATAAATATAGTTGTTAAAATTCTACTCATATTTGTCTTTTAAAGATTTAATTGTACTTTTGGTAGTAAATTTTCTTATATCACCATTTAACTTAACAATTTCTTTCACAAATCGAGAAGATATTATTTGATTCTCTACATCAGACATTAAAAAAATAGTTTCAATGTTATTGTTGAGCTTTCTGTTCATACCTGCTAATTGAAATTCATATTCAAAGTCGGAAACAGCTCTTAAGCCTCTTAAAATTATATTTGACTTATATTTTTTACATAGATCAGTTGTAAGAGAACTGAATGAAACAACCGTTATTTTCTTTTTATTTAAATTTAAATCTTTAAATAAGGCTTTGTTAACAATATTAATTCGTTCTTCAGAGTTAAAAAGATAGTTTTTGTTACTAACATCAGACACACCAACTACAATTTTATCAAATAACTTTAATGCTTTTTTAATAACATCAATATGACCGTAGGTAATAGGATCAAATGTGCCTGGGTAAATAGCCACCTTATTCATTAGATTAGATTATCATCAATTTTAATTGCAGATACTACTTTTTCTTCACCTGATAATTTTATAATTCTTACCCCCTGCGTATTTCTACCTGCGGTTCTTATTTCTTTAACAGCAACTCTTATTACTCTTCCTTTGTTTGTCGAAATAAGTATTTCATCGCCTTCAAAAACCGGGAAAGATGATGTTATATTTCCATTTCTTGGTGAATTAACAATACCAATTATACCTTTTCCTCCCCTGTTGGTTACTCTGTAATCTACATGAGAAGTTTTCTTTCCATAACCATTTTCGCTTATTGACAAAACAAATTTTTCTTTGGCTTTGATCTCAGATTTTTCATCTTTAGATTTTTTACCATTTTTTTTTATTTTATCGTTATCAATAACAGATAGAGAAACTATTTGATCGTTTGGAGCTAACTCTATACCTTTAATTCCTTTTGATGATCTACCTTTGAACACTCTTAATTTTTTTGTCTCAAACCTTATGCATTTACCAAACTTAGTGCTTAAAATAACATCTTGATCATCTTGGCAAATTTTAACACCGACAATTTTATCATTACTATCTAATTTCATGGCTATTTTACCAGATGCGTTAATTGAAGAAAAATCTTCCAAGCTGTTTTTTCTAACTTTACCTTGAGCTGTCGCAAAAATTATTTGATAATTTTTAGACTCAGATTTATTCTCAGGCATTGGCATTATTGAGCTGATAGATTGGTGATTTTTTAGAGGCAAAATATTAAACAATGATTTCCCTTTTGAAGTTGCTGAACCTTCAGGTATTTTCCATGCTTTAACTTTATAAACTAGTCCTTCGGTAGAAAAGAAAAGGACCGATGTATGTGTGTTAACAGATAATGTTTGAATGACTGAGTCTTGATCTCTTGTTGTGATACCAGATTTTCCTTTACCACCTCTTTTTTGTTGTTTAACTCCATCTAAAGACCCTCTTTTTATATAACCTTGTAAAGTAATAGTTATAATTACAGATTGTTTTTGGATTGTTTCTTCAATATCGTAATTTAATACTGCATCTATAATTTTACTTCTTCTTGGAATAGCAAATTTCTCTTTAATATTTTTAAGTTCTTCACTTATCACTTTTAAGAGCTCTTTTTTTGAAGATATAATTTTTTTATATTTAGCTATTAACTCAGCTAATTTTTTAATTTCAGCTTCGATTTCATTTATTCCGAGAGCGGTTAATTTTTGTAATCTTAGCTCTAAAATAGCTATAACCTGGGGTTCAGATAATGAGTAAATATTTTTACTTTTTTTACCCTCAACTAGAGAAATTAATTTTTGAGTTTTGTTAATTTTCCACTTAGTTTTTAAAATAGCATGTTTTGCATCATCTGGAGTTTTTGAAGAACGAATTATTTTAATAATTTTATCTAAATTTTCTACTGATACAGATAACCCTAATAAAATATGTGCTCTTTCTTCTGCTTTTTGAAGATCAAATTTTGTTTTTTTTATAACAACATCTTCTCTAAAAGATAAAAAGTTTGTTAAAAAATCTTTTAAATTACAAGTTTTTGGTTTTCCATCAACAATAGCTAAAGTATTAAAACCAAATGAACTTTCAATTTGCGTATTTTTATAAAGTTGTCTTTTTATAGTTTCGGGTTCAACACCATTTCTTAAATCAATTGCAACTCTTATACCTTCTCTATTAGACTCATCTCTTATATCTTTAATTCCTTCAATCTTTTTTTCTCTTACCAGTTGAGCTATTCTTTCATTAAGAATAGATTTATTAACTTGATAAGGGATCGAAGTAATTACTAATCTTTCTCTTCCATTTTTAAGTCCTTCTATAGAAACTTCACCTCTAATTTTAAATGATCCTCTACCGTTATTATATCCTTGTTTAATAATATCTTTACCAATTATAACACCACCTGTTGGAAAATCTGGACCAGGTATATGCTTCATTAATTCTTTAACCTTTATATCTTTATTATCAATTAAGGCTAATGTTCCATTTATTATTTCACCTAAATTGTGTGGTGGAATACTTGTTGCCATACCTACTGCTATACCACCTGCTCCGTTAACTAAAAGATTTGGATATTGTGCAGGTAAAACAGTTGGTTCTTTTTCAGTTTCATCATAATTACTTTTGTAAGAAACTGTTTTTTTTTCAATATCATCAATTAAAAACTGAGAAACTTTTGAAAGTCTTGTTTCTGTATATCTCATTGCTGCTGCTGGATCTCCATCAATAGATCCGAAGTTACCTTGACCTTGAACTAAAGGTAAGCTCATTGAAAAATCTTGAACCATTCTTACTAGCGCATCATAAACTGACTGGTCACCATGAGGGTGATATTTACCAATTACATCCCCAACTATTCTTGCAGATTTTCTGAATTGTTTTGACCAATCATATCCACCTTTGTACATCGCATACAAAATTCTTCTATGAACAGGCTTCAATCCATCTCTTACATCAGGTAAAGCTCTACTAACAATTACACTCATAGCATAGGATAGATAAGATGAGCTCATCTCATCATGCATGGAGATTAATTTAATATTGTTATCTTTTGGAGCTTCTGTTTTTTGCATAGATACTAAAAAGGAATTTCGTCGTCCATATCATTTGACACTTGAGAAGAGTCCTCAATATTGTTCTGTTGAGTTGTGTCATTTTGAATTCCACCACCGGTGTTTCCACCACCAAGCATTGTTAAAGTAGAGTTGTATCCCTGAAGAACAATTTCAGTAGAATATTTATCTTGGCCAGATTGCTCGTCTTTCCATTTTCTAGTTGTAAGTTGACCTTCAATATAGATTTGAGCACCTTTTTTTAAGTATTGTTGAATAACATTTACAAGACCTTCGTTAAATACAACTATACGGTGCCATTCTGTTTTCTCTTTTTTTTCACCAGTATTTTTGTCTTTCCACGATTGACTTGTAGCTAAGCTAAGTCTAGCAACACTTTTACCATTAACCATTTGTTTGATCTCTGGATCTGCGCCCAAACGACCAATTAATAATACTTTATTTAAACTTCCAGCCATAATATTTAATATTTGTTAAATTAATTAATAAGAACTATATCACAATTCTTCTCATTATTAATTTTATTAACTCAAAGCAACAAAAAATATGATCAAAAAGATAGTTATTAAGGGTGCCAAAGAACATAATCTGAAGAATATTTCTGTTGAAATCCCCAAAGATCAATTTGTTGTAATAACTGGACTATCTGGGTCAGGAAAATCTTCATTAGCTTTTGATACCATATATGCAGAAGGTCAAAGACGATACGTCGAAAGTTTATCTGCTTATGCCAGACAGTTCTTGGATAAAATGAAAAAGCCTAATGTTGATCTCATTGAAGGTTTAAGTCCAGCAATTGCTATAGAGCAAAAAAATACATCCAAGAATCCAAGATCAACAGTAGCAACGGTTACAGAGATTTATGATTATATGAGAGTTTTGTTTGCTAGAGCTGGTATTCCCTATTCGCCATTTACTGGAAAACCAATTACATCACAAACTATAACTCAAATTGTAGATTTAGTTAAAAAACTACCCAAAAAAAGTACAATATATATTTATGCTCCTGTAGTCAGAGGTCGTAAAGGAGAATATAGAAAAGATATTTTAAGTTATAAAAGAAGAGGTTTTAGAAAAATTAAAATTGATAATGTATTATACGATATCGAAAAATCTCCAAATTTAGATAAAAAACTCAAACATGATATTTCAGTTCTAGTTGATAGAATTGTATTAAACTCAAAATTAGGAAATAGATTGGCAGAAAGTATTGAAACAGCTGTTAATTTATCTAATGGATTAGTTTTTGTTGAATACGAGGATGAAACATTGCCTCAAAAATTTAGAAAAATTGAAAAACTAATCTACTCAACTAAATTTGCTTGCCCTAAAAGTGGTTTCACTATTGAAGAAATAGAGCCAAGACTTTTTTCTTTCAATAGTCCCTATGGTGCATGCGAAGAATGCGAAGGTATTGGAGTAAAATTAAATGTTGATCCAAATTTAGTAATTCCAGATGAAAGAAAAAGTATTGCAGATGGTGTCATTGAACCTTGGGCAAAATCTACAACACTATACTATGCTCAAACTTTAGCATCTATTGCTAAACATTATGGCTTCTCTCTTGATGATAAATGGAAAAAATTACCAAAAAAAATTAAAGATGTTATTTTATATGGTTCTGATGAAGAAGAAATTAAGTTTAATTATGATGATGGTTATGAAAAATATTCACATAAAAAAACTTTTGAAGGTGTCATAAACAACCTAGAGAGAAGATTTTTAGAGTCTGATAGTGAGTGGAAAAGAGAAGCTATAGCTGAATATCAGTCAGATTCTGCTTGCGAAAGCTGTAATGGAGATAGACTTAAAGAAGAGGCTTTATGCGTAAAAATTGACAATAATAATATTAGCGAGGTTACAAGAAAATCAATTCTTGGTGCCGCACAATGGTTTAAAGATTTGGAAAAAAATTTAGATAAAAGGCAATTTAAAATTGCAGAACATGTTTTAAAAGAAATCAATGAAAGATTAAATTTTTTACTTAATGTTGGTCTCGATTACTTAACATTGTCTAGAGAATCAGGAACATTATCTGGTGGTGAAGCTCAAAGAATAAGATTAGCTTCACAAATAGGTTCAGGATTAACAGGTGTTTTGTATGTTCTAGATGAACCTTCAATAGGTTTACACCAAAAAGACAATGTTAAACTTATTAATGCCCTTAAAAGATTAAGAGACTTAGGTAATACTGTAATTGTTGTTGAACATGATACTGAAACCATGGAAAACGCTGATCACATTATTGATATGGGTCCTGAAGCTGGATCTAATGGAGGTCAAATATCAGCACAAGGAACACATGACGAAATTAAAAAAAATAAAAATAGTATTACTGGTCAATATTTATCTAAAAAAAAAATTATTGAGATTCCCAAAACTCGACGATTAGCAAAGAATGGAAGATTTGTGGAAATTAATGGTGCCACAGGAAATAATTTAAATAATGTTAATTTAAAGATTCCAACTGGAAGTTTCACTTGTATAACTGGTGTTTCAGGTAGTGGTAAATCAACTTTGATATTGCAAACGCTTTACCACGCTTTAAATTTAACACTTAACAATAAAGCTAGAAAAACACCAAAAACCTTCAAGAGCTATAAAGGTGTTGAGTTGATAGATAAAATTATAGATATAGATCAATCTCCAATAGGCAGAACACCTAGATCCAATCCAGCGACTTATACAGGAGCCTTTGGTCCAATTAGAGATTGGTTTACAAGTTTGCCTGAATCTAAAACTAGAGGTTATAAACCTGGAAGATTTTCTTTTAATGTTAAAGGTGGAAGATGTGAAGCATGTGAAGGTGATGGTGTAATAACTTATGAGATGCACTTTTTACCAGATGTTTATATACAATGTGACGAATGCAAAGGTACTAGATACAATAGAGAAACATTAGAAATTAAATTTAAAGATAAAAGTATAGCTGATGTTTTAGATATGTCTGTGGATGAAGGTTGTGATTATTTTGAAAATATATCAAATATTAAAACAAAACTTTTAACACTTAAAAAAGTAGGTTTAGGTTATATTAAGATTGGTCAACAAGCGACTACACTTTCTGGTGGTGAGGCCCAAAGAATAAAACTAGCAAAAGAACTTTCTAAAAGATCAACTGGGCGAACAATGTACATATTAGACGAGCCAACAACAGGCTTACATCAACACGATATTAAAAAATTATTAGAAATACTTCATACTTTTGTTAAACTTGGAAACACTGTTGTGGTAATTGAACATAATCTAGATGTTATTAAAACAGCAGATTACATTGTTGATATGGGGCCTGAGGGTGGTGTTAAGGGTGGTAATATAATAGCGGAAGGTAAACCCGAGGAAATTTGCAAAGTCCCAGCAAGTTATACTGGTCAATTTTTAAAGCAATTATTAAAATAATAAAATAAAAAATTGTTAAATTTTTTAATAAATTAGTGTATAAATATTAATAATCATGACTAATTTATTATCATCCTTATCTAAAACAATTCACGCTTCCTTAGCGCTAGCAATTTTATTATTTCTTGGATTATCATATTTAAATGGTGGATTTGCATTTGATACATTATTCTGGAGTTGGTTATTTAGATATATTCATGTGGTTGTTGCTATTATGTGGATTGGCTTACTATGGTACTTTAATTTTGTTCAAATCCCAAATATGGGAAAAATTCCAGATGATCAAAAACCTGCTATTGGTAAAGTTATTGCACCAGCTGCATTATTTTATTTTAGATGGGCAGCAGCATTAACTGTTTTATCTGGATTAATATTAGCTTTATTTAATGGTTACTTACATGATGCAATGACATTAAGTTTCGGTTCAGGAATTCCAAAACATACAGCTATAGGTATTGGAATGTGGCTTGGTGTTATCATGGCCTTTAATGTTTGGTTTGTTATATGGCCTAATCAAAAAAGAGCTCTTGGTATCGTTGAATGCGAACCTGAATTAAAAGCTAAATCAGCAAAAACTGCAATGTTGTTTTCAAGAACAAACACTTTACTTTCTTTGCCAATGTTACTTGCGATGGTTGCGGCGCAAAATTTATACTAATATTTTAATTCTTTAATATTAATAAATTGTTTTAAAGAGTTTGGGTTTGCTAAAGCTTCTTTATTTTTAATTCTATTTCCCTCAATTATATTCTTTACTGCTAGTTCAACAATTTTACCACTCTTGGTTCTAGGTATATCATTAACTTCAATTATTTTATTGGGAACATGTCTGGGAGATGCATTTTTTCTTATTTGTAACTTCATTCTTTTCAACAAATCTTCAGTAAGTTTAAATTTCGAATTTAAAATTACAAATAAGATAATTCTAATATCATTATCCCAAGATTGACCAACAACCAAAGACTCTTTAATTTCTATAAATCTTTCAATTTCAGAATAAATTTCAGCTGTTCCTAAACGAACACCACCAGGATTTAAAGTAGTATCTGATCGGCCAACAATGATAAACCCATTTTTATTAGTTATTTTAGCATAATCTCCATGATGCCATATATTCTTAAATTTATTAAAATATGCATTTTCAAATTTTTTATTATTTTTATCGTTCCAAAATTTTAATGGCATTGAAGGAAAAGGATTAACACAAACAAGTTCTCCCCTTTTATTTAATACTGATTTGCCTTTTTCATTAAAAACACGAATATCCATGCCTAATGCTTTATTTTGTATTTCGCCTGAATAAACTGGTTGATATAAATTTCCTAAAACGAAACAAGAAACAATATCAGTGCCACCTGATATAGATGCTAGATGAATATTTTTTTTTATATTCTTATAAACATAGTTAAAACAGTCTTCTGATAAAGGAGAACCAGTTGAACAAATTGTTCTTAATTTAGGTAATTTGTATAACTTTTTATAATTTTTGTCAGTTTTACGCAATGCATCAATATACTTAGCACTAACACCGAGCAAAGTTATCTTTTCTTTATTTGCTATCTTTAAAAGAAGATCTTCTTTTTTATACATTGGTGACCCATCAAACAATACAATAGAAGCTCTTGAAGCTAAAACAGAAATCAACCAATTCCACATCATCCATCCACAAGTAGTAAAATAAAAAACATTATCGTTTTCTTTTATGTCACAATGTAACTGATGTTCTTTTAAATGTTGCAACAATACTCCACCAATTTTATGACAAATACATTTTGGTTTACCAGTAGTTCCACTTGAGTATAAAATTGCTAACTCATTTTCAAAATCAAATTTAGTAAAAATTAATTCAGTATTTTTTTTTTTGATTATATTTTTCCAATTGTGTGTTTTGATATTTTTATATTTGGGTAATCTTTTAATTTCTGACTGCCCCGGATAATTTGAGATAACTATATGTTTGATAGTTGGTATTTTTTTTATTATTTCTGGTAATCTCTCTAAAACATTAATTCTTTTTCCATTATAAAAATATTCGTTAGTTACAAATAAAACCTTGGGTTTAATTTGAGAAAATCTTTCTATAACTCCATTTATTCCAAAATCTGGAGAACAAGAAGACCATATTGATCCAATAGCAACTGTTCCCAAAAAAGCTTCTACAGTCTCTGAAATATTAGGCATATACGCTACTACTCTATCTTTTGATTTGATATCTAATTTTCTTAAAAATGTAGAAACTTTTTTTACATTTAGATTTAATTCTCTCCAATTTTTTATTTCACGATAACCATTTTCACTAATGAAAGTAATCGCTTTATCTTCATTATTCTTTGAAAGTAAATTTTCTGTAAAATTTAATTTCGAATTAGCTAGAAAAGTATTTTTATAAAATTTAGAGAATTTTTGGCTATTATTATTAACTTTATTGCCTTTTACCATGGTATAATCCCAAACACTGCTCCAAAAATTTTGTGGATTCTTTATTGTCCAATTATGAATTTTTTCATAATTTCTATTAAATTTTTTTTTAAATCTATTAGATATGAATTTTTCAAATTTTAATAAATTTGAATTTAATTTTAATGTTCTTGATGCTTCCCAAAGTTTTTTATTCATGCAAAAATATTGCCTTTGAATGTTCTGATTTATATTTGATCATCCTCTTTTAAAACGGTTTTTTGAGAAACTCTAAGTCTAACCAAAACAGTATTTGCAATATAAATTGATGAATATGTGCCAAAAACAACACCCAAAATCATTGCTAGTGAAAATCCTTTTAAAATCTCACCCCCAAAAAAATAAATAGCTAACAAAGCTAATAAAGTTGTAACTGAAGTAATGATCGTTCTGGATAAAGTTTCGTTAATAGAAATATTAGTTAATTCAAAAATTTTGATATCAGAATATTTTCTTAAATTTTCTCTAATACGGTCAAAAATTACAACAGTGTCATTCATTGAATATCCAACAATAGTCAAAACTGCAGCAATAATAGATAAATTAATTTCTAGGCTAAATAATGAGAATACGCCGAGAGTAACAATTACATCATGAAATAAAGCTAAAATCGCACCTAGACTAAATTGCCATTCAAATCTTATCCAAATATAAAATAACATTATGGCTAGAGATAAAGATATAGCAATTACTCCAGATTTTAATAACTCGGCACTTACTTTAGGACCAACGTTTTCGACTCTTCTAAAATTGAAGTTATTTCCAAAAGATTTATCAAGATTTATTTTTATTTCTTCAATTATATTTTTCTTATTATCTTTGTTTTCAAATTTAATTAAATAATCTGTATCATTACCAAATTTTTTAACAGAAACATCTCCAAGATTCATTTGACTAAATTTATCTCTTAATGAACTAACATTTATTTTAGAATCTGAAGATCTTAGTTCAATTAAAGTACCTCCTTTAAAGTCTATACCAAAATTTAATCCCTTAAAAACTAAAAGAATTAATGAGCAAATAATTAATATTGTTGATATCAAATTGAAGTGATTATAATATTTGTTAAAAGCTATCATTATATTAAATTTTCTTTGTTTCTATTTTTGGATACATAAAGACTAGTAAACAATCTTGCGATGAAATAAACAGAAAATAAAGTTGTAAAAATTCCTATACCAAGGGTAACTGAAAATCCTTTTATCGGACCAGAGCCCATAAAAAAAAGTATAATTGCTGCTAATAAAGTAGTTATATTAGCATCAATAATTGCAGTTCTAGATTTTATATATCCACTGTCAAAAGCTACTATATTATTTTTTTCATCTTTTAGTTCTTCTTTAATTCTTTCAAATATTAAAACATTTGCATCAACTGCCATACCAACAGTTAAAATTATTCCAGCTATACCTGGTAATGTTAATGTAGCTTCAAATAAAGTTAAAATTCCTAATAAAATAAATAAATTAATTATTAACGTTATATTTGTGATTAATCCAAAAACTTTGTATTTAACAAACATAAAAATTATAACCAAAAGAAACCCTATAGCTAAAGCAATCATTCCTGCATCTATAGAATCTTGACCCAAGTCAGGTCCAACTGTTCGTTCTTCTATGATATCTAAAGGAGCTGGTAACGCACCCGATCTAAGTAGTAGCGCTAAATCTGTTGCTGATTGGAATGTGAATCCTCCACTAATTTGACCAGAACCACTAGCAATAGTGTCTCTAATTACTGGGGCACTTATTATTTTACCATCTAGAACAATGGCAAGTTGTTTGCCAATTCCAGTAGATGTTGCTTTACCAAATCTTTTAGCTCCCACTCTATCTAATGAAAAAGATACAATAGTTTGATTTGTCTGTGTATCCATTTTAGGCTGGGCATCCAAAAGATTATCACCACTTATAATAATACGTTTGCTGACTATAGCCTCATCAATTCCATCCTCATATTTTAACTTTTCAACTCCAAAACTATCGTTTTCATTATTAGTAACAAATCTAAAAGTTAAATTAGCAGTTTTACCTAAAAGAGATTTTACTCTCATAGGATCGTCTAAACCTGGTAGCTCAACCAAAATACGATTGTTTCCTCTTTTTAAGATATTTGGTTCATTAGTACCCACTTCGTCAATTCTTCTTCGAACAATTTCAATTGCCTGATCTTGAGATGAGGTTTTAAGAGTAATTATTCCTTGTTTTGAAAAATTTACTTTTAAATTAACTCCTGTATCTTCTATATTTAATTGATGTGATTTAAACCTTGGGTAATAAGGATTTATATCGCTGTTTTCATCAGTGAAAGTATCTATAATTATTTGTTTACTTTGATCATCAACATTAAAGAATATATTTTCACCTTCAATTTTAATGTTATTTATTTTTATATTTTGATCTTTAAAATAATTTCTAATAGTTGTAGTTAAATTTTGGAGTTTTTGCTCAATAACCGGAGCATTATCAATTTCTAGTAAAAGATAGGAACCACCTTGTAAATCTAAACCCAGATTTATTTTCTTATCGAAAAAATCATCATCAATTTTGAATAAGTTTGATGAAGCAATCGCAATAAATAAAAATGAGAAAAGAGTTATAAATATAATTCTTAACTTTGAAAAATAAAGCACTTTTCTTTAATTGATTATTTTTTAACTTCTTGACTATTAACTTGATTATTTAAAAGACCTTGAATACCTGTTGCTTTAACAATTTCAACTTTAACATTGTCAGCTATTTCAACTTCAATTTTATCGTTATCAATCAATCTTTCAACCGTACCAGTAATACCTCCAGAAGTAATCACTTTGTCACCTCTTTTTAAGTTTTCAACCATTGCTTTATGATCTTTAACTTTTTTTTGCTGAGGTCTTATTAAAAAAAAATAAAAAATAACAAAAATTAAAATTAGTGGTATAAATTGTCCTATTCCTGAACCTTCCATAAATCTCCTTATAAATAAGCTGAATTATTATACTATCTTAATAATGAAAACAACTTTAATTGAATGAAATGCTTTCTAAATTGTTCATATAAGGTCTTAAAACTTTTGGTACAACAATTGAACCATCTTTTTGCTGATAATTTTCTAAAACAGCTATAAGTGTTCTGCCTACCGCAAGTCCACTTCCATTAAGAGTACCAACAAAATGAGTTTCTTTATTTTCATTTTTGTATCTGGTTTTCATTCTTTGACCTTGAAAAGTTGAACAAGAAGAACAAGATGAAATTTCACGATATTTATTTTCTGAGGGCAACCAAACTTCTATATCATAAGTTTTTTCAGCACTAAAACCCATATCACCAGAACATAAAATAACTTTTCTATATGGCAATTCTAATTTGTCTAAAATATCCGTAGCACAGTTAGTCATTCTTTCTAACTCTTCCAAACAATTTTCTTTTTCGACAATACTTACCATTTCAACTTTATAGAACTGATGTTGTCTAATCATTCCCTTAGTATCTTTTCCATAACTTCCAGCCTCTTTTCTAAAACAAGGTGTTGATGCAACAAATCTCATAGGTAGATCTTTGCGTTCAACAATCTTATCTTTAACAATATTTGTTAATATTACTTCAGCTGTTGGTATTAGAAATTTTCTATCTGAACCCTCGTCAAATTTAATTTCGAATTGATCGTTTTCAAATTTTGGGAGCTGCCCTGTACCAAACATTGTATTATCAGATGCAATTAATGGTGGTGAAATTTCCTGATATTGATTTTGATTTACATGAATATCCAGCATAAAATTAGATAACGCTCTTTCCAATAAAGCTAATTTATTTTTAACAAAAACAAATCTTGAACCTGTAGTTTTTGTAGCAAGATCAAAATCTAACATCTTTAAATTTTCACCTAATTCATAGTGAGATTTAGGTTTAAAATCAAAATCAGGAATTTTGCCTGATTTAGAAATTTCAATATTATCATTTTCATCTTTACCATTAGGGACATCGTGATGAGGTATGTTTGGAATATTTGATAATATATTCTCTAATTCAATTTTAACTTTTTTTTGACTCTCTGAAATTTTTTCTAAAGCTAAAGAAATTTCTTTTGATTTTTTAAACATTTTTTCATCTTTAGATTTTGAAATATCTTTTTTTTCTTTTTCTAAAGCTTCTTTTTGTTGAATTAAATGTCTATTTTGTTCGTCTAATTTTTGTAAATTTACAATATCTAAATTAATAGATCTTTTTTCTAGAGATTTTGCAAAAACAGTGAAGTCTTTTCTTATATCTTTTAAATTATGCATCTGTTTTTTCTAAATTTTTGTTTTCAATAAATTTTACAGAAAATATTGATAATTCATATAAAATTAATAGTGGTATAGCTAAACCAATTTGAGTTATGGGGTCTGGTGGTGTGAGTAAAGCAGCTGCAGCAAAAATAATTACAACAACATATTTTCGTCTATCTTTTAAAAACTGACTATCCACAACACCAACTCTTGCTAATAAACTAAGGACGACTGGTAGCTGAAAACTTAATCCAAAAGCAAAAATGAGTTTCATAACAAGAGACAAATACTCGTTAACCTTTGCTTCAAGTTGAATTGGTAAGTTTGTTGAAAGACCAGTGCTTTCAAATGACAAGAAAAATTTAATCGCTAGTGGCATAATCAAGTAGTAAACTAACATTCCACCAAGAAGAAATAATATGGGAGTTAGGATTAAGTATGGCATTATGGCAATTTTTTCATGTTTATATAAACCAGGGGCTATAAATTTCCATATTTGCATAAGAATAAATGGACATGTAACAAAGAAAGCTGTGAAGAATGAAACTTTTAGATAAGTTAAAAAAGTTTCTTGTAATGCTGTAAAAATTAATCTTCTTTCAAATCCATCATCTTTAACTGCTTTAGCGAACGGATCCACTAAAAAACCATATATATTTTCAGCAAAAAAATAACATCCAATAAAAAATATAAATAAAAACAAAAAACTATGGATAAGTCTTTTTCTTAATTCGGTTAAATGACTTATAAAGCCGCCTTCATTTTCTTCTTTACTCATCTTTTTTATTATCTTTTTTTATTTCGTTTGTTTTTTCATCATCAATATCAATATTTGAAACTTCACTTTGAATATCCTGTATATATTTTTTGGCCGTACCAATCCAAGAACCAGCTTTTTTTAACATTATAGGAAAATCTTTAGGTCCAAGTACAACGATAGCAATAGCAACAATAATTAAAATTTCAAACCAACCAATAGTAGGCATGTAATTTAATCTTTGTTATTTGAGTCTTTATTTTCGTCAGAAATATTTTTTGGCTCACTATCGTCAGTAACATCTGACGCCATTCCTTTTTTAAAACTTTTAATACCTTTTGCAACATCGCCCATTAAACTAGATATTTTTCCTCGTCCAAATAATAAGACAACTAATATTACAACAATTGCTATTTGCCAAATTCCTATGCTCATTAAAAACTTATAACCTTTTTATGATTGATTTTAAAGTTACTTTTTTAGGAATCTTTTTCTTCTTCATCAAGAGTACTATTTAGCATTTCATCGATATTAGAATAGATATCCTCTTTTTTTTCATCTTGTTTTTCTTTAAAAAATTTACTTGTACCAAAAATAGCATTATCAACACTATTAGTGTCAATTAAACCTGCGTAACCTAATTCATCAACTGTTGGAAGGTCTGATAATTTTTGTAAATTAAAATGACTTAAAAATCCATCTGTTGTTAAATATTGAATTGGTTTACCCGGGACATCTTTACGACCACCTGGTTTAACCCAATCAAGTTCCATTAAAATTTCTAGAGTGTTTGTACCAAATGCTACTCCACGTATTTCTTCAATTTCTGTCCTAGTTACAGGTTGGTGATAAACAATAATAGCTAAAGTTTCTATGGCTGCACGAGATAATTTTTTTTCAACAGTTTTTTCTTGAGTCATTAAATTAGACATTTTCGGTGATGTTCTAAAAGACCATTTATTTTTTATACAGACCAAATTTATACCTCGACTTGAATATTCGAGTTGTAATTTTTCTAACGATTTTGCTACATTTGCCTTTTTAGAAATTTTGCTATCTATAGTATCTACATCTAAAGGTTCAGCTGCAGCAAAAATTATAGCTTCAATTTCTTTTTCAAGATCAGTAATTTTTGAAGGAAATTTAACTATGTTATCTTTAGTTATTTTTTTTTTTTTAATCATTAATTTCCTTAACATAAATATCATCAAATAGTTTATCTTGTTTTATTGATAGATTGCCTTCTTTAACTAATTCTAATGATCCAGAAAAAATTCCTACTTTACCTGTTTTTTTATATTTTGAACTATTTTTAAAGTTACTTGGTATTAGATCATTTATATTTTTCCAATCCATCAATTTACCAAGATATTGTTTTATAGTTTTAATACCATCTTCAGTAGTAAATACTGGTAATTTTGGAATACTCATTGTTTGAAAATCTTTAGTCATCAGTATTGAAGAATAAGATTTCAAAAGTTCAAATAAACTTAAATTATATTCTGAACTATAAATTGATCTTATGTTTCCTTTTATTCCACGAGCTCTAATTTCTCTGCCTAATCGATTTCTTTTAAGCATTTGTTCTGAAAGCAATCTAATAAGTTCTAATTTTTTAAGTTGTAATTTTAATTTTTCTGCAACTTCTTGAACTTTGAATTCTTCTTCTGGATTATCTGGAAGTAATAGTTTTGATTTTAAATAAGCTAACCATGTAGCCATTAATAAATATTCAGATGCAATTTCTAAATTTAAACTTTTTTCATTAGTAATATAATCGTGAAATTGATCAGCAAGTTTAGTTATTGATATTTGCTCTAAATCTACTTTTTGGGCCTTAGCTAGATCAAGCAACACATCTAAAGGACCATTATAGTTATTAATATCAACATTAAATAAAAAAGAATCAGACTCAGACATAATGAAATATTAACTTAAAATTTTATAAAATTGTGATGTTTTTTTAATTATAAAGCTACTTATCAAGGGTGAATTTTCAGCTACTATCTTCATTTCATTAAGGTCACTGTTGCAATGAAGAACTATATTACATCCAGCTTTAAACGATTTAGTAGTATTATCTTTCATAGACTCCTTTAAACTCTTCATTGAAAGATCATCTGAAATTATAATGTTTTTAAAACCTATTATATTCCTAATATGATTAATGACTTTTTTTGAATGAGTTGCAGTATTTAACTTATCTATATTTTTATAAATAACGTGACCTGTCATTGCAAAGAAACAGTCTTTTTTTTTAAAAACACTAAAATCATATTTCTTAAGATATTTAAGTGTTTTATTAACTACAGGGGTAAATTTATGACTATCTACTTTTGCTAAGCCATGACCAGGTATATGTTTTATTACAGTTCCAATCAAATTTTGTTTAAATAATTTTATACATAAATCGCCCATTTTAAATACTGTGTTTACTTTTTTTGAAAAAGATCGATCTCCAATTATATTACTGGATCCTTTAATTCTCAGATCTAAAACTGGCACAGTATTAATATTTACTCCTATTAATTTTAATAAGTGAGATGTTTTATCAATAAATAATTTATAAATAATAACTAGTTTCATTTTATCTTTTTCATAAAGATTACCAAAATATTCAGAAGTTAAATTATCGAAAGAAATAATATTGCTTAATCTATTTACTCTTCCACCTTCTTGATCAATTAATATTGGATAATTTTTATCTTTAAAAATTTTTCTTATGTTGTTTGTTAGATTTTTTGTTTGTTTGATGGATTTAATATTTCTTAAAAATAATATCACACCCCAGGGTTTATATTTTTTTAAAAATTTTTTTTCATTACTTGATAAATTATAAGATTTAATGCCAACTATAAAAGCTCTTCTATTTTTAATCATTTTCTAAAAGTTTCCAAAAATTAAATTTTTTCTTTTTTTTTTTATCTGTCTGCTTTACATATTCAATAATATTTTCTGTATCATTTTTTAATAAAGGTAAATTTTTAGAATAATCTTTAATTTTTTGATCAATATTTTTATAAGATCTATAAGAATTTTTAATATTTTCATTTGAAAAATAATATCTTCCAGTAAAGAAAAGAAACAGTGTGATTATTAATATAAATATTAAATATTTAATCTCTTTTAACATTACATCTTAGATGGTGAAACAACACCCACTATATCCATTCCTGATTTAATAACATTAGCTATCGCTTTTAGAAAAACTAATTTATCTTGAGAAATACTTTTTTGATTATTTATAAATCGTTTTTCAGGAAATTGTTTTCCAAGATTCCAATAGGAATGAAATTCTGCTGCAAGTTCATATAAATAAATTGGTATACGATGAGGCTCAAGTTTTGTGCTAGCTGCATCAATACATTTTGGCCATTCCGATATCTTCTTTAAAATTTTAATTTCATCAACTGAATATTCAAAATTGTAATTGTCTATAGTAACATCTTTTTCTAAATCTTTATCCAAATGTCTAAATACAGATGAAATTCTAGCATAACAATATTGAACATAATAAAGTGGATTATCTTTAGATTTTTCTTTAACAGCATCAAAATCGAAATCCAATTCAACATCACTACTTCTATTTAACATAATAAATCTAGTTGCATCTTTACCAACTTCCTCAATTAAATCATCAACTGTAATATAATCACCTTTTCTTTTAGACATTTTAAATGGCTTCTTATCTTTAATTAATTTTACAAGCTGACTGATTTTACAAATTAATTTATTATTTGTTCCTGAAAGTGCATCTACAGATGATGAAATTCTTTTTATATAACCAGCATGATCTGCACCAAGTATATTAATTAAAAAATCAAACTTACGATCAATTTTATTTTTATGATATGCAATATCACTTGCAAAATAAGTCCAACTTCCATCAGATTTTTGCATTGCTCTGTCCTTATCATCACCAAAATCTGTTGATCTAAATAACAATTGTTCTCTCTCAACCCAGTCATTTTTATCTTCACCAGCTGGAGCTTTAATTTTACCCTTGTAAACAAAATTATTGTCTTCTAGAAAATTAATAACATTTTCTACTTCATTATTTAGAACAATACTTTTTTCACTAACAAAATTATCGTGCTTAATACCAAGACTTTTTAGATTTTTTTTGATTAAAAGTAAGGCTTGTTCTATCGATAATTCTGTTAATTTTGAACTTATATCATCATAATTATCAAAATTTAAATCAGTATTAGATGAAGTAATATTATTAGCAAAATCAATTAGATAATCTCCAGGATAGAGATCTGAATTATTGATTGGAAAAGGTTCTTTATATTTTATTTCACGAATTCTATAAAAAACAGATTTAGTAAAATTAATGATCTGATTTCCATAATCATTGACATAATATTCTTTAATAACTTTATGATTGTTAAAGATTAATACATTTGAAATTACATCACCCAATATAGCTCCACGACAATGACCAACATGTAAGGGGCCTGTTGGATTTGCTGAAACAAACTCAACTAAATAGTTGAGTTTTTTTTCTTTATCATTTACGCCAAATGTTTTTGAATTAGAAATAATACTTTCTATAAAATTTGACCAAAAAATTGGTTTAAATTTAATATTGATGAAACCTGGTTTAACAACATCTATAGTTTGAATAAGCGGGTCGCTATCTTTTAGGAATGAAGATATTTTTTCAGCAAGGTCTAATGGAGATTTCTTATTCAATTTTGAAAGAACCATTCCAACATTAGTTGAAATATCAAAATCAAATTTAGATGGAGGTATTTCTGCATTAATTCCATTGAATGTCTCTGGAATAATAAGCTCACCCTTTTTATTTAACTCAACTATTGTTGATTTAATTTTATCTAAATATAGTTCAAAAATATTCATTTAAAATTATTATATAGGTTAATAGCATAACGATCTGTCATACCCGAAATAAAATCTGAAATAGCTCTAAATTTATCTTTAGTCAATTGTTCTTTTGTTAGAAATTTTCTTGGATTTAATTTAATTGCATCAAATAATTTCTTAATAATGACTTTTCCTCTTTGATTCTTTCTTAACACCAGTTTGTTATCGTACATTTTAGTTCGCAAAAATAATTTAATTTCTATTTCTGAATTTTGAATTTTATCTGAAAAACAAACTATTAATTGATCAGACTTGGCTATGTCTTTGATTGATTTTATTTTAAGATTTTTTAAGTTTTTTTGTGTATTTGCTAATAGATCTCTAATCATTAAATCAATCGAGTCTCTAATAATTTGATATGTTGCAATTTTGTAATTTTTTTTATTAATTTTTTTTTTATATTTAAGATAAATTGATTTAAAAAAATCTATCTCCATAAGCTCTTCTAGCTTAAACATATTGGCGTTAATTCCATCTTGTATATCATGATTATTATAAGCTATATCATCTGATATTGCTGAAATTTGAGCTTCTAAAGAAGGATATGTTTTAAAATTAATCTTTCTTTTAAATGTTTTTAGTCCAATTAATTCATTTACTAAATCTGTATCTTCAACAGGTCCATTATGTTTTAAAAGTCCTTCTAAAGTTTCAATTGATAAATTGAGACCTTTAAATTTAAAATATTTATTCTCCAAAAACATAACAATTCTCAATGTTTGTAAATTATGATCAAAACCACCATAATTTTCCATACATTCGTCTAGAGCATCTTCACCAGCATGACCAAAAGGAGTGTGTCCTAAATCATGAGCTAGACTTAATGTCTCTGTTAAGTCCTCATTTAAATTAAGATATTTAGCTATAGATCGAGCAATTTGAGCGACTTCAATTGAATGAGTAATTCTTGTTCTAAAATGATCTCCCTCAGTATTTACAAAAACTTGTGTTTTATGTTTTAGCCTTCTAAATGACGCACTATGAATTATTCTATCTCTATCTCTTTGAAAAGGTGATCTGTATTTTGAAGTAACCTCTTTACTTAGCCTACCCTTGCTTTTAAATAAGCCTAATTGTGAGTGTTTTTTCATCCTTTAATTTAAATAATTAAGTACTATATTAGTAATATCAGTGTTCAGACATGATTAAAGAAATTAAATTTACCGATAATGCTTTAAAACAAATACAAAATTTGTTGTCTAAAAAGGACGAAGCTTCTTTTTTTAGAATCGCAATTAAAGGTGGTGGCTGTTCAGGTTTTCAATATGAATTTTCATTTGAGCAATCAAAAAATGAAGATGATTTAATATTTAAAAATATTTTAATTGACAAAACTTCAGCTGATTTATTAAAAGATTCAGAAGTTGATTACGTTTCAGAACTAATGGGAGAATCTTTTAAAATATCCAATCCACAGACTAAATCTTCATGTGGTTGTGGTGTTTCTTTTTCACTTTAATGATTGTATCTTCATGGAATGTAAATTCTGTGAGAGCTAGAATTGAAAATATCAAAAGCTATTTACTAAAATACAAGCCTGATGTTTTAATGATGCAAGAAATTAAAACTGAAGATGTTAATTTTCCTTATGATGATTTTACTTCAATGGATTATGAAAGTCATGTTTTTGGTCAAAAAAGTTATAATGGTGTTGCGATTATTTCAAAAACAAAATTAAAAAATGTTAAGACAGATTTAATTAAAGACAAACTAAAGCAATCTAGAATCATTTCTGCTGAAGTTGAGTATAAAAAAAAGAATATTCAATTAATAAATGTTTATACTCCAAACGGAAATCCTGTCGATACAGAAAAATATGATTACAAGAAAAATTGGATGGATCAATTAATTAAACAACTGAAAATATTATCTAAAAAAAATCAAAACATCATTTTAGCTGGTGACTTCAATGTTATTCCAGCTGCTAAAGATGTGTACAATTTTAAAAGTTTTGAAGATGATGCTTTATATCGGCTTGAAATTAGAAAAAAGTTTAGAGAAATACTTAATCTTGGCTTTAGTGACGTTTACAGGCATTTTAATGAAGATAAAGAAGGTTATACATTTTGGGATTACATGAGAGGTGCCTGGCAAAAAAATAATGGTATGCGTATTGATCACTTCTTAGTTTCAAACTCTATAATTGACGTTGTTAAAGATATTAATATTAATAAAGATCCTCGTGGAAGAGAAAAACCTTCTGATCATACACCAATTGAAATTAAATTAGCTTAAAGACTTTATTTTATTAACCAATTCCTCATTGATATGTCTAGGACCTTTATCTAGTCTATTTTTATGACGTCTTTCACCAGGAAGTCTTACATCGCCCATTGATTTCATTTTTTCAAAAAATTCATCAGCATGTGTTTGCCAACTAGTTCCAGACGTTTTATCAGGACAAATTGCTAAAATAAACTCACCACCACTTGGTGGGCCACCATCATTATTATCTTTAGCAGCTGTCTCGTAGCTAAAATTGTCACCAACTAAAGCTCCAGCCATTAATTCAACCATCATAGCTATAGCAGAGCCTTTATAGCCACCAAAAGGCAACAATACACCTCCATCAGCTATCTGACTAGGATCTGTTGTTTCTTTACCATCTTTTGTAAGTCCTGTCCCTAAAGGAACTTTATGACCTTCTCTTTTAGCAACCTGTACTTCACCCATTGCCATTGATGCGGTTGCCATATCATAAACAACTGGAGTTTTTCCTGGACGTGGCCAAGCAAATGAAATTGGGTTTGTTCCAAATAAAGGCTTGATAGCACCAGCTGGCGCAACGGCCGGTTTGTATGATGTACATGCAAAAGCAACTAACCCATCTTCAGCTAATTTTTCAGTTTCAGGCCACATAGCAGCCATATGATGAGAATTATTAATAGCTAATACAGCAACACCATTTTCTTTTGCAATCTTACTTAATTCAGGTAAAGCTTTGTTTAAAACTACTGGCGCTAAACAGTTATTACCTTCAACTTTAATTACAGAAGGTGAAATTTTTTTGATTTCAGGTTTTCCCTTACCATTTATCTTTCCACCATTAAGACCAGTAACATAAGCTGGTAATCTAAATAAACCATGAGATAAAGAACCATCTCTTTCTGCATTTCTAATTAAATCAGATAA
This sequence comes from uncultured Pelagibacteraceae bacterium, assembly GCA_902513955.1. GTDB lineage: Bacteria > Pseudomonadota > Alphaproteobacteria > Pelagibacterales > Pelagibacteraceae > Pelagibacter. Next base: position 62,084 of record CABXOW010000002.1, read on the forward strand.
AATAGATGCTGTTTCATCATCACAACCATTAGTTAAAAGAGTTCTTTTTGCTAAGTCAAAAATTTCATCTAAAGTTAAGGAAACTGTACTCATTCCTTATTAGATATTATTTATGTTTTCTTTTCAAATCCTTTTTAAGATCTTCGTGATCACCTACAACTGTATGGTATTTACTTTTTGTAACATACTTCTCTAAAAAAGGCACTGCAAGTAAAGGTAAGAATCCACCAATAACGATACCAAATGCTGCACTTTTTAAATGAGGATCTGCTAGAGCTGCTATAAAATCTGCTATTATATGGGCTATAACAATTCCTACTATTCCTGCTATTGCACCATTAGATATTAATTTTAAAAAGCGGTTTATACTCCAACCAGTGTAAAATCCAATAAGTGGAATTACCGTGTGTATAAAACCAAAAGTCATACCTCTTAATACGCTATGTTCCTCAATTAATTCTTCCATAAAATGTAGAAATTCTGGTAAATCATGCGAATGTCCTTCTGCTGCACGAACAAAGGTGAAGCTAAAAATATATATAATTAGACTTAAGAAACTTATTTTTTTCATTAGTTGCATCTCCTACATGTGGTTGAGACTTCAAGTTGAAATTTACTGAAGTCATATTTTTTAATTAGATTTTTTTTAAATATTGCTTCAAATAATTCAGATTTTAACTCTTCTGTATCACCACAATCTCTACAGATAGCTATTGAAGGGTTATGATTTACATGAGAATGATTACATAAAACATAAGTCTTATTTTGATTTGACTTATGTATTTTATCTTCTGATATAAGTTTCTTTAAAGACCTATAAACAGCCATTGGTTGTATTTTTTTAAACTTTTGAAATTTATCTAAAATTTCATATGCGGTTAGATGCTTCTTTGAACGTTTTATTATATCAAAAACAATATCATTATTATTCATATGTTATGTTATAACATAACATTAATAAGTGTCAACAATAACTAGACATAAATCTAAAATAATATATTTAGAGAGAATCTACCTATAATTTTAAAAATAAATAAATTAAGCTATAGATAAATTTCTCATCAAATATTAAATGAATCTAAATAAATAAGAATCGATGGAAATAACAACTATATATACAATTATTGGTTTTGCACTTGCCGGGTACAGCGTTATTGCAAACGACTCTATTCAAACATTGGGTACTTTTATTGCCTCAAAACAAAAATGGTTTAAATGGTATACGCTAGCTGCATCCGCATCATTTGTAATGATTATTGCTCTAAGTTGGGGTTGGTATAACTATGATGGTGATATTTCTTATGGCAGACTTAACAGAATACCATTTCAAGAAATCCAATGGTTTCATGCTGTAGCCCCTGCTATTCTTTTATTATTAACTAGAGTTGGAATACCTGTGTCTACAACTTTCTTAGTACTTTCAGCATTTGCTTCAACTGTAGTTTTGGAAAAGATGCTTATGAAAAGTGTAGTTGGTTATGGTTTAGCTGCAGTAGTTGCTTATTTTGCCTGGATAGCAATATCAAAATTTATTAATGAAAAATTTGATGAAGTTGATGACAAATGGATTGGTTTTTGGAGAAACTCCGTATGGATTACTTCTGGTTGGTTATGGTGGGTTTGGTTATCACATGATGTTGCAAATATAGCTGTATATTTACCAAGACAATTAAGCCCTACTCTTTTGCTCACAGTAATGGGCTACTTTACAATTTTATTATTTTATATTTTTTACATTCATGGAGGACCAATTCAAAAAGTTGTTCTGGATAAAACTGGAACTAGATATGCCAGATCGGCGACTATAATAAATATTATATACGCCGCAGTATTGTTCTACTTTAAAGAATTAAACGATCTACCAATGTCAACAACTTGGGTATTTGTTGGATTATTATGTGGTAGAGAGCTTGCAATATCTACAATGAATAAAGACTACAAGTTTAAGTACGTCTTCCCATTAATTGGAAAAGATTTTATTAAAATGATTTTTGGTTTAAGTGTTTCTGTTGGAATTGTTTTAGCTATTCACTACATCATTATTCCAAATAATTGGTTTTAATTATATTTATTTTATGGTCGTATTAATTATTTAATACGGCCATATATAGTTTATAGAATTATTTTATAAAATTAGAAACTATCTCTTTTAATTTTAACTTTTCTTTTTTCAAGGTTCTTAACTTTTCCCAAGATGAAAAGGCTCTGTCATTAAGTCTTAATTTAGTTAGATGATTAATTTCTAGTTCTATTTTTTTATGTTTTTTTACAAGCTCTTTGAAAGGTTTCATTATGAATCAGTATATCATATTTTTAAAATTCAAGTTGTTGATAATTAAATATTTTTAATTATAAATTTTAAAAAATTAAAAAAAAAGTTCTCTTAAATTAATAAGTAAAAAAAGCTGAATTATATTTTTTGCCTTTATATTTCTTATGCGGTATGATCTATCTGAGTCCCGCTCTAATTCAGCCTTGTGCTGACAATCAATTTATAAAGTTAACAATTTAAAGTGTCAAAATTATGATTTTGAAATTGAAAAAACTACTGTGTTATTTGGGATTACATAATTACAAAACAATTAATATTGAATATGGCTTTAATCCAACAGATAGAGTTACAACCCTAGAATGTAAAAATTGTGGTTTTACTAAAATTAAATCCGGTGGATAGAATTTATACTAATGAAAAATATTCGAAAAAATATTGAAATAAGAAGATATTTTCAATGGACAAGAATTGTAAAAGGAAAACCAATTCAAATAAGATTATATGAATTAATATACTTTGAGTTGCTAGAATTATGGCTTCAATTAAATAAACCTCCATTAAGAAGATTAATATATGAAACTATAAACGCCAGTGATTATAATGAAAAATTTGTTAAAGGAAAAATATTTCAACAATATATTGATGAAATTTTAGAAACACCCTGTGAAGATAAATCAGGGTATTATAATTCTGACTCGAGAGAAATATTGAGCGAAGTTAATATTAAAGAATTATATGATGTGAAGTATTTGATAAAAAGTGAATTAAATACTGTAATTATGATTGATAGATACAATGCAGTTTATACCTTTTGTAGATTGTATGAAGAATGGTGTTTAAAAAAGAAATCTGAACAAATTGAAGATGTTACTAAAAAAGAAAGATTTGATGTAACAAAAGATTTACCAATAAAAATTTCCACACAAAGATAGATTTTTACTTAATCCTACTATAAACATCTTGATATCTAACAATATCTGTTTCTTTTAGAATTGATCCCACCTGAGCTTCCATAATTTTTGCTGGTTTTTTTCCAGGATTTTGTATTCTATGAATTGACTGTAATGGGATAAAAATATGATCATTTGGTTTTTTTATAAAACTATTTTTATTTAAAGTAATCTTAGGATTTCCTTGAGTAACCAACCAATGTTCAGCTCTATGATGATGTTTTTGAAGACTTAAAATACCTTTTGGTTTTACAAATAATTCTTTAATTAAAAATTTCTTACCTTCGAATAAATTTGTATACTTTCCCCATGGACGATAAAAAACATTTTTTTTGTTAATATATTTATTCTTATTTTTGTCATACATCTTTAATATCTCTTTCCAACTACCAAGATCAGACCAAGGTATATCTAATTTAATAGCGTTAATTTGTTTATTTTTTTCTAAAATTGCATAATCAAATGATTTAGCAGTTGCTTTAATAAATGATGCTTTATTTAAATAATAAATATTGGACTTTAGTTTAGCTTTTTTAACTGCATTTACACAGTTTCTGTAAATGATTGGTTGATTTTTTTTAAAGTTATTTATTATTGATTCTTTACTAAGAAAAAACATTCCTGAATTCCAATAACCATTTTGTTTTATAATTTGTTTGGCTTTAGCTTCTTTTGGTTTTTCAATAAATTTAGTAACTTTATTAATGTTTCCTTTAATCTTTTTAGTTACAAAATATCCATATTCATTTGAAGGTGATGTTGGTTTTATTCCAAATATAAAAATATTTTGATCAGTTAAATTTGATTTGTTTTTATTAATTTCTTTATTAAATTCACTCATTTTTTCAATCAAATGATCTGCTGTAAAAAACATTAAAGGCTGATCATTAGGTATATCTTTAATTAAAGCTGTACTTAAAATAGCTGGAGCTGTATTTCTTTTTACAGGTTCTAAAACAATTTTATATTTTTTTATCTTGTTTGTTTTAAGATTTTTTTTAACTTCTTTTAAATATTTTTTGTTTGTGCTTATAATAGGAGTATCATAAATTGAAGATTTGGTTCTTTCTAATGTTTTTCCAAATAAGGTCCATTTACCAAAATCAATAAATTGTTTTGCTTGATAGTTTTTTGAGTTAAGCCAAAGCCGTGTTCCAGCTCCACCACATAAAATGACTGGACGAATTTTCATTAAATTTCTGAGTAATCTTTTACTTCTTTTTTCTTACCTGGGTGTGTTGGTGCTCCTAAATAAGCTGGTCCAACAGTTTGAGCATATTTCCATAAGGTTCCAGATCCAAAATCAGATTTTCTAGCTCTCCATTTTCTTTTTCTTATAGCTAATTCTTTTTTAGAAAGTCTTACATTTATTGTCCCTTTTTTAGCATCTATATCAATGATATCTCCATTACGTAAAAGACCTATAGGACCCCCTAGAGCCGCTTCAGGGCCCACATGGCCCACACAAAAGCCTCTTGTGGCACCAGAGAACCTACCATCAGTTATAAGGGCTACTTTCTCCCCTTTCCCTTGTCCGTAGATTGCACCTGTTGTAGATAACATTTCTCTCATACCTGGTCCTCCAACAGGTCCTTCGTATCTAATTATTATTATATCACCATCATTGTACTTTTTACTTTGAACTGCTTTCATTGCGCTTTCTTCGTTATCAAAACATCTAGCTTTTCCAATGAATTGTAATTTTTTTAATCCAGCAACTTTAACTATTGCGCCTTCTGGTGCTAAATTACCTTTTAAACCAACTACACCCCCAGTTGGTGATATGGGATCTTTATAAGATCTCATTACTTTTTGTTTTGGATTAAATTTGATATTTTTTAAATTTTCCTTCATTGTTTTTCCAGTAACTGTCATACAATCACCATGTATAAAACCACCTTCATATAAAGTTTTTAGTAGCATTGGAACACCGCCTGCTAACCACATATCTTTAGCAACATATTTTCCACCTGGTTTTAAATCTGCAAGATATGGAGTTCTTTTAAAAATTTTAGCAACATCTATTAGATCAAATTTTATACCTGCTTCATTAGCAATAGCTGGTAAGTGTAATCCAGCATTTGTAGATCCACCTGTTGCAGCAACTATTGTTGCGGCATTTTCTAAAGCTTTTTTTGTTACTATGTCTCTTGGTTTAATTCCTTTTTTCAAAAGGTTCATAACCATTGTGCCACTTGCTTTAGCATACTTATCTCTTTCTTCGTATGGCGCTGGAGTTCCAGCAGAATAAGGTAGTGCTAAACCAATGGCTTCCGACACACAGGCCATTGTATTAGCTGTAAATTGACCACCACAAGCTCCTGCACTAGGACAAGCAACTAATTCTAATTTTCTAAGTTCAGCAGCAGACATTTGACCTGATGAATGTTTTCCAACAGCTTCAAAAACATCAACAACTGTTACATCTTTACCTTTATACCTTCCTGGTAGAATTGAACCTCCATAAATAAATACACTTGGAACATTTAGTCTAACCATTGACATCATAAGACCTGGTAAAGATTTATCACATCCAGCAATACCAACTAACGCATCATAACAATGTCCTCTTACAGTAAGTTCAGCTGAGTCGGCAATCACCTCTCTAGAAATCAATGAAGATTTCATACCTTCATGTCCCATTGCAATACCATCAGTAACTGTAATTGTACAAAATTCTCTTGGTGTACCACCATTAGCTCTTATACCCTTTTTAACAGATTGAGCTTGTCTCATAAGGGCAATATTACAAGGTGCAGCTTCATTCCATGTAGAAACAACTCCAACAAATGGTTTTGCTACATCTTTTTCAGTTTCACCCATTGCATAATAAAATGATCTGTGAGGAGCTCTATCTGCTCCTAATGATGTATGTCTGCTTGGAAGTTTCTTTTTATTGAATTTTACCATTATATACCCTTTATAGTTACTAATATTTTATCAATATCATTCTTTAAATTATTATAATTAGTTTTTTCCTGTTCAACAATCTCTTTTGGTGCTCTATCTACAAAACTTTTGTTTTCTAATCTCAGAGATATTTTATTCATTTCTTCTTGAATTCTATTTTGTTTGTTAGTTAAATTTTCCTTTATAAGTTTTAAATCAACATCTTTATCAAAATAAATCTTAAATAAATCACCTGAAACAACCATGGTTGCGGCTGGCTTAGCTAAATCTTCATTAAGAATATTATTTATTCTTCCTAATTTTTTTAGGATAACCTCATTTTCATTAATAAATTTTTTTTGATCATTCTTAATATTACCTATAGACATATCTATGAACGAACCAGGTCCTACATTTAATTCATTCTTAAAAGATCTTACTTCAGATATTATACTTATGATATTTTCAACCTGATTAGTGCTAGTATCTTTGTTAATTTGACCCGTTGGCCAATTAGCAAGCATTAAAAAATCTTTGCCAAACTTATCAAATTTATTTTTAAGCCAAATTTCCTCTGTAACAAAAGGTATAAAAGGATGTAATAAAATCAAAATTTGTTTAAATATATAGCTTGAAACCTTCTTAACCTCAGATTTAGCTTCTTTGTTATCTGAAAATAGTATCGTTTTTGATAATTCTAAATACCAATCACAATAAGAATGCCACGAAAATTGATAAGCATTTTTAGCAGCTTCATCAAATCTATAATCTTTTAAATTTTTTTCTATTTTAGTCTTGGTTTCTATTAATTCTGTATATATCCATTTATTAATATTCACAGTTAGATTTGGAATTTTATCAATATTTGTAAAATAACATTCATTTGTGATTAGAAAATTATTTGCATTCCATAATTTATTTAAGAAATTTCTATATCCTTTAACTCTATCCTCGGAAAGTTTTACATCTGTTCCTGGTGAAGCCATTGAAAGAAGGGTAAATCTTAGTGCGTCCGCACTATATTTTTCAATTAAATCTAATGGATCAATGACATTACCTTTAGATTTTGACATTTTTTGTCCTTTTTCGTCTCTAACTAACGCGTGAACATAAATATCTTTAAAAGGTTCTTTGTTTAAAAATTCTGTTCCAAACATAATCATTCTAGCAACCCAGAAAAATATAATATCAAAACCAGTTACTAAAACAGAAGTAGGATAAAATTTATCAACATATTCATTGTTGTCCGGCCAACCTAATGTTGCAAATGGCCAAAGACCAGATGAGAACCATGTATCTAATACATCAGGATCACGAATTAAATTTTCATCTTTACCGTAATGTTCTTTAGCCAATTTTTTTGCTTCTTCTTTGTTGCAAGCTACGAATATTTTTTTATCTGGACCATACCAAGCAGGTATTTGATGACCCCACCAAAGTTGTCTTGAAATACACCATGGTTCAATATTATTCATCCATTGAAAATAAGTCTTGGACCAATTCTCTGGAAAGAAATTTGTTTTTTTTGAATTAACAACTTTTTTAGCTTTTACAGACAGTTTGCCAGCATCTACAAACCATTGTTCTGTTAAAAAAGGTTCAATTATTGAATTAGATCTATCTCCATAAGGAACTTTGTTTTTAATATTTTCTTCTTTAACAAAAAACTCTTTTTCTTTAAGTTCTTTTAAAATTCTTTTTCTAGCTTCAAATCTATCAAGACCAATATAATGTTTGGGGGCATTTTCATTTATTTTACCAGATTCAGTAAATATATTTATTATTTCAAGGTTGTTTCTTTGACCTACATCGTAATCATTAAAGTCGTGTGCTGGAGTTATTTTTAATGCTCCTGTTCCTTGATCGGGATCAGCATAATCATCTTCGATAATTTTAATTTTTCTACCAACAATTGGGATTGTAACTATTTTTCCAACAAAAGTTTTAAATCGATCATCTTTTGGGTTAACAGCAATAGCTGTATCTCCCAGCATAGTTTCTGGTCTTGTTGTGGCTATTGCAATAAATTCGTCGGTACCATCTATTGGATATTTAATATAATAAATTTTTGAATTAACTTCCCTCTGATCTACTTCAAGATCTGATATTGCAGTTTTTAAAACTGTATCCCAGTTTACTAACTTCTTATCTTTATATATTAAACCTTTATTATAAAGATCAACAAAAACCTTAATAACTGAATTGGAGAGATTTTCATCCATAGTGAATGCATTTCTAGACCAGTCACAAGAACAACCAAGTTTTTTTAATTGATTTATTATTATATCACCATACTGCTCTTTCCACTCCCAAACTTTTTCAATAAATTTTTCTCTTCCAATTTCATTTTTATTAATTTTTTCTGAGGTAAGCTTTTTTTCAACTAATGCTTGGGTAGCTATACCAGCATGATCAGTACCAGGCTGCCATAATGTTTCAAAGTTATTCATTCTATGATATCGAACTAATAAATCTTGAATAGAATTATTAAGTGCGTGACCCATATGTAAACTTCCAGTAACATTAGGTGGGGGTATAACTATTGAAAACTTTTTTTTATTATCCCTAGGTTTAAAAAGACCATTTTTTTCCCAGTAAGAATAAATTCTACTTTCAACATCAGAATGTATATATTTATCACTACTCATTGATGTTAAAGTTTATAATTTAATAATATAAATTAACAATAATCAATTTGGATCGTTATTTAATAGACTAATAGAAAAAATTTAATATAAAAAGGCTTCTGTAGCTATTAGCTAAAAATAAGATGGCAACGTGGCGGAATGGTTACGCAGAGGATTGCAAATCCTTGTATCCCGGTTCGATTCCGGGCGTTGCCTCCAAAAAAATCTTGTTTTAGCTAAAAAAAAAAGTAAGTTGACCTTTTTACATTCCTCGGTAGCTCAGTTGGTAGAGCAGTTGACTGTTAATCAATTGGTCGCAGGTTCGAGTCCTGCCCGAGGAGCCAAATAGTTCAATCTACAAAATTAATTTAAAAAATAAGTTAGGGTCTTAACTAAAATTTAAATTAAACTGCTTTTGAGATTCCTGAACTTGAAATTTGTAAAGATTTATAAAATTTTAATTTTTGATCATCATTTAACTCTGCATATAATTTTACTAAAAAATTATAATTTACATTCATATGACCTTCTTGAGATTTTTCTATATTTACAAGGTATTCTGAAAAATCTTCAAAAAAATAATTTATTGGTACTTTTAAATAATTTGAAAGTTGAAGTAATCTAATTGAGCTTACTCCATTAGTACCTTTTTCATATTTCTGAATTTGTTGAAAAGTTACATTAATTGCTTTAGCAACTTTAGTTTGAGTTAAACCTAAAGCCAATCTTCTTAACTTAAGTTTATTACCTAAGTGTTTGTTGAAATTATCTTCCATTAAGACCCCTCTTAATTAAATTTTAAAATCATATTGAACATACTTATTAAAGCTACTGCAATAAAAAAATTTATTTTTTTTTATAAAGAAATTAAATAAATAATAAAGCTGTCAAGCATAAGTTAGTCAAAAATAAATATTTTTGAGTTGGAAAAACGGTAATATTTACTCATAAATTTAATTAAATTACAAAATTTGACTTAAAAATAGCTTTGTTCTTTCACTTTTAGGATTTGCAAAAAATTCTTTGGTGTCAGCCTTTTCAACTATTCGTCCTTCATCCATAAATATCATGCTATCAGCTACTTCTTTTGCAAAGCCCATTTCATGAGTAACAACTATCATAGTCATACCTTCTTTTGCTAAATTAACCATTACATCAAGCACTTCTTTAATCATTTCTGGATCTAAAGCTGATGTTGGTTCATCAAATAACATGATTTTAGGTTCCATGCATAAAGCTCTAGCAATAGCTACCCTTTGTTGTTGTCCTCCAGAAAGTTGGCCTGGAAATTTTTGAGCTTGATCTAATATTTGAACTCTTTCTAGATGTTTAAGTGCTAATTCTTCCGCCTCTTTCTTCGGCATTTTTTTTACCCAAATAGGTGCTAGAGTACAATTATCAACAATTGATAAATGTGGAAACAAGTTAAACTGTTGAAATACCATTCCAACTTCTGCTCTAATTTGTTCAATATTTTTTGTATCTTCTGTTAAAATATTACCATCTACAATTATATCACCTTGTTGATGTTCTTCTAATCTATTGATACATCTAATTAATGTAGATTTACCCGATCCAGAAGGTCCACAAACTACTATTTTTTCTTTTACTTTAACTTCAAGATTAATATCTTTAAGTACCTGAAAATCATCAAACCACTTATTTACATTTTTAACTTTAATAATATTTTCAGACATAGTTTATCGATCAGTTTTATATTTTTGTTCCAGATTATAGCTATACTTACTCATTGCATAACAAATAATCCAGAAAATTATTCCAGCAAAGACATAGCCTTCCATTGCAAAACCCAACCATTTGGGATTTGTTTTGGCCATATTAAGCATACCCACTATTTCTAAAAGTCCAACTACAAAAATTAAAGGAGTATCTTTTACTAAAGCTATAAATGTATTGGCAATTCCAGGTATTACTAATTTTAAAGCTTGAGGCAGAATTACAAATATATGCATTTTCCAATACCCTAAACCAATAGATTTTGCAGCTTCATATTGTCCTCGTGGTAATGCTTGCAGGCCACCTCTGATCACCTCAGCCACATAAGCTGCTTCAAACAAAGAAATAGCTATAATAACCATAACTAATTTATCAACAAACATACCTTCTGGTAAAAATAATGGAAACATTACAGCAGACATAAATAAGACTGTAATTAGTGGAACACCTCTCCAAAATTCAATAAATCCTATCGAAAAGAATTTAACAACTGGTAGTGATGATCTTCTACCTAATGCTAGCATCATTCCAATTGGAAAACAAAAAATAAGACAAAAGAAAGAAACAATAAAAGTTAAAGAAAGTCCACCCCATGCGCCAGTTTCTACCCAATTAAAACCATTTACCTTACCAAGTTCAATTAATTCTTCATAAAATAAAAAATATTTCAAATAAATATAAATGGATATTGGAACAATTAAAAAATAATAAAATTTAAATTTCTTAGGTACAAATAATCCTATTATTAAAGATAACACAGCAGCAATAATCCCATAAGAAAAATCAAAAAATATTGGTCCTCCAGAGATAAAGAAATAAATAAATAAAAATGATATAAATGGATATATTACAACATAATAAAGTGTAAGGTATTTTTTAAATTTTTCTTTTGCAAAAAAGCCAGCACAACCAAGGATTGCTAATGATATAAATGATAAATTTATTCTCCATTGTTCTTCATTAGGATACAAACCATAGGCAAATCTGTTTAACCATACTTTAACATATGTCCAACATGCACCCTCGCCTGTACATTCATCTTTAGTATTTCCTGAGAAGTTTGCATCGAAAATAAACCAACTCAATATGAAGGGTGTTACTAAAATTATTAAAAATAAAATACATAAAGTTAAAAAACCATTTAGGTTATTATTATTTGAATTTTTATTTATAGTATCAATTATTTTTATTTCTGATTTTTCAGATCTAATCAAATATAATCCTAGGAGACCTGAGGAAAAATAAAAAATTAATTTCAAGCTAGATGGCAAAAATGACAATAGGTCTATATTGATAAAAGATTTTAAAAATAAAAAAATTAGAGATAAAAAAATTAAAAAAATACCGATATAAATACTAATTATATTTGTTTGTTTAAAATTAGTTAATTTCCTATTAATCATTATTTTTCCGTAAGTGAAAATTTCTTATTATAGTAATTCATAAAGATTGATATAGACAAACTTATTGATAAATATGTAAACATTGTAATTGAAACAATTTCAATTGCTCTACCAGTTTGCATTAATGCAGTGCCAGCAAAAACTAGTACAACATCTGGATAAGCTATAGCAGCAGCTAAAGACGAATTTTTTGTTAAATTTAGATATTGATTAGTTGTAGGTGGAATTATAATTCTTAACGCTTGAGGTAAAACTACCAGGTTTAATATTTGTTTTCTATTTAAACCTATGGATGCAGCAGCCTCTTTTTGTCCTTTATTTATACCCTCAATTCCAGCTCTAACATTTTCTGCTATAAAAGTTCCGGTGTATAAAGATAAGGCTAAAAAAAGAGATATAAATTCTGGTGGAATAGCTAAACCTCCAATAAAAGTACCTGAACTCTTTGATAATTGTTTATATACAGGATACTCAACTTCGAAAGTTGAAATACCAAATATTAAAGACAAAGAAGGAATTATAATTAATATTAAAATTGAAATATATACAATTGGATATTGTCTTCCTTCTTTTTCTTGAATTTTTTTTAAATAATTTTTAACAATAAAAACTAATAAAATTGCAAAAATTAATAGATATAAAAATATATTCAAATTTTGCCAAACTAAAGACGGTGTATAAAGTGATTTAATAGTAAGATAAAAGTTATTAAATCCCTCAGTTTCATGTGGTAATGGCAAAACTCTTAGAGCAGCATAATACCAAAAAAATAATTGCAACAGCAAAGGTAAATTTCTAAAAAATTCAACATAAAAACCTGCAAACCTATTAATTAGAAAATTTGGTGAAAGTCTAGCAATACCAAAAAACAATCCTAGAAATGTTGCAAAAATTATTCCTGAGAAAGCTACTAATAAGGTATTTAATAAACCAACTAAATATGCTCTAGCATATGTAGACTCTCTACTGTATTCGATCAAACTAAACTGAATATCGAAGGAAGCTGCTCTTTTTAAAAAACTATACCCAAATTCCATGCCCCTATTCGACATGTTAACATTTGCATTAAAAGTAAAAAAACCTATTATTAAAAAAATAAGTATCAAGGTTAATAATTGAGGAATAATTTTTTTCATTTCAAAAATTCATATTATATATAAAAAAAAGGGCTAGATAAATCCAGCCCTTTTTAAAAGTTTAATAAGATAGTATTATCTTAAAGGTGGAACATATAAAATACCACCATTAGTCCACAACGCATTTGGACCTCTAGATCCAGGTAAAATTCCTGTATCTTGGATATTTCTTTTGTAGCTCTCACCGTAGTTTCCAACTTGTTTGATAATTCTTAAAGACCAGTCATTATCTAAACCAAGTTTTTCACCCATACCACCTTCTACACCAACTATTTTTAAAACTGTTGGATTTTTTGAAGTTTTCATCATGTCAGCATTTGCAGAAGTAACACCGTATTCTTCAGCTTCAATCATAACATTTAATGACCATCTAACTATATCTTCCCAAACAGAGTCACCTTGACGAACAACTGGTCCTAGAGGCTCTTTAGAAATTGTATCTGGCAAGATAATGTGGTCATCTGGATTTGCTAAAACTGTTCTTTGAGCTGCAAGACCAGATTTATCTGTAGTGTAAGCATCACATCTACCAGCACCATATGTATCTCTAGCTTCATCAGCTTTTTCAAAGCCAACTAACTTATATTCCAAGCCTTTAGAGGCCATAAAGTCAGCTAAGTTTAACTCAGTGGTAGTACCAATATTTGTACAAACAGCCATACCTGATTTAAAATCAGCAGTTGATTTCATGCCTGAATCTTTTCTAACCATAAAACCTTGACCATCATAAAAGTTCACTCCTACAAATGTAAGATTTAAATCTGCATCTCTAGTAAGTGTCCAAGTAGTGTTTCTTGATAAAACGTCAACTTGTCCAGCATTAAGAGCAGTGAATCTTTCCTTTGCACTTAGTCCAGTAAATTTAACTTTATTAGAATCTCCAAGCACAGCTGCAGCTACTGCTCTACATACATCAACATCCATACCTTCCCAGTTTCCAGCCGCATCTACGTTTGAAAATCCAGCAAGACCTTGTGAAACTCCACACATCACAAAACCTTTTTTAATGGTATTTTTTAATGTTTTAGACTTCTTCGCAGCCATAGTCTCTGTTGTAAAAGTAAACAACACAGCAACCATAGCGACTAAAGAAGTTAATTGTTTTAAGTATTTAAACATTATTCTTCCTTTTAGTTATTTTTATTTGTTAACAAATAATTCAAAATAAATTTGAATTAGAGAGATCTTCTATCATTATCTAAATACGATCAAAGGAAAATTGATCAATTTGAATATACTTTTAACTACATCTTGTGTGTTTAAATTTAAAATGAATATATATTGATAAATGGCGCGCCCTGCACGACTCGAACGTGCGACCCTCGGTTTAGAAAACCGATGCTCTATCCAGCTGAGCTAAGGGCGCAATAATTAATTACAAATACATATATAATACTTAATTAGTATTTAAAAAGAAATTTTTTAGCTATTAAAAGTAAAGATAAAAGCTCAACTCTACCTATAATCATAAAAAAAATCAGAAAATATTTAGTTAGAAAATGCAAGTTACTAAAGTTAAAATCACTTAAACCATAAGCAGAAGAATTTACAGTATTCATTAACGTCAGAACTGCTAATTTAAATGAACTTTCAAAGTTGATATCACTTAAGGTTAATAATGAAGTCAAAACAAATAATGAAATAATAAATATTACAATTGTTAAGAAATATTTATTAATTTCTTTGAAATCAAAATTTATTTTAGAGAATATCAATTTATTCATAAAAACATTCTTTGGCTTACTAAATGATAAAATTTGATTTAAAGAATATTTTGTTAATGAGTATATTTTTAAAAATCTTAATCCAGAGCTAGTAGAAAAAAAAGATCCTCCAATTATTACTAAAATAAGATAAATAAAACTCAATTTTGAATGGTCAAATTCTAATGAAATTCCTATATTTGATATACTACTTACCAAAGATAAAAAACTATAAGTAAAATTGTTGTCAAAACTAAAAAAAGTAAAAAAAATAGTTACAGTAAATAAAAAATATAAAAATAAATGAATATCTTCATAAAAAAAATTTAGATTCTTATTCCTTAAAAAAATTAAATTATAAATAAAGAAAATACTAAAAAAAGAAACAAGCATTAATAATGAAAAAATTACTATTTGAGATTGATTAATTAAAATAGATGAAAGATCATTGGTGGGTAAAAAACCACCTGATGAAATTATAGTCATTGATAAATTTAATGAATTGAAAGATCTGATATCAAAAATATTTAAGATAAAAAAAATTGAAACTGTTATTCCAGAATATAATATAAAAATTTTAACAGTTTGTTTTAATACCTCGGAACTGTTAAAAGATAAAAAGTTCGTAAGTGATTTCTTTAAACTGTCATCATAAATATCTATTAAAAAAATTATTGAGAATAAGAAATATAAACCACCGATCCATTGAATTGAAGATCTCCATAATATCAAACCTTGATCAATATGCTTTATATTATCAAAAATTGTAAATCCTGTAGAGGTAAATCCAGAAACAGACTCAAAAATAGAATTTAAAAAAGTAAAATTATAAATACTGAAATAAAATGGTAGTGCCAAAATAATAGGAATTAAAACATATCCTAACAATACAGTTAAAATTTTTTCAAATATAGATGGCTTTGTATTAACCTCTTTAATTTTATAGAATAATAAAGCAATTATTAACGAAGAAAATAAGCTAAAATAATATGTGTTAAGATTTAGATATAAATTGAAATAATAAGAATATATTACATTAAGAAAAGAAAAGACTGATATTAATATAAAAAAGAAACTTAGATATTTTACTCTAAATAGAGACATTTATATTTATATAGAACTTATTCTAAATATGTTTTCGACCACTGAAATTGAGTCTTTTTTGGCCAAAAAAACAACTCTATCATCTTTTTGAAATACAAAATTTGATCTTGGAATTACAACTTTGTCATCACGTAAAACTGCACCTATTCTTATTTCTTCAGGTAAATTTGAATTTTTTAACTCTTTATTAATTAATTCTGAGGTCTCAATAATTTCAGCTTCAATAACTTCATATTCCCCATTTAAAATTGTATAAGCTGTTTCAATAGTTCCTTTGTGGATATGTTTTAAAATACTTGAAACAGTATTCATTCTTGGATCAATCAAATCATCTATTTTTAGAGAATTTTGTAATAATGAATAATTTGACTTATTAATTAAAGCCATTGTTCTTTTATCATCAATTTTTTTATCATCTTTTGCAAATTTTTCTACAAGAACACTTACCATTAAATTATCTTCATCATCATTAGTAAGAGCTAACACGGTTTCTGCTTCTTCTAAATTTGCTTCTATCAAAACTTCCTCATCGAGACCATCTCCGTTAATAATAATCGTATTATTAAGTTCGTTTGCTAAAAATTCAGATCGATCTTTATCTTTTTCAACTATCTTAACTCTTGCCGCATCTAAACTTACCTCTAGATTTTTTGCAAGATTAAATCCAATATTACCCCCACCTACAATTAATATTTTTTTAGATACTTTTTCATTATGTCCAAACGCTTCTAATGTTTGAGACATTTGTGAAGAATTTATAATGACATAAATTTTATCATCTTTTTGAACATCGTCATTTTTTTTTGGAATTAAAAATTTATCACCTCTAATTATACCAATTATATTCGCATCAAGATTTGGATGTTTTTTTGTTAGTTCATTAAGCTTAATATTAATTAGATTACAATTTTCATTAATTAAAATTTCTAATAACCTAATTCTATTATTCGCAAAAGGAACACTGTCTAAAGCACCGGGTGCTTCTAATTTTCTTTGAATCGATTTAGCTATTTCTAACTCCGGAGAAATAATTACATCAATTGGTAAATTATCTTTATTATATAACTTTTTAAATTTAAGATCTAAATAATTTTGTGATCTTATTCTTGCTATTTTTTTTGGTATTTTAAATGCTGTATAAGCGATTTGACATATAAGCATATTAATTTCATCATTTCTGGTAACTGCAATAATCATGTCTGTTTCTGATGCATTAGCTTTTTCAAGAATAGATGGATATGTAGCTTTACCAACAATTGCTTTAACATCTAATGTGTCATCTATCTTTTGAATATCTTCACTAGATTGATCTATAACAGTTATAGAGTGACCTTGTTCACTTAGTTGTTTAGCTATAGTGAAACCTACTCTACCAGCTCCACAAATAATTATATTCATTTTAATTAAATTCTTTAATTCCTAAGCCTTTTAATTTTCTGTGTAGAGCACTTCTTTCCATGCCCACAAAGTTTGCTGTTTTTGAAATATTGCCATTAAATTTTTTTAATTGGATAGTTAAATACTCTTTTTCAAACTTTTCTCTAGCTTCTTTTAATGGCACAGATAGGCTATTTTCTTCAATTTGATCATTAAAATTATCAATTTTTAGTGACTCTTTAATGATATTTGAAATTTTATCTTTTGTGTTTGGTTGTAAGATGGCAATTCTCTCAATTAAATTTCTTAATTCTCTGACATTTCCTTTCCAATTATGATTTAAAATATAACTATTGTTCTCATCAATTTCTAATTCTTTGATACTATAATTTTTTGATATATTTTTTGAGAAATATTTAATCAATAAAGGAATATCAGAAATTCTTTGACTTAAAGGTTCTATATTAATTTCAAATACATTTATTCTATGAAACAAGTCTTCTCTAAAGTTTCCTATTTGAATTTCTTTTTTTAAGTCTTTGCTTGATGAGCAAATCAATCTAACATTTACACTTACATCGTTATTGCCATTAACTCTCTTAAACTTTTGATCAGTTAATACTCTTAAAATTTTTGACTGAATATCTAATGGTATTTCGGAAATTTGATCAATAAGTAAAGTGCCTTTGTTTGCTTTCTCTAACGCTCCATATGATATTGATCCATTTTCTTTTTCTTCACCAAATAACTCTAATTCATATTTATTTGAGTCTAATAATGCCCCATTTAATACAATAAATGGATTTTTATTTCTTTCAGAGTTTTTGTGTATTTTTCTAGCTACTAATTCTTTACCTGATCCTGATGGACCACATATGAAAACTCGACTTTCTGTTAAAGAAATTTTTTTAATTTGGTCAATTATGTTAATTGTATTTTTACTATCTCCAATTAAATCATAAGATGAAAATAGTTTACTTTCGTATTCTTTATTTTGTTTTTTAAGATTATGATTTTCAACAGCACGACTTACAAAGTTTAATAATCTTTCTTGATCAAACGGTTTTTCAATAAATTCAAAAGCACCATGATGTAAAGATTTTATAGCCATTTCAATATTTGCATGACCAGAAATTATAATTACAGGAACATCTTTATTCTTAGTTTTGATATGGGACAAGAGTTCAATTCCATCGTTATCACCTTTATCTAGTTTTACATCAAGTATAGCAACATCAGGTAATTTCTTATCTATCTCTGCTAGAGCTTGATTATAATTAGCAGCAATTCTTGTTTTATAGCCAGCGTCTATAATTAGCTCATTAATAATATTTCTAATATCTGCATTATCATCAACTATTAAAATTTCAGCACTCATTATTTTGTAAATGTAATTTTTATTATTGCTCCGTCAACTTTTGATATAAATTCGATATTGCCATTGTGGTCATTGATAATTTTGTTTACTATAGAAAGTCCAAGTCCGGTTCCTTTTTTTTTTGTTGTAAAATATGGATTTAAAATTTCTTTAATATTATTATTAAAATTTTTAAAACCTATTCCATTATCATTAATAACCAGACTTATATGACTATTAAAATCATTAAGTTCAATAGTAATATTTTTGTTAAAATTACTAACTTTTTCAGTTTTTTGCTGGATACTTTCAATTGAATTCTTAATTAAGTTAAGAAAAACTCTACTTAATTGCTCCCTATCTCCATCAAAAAATAATTGCTGATTATTATGAATAAAATCAATTTTAATAGTTTGATCCAATCTTTGTAGTAATTTGATATTATCTTTTATTAAAATGATAAGATCATTTTTTTTGAAATATAGGTTTTGGCATTCTCGCAAAATCAGAAAATTCATTAACTAATTTTTCTATTTGTTTAATCTGGTTATTAATAATTTTTAAATTTTCTTTAAAATTTTCCTTATTTTTATCCCCAAGCTCTGTTGAATATTTATTTTTTAGTCTATCAATAGTTAATTGAATTGGGGTTAGTGGATTTTTAATTTCATGGGCAAGTTTTCTTGCAAGGCTACCCCAAGCCTCATGTCTTTCATTAATAATTAATTTTTCTTGTTGATCTTTTAATCGATCAATCATTTGATTGAAATTTTTATTCAATATCTCCAAATCTTTATCTGTTTTTACTTCAGGAACTTTTATATCCAAATTACCTTCTCCAATTGAGGTTGAGGCAAAAATCAAATTATTAATTGATCTAAAAAATCTAGAAGAAAATCTGATTGCTATAGATATTGATACAAACAATAAAAGTGAAACAATGATGATATAAATTATTGCAAATGAAATTTTAATACCAGTGCTTTTTTCTTCAACTGTATAATAAAAATTAATTGCTTCTTGAGACTCTGTTAAATATTTTGAAATATTTTTATCTAAATATTTAACAATATATATGAATCTATCTTCAAAGTTTTGAAGTCGCATTATTGCTGCAGATCTATTTTCAAAAGCGTTAATGATTTTTAAAGGACGGTCGTCATCTAAAACAAGATTTAAAGCTTGATCTAGAGGTGGTATATAAGGATCATCATCTTCTAGAGTTGAAAATAATAGCTTTTTATTTAAATCAATAATGTGTATTTCATCAACACCTCTAATTAATTTTTGTGTTTTTAAAAATCTTTTATATTCTTTAACATTATCATTTAAAAATTTTTTACTTTTATTTACATCAAAGGCTACAAGAACTATTTCTGATTGGATTTTATTTCGGACTTCTTCAACATAATTTTTAGCTAGCTCATATGAGTTGTTAACAACTGTGGTTACTTTTTTATCAAAATATTTTTCAAGTGCAAAAGAAAATAAAAAAAGTGAAAATATAGATATTAATAATGAAGGTATAAAAGTGAATAAAGCAAAGTAAGTTATATATTTCTTATTTGACTTGAGACCGTCCTTATCAATATCATTTCTAATTGCTTTTTTTATTTCTAAAAAAATAAATACAAAAAGAAATGATAATAGAACAATATTTAAAATTAGTAATAACTGTAAATTTTGATCCGATAACTCAATAAAGCCTTTATCAATAAAAGTTAAAAAAGTTAAAAATCCTATAGATAATGTGATAATAAATAGGAATATTAAATATATGTTTTTTTTGATAAAATCGTACATTCTTAAATAATAATCACCTTAAATGATGAACAATTATTTTATAATACTTGCCTCCGGACAAAGCAAAAGATTTAATTCAAATAAACCAAAGCAATTTATTTGGTATAAAAATAAAGCTCTTTTTGAACACTCATTGAATAAGGCTATCAAATCTAAACTTTTTAAGAAAATCATCTTGGTTGTTAATGATAAAAAACAAATCCAAAAAAAATATTCTAAAAATATTTTAATTATAAAAGGTGGCAAAGAAAGATCAAACTCTTCACTAATTGCATTAAAATATATTAAGAAATTTAATCCGGCTAATGTATTGATTCATAATGCAGCAAGGCCAAACTTCACTATTAAATTATTAGAGAGACTAATTAATTCTTTAAAAAAAAATAAAGCATCTATTCCTGTAATTTCATCAAAAGATTCGATTAAATATAAGATTAAAAATCAATTATTTAATCTTGATAGAAAAAGTTCTTACCTTACACAAACACCACAAGCTTTTAAATATAAAGATATTTATGATTTATCTATTAATGAAAAAAATAAAATTCAAGATGAAGCAACTTTATTTATTAATAATAATTTAAAGATAAAGTTTATAGATGGTGAAATATTAAATAATAAAATTACATTTAGAGAAGATATAATCAATACACAAACATATTTCGGTATTGGGTTTGATATTCATAGATTAATTAAAGATAAAAAACTTTACTTAGGTGGTATAAAAATTCCTTTTCACTCAGGTTTAAAAGGTCATTCTGATGGAGATGTAATTTTACATTCAATAATTGATGCTTTATTGGGAGCTATGAGAAAAAAAGATATCGGTACTTTTTTTCCAGATAATAAAAATAAATTTAAAAATATAAGATCACCAAAAATGTTAAAACCCATTATTAATATTTTAAACAAAAATGATTTTTATATTAACAATTTAGATATTAACTTGATATGTGAACAGCCTAAAGTATCTAAATATAGAAAAAAAATAACCAACTCACTTTCTAATTTATTAAATTTAGATAAAAATTTAATTAATTTAAAAGGTAAAACAGTTGAAAAATTGGGATTAATTGGAAAAGAAAAGGCGATAGCTTGTGAAGTTATTTGCTCGATATCACAATGAAAAAAATTAATGTATTAGTATCAACTTTTTTTGGTTATGGTTATTTAACTAAAGTACCAGGAACAGTAACATCGCTTGTTACAGCTATATTCTTATACATTGCCTACGAACATCTTGAGTATACTGATCTTAAATTTTCGTTAATTTTTTTTACTCTCCTATTTTTCTACTCTTTTTATGCTGTAAAAGATGCTGAAAGCGAATTTAAGAACAAAGATCCTAGACAAATAGTTATTGATGAAGTTTTAGGTCAAGCTATGCCTTTAATACTATTATTATATTTAAATCAAAATAATCAAATTAGTATTTCTATCGAAATTTATTATATTTTATCTTTTATATTCTTTAGATTTTTTGACATTCTAAAACCATTTCCAGTAAGTTATTTTGATAAAAATCATAAAAACTATTTTGGAATAATTATGGATGATATAATGGCTGGATTATATTCAATGATATTAATATATTTAATAAGTCTAAAGTTTTAATGAGTATTCAATCAATTCATAAAAAATTAATTAAAAAAAAATTAACTATATCTGTAGCAGAGTCTTGCACTGGTGGACTATTGGCTCATAATTTAACTAAATTAGCCAATTCATCAAAATACTTTCAGATGGGTTTAACAACCTACTCTAATCAAGCTAAAATTAAGATATTAAAGGTAAATAAAAACATAATTAAAAAATATGGCGCTGTCAGCAATGAGTGTTGTAGAGCTATGGTCCAAAATTTATCTAAAATTTCAAAAAGTAAAATAAATGTTTCAATTACTGGAATTGCGGGGCCAGGTGGTAGTACAAAAAATAAGCCTGTTGGTCTTATTTATATTGGTATTAAAAAAGGTAAAACCTTATTTATTAAAGAAAATAGGTTTAAATCAAAAAACCGTAGTTCTATTCAAAAATCAACAGTTAAAGAAGTGATTAAAATAATTTTAAATTTAATTTAATTATCTATAGGGCTATAAAGATCTTCAGCTCTTTTTTGAAAAGCATCAGCAATCTTATTTAAACTAAATTCAAAAGATTTAGACATTAAAACATTCAAAAATTTATTTTCAATTTCAAAATCAATATCAAAAGAAATTTCTGTACCAACTTTAGTTTCATTAAATTTCCAATTATTTTCCAGGTGATTTAAAGGACCTCCAATATTGATTACATTTATAGTGCTATTTTCTTTATTAAATTTTACATCACTTTTATAAGTATCTTTAAATGGCCCTTTACCAATTGTAAGGTCGGCAATAATTAAAGTTTGATTAGCTTCTTTATTTTTTTCATAAATACGAGAACCTAAACAAAATGGGACAAATTCTGGATATTTTTCTATATCCAAAACCAAATCAATCAATTGATCCTTTTTACATTCAATTAATCTCTTAACTGAAGCTTTTGGCATTAATTATTTTTTAATCTATTTTGTTTAAGTTTAGCAAAATCTTCATCAGCATGATATGATGACCTTGTTAAAGGAGAGGAAGAAACTAAAAGAAATCCTTTTGATTTAGCAATATTTTCTAAATCTTTAAATTCATCTGGATGATAATATCTTTTTAAAGGATGATGTTTCACTGATGGTTGTAGATATTGACCAATAGTTAAAAAATCAACTTCAGCAGACCTTAAATCATCCATTACTTGAATTAATTCATCTTTTTCTTCACCAAGACCAACCATTATACCTGATTTAGTAAAAACTTTTTTATTAATTTTTTTAACATTTTTTAAAAGTTCTAGAGATCCAAAATATCTAGCGCCAGGTCTAACTTTTAAATAAAGCCTTGGCACTGTTTCAATATTATGATTAAAAACATCTAGGTCTGCTTCCAAAATCTTTTTATATGCGTCACCTTTTCTTAAAAAATCTGGAGTTAAAACTTCGATTGATGTATTCGGATTTTTTTTACGTGTTGCTGTAATTACTTCATAAAAATGATTTGAACCCCCGTCATCAAGGTCATCTCTATCTACTGATGTAATAACAACGTGTTTTAAATTTAATTTATCTACAGCATTAGAAATTTTATAAGGCTCAAATGGATCTAAGGCTTCAGGTTTACCAGTTTTTACATCACAAAAGGCGCAAGCTCTTGTACATATATCGCCCATGATCATAAAAGTTGCATGTCTCTTACTCCAGCATTCAGTTATATTTGGGCAGTTGGCCTCCTGACAAACAGTTGCTAAATTATTTTGATTGACTACTGTTTTTGTTAAAAAAAATTCCTTGCTATTAGTAAGTTTAGATCTTATCCAATCTGGTTTCTTCTTAATTGGATTTATTGGTTTGTTTACTTTTTCTGGATGTCTAATTTTATTTGCCATCTTTTTTAATTATATAGATCGTCTCGCCTTCTTCACCAAATAAAAATCTCTCTCTTATTAATGTTTCAATATAATCAAGGTCTAATTTAGTGCTAAGCAATGTATTTTTATGATCTAAATCTTCTATCTTGTTAATTAATGATATTTCTTCTTTTTTCAAGTTGGACAAAAGTTCTTTTTTTTCAATATATGAGAAAAGACCTCTTTCTCCTGATACAAGATTAAATGAAAAATAAAAAATCAAAAATATAGAAGTTAATAAAAAATAATTTTTTTTTATTAATCTTAACATTAATTGATTTTATTCATTCTCGCTTTTTTTCCAAGTTCTTCTTCAATACGAATTAATTGATTATATTTAGCAACTCTTTCAGATCTTGCTAATGATCCAGTTTTTATTTGATTAGAATTTGTTCCAACCGCTAAATCTGCAATAAATGTGTCTTCACTTTCTCCAGATCGGTGAGATATGATTGTTTTGTACCCAATGGTTTGAGCAAATTTAATGACATCTAAAGTCTCAGAAACTGTGCCAATTTGATTTAATTTTATCAAAATTGAATTAGATGAAATATTTAAGAAACCTTTTTTAAGTCTTTCAAGGTTAGTTACATACAAATCGTCTCCAACTATTTGAACATTATTGACTGATTTCATTAATTTGTTCCAAGCCATCCAGTCATTTTCTGCAAAAGGATCTTCTATTGATTTGATCTTATATTTCTTAATAATTTTTTGATATTCTTTGATTGATTTTTCTGCAGAAATATAATTCTTAGAATGAATTGAATATTTATTTTTTTTAAATAACTCATTAGCAGCAACATCAAGACATATTGAAACATCTTTACCATTTTTAAAACCTGCTTTTTTAATAGCTGAAACTATTAATTCTAAAGCCTGATTATTACTACTGATCATTGGAGCAAAACCTCCCTCATCACCAACAGATGTCGATAATCCTTTGGCTTTAATTAGATTACTTAAACTTTTAATAACCAAAAAACACACCCTCATAGCTTCTGAAAAACTTTTTGCTCTGTCTGGTCTTATCATAAACTCTTGAATTCTAAGCCCATTGTTAGCATGTGCTCCGCCATTAATTATATTCATTAAAGGGTATGGTAATTGAAAATTCTTCTTAACAGAAAATGTTTTGTACAATGGTAACTTTTTAACTTTAGCTGAAAGTTTTTTTACAGCCATAGAAACAGCCAACATTGCATTAGCGCCAAGATTAGTTTTTTGTCTTGTTCCATCAAGGTTGATTAAAAGAGTATCAATTCGTTCTTGGTTATGAACATTTTGACCTTTTAATTTTTTTGAAATCTTTGAATGTACTAAATTAACAGCGTTAAAGACGCTTTTTCCTAAGTACCTTTTGTTATTTTTATCTCTTTTTTCATAAGCTTCAAAAGTTCCTGTAGAGGCTCCAGACGGACAAATAGCAGAAGAGCTATAATTTTTTGTATACACTTCCGCCTCAATTGTAGGATTTCCTCTACTATCAAATACTTGACGTCCTTTTACTTTTAAAATTTTACTCACTATCTTTTAATTAAATTATCTATATCGTTTAATTGATTTAACAAATTTTCTAATTTATCTAATGGAACCATATTTGGTCCATCAGAAGGGGCGTTATCTGGATCTTGATGTGTTTCAATGAAAACACCTGCAACACCTACTGCAACTGCAGCTCTAGCTAAATATTCAACAAATTCTCTTTGTCCTCCAGACGAATCTCCCTGGCCGCCAGGTTGCTGAACAGAATGTGTTGCATCAAAAATTACTGGATAACCATTCTTTGCCATAATTGGTAAAGATCTCATATCTGATACTAAAGTATTATATCCAAAGCTTGCTCCTCTTTCTGTAACAAGGATATTTTTATTACCTGTGTCTGTAATTTTTTTAGTTACATTCACCATATCCCAGGGGGCAAGAAACTGACCTTTCTTAACATTAATAATTTTATTTGTTTTAGCAGCGGCAATTAATAAGTCTGTCTGTCTACATAAAAAAGCTGGTATCTGTAATACATCAACGTGACTAGCAACAAGTGAACATTGCTCTGCGTTATGAATATCTGTTAATATTGGAACATCTAATTCTTTTTTAATTTTATCAAATACCGGAAGTGATGCATCTAAACCAGCTCCTCTTTGTCCCTTAAGGCTTGTTCGATTAGCTTTATCAAAAGAAGTTTTGTAAATAAATCCAAGACCAATTTTTTTGGTAATCTCCTTAATTTTACCAGCCATATCCATTGCATGCTGTTCTGTTTCAAGCTGACAAGGTCCAGCTATAATGCAAATTTTATTTTCGTTAGAAATTTCTATGTTTCCGCAATTAACTTTAATACTACTCATTTATGATTTTTAGATGCCTTGATAAATGAAGAGAATAAAGGATGAGGAGCTAAAGGTCTAGATTTAAATTCGGGATGAAACTGAACTCCAATAAACCAAGGATGATTTTCTAACTCTATAATCTCAGGTAACTTATTATCTGGTGATAAACCTGAAAAAATCATACCTTTTTTTTCAAATTTTTCTTTAAAAGCAATATTTACTTCATATCTATGTCTATGTCTTTCTTTGATTAATTTAGAATTGTATATTTTTCTAATCTGTGAATTTTCTCTAAGTTTAGCGTCATAAGAACCTAGTCGCATTGTTCCGCCAAGGTCTTTATCTGTGCCTTTGATTTTTTTACCATCTTTTGTCCATTCATTAATCAAACCAACTATTGGTAAACCCTTTTTGTCAAATTCACTTGAAGTAGCATTTTTTAAATTTAATTGATTTCTTGCAAATTCAATAATGGCCATTTGCATACCATAACAAATACCTAAGAATGGAATCTTGTTTAGTCTTGCGTATTTGATTGCCTCTATTTTTCCATCCGTTCCTCTTTTGCCAAATCCTCCCGGTATTAAAATTCCTGAAATATTTTTTAGTTTTTTCTTTATTTCTGAAATTTTTAATTTCTCTGAGTCTATTCTTACTAAATTAACTTTGATCTTATTATCTATACCACCATGAGTTAATGCTTCATCTAATGATTTATAGGCATCTTTAAGCTCAACATATTTTCCAATGATTGCGATATTTATTTGCTTCTTATTATTAAGAATAATTTTAGTAATTTTTTTCCATGGATTTAAGTTTGCTGATTTTTTTGATTTTAATTTAAAATAACTTAAAACTTGAACATCAAGTTTTTCTCTAAAAAAGCTCATAGGAGCTTCATAAATAGTTCTTACATCAACTGTTTCAATTACATTTTTAATATCAACATTACAGAATAGAGAAATTTTCTTTCTATGCTCAAGAGGTATTGGTCTTTCTGATCTACAAATAATTATATCAGGCTGAATACCGATACTTCTTAATTCTTTTACCGAATGTTGTGTTGGTTTTGTTTTAATTTCATCTGAAGCTTTTAAATAAGGTACTAATGTTAAATGAATAAATAATGCATTTTTTTTACCTACATCATTAGCAAACTGTCTTATTGCCTCTACAAATGGTAAACTTTCTATGTCTCCTACAATTCCTCCAATTTCACAAATAACAAAATCTTCTTTAGATGAGTCGTTTTTAATAAACTGTTTTATCCGATCAGTTATATGTGGAATGACCTGTACTGTTTTTCCTAAATACTCACCTTTTCTTTCTTTTTTAAGAACATCACTATAAATTTTTCCAGTTGTAATATTGTCAGATTTTCTTGCTGATACTCCAGAGAATCTCTCATAATGACCTAAGTCTAAATCAGTTTCTGCACCATCATCAGTTACATAAACTTCACCATGCTGAAATGGGCTCATCGTTCCAGGATCCACATTGAGGTATGGATCTAATTTTCTTAATCTAACCTTGTAACCTCTAGATTGTAACAAGTAAGCTAACGATGCTGAAGAGAGACCTTTTCCTAATGATGAAACCACGCCGCCGGTGACAAATATATATCGCGCCATGGAATTATCTTATAGCGAATAAAAATTGAAATGGAAAGTATTAATTAATTATTTTCTGGAATTGAAGGTGTATCTTCTGTCTTTTCTTCAATTGTGTCTAAAACTGAACTTGTTGGCGTTAATTCAGCTCTGGAAATAATAGTTAAAGCCAAACTACAAATTATAAATAATGTAGCAACAACAGCTGTTGCTTTAGTCATAAAACCTCCTGCAGATCTTGATAGCATGAAATTTTCCTGAGAAACTCCAATACCTAAGGCACCTCCTTCAGATCTTTGCAAGAGTATCAATGATACTAAAATAAAAGCTAAGATGATGTTAATTACTAACAATATGTTTTCCATGAAGGGTTAATTAACGGTTTTTTTAATTATATCAATGAATTTTTTTGAACTTTGTGAGGCTCCACCAATCAAAAAACCATCAATAATGTTGATATCTTTTAATTGAACAATATTTTTATTGTTTACAGAGCCACCATATAAAACTTTTGGAGTTTTTTTACGAAATTTACTTTTGATGTATGAAATTGAATTTAATAAGTCGTTTGATTTTGGAATTAAACCTGTGCCAATAGACCATACTGGTTCATAGGCTATAATTACATTTGAAGTATCCCTAACAGACTTTAATCCATTGTAAATTTGTTTCGCTAATACTTTATTAGTTCTTTTTTTTCTTTTTTCACTAAGTGTTTCTCCTATACAAAAGATGACTTTTAATTTTGATTTAATCGCACTTTTAATTTTTAAATTAATCAATTTATCAGTTTCACCAGATTGTCTATTTTCTGAATGTCCTAAAATAACATATTTGGCTCCAACGTTTTTTAACATTTTTGAATTAATATGTCCTGTAAAAGCTCCATAGTTTTCACTCTCATGGCAATTTTGTGCTCCAACTTCTAGATTTGTTTTTTTAAACCTTTTTGAAAGTGGGCGTATTAAAGTGTTAGGAGGACAGTAAACAATTCTAAACTTAGTATTTTTATTATTTTTTGAAAATTTTATAACACTATCAAGTGAATTTAATGTTCTTAAATCACCAAACATTTTCCAATTAGCTATAAAATACATATATTTATTTGTCATAATTGAAATTTTAATCTATAGATTTGTTTTTTACAGATCAATAAATATATAGCTAATGATAGAAACTTTGAAAAAATTTGGTGGAAAAAAATTAGGTGGTTTAATCTTAATTGCCGTCATTATAATTGCATTTGGTTTTGGAGGTTTTGGAGGGGGTTTTAGTACTAACAATCAAAACAATATAGCTAAAATTAATAAAACTAATGTGACCACACAAGATTTTATGAACTATTTAAATGAAAGTGGAATTTCACAACAAGCTATTAGAGATAATTTAGAAAATAATATAATTGAAGAATTACTATCAGGACTTATTTCAACAACCTTAATTGACTTAGAGGTGGATGATTTTGATCTTTCAATTACTCAATTAACAGTCTTAAAAAAGATTAAAGAAAATAAAAATTTTCAAGATGAAAATAATGTTTTTCAAAGAACTAAGTATGAAAAATTTTTACTATCAAATAATATGTCGGCACCCATGTTTGAATTACAATTAAAAAATCGTGAACTTCAAAAACATTTATTTGATTTTATTGGAGCAGGAACAATAACTCCTGATTTTCTAGTTAAAAAAAAATTTGAAGAAGAAAATAAATCTTTAGATCTTGAATATTTTGCTATGGCAAACCTTTATAAAGATAAAGATGATTACACTAATTTAGATATTCAAAAGTTTTTAGAAGAAAATAAAAATGAATTAAAAAGTGAATATATTGATTTTAAATATGTAGTTTTAAATCCTAAAAATTTAATTGGTTTAGAGGAATTTAATCAACAATTCTTCGATGAAATAGATATGATTGAAAACAAAATATCTCAAGGGAATAGTTTTGATTCTATAATTCAAAATTTAAATGTGAACGTCAAAGAAGTTAAAGAATTTACACCTACTACGACAAAAAAAACAAATGAGGATAACATTTATTCAAAAAGATCTACAAAAATAAATCTTGTTGAAAATGGAGATAATTTTTTATTATACAATATAACAAACCAATACGATAAAGATCCTGATTTAACAGATGAAACTATCAAAAATGGAATTCGTGAATTGGTATATCAAAAAGGTAAATTTGATAAAAATAAAAATATTTTAGAGGAAATTCAAAAAAAAGAATTTAACAACAATAAGTTTAAAGAAATGGCAGGTTTTAGCATTGAATACATAACTTTAAATTCAATTAATGATAATGAAACATTTGAGAAAAACTCAGTAAAAATACTTTATTCATTACCTATTAATTCCTTTACACTAGTAAATGATAAAGAAAATAAAATTTATCTAGTAAAATTAGTTAATACAAAAAAAAATACTTTTAATGAAACTGACGAACATTACTTAAATTTTGTCAACAATCAAAATACTAACACTAGAAAATCTATTCTTCAGTCTTATGATCTCTTACTAAACACAAAATATCAAGTTCAATTAAATCAGAAAACTATTGATAGAGTTAAAAATTATTTCAAATGATAATAAATCGAAACTTCAAAGATTTTAAGTTTCGACATAGAAGCAATAAAAATCAAATAATCTATACATCTAAAAAAGTTAAAAATGATGATGAGGTTATAAATCTTATAGATAATTTTCTTATTGAAAAAAATAGTTTTATTTTTGAGTCTGTAGAAAAAGGCAAAATTAAAGGTAGATACACTATATTTGGTAAAAACCCTGATAAAATTTGGGAATTTAATAACAAAAATTCATATTTAATTAAGAATAAAAAAAAAATTAAATTAAAAGATAAACCAGATGAATTAATAGAAAAAATAATTGAAGAATTTAAATTTGAAACACCAAAAAAATTACCAAAGATATGTTCTTTAATATCTGGATATTTTTCATATGACTCTATTAGATATATAGAAAAAATACCGAATAACTGCAAAAATGATCTTAATTTACCTGATGTTAGATTATTAAGACCTAGAACACTTGTAATTCATGATAATTTAAAAAAAGAAATTTTTTATATTATAAATATTTTTAATGATGAAAAAATTAGTAATTATCAAAAAAAGTTTGATGATATAAAGTCAGAACTTTTTAAACTTTCAATTCAATCCTCTATAAAAAATTTAAGCAAATCAAAAAACAAGATTGTTAAAGAAATTAAGGTTAAATCAAACACACCCAAAAATAAATTTCTTAATATGGTTAATAAAGCTAAAAAATACATAAAATTAGGTGATATTTTTCAAGTTGTCTTAAGTCAAAGGTTTGAAGCAAAATTAACAAAAAATCCTCTAGAAATTTATAAAAAATTAAGAATTACAAATCCCTCTCCTTTTATGTTTTTCTTTAATTTTAAAGATTTTCAAATAGTTGGGGCTAGCCCTGAAATATTAGTAAGGTTGAGAGATAACAAAATAACAGTAAGGCCTATAGCCGGTACTAGACCAAGAGGAAAAACATATAAAGAAGATCTTTATTACGAAAAAGATTTATTAAAAGATAAAAAAGAATTGTCAGAACATTTAATGCTTTTGGATTTAGGAAGAAACGATGCAGGTAAAGTTTCTAAAATTAATTCAGTTAAAGTTACTGAGAGCTTTATTATTGAGAGATACTCTCATGTTATGCATATAGTTTCTAACGTAATAGGCGAATACAATAAAAAGTTCTCTAAATTTAAGTCTTTATTAGCAGGGTTTCCCGCAGGTACTGTGTCAGGGGCTCCAAAAATTAGAGCTATGGAAATTATTGATGAACTAGAAACGACTAGAAGAAAAGTGTACGCTGGTGGAATTGGATATTTCTCAGCTAATGGAGAGTTTGATACTTGCATTGCTTTAAGAACAGCAGTTGTAAAAAATAAAAAATTTTATGTGCAAGCTGGAGCAGGTATAGTAGCAGACAGCAAACCAAATAAAGAATATGATGAAACCGTTAATAAAGCTAAAGCTTTGATTAATGCTTTAAGATAATGAAAATATTGTTGATAGATAATTATGATAGTTTTACATTTAATCTTTACCACTATCTTTCATCATTAAGGACAAAAGTTGATGTAATTAGAAATGATAAAATTACATCTAAAGAAATTATAAAAAGTAAATATAATAAAATCGTAATTTCACCAGGTCCTGGAAATCCAAATCAATCTGGAAATTGTTTGGATATTTTAAAAACTCTTCATAAAGATATTCCTTTTCTGGGTGTGTGTTTAGGTCATCAAATAATAGGCCAAGTTTTTGGCTCTAAAATTATTCAAGCAAAAAAATTAATGCATGGAAAGACAAGTAAAATTAAATCTAAGAAAATTGGAATTTTAAAAAATCTTCCAAAAACATTTGATGCTACAAGGTATCATAGTTTGATTATTGAAAAAAAATCTTTATCAAACGATTTAGAAATTACAGCAGAAACCGATGACGGGTTAATAATGGGTGTTAAACATAAACAGTATAATATTCATGGTGTACAATTCCACCCGGAAAGTATTAAAACTAAACTAGGAATTAAAATATTAAAAAATTTTATAAATTATTAATAAATGGAAAAAATTTTAGAAAAATTAAGACAAAAAGAAAACTTAACATTTGAGGAGAGTAAATCGGCTTTCGAATTATTAATGTCTGGTAAAGCCAGTGAAGATGAAATTTATGATTTTTTAACCCTACTCTCTGAAAAAGGTGAAGTGTCAGATGAAATTGCTGGTGGTGTTTATGTTCTTAGAGAAAAATCAAAAAGAGTAAATGTTAGTAATTGTGTAGATACTTGTGGTACGGGAGGAGATGGCATGAATACTCTAAATATCTCTACAGCTTCAGCTTTACTTTTAGCTAGTATGGGAACAAAAGTAGCTAAACACGGCAATAAAGCTGTATCATCAAAATGTGGGTCTGGGGATGTTTTGGATGCTCTTAAGATTAAAATAGATCTCGAGCCAAGTGATATAGAAAAAGAAATTAATAATAATAACTTTGGTTTTATGTTTGCACCGAATTACCATATTGCAATGAAATTTGTTGGACCAGTAAGAAAAAAAATTGGTAAAAGAACTATTTTTAATATGATTGGGCCATTAAGTAATCCAGCATTAGTTGATAGGCAAGTTGTAGGAGTTTTTGATAAAAAATTACTCATGATATTTGCTGAAGGACTAAAAAATTTAGATATTAAGTTTGCATGGATTGTAAATAGTGAAGATGGTTTAGATGAAATTTCTCCTTTTGCAAAATCTAATGTAATTCAATTAAAAAATGGAAAAATATCTAAAATAATAATTGATCCAAAATCTCTAAACATAAATGCTGAAAAATTTGAAAATTTAATTGGTGATGATGCTAATTTTAATGCTGATAAGATGATTGAAATTTTTAAAGGTAAAGATAATGATTTTTCAAAAGCTGTTTGTTTAAATGCTGCGGCTGGATTAATAGTTAGTGAAAAATTCACAGAATTTTTAGATGCTTATAATTTCTCAAGGGAATTTATTTTATCTGGTAAGACCTACTCACATTTAAAAAAAATACAAAATGCCTGAAAATATATTAAGTAATATAATTACAAAAAAAATTGAAAGAGTAGATTTTTTAAAAAAATCAACAAGCCTAGAGTTTTTGAATGAAATTATAGATAAAAATAATATCTATATTGATTTTAAAAAAAAAATTCAAAATAATATAATTCAAGATAAAATTTCAATAATAGCTGAAATTAAAAAAGCTAGTCCTTCAGCAGGCGTAATTATAGAAAATTATAATCCTGTTGAAATTGCGAAAATTTATAACGAAAATAATGTCACTTGCTTATCTATACTTACAGAAGAAGATTTTTTTTTAGGAAAATTAATACATATCAGTAAAATTAAACAAAAATTTAAATTACCAGTTTTATGTAAAGATTTTTTTATTGATAAATTTCAAATACCTTTAGCAAAAAGTTACGGTGCTGATGCAATTTTAATTATTCTAGCGGGAGTGTCTGATGATTTAGCTAATGAATTATATGAAGAAGCTTTAAGATTTAACATGTCGGTTATCGTTGAAGTACATACTGTAGAAGAAGCGGAAAAAGCTTTGAATTTTAAAAATGCTTTAATTGGAATTAACAATAGAAATTTAAAAACACTTAAAACTAATATAAATACAACCTACGATATTCATAATGTACTTATGAGCTACCAAGGACCTTTAATTTCTGAAAGTGGTATTAAAACAAAAGATGAACTTTTAGATTTAAAGAATAAAACTTCTATTAAAACTTTTTTAATTGGTGAATCACTTTTAAAAAATTTATCAGAAAATTCTATTTTCTCTGTTTTATAGATAAATTAACCCACATTTTACTTGGTTTTTTAACTATTGTTTATTTATAAGAACTTTTATAGAACATTGTTTGTACGATATTTGTTCTTATGCTTACTAAAAAACAAAAAAACCTGCTTTTATTTATCAACAAGAAGTTGAGAAGTTCTGGAGTTTCACCTTCTTATGAGGAAATGAAACAATCACTAAATTTAAAATCTAAATCAGGAATTCATAGATTAATTAGTGCATTAGAAGAAAGAGGATTTATTAAAAGATTAGCTCACAAAGCAAGAGCATTAGAGGTAATTAAATTACCAGAAACAGCGTCTGCAAATGATATTTATAATAGTTTTTCACCCAGTGTAATTAAAGGTGGATTGGATGAAGTTAATATAAATTCTGATGAAATGGAAGTTCCAGTTCTTGGAAAAATAGCAGCTGGTACACCGGTAGAAGCTATACAAAATGAGGTATCAAGAATTCCTCTACCAAGTAATTTAGAAAAAAATGGTGATTATTTTGGATTAAAAGTTCAGGGAGACTCTATGATCGAAGCGGGTATCAATGAAGGTGATACTGTAATTATAAAAAGAACTGATACTGCTGATAATGGAAAAATTGTTGTAGCTTTAATTGATGAGCATGAAGCAATGCTTAAAAGAATTCGTAAAAAAGGCAAAGTTGTAGCACTTGAGAGCGCTAATAAAAACTACGAAACAAAGATTTTTGGACCAGATAGAGTTAAGGTTCAAGGTGTTTTGGTATCTTTATATAGAAACTTTTAAAAAAATAGTCTAAATATCACTGATGTCAAAAGTAGCAACACGATTTGCTCCCTCTCCTACTGGAGCTCTTCATATTGGTGGTGTAAGAACAGCACTATTTAATTGGTTATTTTCTAAAAACCAAAAAGGAACATTTCATTTAAGAATTGAAGATACAGATAAAGAAAGGTCTAAGGATGAGCACAAAATTCAAATTATTAAATCTCTAAAATGGATTGGCATAGAACATGATGGTGAGGAGTATATTCAATCAACTAAAATTAAAGATCACATAAATGTTGCAAATGAATTATTAAAAAATGGCAATGCTTATAAGTGTTTTTGTTCTAATGAAGAAATTGAAGAACAAAAAAAGAAGGCTAGACAAAAAAAACTTCCTTATATTTATAATAGAAAATGGAGGGATATACCGGAATCTGAAGCCCCCAAAGATATAAAACCAGTAATTAGATTTAAAAGTAAAATAGAAGGATCAACAATACTAAAAGATTTGGTTCAAGGTGATGTTGAAATTGATAATAATACAATTGAAGATTTTATAATTTTAAGAAATGATGGTACGCCAACATATAATTTGTCTGCCACTGTCGATGATCACCAAATGAGTATGACGCATATCATTAGAGGAGATGATCATAAAATTAATACTTTTAAACAAATGCAAATTTATTTAGCAATGAATTGGGGCCTACCAAAGTTTGCACATATACCTCTTATTCACACAATAGAAGGTAAAAAATTATCAAAAAGAGATAATGCATCAACATTAGATGACTATTCTAAAATTGGCATTATGCCTGATGCATTAAGAAATTATTTACTCAGATTAGGTTGGTCTTTTGAAGATAAGGAAATATTTACTCTAGATGAGAGTATTGAACACTTTAACTTAGAAGGTATCGGTAAATCTCCTTCAAAACTAGATATGAGCAGAATTTTATCAATGAATGAGCATTATATAAAAAACATTGATGAGAATGAGCTCTATAAACATCTAGTAGAATATTGTGAAACTTATAAAGAAAAGATTAACCCAGTAAAAGAAGTAAAAATCAAACCATCTTTATCTTTCCTTAAAAATAAAGCAAAAACTTTAGAAGATATTTATAATAATACAAAATATATAATATTAGATGAAGTAAAATTTAAAGATGAGGATTTAAATTTAATAGATGATAATGCTAAGAGTATCATAAAAGAATTTAATAATAATCTAAAAAGTATAAAAAATTTAGATAAAGAAAATCTTGAACCAATCGTAAATGAATTAATAAAAAAATATGAAACAAATTTTAAAGGAGTTGGTCAACCATTAAGAGTGGCTTTAACTGGTTCTAAATTTGGCCCAGGACTTTATGATATTATAATTTCTTTGGGTAAAGAAGAAGTGAAAAAAAGGTTAGAAAGAAAGATACTTGCTTAAAATTGAAGCTGACTCATTTGAAGAAGATGTTTTAGATTTGATGCCCTCTAAAGTTTTATTACAATCACTTAATTGTTTTTCTATTAAATTTGGATTTTTTAAGAAATAAATAACTGTATTGAAAATTTCTCTAGCATTACATTCATTTTGTAATAATTCTGGAATTACTTCTCTGCCATTGATTATATTTATAATATTAGCAAATTTAACATTTACTAATAATTTGAAAATCATAAAGTTTATATAGCTTAATTTATAAATTATTATTGATGGAACATTTGCACTTGAAATTTGTAACGAAACAGTACCTGATTTAGAAACAGCAAATATTGAGTCAGATAATATTTGTGATTTGATATTTTCATCAGAGACAACATCTACGTTATTTAAACCAGTGCTATTCATTTCATTAATAATAAAATCTTTATTTTCGTCTGTGGCATGAAAAACAAAAGAATAAATATTTTCTTTTTTATTCATGAGTTTAATAAAATCTAACAATATAGGTAAAAGTACATTTGTTTCTGATTTACGACTACCAGGAAAAATTGATATAATTTTCTTATCTTTAGATATCAAATCATTTAAATCTGTTTTTACATTTTCGTTTTTTTCAATTAGTGGATGTCCTACGAATGTAGTTTTAATATTTTCTGGTTCAAAATATTTTTTTTCAAAATTAAATAATAAAAGCATATGATCTATAAATTTTTTAATTTTTTTAACCCTATTTTTTCGCCAAACCCAAACTTGAGGGGCAACATAATGAATTGTTTTAATATTATTATTTATCTTTTTAACTCTTTCAGCTACTCTTAATGTAAAATCAGGGCTATCAACGCTAAACAATATATCTGGATTAAATTTTATAATTTCATCAACTGTTTTATTAATTCTATTCCTTATCTTAAAAATATTAAGCAATACGCTTGTAAACCCAAGATAAGTAATTTCTTTAAGGTCAAAAATTGATTGAATACCAAGCTTTTTAATATGAGTTCCTCCTACAGATAAATACTCAACATTAGGGTCTTGCAGCATTAGCTTTGAAATAACTGTTGAAGCTAATTTGTCTCCAGAAGGTTCACCAGTTAAAATGAATATTTTCTTCATATAATCTTAATAAATATCTTGTTTTTATTGGCAAAGCTTATGCATTTATCTTTATCTAAGAAAATATTTTTCTTAGATTTTAGAACAATACCTTTTAACCCATATTTCTTACAATCTTTTAATGTGTTAAGACCGATTGTTGGTAAATCCATTCTTAAATCCTGTTTTTTCTTAGGTAATTTAATTAAAATTCCTGCTGATCCTTTTTTTAATTTTGATAACATTTTTTTAGTTCCTTGATTTCCTTCAGTAGCTATAACTTTTTCATCTTTTACAATTAGTGCCTGAACATGATCTAAACTATTCAATTGATTAAAATAAAGAACTCCTTTTTTAATAGATTTTATTTCTTTAGAATTTGGTTTTAATTTTGTGTAATTTTTAGCTTTTAATGATAGTTCTGGATTAAAAAAATTTGAACTAATAACTTTTATTTTCTCTTTTTCTAATATTTTGATAATTGCCTTTATAATAGCAGCATCACCTAGTCTAGCTGCTTTAATCACACTTGGCATGTAATAAATACCTTTGAGATCAAGTCTTAATGTAGAAAATTTAGGTTTAGCTATTTTACCTGCAAACAAAACTTTTTTTGATTTTTTTTCTTTAATTAAATTTATTATTTTTCCAAATTTACCAATGCTTAAGCGATTGGAATTTTTATTTTTTTTAAATTTATTATTTTTTGAAAAATCTATTATAAAATATTTTATTTTTAATTTTATAATTTTTTGAAGAACAATTTCTGAAAAATTAGTATCTCCTAAAAATAATCCTATCATTTTATTTAGGAAAAGGAGTGCAGATTGGTCTTTTTTTATCTTTTTCTAAAAAATTAACCACTTCTAAAACTAAGTCACTCTTTTTAAAATCTTCATTTAAATTATTTAAATTATCAGTTAAATTTTCATTTTTGAATA
Source organism: uncultured Pelagibacteraceae bacterium (assembly GCA_902513955.1). Classification (GTDB taxonomy): domain Bacteria; phylum Pseudomonadota; class Alphaproteobacteria; order Pelagibacterales; family Pelagibacteraceae; genus Pelagibacter. The sequence goes on from CABXOW010000002.1 coordinate 100,477, forward strand.
TTTCCTTATAAGCATTGCTTAAAGTCATTATTTCTTTATTTGGAATATTCTTTCTTCTAAGACCAATTAAATTTAAACCCTGTAAAACACTTCTATTGCCGTGAGCTATTCCGTACGGAATTATGTCTCTTACAACTCCACACATCCCACCAATCATTGCAGACCTACCAACTCTAGTAAATTGCTGAACTGCAGAATTACCACCGATAATAACATTGTCTTCTATTTCTGCATGACCGCCTAGTGGGACATTGTTCGCCAAAATTACATCATTTCCAACCATACAATCGTGTGCAATGTGAGAAGAAACCATGAATAAACAGTTATTACCTATTTTTGTTAATCCACCTCCTCCTTTTGTACCAGGATTAATGGTAACGTATTCTCTAATTTTATTATTATCTCCAATCTCAAGTTTGGTTTCTTCACCGGCAAATTTTAAATCTTGAGGATCGTTACCAATTGAAGAAAAAGGATATATCTTGTTATTTTTACCAATCCTAGTGTTACCAACTATACTTACATGAGATTGTATCTCTGTGTTTTCTTCAATTTCAACATTTGGGCCAATTATTGAATAAGCTCCTATTTTAACATTGGAGGAAATATTTGCTTTAGAGTCTATAATTGCTGTTTTATGTATCATCTATTATCTTTTAAAAATTCTCTAATATTCTTAGCTGGATAACCCATCACTTTTGAATTGTCTGGTATATCCTTTATCACCCCACTACCACCGGCTATTTCAACATTATCACCAATTTTTAAATGTCCTGAAATTCCTGCTTGTCCGCCAATTTTAACATTTTTACCAATTACAGAACTGCCTGCAATTCCAACTTGGCCTGCAATAATTGAATTTTCTCCAATTTTAACATTGTGAGCTATATGAATCTGGTTATCTAAAAATGTATTTGATCCAATGATAGTATTAGACATAGAGCCTCTATCTATAGTGGAGCCACACCCAATTTCACAATTATCTTCAATTATAACTATTCCCATATGAGGATATCTTAAATTTTTATTCTGAGTTGGAAAAAAACCAAATCCATGTTTTCCTATAATACAATTATCTAAGATTTTAACATTATTTTTTATTAAACTATTTCTGACTATAGTGTTTGAGCCAATTGAACAATTATCTCCAATAGAAACATTTTTTTCAATAATAGAATTATGACCAATTAAGCAATTTAAACCTATTGATACGTTTTGACCAATTAATACATTTTTACCGAACTTAACCTTATCGTGAAATTTAGTATTATTAATTTCCTCTACTGTATCGTCGAAATCATCATTAACAGAATCTGGATAAAATTTAGATGTAATAATAGAGGTTGAAACTAAAACATTATCTACAATTATTGGTTTACAACTTTCTGGTAATTCATTTTTTAATTTTTCAGTTGTTATACAATAAGAAGCTTTTGTATTATTAGCTACAGATTTATATTTTAGAGAATGAAAGAAAGTAATTTCATCTAATTTAGAATTTTGTAAATCTTTGATATCAACTATTTTTATATCTTCATTATTTTGATTATTTTTTAGATTTAATTCCTTTAATATGTCTCTTAAATTGAAAGGACCATTATTTTTAAAAAAAGGATTTAACATGATTGCTTTTAACAAAGCAAAGTAGAATAAGTTATCAATATTTATTGCTATTTATTTCTTATCTACAATTGTAGCTGACCATATTGCATCAGCCATTTTCTTATTGTCAACAAAAGCTTCACCTTTATACTTCCAAACCCTACCATGAGATCTTATTGCTTCAATTTTAAGTAAAAGTTTGCAATCTGGAATAACAGGGCTTCTAAATCTTGCTTTCTCAACACCCATAAGAAAAACAAGTTTATTTTCATAAGTAGCTTTGTCTATTCCATGAGCTGTGAGAGCGGCTGCAGTTTGACCAAAGGCCTCAATAATTAGAACGCCAGGCATTACAGGCTGTCCAGGAAAATGACCTTGTACAAAAAAACTATCCTTCTTAACATTAACTATTCCAGTCGCAGATGTTAATTTTTTAATATCTTGAAGTTCGTCTATTAACAACATGGGGTCTCTATGTGGAAGTAAATTTTCAATATCTTTTTTGTTCAAGCTAGTCATTTATTTAATATCAATTGTTTTAATTTGATTATCAATAAGTTCAATTAATTTATTAGTTATGTCATAATTTTTATGTGCTATAAAAACATTTTTTTTGTCAATAATCATATAAATTGAATTATCTGACATATATTTTTCTATGATAGGATTTATTAAATTCAAAAAATTTACTACGTTTCCATTTCTTTTTTTTTTTAGATCTTCAATTTCTTTATTTTTATTTTTTTTGTATTTTTGAAAATTCACCTGTAAAGATTTCATTTCTTTATTAACTTCTTCTTTAGAAATCAAATTTTTTTTAGCTAAAATCTTATTTTCTTCATTTCTGAAACTTTCTTCATTTTCTTTAAATTTTTCAATTTTTAATTGTTCTTCTTTTTTAAGATTATTTAAAAGAGATTTACCTGCTATTGTATTAGTCAAAATAAAGTCAATATCTAAATAAGCAACTTTATCTTCTGCCTTAAGATTGCTGACAGATAATAAAACTACAATGGTAATAAAAAAAAAAAAATTAAACAATTTCATTAAAAAGTTGTACCAAGGTTAAATCTAAAGGACTCAGTTCTGTCACCAGTTTGTTTTGAAATAGGTAAAGCTAAAGTAAAGTTCATTGGACCTACAGGGCTCATCCAATCTAATGCAACACCAACAGATGATCTTGTACCATTTCCTTTTATAGATGAATTATAATCAACACCCCAAACATCAGCTACATCTGCAAAAATTAAAAAATCTAAATTTTGAGAATTTTCAAGCATAAAAGGAAGGCTAGATGCAAAATTAAGAGAATATGCATAGTTACCTCCTATAAAATCATCACCATCTTTAGGACCAACTCTTCCATATTCAAACCCTCTAAGTCTGTTTGATGGTATTGATATTCTCTCTGATAATTTGATATTTTTGTTATTTAATGAATTGGCTGATTGAAGATAAAGCGAAATTGATGAAAAATTTTTATCATAAAAGCTAAAATACTTAGAATAATTATAATAATTTTTTACTGTATTTGTATCACTTAAAACTGGAACATTAATTGAGTAAAAAGATTTAAAACCAGAGCTTGTTTGAAATTTTTGATTACGTTTATCATAATTCATGTCAAATTTTAAAAAAGAGTCCCAATAATTACCTTCTTGACTTTGTTGTTGCGCTGAAGCGGTATTATTTGTTTCAATTTTTTCATAAAAATTAGAACTATTTAAGCCTAGATAAAAATCATTTAGATACTCAAAATTTGTACCAATACGGAAGCCAGTTTTATTTGTTTTATATCCAAAAGTTTTATAGTTATTAATTTCGGTTGCTTCTGCTGAAACATAAAGTGATTTATCTGAATTATTAAAATTAGGATTTGTAATAGAAAACTTTCCTTTAAATTGACTAGTTGATATCAATGCATTTGTATCTAATTTTATACCATTTCCTAAAAAATTATTTTCCTTAATACCAAAACCAAATGAAGTTCCAGAGGTACCCGCTCCAGCTGTGGCATAAATTTCACCTGTTGGTTTTTCTTCAACAAAAATATTAATTGATTTAGTTTTATTCTCATCATTATTTATAATTTTTTGTTTTACCTGTTTAAAAAAATTTAAACTTTTTATGTTATTAATAGATTTATTAACCAGAATTTCACTAAACGGATCACCTTCATCAAGCATTAATTGATTACGAATTACATTCTCTGCTGTAACTGTATTTCCAAAAATATTAATTCTATCAACATAATATTTTTCTCCCTCTTCAACAGTAAATTCAAGATTAATTAAATTTTGGTCAATGTTTTCTACAACTTTAGCTTTTATAAACTTGTATTGCTCAAGAGCAGTAATTGCGTCAATTTCATCTAGAATTTTGTCTATTGTGTTTATTGAATATGGCTTACCTTTAGTTTTTTTAAATAATTTTTTAATTGAGTTAAAGTTTTTTTCATCAAAATCAGACGGTAAATTAAGAGTTAGATTACCAAAGGAAATTTTAGAGCCTGTATCGATATTAAATATTAATTCAAAATTATTATCATCAATTAATTTTGCAAATGACGAATTTATTTTAACATTATAATAACCATTATTTTTATAAAAGTTTCTTAAAAGTCTTTCATCGAGAATTATAGAATTTTGATTTAAGTATTTTCTACCAGAAATAATTTTCCAAAACTTATATTCAGAACTAGTTATAACTCCACGTAATTTTTTTTCTTTAAAAAATTTATTACCAATAAAAGTAATTTTTTTAATTTTTGATTTTTTTCCTAAATTTATATTATATGTGATATTTACGAGATTATTTTCAGATTCCTCAATTAATATTTCTAAATCAGATTTATAATATCCTAGACTTTTTAGAATATTTTTAATTTTTAATTTTTCTTTTTTAATAAGACTCTCATTATAAGAAGATCTTGATCTTATTGAACTTCCATCTTTTATAATATTTA
>CABXOW010000003.1 GCA_902513955.1 uncultured Pelagibacteraceae bacterium
CTATTAAAAACAAATGAATTATTTGTATTTATTTCATTTAAATTTTTTATAAAAAAAATATTTTTATTCTGTTTTAGAGAATTAATTATTTTGTCATAAAATAAACCACTATCAATTGTTTGATAGGGGCTATTTTTACACTCTAAATATTTTGTATGATCAGGTATATTAATAGTAAAATTATTCCAACTTTTTTTAACACAATCCTCAAAGTTATGAGGAAAAATTTTCCAGAAAGACCAGGTCTTATCTTTTGTATAATTATCTCTTGGCTCAATTATAGCTAAAGTTTTATCCTTTAATTTCTGGTGGAGATTTAATTCATAGGCTAGGGATAGACCCGCACATCCACCTCCAATAATTATATAGTCAAATTCTTTCATCTAAATTTATTTCTTCACTAATTAAAGAATGATTATGTTGAATATCATCATCACTTTTGTTAATCAAAAATAATTTAATTAGATCAAATATTGAATAAATAGTTTCAATTATTTTTTCAATATTAGTTACATAAATTTTACCTGATTTTTTATAATTTTCTAAATTTTGTTTGTTTAGAATTTTATAACCAATTTTTCTATAAACTCTTCTTGCAACTAAAATAGCAAAACGAAAAGTAAAAGGAATTTCTTTGATTGAATAGAATGAATTTTCATAATAACTTTCAGAAAGTTTTATAGTAGATCTTATTTCTTCAAAATTTAGATTTATGTAAGATCTTCCAAAATTAAGATCCTCAACAACATCCCTAGATATATTTGTTAGTTGCATAGCAATACCAAGATCAATTGCTGATTTTAACGAGTTTTTTTTATTTACTCTTAAAATTTTAGCCATCATTAAGCCAACAGTTCCTGCTACCCTATAGGAGTAAAGCAACAAATCCTTTTTTTTATTTAGTTTTATATTTTTTTGAATATCAGAATTTATTCCATCCAATAAATCATGAACGACTTTTAAGGGAATATTAAACTCATTTATGAGTTGCCACATATTTTTAATAATAGGATCATTAAATTTTTGATTATTAAAATTAGTTTGAAAATCTAAAAATTTTATTTTTTTTATCTCGATAGTTTCATCGCTGTCTGCAATATTGTCAGCAACTCTGCAAAAATCATATAAAGCTGAACATTTTAAATAAGTTTGTTTTGGTAAGAAAAAACCTGCCCAATTAAATGATTTTGCGTATATCGATAAATAATTCTGATCAGTCATTATATGATTTTATCTAATACCTTAGCAGAAGATAACACACCTGGCACTCCAGCACCAGGATGGGTTCCTGCCCCAACAAAGTAAAGACCATCATATATCTCTGATTTATTATGAAATCTAAAATAGGCTGATTGAGTAAATTTTGGCTGGATAGAAAAACCAGAACCATATTTAGTATTCAAATCTTTTTCAAAGTAATCTGGTGTAAGGTAAAAATCTTCTACAATATTTTCTCTTAGATTAGGCATTAAATCTTTTTCCATTTTATCTATCACTAATTTTTTTATTTTTTTACCCTCAATATCCCAATCAATTTTTGATTGGTTATTAGGGACCGGGACCAACACATAAAAACAGTCGTTACCTTCAGGAGCCATTGACTTGTCAGTCGCTGTTGGCCTATGAAGATAATAGCTAATATCTTCATTTAATTTTTTTTTATCAAATATATCATCTAGATGTTCTTTATATTTATTGCCAAACTTTATTGTGTGATGTTCAACGTTCTCATAAATTTTTTTTGTTCCAAAATAATATACAAACAACCCCATAGAATATTCCATACGATTTTTTTTCCAATTAAATAGGAGTGAATTATTGTTATTTTGACTCAATAATTTTTCATAAACAGCAGGTGGATCTGCATTACAAATCACATTATCTGCATCTATATCGATTTGATTATTTATTTGGACGCCAGAAATTTTATTATTCTTTGAAATTATTTTGGTAACTTCGCTTTCTTTTAATATCTTTATTCCAACCTCATTCATCAGTTTTTCGTAACCTTTTATTATATTTCCAGTTCCACCCATCGAGTAATGTATCCCCCATTTTTTTTCTAAGTACAAAATTAGTCCATAAATAGAAGTTGTTGAAAAAGGGTTTCCGCCAACTAAAAGAGGGTGCATACTTAACATTCTTCTTAATTTTTCACTCTTAATATATGAAGAAACTAGGGAATAGACAGATTTATAGCTTTTAAGTTTTAAAAGTGCAGGTAATTGTTTCATCATTACAAATGGTTTATCAAAAGGCACATTTGCAAGTTCTGTAAAACCTTTATCAAAAATTTTTTTTGTAAACTTTACTAATCTTTCATAACCTTTTACATCCTCAATGCTTATTTTTTCAATTTGATTTTTCATTTCAATCTCATTTCCAGAGTAATCAAATTTTGTTTTATCCTCAAAAATGAATTGGTACCAAATTTTAAGTGGAGTAAGTTTAATGTAATCCTTAGGATTTTTTTTAAACAAATCAAACAACTCGTCAATTAAATAAGGTGCTGTAATAACAGTTGGTCCACCATCAAAGGTAAAACCATTTTTTTTAAAAACCCTTGCTCTTCCACCTAAATCAGGATGTTTCTCTAACAGTGTTACTTTGTGACCTTTAGCTCTTAGCCTTAGAGCTGCTGCAATTCCTCCAAAACCAGATCCAATAACTATAGAATTCATTTTAATAATTTATAGTTTTTTTAAAAAAATGTAAGAATATTATGAGTTAATCTTTTTTAACTCTTCTTTAGTTTCGTCTAAGTTTTTTTGAAATACTGCATCAAGTTTAGATTTATTAACAGAAGTCGTAATAATTTTTTTAACTGAGTCTACTGCAATTTTAATCGACGCATCTTTAATTTCTTTAATTGCCGCTTCCTTCATTTGACTTATTTTATTTTCAGTTAAATTTTTTTTAATTTCTGAAGATTTGTGAAATTTATCATTTAGTTCAATAATTAACTTGTCTGAGTCTTTTCTAGCCTCATCTAGAATTTCATTACTAACTGATTGTGCTGTATCTAATTTATTTTGTGCATTATCAAGTAATTTCTTTGCTTCAGTTCTTAATTTTTCACTTTCATCAATTTCATTTTTGATATCAGAAATCATTTTATCTAACATCTCAGTGACTTTTTGAGGAATCTTTAGATAAATTAAGGCTCCAAAAAAAATAACAAAAGAAACTGCTACCCAAAAAGTTGCATCAATTGCCATAATATTTGTCTCCATTTCTTTTAGATAAATCATCTACAATTGCTGAAATACTACTGTTGTTTACTTCGGTACCAATAAGTTTTTGTATCAATTCTGATGAAGTCTCTATTGCTATCTTGTTGATTTTCTCAGCTGCACCATTCTGTAATACTTTTATTTCTTGTTCTGCCTTAATAATTTCATCATCAATCTGCTTATCCAAAACTTCTTTTTTTGCATTAATATCTTTTAAAGCTTTTTCTCTTGCTTGATTAAAAATGTTTTTAGCTTCTAGCTTGTTTTTTAAAACGATTTCTTCATATTCCTTAAGCTTCTCTTCACTATTCTCTCTTTGTTTCTCCGCAGCCTCAATATTTTCTAAAATTTGAGATTTTCGAGACTCTAAGTTTTTGCTAATTTTAGGAAGTATTAATTTTGATAAAATTATATACAGAATCCCAAAAGTTAGAGTTAACCAAAAAATCTGTGAAATCCAAAATTCAGGATTTAATTGAGGCATACCCCCGCTTTCAGTTGCAAAAGCTTCCAAAGAAAAAAGGAAGCTAAAAAATATCGACTGAAAATATATTTTTTTAATCATCAAATTTAAAATGCAAATAGAATGATTAATGCAACTACTAATCCAAACAATCCTGTTGCTTCTGCAAGTGCAAAACCTAAAAGTAAATTAGGAAATTGTTTTTGTGCTGCTGATGGATTTCTCATTGCACCAGATAAATAATTTCCAAAAATTATTCCAATACCAACACCGGCACCAGCCAAAGCTATTGCCGCTAATCCTGCTCCGATCATTTTTGCTGCTTCTAATTCCATTATATCCTCCTATGTTAATTAATGGTGTAAATTTAATGCATCATTTAAATAGATGCAGGTTAAGATTGCAAAAACATATGCTTGAAGAAAAGCAACTAATATCTCCAAACCTGTTAATGCAACCGAAAAACTCAGTGGAAGCCATCCACCAACTATTCCAAGACTTATTACAAAGCCTCCGAAAACTTTCATCATAGTATGACCTGCCATCATATTGGCAAATAATCTAACAGATAAGCTAATAGGTCTGCTCAAATAAGAAATAATTTCTATTACTACAATTAATGGAAGTAGAACTGCGGGCACCCCGCTGGGAACAAATAATTTTAAATATCCAAAGCCATGTTTAATAAAACCAATAACTGTTACTCCAATAAAAATAAATGAAGCTAATATAAATGTTACTATTATATGACTAGTTACTGTAAATGTGTAAGGGATCATTCCAAACATGTTGCAAAAAAGCACAAACATAAAAAGTGAAAAAATAAATGCAAAATAAGGTTTTGCTTTTGATCCCGCGGTATCACTAATCATTTTTGATACAAATGTATAACTAAGTTCTGCCAAGAGCTGAATTTTATTTGGTATTAATGAGTTTTTTTTTGATCCGAGATTAAAAATTAATAGAATTGCAAGTGAACTAATAATCATAAACAAACTTGCATTTGTAAATGAAATATCAAATGTGCCAATTTTAATTTCTGGTCCAATTCTGTGCACATTGAATTGGGTCATTGGATTTGATGCCATAAAATTTTATCTATTTTTGCATATTTTTTGCAGATCTAATTACGTTGGTTATTCCAGCAACCACACCCACAAAAAAAAATATTAATATAAACCAGGGTTTAGTACCAAAGGTCTTGTCAAAAATAAACCCAATAATTGTCCCAACTGCTACTGCAGCGACCAATTCTGTGCTTAATTTGAAGGCCGTTCCAATAGAAGAGGGGTTATCATTTTTATTATGAAGGTTTTTCTTTGAAATCCTCTTTTTTGCAATCTCTAAGCGAGTTTTAAACTGATCTTTAGGCATTTATATTCTTTAAGCAACCATACCCTCTGCTTTTTGTAAATCAACAGCAACTAGTTGGCTGATGCCTTTTTCAGGCATTGTGACCCCGTAAAGTCTATTCATTTTAGACATTGTTAGAGCATGGTGAGTTACAATAATAAATTTTGTATTAGTGATCTTTATTAACTCTTCAAGGAGGCTACAAAATCGAGTTACATTTGCATCATCAAGTGGTGCATCAACTTCATCCAACACACAAATTGGTGAAGGGTTGGTTAAAAAAACAGCAAAAATTAAAGATAGAGCTGTGAGTGCTTGCTCGCCACCCGATAATAAAGTTATTGATTGAAGTCTTTTACCAGGAGGACTGACTAACATTTCAAGTCCTGCCTCAAGAGGATCATCTGAGTCAACTAATTCTAGTTTGGCATTTCCACCGTTAAAAAGTTTTGTATAAACTTCATTAAATTTTCTATTAACTTTTTCAAATGCCTCAATTAGCCTTTCTCTACCTTTTTGGTTTAGCTCATTAATACTATCTTTTAGTTTAATTATTGCTGTAACCAGATCTGAACGATCTTGTTCCATTTTTTTTATTTCTTCTTTGTATTTGTTAGTTTCTTCATCTGCTTTTAAGTTAACTGATCCCAATCTTTCTCTTTCTTGTTTTTTTTTATCCAAGGAATCTTCCTGATCCACTGGATTAGGTAGTTCTTCAATACCATTTAGGTTTGAATTTTCTAAAATATTTTCTTCAGATAAATTAAGTTCTGAATTTATTCTATCTAGTAAATCACTTTTTCTCTTTTGTAGACCTTCAATAGTTGCTCCAGAACTTGCTTTTCTTTCTCTAATTTGAATTGATTGTTCTTGAATTTCATTCAATTGATACCTTAAGTTTTCTATTTGTTTATCAGTTTCATCAATAACAGAGTCGATATCAATTTTTTCTTTATCTGATATTCTTAAGTTTTCTGAAATTTGACCTTTTCTTTCAGCTTGAACTTTAGGTTGATTATCTAATTCTCTTAATTGAGCTAAAAGTTTATTTTTTCGTTCAATTAATTCAGTCACCATTTTTTCTGAATTTGATAACAAATTTTTCCAACTTTCAATTTCAGTTTCAATAGTCTTAATTCTCTCATTACGTTTAATAGACTCATTTTTGATTGATTGATTTTTGCTATATGCTTCAGCATATTTTTCTTGAAGTAGTTTTATATTTTGTGACTTCTCGTTTACATTTAATAATTCTTGTCTACTTTTTTCATTTTTTAAATCATTTAAAAAGTTATCAAGCTCGATATTACATCTATCTAGCAACGTAACAGCTTGATTGATTTCATTGCTATCAATCAATTCTTTGACTCTATTTATAGAGTTTTTAACATTTTTGATTGGCCCTAAACTTGTATTTATAGATCCTTCAGCAATATTATTTACGATTTCATCTACAGCTTCATGTTCTTTTTTTAGTTCTCTTTTAGCATTTTCTAAATCTTCATTAGATAGTTTTTCAGTCTCAAAATATTTTGAGTCTACCTCTATAAGGTCTGCTTTTTCTTTTTTAAGTCTTTTTTCGTTAGAATTTGCATCTATTACAATTCCCCTTTCTCTGTTGATATCTTCATCAATAGTTCTTGCCGATTTATTAATAGTCTCTATCTCATCTTGTATTCTAGTGTTTTCTTCATCCAAATTTTGCAACTCAAGATTAAGTCTTTGTATTCTAGATAAGTTTTCAATATTTTTTTCTCGTAGTGGAGAAACTTTATCTGTTGCTGTTTTGATTAAATTTTCAAGTTCAGCTATTTTATTGTTAAAACCTTCTACTTCGCCTCCTGCTTCATTATTGATCTCATTTTCAATTTTTATCTCTTTATCAATCTCTAATAATTTTAAGTAATATAAGCCAGCTTCAATTTTTTTTATTTCCTCGGAAATTAATTTATATTTTGTAGCTTCCTCAGCTTGTTTTTGGAGGTTGGCAAGTTGTTTTTCTTGTTGTCTTCGCAATTCATCCGCTCTTGTAAGATTATTTTCTGCAGCTCCCAATCTTAGTTCGGCCTCATGTCTTCTAACATGTAAGCCTGAAATTCCAGCAGCTTCCTCTAAAATAGCTCTTCTGTCTGTTGGCTTTGCAGTTACTAATGCACCAATACGTCCTTGACTAATCATAGAAGGAGAATGCGCGCCAGTCGATAAATCTGCAAAAAACATTTGTGCATCTCTTGCTCTTACCTCTTTATCGTTAATATAAAATTTAGAGCCTTTATCTTTTTCTATTTTTCTTCTAACGTTAATTTGATCAAGTTCACGGTATTGAACTGGTCCTTCATTATTTTTATTTTCTACTTCGATTGAAACTTCTGCAATATTTTTAGAAGCTTTATTTGATGTTCCAGAAAAGATTACATCTTCCATTCCCGATCCACGCATACTTTTAGCTGATGTTTCCCCCATGACCCATCTTAAAGATTCAACAATGTTTGATTTACCACATCCATTAGGCCCAACAATTCCAGTAAGACCTTCTTCAATTAAGAAATTTGCCTTATCAGCAAAAGATTTAAATCCATTTAATTGGATTTTTTTAAACTCCATGTATTAACTTATATCAGTTTTTCTAGAGCTTTTTTTAAATTTTTGTAATTAAGAGTTTTTTCGAACTTTTCATTATTGATTATTATCGTAGGAGTAGCATTAACCTTGAACTTTTTAACTCCATCGATTCGATCATTTAAAACAAAATCTTCAATTTCTTTGTCATTTATACACTTTTCAAAATCAACGTTATAACCTTCGCTAACTAAAAATTTTTGAAGATTTTCATTTGCTTCTTGTACCGAGCTACCTTTGACCCATTTTTGTTGGTTTGCAAATAAGCTATTTAAAATTTTCGAATCACCATCATTATTACATTGCGAAACTTTTGAGGCATTGAAGCCTGCTATATCTAAGGGAAAGTGTCTAAATTCGATTTTAGCTATACCAGTATCAAGATATTCTTTTTTTAGTTCTGGAAATACATCTTTGTGAAAATTTGCACAGTGACTACAAGTTAAAGACTCAAATGCAATTATAGTTATTTTTGCATCTTTGTTTCCTACAAATATTCTTTTTATTTCTTCCGCATTAATACTTGAGATAGTGCTAAAAAATATAAGTGTAAAAGTTAAAATTTTTTTCATTTTTTTTTAAAGACCTTAGTTAATTCGATAAGTGATTTTTTTATTTTATCATTCTTAACATTATTAATTTTATCTTGGTATTTATTAATTGCGACATTTTCTTGTTTTGTTTCAGTTTTAGTAAAAATTTTTTGTTCATCATCAAAACTTATAAATTTAAGTTTTTCAACCACTGTATAACCGAAAAAGCTATTCATTTTATCCATTATGTCTTTTTTGGAATACTCCATATCAACCTCGTGACCTCTTTTAACCATTATTAATAAAGTGCTAACTCCAAACTTATTTGAGTTTTTAAATGTTTTTGGGTAACAAATTTTAAACAAATCCTCACCAACTATATATTTCCAGTTATTTAAAGTTTCAGAATAAATATGTCCTTTTTTATTTATAATTTTTTTTACATTCTTTGGCAAAGTGTCTTTAAATGATCTTAAACCTTGAATGGTTTTATTTCTCTGCTTAGTATTATCTTTAAATTGCATATGAAAGAATTAATAATAACAAATAAAATTCTCAATTGGTACGATATTCATAAAAGAACATTACCTTGGAGAAAAAAAACTTCCTCCAAAAAAAAGCAATATTATACGTTGGTAAGTGAGTTTATGTTACAACAAACACAAGTTGCAACTGTAATTCCATATTTTAATAGATTTATAAAATACATTCCAAACCTAGAAGCTCTTGCTAAATTTAATGATCAAAAATTAATTAAGCTGTGGGAGGGTCTTGGTTATTATTCAAGAGTTAAAAATTTAAAAAAAACTGCACAAATTGTTACTAAAAATTTTAATAAAAATTTACCTGATAATCTTTTAGACCTTAAGTCACTTCCTGGAATTGGCGATTATACGGCAAGTGCTATTATGGCTATTGCATTCAATAAACCTATTATTCCTCTAGATGGTAATATTGAAAGAGTTTTGAAAAGATATCTGTACTTAAAGAATGAAAATCAAATTCAAAAAGATAATTTAGTTAAACAGAAAATAATTTTTGGAACTTCCATAAGAGCTAGCGACTATGCTCAAGCGTTAATGGAATTGGGAGCATTAATATGTAAGCCAACCAACCCTTATTGTGAAAAATGTCCTATCTCAAAAAAATGTAAATCATTTATTAAAAAGGATTTTGCTTTGATTAAATTTAAAAAGGATAACAAAGAAAAATATTTTTTGCTTAAGGTTTATAAAAAAGATAATAAATATTTATTAGTTAAAAATAAAAATTTTAATTTTTTGAAAAATTTCAATATTTTCCCAATGCAAGAATTAATTAAACCCAAAAATTTTAAAAAAAATTTAAATTTTAAAATGTCTAATATGAATATGAATATTAAAATTCAAAATGATAGGATGATTAAACCTATGTCATTTTCTTATTGGATTGATCCTAAAAAATTAAAAAACTACACTTTGCCAACTTTTACAAAAAAAATTGTTACATATCTGGAAAACCATAGATGAAAAAAATTGCAATCATAGGAGCAGGTATTTCAGGTTTATTTGTTGCAAATTTATTTAAAGAAAATCCTAATTATCAGGTAACAATTTATGAAAAAAATAATTCTATTGGATTAGATGAGGGGTATGGAATACAGCTATCTACAAACAGCATTAAACTTCTTAATAGAATTGGATTTAATACTTTAGAAAACAAAGATAAATTTAATCCTGAAAAAATTGATTTTTATGAACTTAAGCAACAAAAAAAAATATGCGATCTCAATATTTCAGAATTTAATTCCGAAAATTGTAAGTATACAACACTAAAAAGATCTAAATTAATTGAATTTTTAAAAGATAGGTTAGACAACAATCTAATAAAATATGATTATGATATTAAGAAAATCGAAAAAAATAATGATCAAATAAGTTTAACTTTTAACGAAAACAATAAAGTAATTTGTGATCTTCTAATTATTTCTGATGGTGTTTTTTCTAAAGGTAAATCATTAATTTCTAATAATGGAATAAAACCTGTTTTTAATAATTCCATTGCAATTAGAGGTAATATCTCAAGAAATAATCTTAATAATTTAAATGAAAAAAACATCTCCTTATTTATGGGTCATAATTTTCATTATGTGATTTATCCAGTTAATAACGACAACGAAGCATATAATTTTATTGGAGTTTTAAAGTATGAATTGATAGCAAAAGAGCTTGATAACTATAGTCTTTTTAAGGAAGAAGTTTTTATCAAAGGTGTTAAAGACAAATTACAAAATAAAATTTCCTCAACCATTTTAGATAATCTTAATAATATCAAATGTTTCCCAGTATTTATAAGCAAAGGTTTTTTTAAACCAGGCAATAATATTTTCTTAGTTGGTGATGCCTTTTATGCTTTTCCACCTTCATTTGCACAAGGAGCCTCTCAATCGATCGAGAGTGGTTCTGAGTTGTATGACTGTATCACAAATTATAAGAATGATTTTTATGATAACAGAATTTTAAAAGTTAAAATGATTAACAATAGATCAAAATTAAATCAATTTGCTTTTCACTTATCAAATCCGATAGTAGTTTTTTTTAGGAATATAAGTTTAAAAATATTAACAAAAAATAAGAAATTTTTAGCAAATTATTTAGGAAGAATTTATAAAAATTAATTCTTAGATATTAATCGTTGTCTTAAATAGTCAATTGGATAGGTTCTTCCGTTAATATCACAGTGCCAATAAGTCCAACCATTACAACTTTCTGCACCTAAAATAGTTGCTGCAACTTTATGAATGGATCCTTCGGCTTGATTATGCTTAATACTGCCATCAGCCATAATTCTTGCAGTAATTTTTTTTTTGTTATCAAAAATATTTGTACCTGGTTTAATTATACCTAGTTCTACTAATGAACCAAAAGGTATTCTTGGTTTTGATCTATTATTTTTCAAAGTATCTAAGAAATTATCTTCAATAGGTTTTGTATTATTTAATCTTTGTTCTGCAGCTTTAAAATAGGTTTTTTCTTTTTCTATACCAAAATAATTTCTACCTAATTTTTTCGCAACGGTTGCTGTTGTTCCTGATCCTAAAAATGGATCTAAAATTAAATCATCTTTATTTGACGAGGCTAGTAAAATTCTATGTAATAGTGCCTCCGGTTTTTGTGTTGAATGTACTTTTTTTCCATTTTTTTTTAATCTTTCAGTTCCATTACAAATTGGCAAATTCCAGTTGGATCTCATTTGAAGATCATCGTTTAAACATTTCAATGACTGATAGTTAAAAGTGTATTTTGATTTTTCATTTTTTGATGCCCAAATCAAAGTTTCATGAGCATTAGTAAACCGTGTTCCTCTAAAATTAGGCATTGGATTATTTTTATTCCAAATAACATCATTTAATATCCAAAATCCTAAATTTTGAATTGCCGTTCCTACTCTAAATATATTGTGATAGCTTCCTATAACCCATAGAGTTCCATCTTTTTTTAAAATTCTTTTACACTCCGATAACCAAGCATATGTAAACTCATCATATTTCTTAAAGTTTTCAAATTGATCCCATTTATCATTAACTGCACTTACTTTAGATCTATCAGGTCTAATTAGATCGTTTTTTAACTGTAAATTATATGGAGGATCTGCAAAAATTAAATCAAAAGTCTCGCTTGGAATATTTTTTAACTCTTCAAGACTATCTTCGTTAACAATTTTATTTTTGAAGTCAGTATTCATTTGTATAAAATAATTAGACTCCAAATGGATTCTAGGGTCAACCTGAGATTGAATTATTTGGATTCGATTTGTGATGACTTAATTATGAGTAACTAGATATTGTGTGTCTTGTAATTAGATATAGGTGAAAAGGTTTTTCTATGGTGTTTATTAATACCAATTTTTTTAATAGCTTTTAAATGCTGTTTAGTTCCATATCCAAAATTTTGATCCCAATTGTATCCTTTATTTTTCTTTGCTAATTTTGTTATAAATTTATCTCTAGCAACCTTAGCAACAATGGATGCTGCGGAAATAGAATGAATTTTTTGATCACCTTTAATTATTGCTTTTAAATTATAATTTTTTAAATCAGGAACTTTATTACCATCAATTAAAACCTGTGTAGGTTTTTTTTTAAGTTTTTTAATTGCTCTTTTCATTGCAAGCAAACTTGCCTGTAAGATATTAATCTTATCTATTTCTTTTACTGAAGCCTTGCCAATTACCCAAATAGAATTTTTTTTTATATAATTTGATAATAATTCTCTTTTATCTTTAGCGATAGTTTTAGAATCTTTTAATAATTTTTTATCAATATTTTTATTTAAAATTACTGCTGCCGCATAAACTGGCCCTATTAAACTTCCTCTTCCAACTTCGTCGACACCTGCTATAATTTTCATTTAAATTATTATAAAGTGATAAATTAATAGTCCAACCAAAACCCCTTTTATAAAAGAAACCCATAGCAAACCATAATTAGAAATATTAAGTTTTTTTGCCCACCAAGAAATATATCTTTTATGTAATTCAATCATATAAGCTTAAAAGACAATCTTCATTTCAGTAATTTTCTTTTTAATTTTTTTTAAATCTTCCCAAGAATATCTTTTATTTTCTGGAAATCTAATTAAATATGATGGGTTAAATGTTATCATCACTGGATAGGTTTTATTTTTTAATATTGTTTCTTTCCATTTCCCTCTTTCAGAAGATATCTTACTATTAATGCCTGTTACTGCTTCCATTGCTGAACTACCTATTAAAATTATAATTTTTGGATTAATAATTGAAATATGTTCTTTTAAGAAAACTGAGTATCTTTTAATTTCCTGTGTAGTAGGTTTACGATCCTCCGGAGGCCTAAAATTTATTGCATAACTACAATAAATATTTTGTCTATTTATTCCTATTGCTATCAGCATTTTATTTAATAATTCTCCAACCTCACCTTGAAATGTTATGCTTGATTTATCTTCTTCAGCTCCTGGAGCCTCACCAATTAACATAATTGGACTATTTATATTTCCATTACCTAGGACAAGATTTTGAGAATTATCTTTTAAATTACAATTTTCGATTGAATTTATTTGTTTTTTTAATTCCTCTAGTAGTTTAGCTTTATTAGCTAGATTGTTTTCATCTCTATTTTCAATAATGCTAAATCTATTTAATGGCTTATCTTTAAATACAAAGTTTAGCTTTATTGTATTTATTAATTCCTCGTCGAATTTGCCTTTTTGATTTATCACTTTTTTAGTCATACAATGATCTAATGTTTAATAAACTAATAAAACTTATAGTAGTTATTGGATTATTCTATCAGACACCTGCATATTCTAAAAGTGCTAGTTTTAATGATTTTAATTCAAGAGATTTATCTAATTATTTTTCAGGAATTATTGCTTTTGAAAATAAAGATAATTCTGACGCATTAAAATTTTTTAATGCCTCTAAGGTGTTACTTAACAAACATGATGCATATTTAAAACGATATGCATATTCTTTGGTTCTAGAAAATAAAGTTGCTCAAGCTATCAATGTAATAAAAAATAGTAACGACAAAGGAAATTTATATTTTTTTGATGCCTATCTACTCTTAATAGCTGATAGCTTAAAAAATAATAATTTAGATCAAGCAGAAAAATATTTAAATTTAAGTTTAAAATTTCAAAATGAAAATAGATTTAATTTAGTAATATTTGAAACTTTGAGACAATATCTCTACACTTTCAAAAATAAAAAAACTCTATTTAATAAAAAAAATTTTGGCAATATCTCTATTATAAATCAAGCATTTCAAAGATGTTATTTAAAAAAGGAAAACACTAGATCATCTTTTTTAAATTTAATAAATAATCCTGATGGAGATTATTCAAGATACATATTTTTTTATATTAATTACTTAATTGAAAATAATCAAATTGAGGAAGCAAAGGCGATCGCCGATCAACTTGAATATATAAATTCTACACTACTGTTGTCTCAAAGTAAAAGTTGGGTTGAAAATAAAAATTTTAAAGAGTTTGGTAAGATTTTTTCATGTAATAATCATAACGATATTATTGGTGAGTTTTTATTTTTAATTTCAAATCTTTACTCTTCTCAGGATAATATTGAAAAGTCTAATTTCTATTTAAATCTTTCAAATTATTTAAATCCAAAATTTATTTTAAATTCAACACTTGTAGCTGAAAACTTTTATCTTAATGAAGAATATGACAAGGCTAAAAAAGTTCTAAAAAACTTTAATAAGAAATATGAATTTTATTATTGGTTTAGGGTAAAAAAAGAAGCTCAAATAATTGTTAAAAATATAGGATATAATGAGGGAATAGATTTTATAAGTTCAAAGTTTAGTAAAATTAAAAATCCGAATGTGAAGATGGTTTTTGATGTTGCAAATTTTTACAAAAGTTCAAAAAATTATGAAAAAGCAATTGAGTACTATACTGAAATTATTTCATCTTTGAGTAATAATTCGGAGATTAAATCTGATTTATTATATAGAAGAGGCGGTAGTTATGAACGATTAGGAGATTATCAAAAAGCAGATGAGGATTTAAAATACTCACTTAAAATTAATCCAGATGACGCTTATGTTTTAAATTATTTAGCATATTCATGGTTAGAACGTGATTATAAAATAGATGAAGCAATAGAAATGTTGGAGAAAGCTTATGCTCTAAGAAGTAATGATCCTTATATTACAGACTCAATAGGGTGGGCGTATTATTTGATAGAAAATTACAATGAAGCAGAAAAATATATTAAAAAAGCAGTTGAATTAATGCCTGAAGATCCAACTGTTAATGATCATTATGGTGATATTTTATGGAAGTTGAATAGAAATATTCAAGCAAGATATTTCTGGAACTACGTTTTAAGATTAGATGATACTGATGAGAATATTAAAAAAAAAATAAATATTAAAATTATAGAAGGTCTCAATAATTCTTAAATGAAAATTAGAGAAGTAAAATCATTTGCAAAGATAAATTTAGCCCTCCATGTTACTGGTAAAATAACCAAACTTCATAAAATTGAAAGCATTGTTAAGTTTATACAATTGCATGATTTAATTACCATTAAAAAAATTAACGGCAACAAACATAAGATTTCTTTCAATGGAAGGTTTTCTGGAAATATAAAAAAAGATAATACAGTTGATAAATTATTCAAAATTCTAGATGAGCAAAAATTATTAAATAATAAAAAGTTTCAAATTAAGGTAAAAAAAGATATTCCACAGGAAGCAGGTCTTGGAGGAGGATCAATGAACGCAGCAACTATTTTAAATTTTTTAATTAAAAAAAAGTTTATCAAAATTAAACAAAAAAAAATTTTACAAATTGCAAATTTAATTGGTTCTGATGTGATTTTGGGTATTAATCCAATGAGTGCTATTTTATCATCAAACGGCGTAGTTAAAAAATTTTTAAAAAGTTCTAGTTTTTATATTTTACTTGTACGCCCAAATTTTGGATGCTCTACAAAAAAAATTTATTTGGGAGTAAAAAAATTTAGTAAACCGTTGTTGAACAATCCTAAGAAAAAAATGTTAAATTTAAGATTTTTGCTAAAATATGAAAATGCCCTAGAAAAAATTGCATTCTCAAAATACTCAAAGCTTAAAAAGCTAAAATCTTTTTTAGAAAATTTAAACCAACCCTTATTTGTAAGAATGACGGGCTCTGGTTCGGTAATAGTTGCGTATTATCAAAAAAAACAAGATTGTGAATTAGCAAAAGTTAGATTTAAAAGAAAATTTAAAAATTATTGGTGTAATACATCGAAAACTATATAAATTTTATTTTTTTGTGTTATACGAAAACAATATTGGGGCGTAGCCAAGTGGTAAGGCACTGGTTTTTGGTACCGGCATCCTAGGTTCGAATCCTAGCGCCCCAGCCATATATGAATAACTTTTTAGATAAAATTTTTTTTAGATCTCATAATCTTGATTATATAAGTCAAAATCTTATTAATTTAACAAATCAAACACCTGCTAACAGAATTTTTGAAGCACTTAACACTTACTCAGAGAGTAGTGAAGTTAGATATGTTGGGGGCTGTGTAAGAAAAGTTATTAAAAAGCAAATTGTTGATGATATTGATTTAGCTACAAATTTAAAACCAAGCGAAGTTTGTGATGCTTTAAAAAAAAAAGAAATTAATTTTTATGAAACTGGTATTGAGCATGGAACTATCACGGCAATAATTGATAAATATAAATATGAAATTACGTCTTTAAGAAAAGATGTTTCTACAGATGGAAGACATGCAAAAGTAGAATTTTCTTTAGATTGGAAGGAAGATGCAGCCAGAAGAGATTTTTCCATAAATTCAATATACTCAGACAAAGATGGAAATTTGTTTGACCCACATGATGGTAAAAAAGATCTTGAGAGTGGAAATATTAATTTTATAGGAGATGCAGAAAGTAGAATTAAAGAAGATTACTTACGTATTCTTAGATATGTGAGGTTTTTTATAAATTATTCAAATCAAAATCATGATCCAAAAATAATTAAAATAATTAAAAAAAATATTGGCGGTATTTCAAAGTTATCTTCAGAAAGATTGTTAGATGAATTTAAAAAACTAATAAGATCAAATGCATTTTTAAGGATATTTAAAGATAAGATTAGTTTAGAGCTTATAGAAATTATCTTTCCTCAACTAAAAAACTTAGAAAACTTTAAGAAATTAAATTCTTATGCTCTTGACAATCTATCTAAGGTCGATTTTATCTTTCTATTGTCACTAATGATAATCGATGGAACCGACAATGCTAATTATTTTATTTATAAATTTAATCTCTCTAAAAAAGATCAAAAAAGATTAAAATCAATTGATTTTTTCTACAAAAAAAATGTAAATATAAAAAATTTTACTGAAAAGAATTTTAATAAGATTTTTTACTATAATGGCAAACAAGCTGTACTTGATATTATTAATTTTAAACTATTTACATCTATCAAAGTTAAAAAAAAATTACTTAAATTAGTAGAAACTTATAAAGACAAAATTATTCCAACTCTGCCGATAGGCGCTAGCACGCTCATGACCAAGTATAATATTCCTGAGGGAAAGATATTAGGTAATAAGTTAAAGTTGATAGAGGAAACATGGGTTCAAAATAGTTTCCAAATTTCAGAAAAACAAATTCAAAAAATTATAAAAAGTTAAATATATTTTACGTCTTTTATTTTAAAATTTTTAACTCCAGCAGGAGTTGAGATTTCCACTAAATCATTTTTATTTTTTCCAATTAAACCTTTCCCTATTGGTGATTGGAAGAAAATTAGTTTTTGTTTTAGATCAGCTTCGTCTTTCCCAACAATTTTGTAGTTAATTTTTTCACCATTATCTAGGTTCTCTAAAAATACAGTAGAGCCAAAGATTATTTTTCCATCATTGTTTAATTTTGTGACATCAATGACATTAGCTCTTGCAATAATATCATTTATTTCTGTTATTCTTCCTTCGTTATGAGATTGTTCCTCTTTGGCAGCGTGATATTCTGCATTTTCTTTAAGATCTCCATGTGATCTTGCCTCTGCAATTGCAGCTACAATTTCAGGTCTTTTTTTTTCTTTTAAAAAAACTAATTCTTCTTTTAGTTTATTTAATCCATTTAATGTTATCGGTTCTTTATCCATTTATTATTTCCATTTAGCAACTGGAGGTAACGACATCAATATACCATCTACATTTCCACCAGTTTGTAAGCCAAATTTAGTTCCTCTATCATACAATAAGTTAAATTCAGCGTATCTACCTCTTTTAATATACTGCATCTCTTTATCTTTTAAAGTCCATTTTTTTTTAATTTTTTTTTCTATAATATTATTAAATATCATTTGAAATGTAACACCAACATCTCTTACAAATTTAAAGTCTTCTTCAAAGTTATCTTTTTTATAATCAAAAAAAATTCCGCCTATTCCTCTTGCTTCATTTCTATGTGGTAAAAAGAAATATTCATCACACCATTTTTTATATTTTTTATAATAATTTTTATTGTGCCGATTACACATTTTTCTTAATGATTGATGAAATGTATTTTTTTCCTTATCATCTTTAATAGCAGGTGTTACATCCATACCACCACCAAACCAATTTTGAGTTGTGCAGATATATCTAGTGTTAAAATGCATTGCCGGAATATGAGGATTTTGCATGTGCATTACTATTGAAATGCCAGAGGCCCAAAATCTTGGATCTTTACTTGCCCCAGGAATATTTTTTTGAAATTTTTTTGGGAATTTTCCATAAACTTTTGAAAAATTTACTCCTACTTTTTCAAAAACTTTTCCATTTGTTATAATCCTATATTCACCACCACCCTCATCTTTTTTTTTACTTCTTTGCCATGAGGTTGATTTAAATTTTATTTTATTTTTTTCTAATCTACTAATATCATCACAGATTGCATTTTGAAGTAGCTTGAACCAATTACTTGCTAAGTCTTTTTTAATTTCAATATCCATTTTATAATAATTTATTTTGTCTTAAGCTTTCTGCCAAAACAATTGCAACAGAAGATGCAATATTTAAAGATCTAGCGTTTTCGTTCATAGGTATTTTTAAACGATCAACAATTGATTGATGAATGCTTTCTGGTACACCAGCACTTTCTCGACCAAATAGTATTGTATCATTTCTTTCAAATTTAAACTTTAAGTACGATATGGAAGCTTTTGTTGTCATTAGTATTACTCTACGATTCTTTTTTGCCTTGAAAAATTTATCTGCACTTTGATGAATTTTAATTTTATCCAAATCCATGTAATCCATCACCACTCTTTTAAACCTTTTATCGTTCATATGAAAACCACATGGCTCAATAATTTCAAGTTTAGCCCCTAAACAAGCACATGTTCTAATTATTGCTGCTGTATTTTGAGGTATATCTGGTTCATATAATGCAATATTAGGTCTATGGCTCATAAACTATGTGTCATTCTTTCAGTAGAAAAAAAACTATTATCGTATAAAAAATCGTATATTAAGTAATTTTTTAATAATAATATTTAAAAAAATGTCAGATAAAAAGCCTAAAAGAAGAGAGTTTCTATTTACAGCCTCTTATGCAGTTGGAGCAGTTGGTGTTGGTGCGGTTGTTTGGCCATTAGTAGACCAAATGAATCCAGATGCGTCCGTGAAAGCATTAGCTAGCACAGAAGTTGATGTAAGTTCAGTTAAACCTGGAAATACTATAACTGTGCTTTGGAGAGGCAAACCAGTTTTTATTAGAAGAAGAACTCAAGAGGAAATTACAGAGGCAAAATCTGTTAAAATGGAAGATTTAAAACATCCTGAAAAAGATGAGGACAGAGCAAAAGATCCTGAGTGGTTAGTTATGCTTGGTGTTTGTACTCACTTAGGATGTGTGCCATTAAATGATAAGGGTGATTATGATGGATGGTTCTGTCCATGTCATGGTTCACATTATGATATATCAGGCAGAATAAGGAAGGGACCTGCGCCAACAAATATGGAAGTTCCAAAGTATGAGTTTGTAAATGCTAACACAATTAAAATAGGGTAAACAATAAGCTATGAGTGATCATAATTATCAACCTAGTTCAAAGTTAGGAAAGTGGTTCAATGATCGTTTACCTTTATTAACTCTTTCAAATCATCTTACAGAATATCCTACTCCAAAAAATTTAAATTATTGGTGGACGTTTGGAGGAATATTAACTTTTTGTTTAGTTGCACAAATAGTTACTGGCATAACATTAGCCATGCATTATATCGCTGATTCAGATTTAGCTTTTGCAAGTGTTGAACACATAATGAGAGATGTTAATTATGGTTGGTTAATAAGATATATTCATGCAAATGGAGCTTCAATGTTTTTTCTTGCAGTTTATATTCACATTTTTAGATCATTGTATTATGGATCTTATAAATCTCCAAGAGAAGTAATATGGATTATTGGAATGATAATTTATTTATTAATGATGATGACAGCATTTATGGGTTATGTTTTGCCTTGGGGACAAATGAGTTTTTGGGGAGCCACTGTAATTACAAATCTGTTTAGCGCAATTCCTTTTGTTGGAGAAGGTATAGTAGCTTGGTTATGGGGAGGCTTTGCAGTTGATAACCCAACTCTTACAAGATTTTATGCTTTACACTACTTATTACCTTTTTTAATTCTTGGACTAGTAGTTCTTCATATTTGGGCATTACATGTTCCAGGAAACAACAACCCTATTGGAATAGATATAAAAAAACCTTCAAAGGATACAGTTCCGTTTCATCCATATATTGTTATAAAAGATGGTTTTGCTTTATTAATGTTTATGATTGTATTTGCATTCTTTGTTTTTTATTCACCCAACATTTTAGGACATGCGGATAATTATATCGAGGCAAACCCAATGGTAACACCAACCCATATTGTTCCAGAGTGGTATTTATTACCTTTTTATGCAATTTTAAGATCTGTCCCAGATAAATTATTAGGTGTTATAGCTATGTTTGCAGCAATTTTTGTATTAGTAATTTTACCTTGGCTAGACACTTCAAAAATTAGATCTGCAGTATTTAGACCTTTATACAAGCAGTTTTATTGGATACTTATCGCTGATGTTTTAATTTTAGGATATATGGGTGCAATGCCAGCTGAAGGACTTTATTTATTGATTGCTAGAGTGGCTACTGGGTATTACTTCATTCATTTTTTAGTTATTCTTCCAATACTAGGTTTTAAAGAAAAAACTCTTCCTGTTCCTTTAAGTATTACAGAACCAGTGCTTGGAGGTGCTCCTAATTTAACTACTGCCAAATATAAAGAAAGTTTTGATAAATAAAGTGAAAAATTTTATAAAAATATTATCAATATTTACCTTGATCTTTTTTACAACAGCCCAATCTAATTCAGCTGAAAGAGCTAAACTTTTAAAAACAGATTGGAGTTTTATAGGTCTTTTTGGCAAATTTGATAAAGGTTCATTACAAAGAGGTTATCAAGTTTACACAGAAGTTTGTTCTTCATGTCATTCAATGAAATATATGAGTTATAGAAACTTAGGAGAAAAAGGGGGGCCAGAGTTTTCAGAGGCTGAAGTTAAGGCGATAGCAGCTTCATTTGAAGTTACCGATGGTCCAAATGCAGACGGTGAAATGTTTACAAGATCTGCAAGATTATCTGACAAATTTGTTATGCCTTATGAAAATGTTAAAGCTGCTGAAGCAGCTAATGGTGGTGCTTATCCACCTGACATGTCTGTTCTAGTTAAAGCTAGAGGTGGCGGAGTAGATTATGTTTATTCATTATTACTAGGTTATGAAGAAGCACCAAGTGGAATGACTTTAGATGAAGGTGTTTATTATAATAAATATATGTATGGAAATAAAATTAAGATGGCAAGCCCACTATCAGAAGGTATTGTAGAATATGGTGATGGGACAGAAGCAACTCTTGAGCAGATGTCAAAAGACGTGACAACGTTTTTAATGTGGGCAGCTGAACCTCATTTAGAGTCTAGACACCAAATGGGCTTCAAAGCTATTTTATATTTGATTATCCTAACTATTATGGTTTATTTTAGTATGAAAAAAATATGGTCACGTGTTGAATCTGAAGTTTAATACATCTCCATCTTTAACTATATAATCTTTACCTTCTAATCTCATTTTTCCAATAGTTTTAGAATTTACCCAGCCATCATTTGCTACAAAATCTTCATAAGAAATTGTTTCTGCTCTTATAAAACCTTTTTCAAAATCAGTATGAATTTCACCAGCAGCCTTAGGAGCTGTACAGTTTTTTTGAATTGTCCAAGCCCTTGTTTCTTCAGGGCCAGATGTGAAATAAGTATCTAATTCTAAGATTTTATAACCTTTCTGAATTAACATGCTCAATCCAGTTTCTTTTAAGCCAATCATTTCCATATAGCTTTTTCTCTCTGAAGACTCTAGCTCATTGATTTGATTCTCTATATCAGCTGATATAATCAGAGTATTTTCCTCACCAAATTTTTCTATAAAATTTTTTGTATAATGATTACCTTCTTGAACACTTTGTTCATCTACATTACATACAAATATTTTTGGTTTAATGGATAATAAGCCACTTTGATTGAGTTGTTTATCTTCAAATTGAGATTTTAGAATTGAGATATCTTTATCATTATTAATACAATCTAGTGCTACTTCTAATATTCTAAGCTGTTCTTCATCAACATTTTTTTTGTTACTTTTTTCTAATCTTTTTTGAATTGACTCTAAGTCTGCCAACATCATCTCTGTTTCAATTATTTCCAAATCTCTGATGGGGTCTACTGTTGGATTGACATTTTGAATATCATCTGAGTCAAAACATCTAATCATATGAATGATCGCATCAACTTCTCTAATATGTGATAAAAACTTATTACCTAATCCTTCTCCTTTTGATGCACCTTTTACTAGCCCAGCAATATCCACAAAAGAAATGGTAGTGTTAATGATTTTTTTAGATTTTGAAACTCTAGATAAATTATTTAATCTTTCGTCTGGTACAGGAACAATTCCAACATTTGGATCTATTGTGCAAAAAGGAAAATTTGCAGCTTGAGCCTTGCTAGAATTTGTTAAAGCATTGAATAAAGTAGATTTTCCTACATTGGGTAAACCAACAATCCCACATTTAAAGCTCATTATTTGTTGTTATTAACTGTGCTAGAAAATAAATCTAATTTTTTTTCAACTAATATAGAAATCGAGTCATTGATATGATTTGAGATTTTTTCTATACCAGCCAACTCTTCTTCCTCAAAATTTTGCAGAACAAAATCTCCAACTTCTATATTTTCTTTTGGTTTTCCAATGCCAATTCTTACTCTTGAATAATCTTTACCTATAAACTTATCAATGGATGCAATTCCATTATGCCCTGCGCTTGATCCACCAAATTTTGCTTTAATTTTTCCAAATTCTACATCTAAATCATCATGGAAAACAATCACATCTTCTGCATCGATTTTAAAATATTCAATAAGTTCTCTAATACAAATTCCTGAATTATTCATAAATGTTAGAGGTTTAATTGCATACACTTTTTGATTACCAACATTACCAGTCGTTAGCAGACCTTTAAATTTTGGTTTTTGTTTTGATAATCCAAATTTTTTATTGATAGAGTCTATAATTTTAAAACCTACATTATGTCTATTATTTTCGCTATCTGGGGTTGGGTTGCCTAAGCCTACAAATAAAAGCATATTTTTTAATGGATAGTAAAATTTAACTTTGGCAGGTTATTTTTTTTCTTCAGCTGCTTTTTTTTCTTCAGCTGCTTTTTTTTCTTCATCTTCTTTTTTTTCACCATCTGCTGCTGGTTTTTCACCATCTGTCGCTGCTTCAGAACCTTCTTCACCTTCTGCTGCTTCTGCTTCAGCAGGTTTTTCAGGCTCCTTCATTACCGTAGGTGCGGCCAAAGTTGCAATAACAAAGTCTCTACCTCTGATAGTTGGAGCTACATCTGTTTCCAAGTTGATTGATGATATTTTAAAACTTTCACCAATATCAACTCCATCTAGATCTATAACTAAACTTTCAGGAATTTTTTCACTTGGACATCTCAATTCTACTTTTCTTCTTACTATATTTAAAACTCCACCTCTCTTTAAACCGGGAGATTTTTCATGATTAATAAATTTTACAGGAACTTCTATTCGTATTTTTACACCTGGAACAACTCTTAAAAAATCTACATGGATAGGATCATCAGAAATAATATGATATTTAATTTCTCTTGGAAGAACGTTCTGAGGTTTACCATCAACACTCAAAGTAACTATATTGGATAAAAAATTTTCTTTTTCAATAAGAGATTTTAACAATTTTTTAGAAATGGATATAGTCTCGTTTTGAGATTCACCACCATAAATTACTGCTGGCACGCTTCCATTATTTCTAAGTGAACTTAGTTGGCCTTTAGTTTTTGTGCTTCTAATGTTTGCTTCTAATGAAATCATAAAATCATGGGTTTTTAGCTCAAGTTCTTTAATAACTCAAGGTAATTATTTAAATAAATCCGAAACAGATGTTGAGTTAGATATCCTTTTAATAGCCTCGCCCATTAAGCCTGAAATTGGTAAAACCTCAATGTTTTTAGCTCCCTTAATCTTATCGTTGTTATCAATTGTATCTGTAATGACAAGATTTTTGATAACTGAATTTTTAATTTTATTTACAGCTTCACCACTTAACACGCCATGGGTGATGTAAACATAAACTTCTTTTGCACCTCTATCTTTAAGAGCTTTTGCAGCATTAACTATCGTTCCACCTGAGTCAATAATATCATCAACAATTATACAAGTTTTGTCTTTAACATCTCCAATTAAATTCATTACTTGAGATTGTCCTGGTTTCGGTCTTCTTTTATCAACAATTGCAAGTCCTACATTTAATAGTTTTCCTAAGGCTCTAGCTCTTTCAGTACCACCAACATCTGGTGCAACACAAATAATGTTTTTACTTTTTATTTTTTTCTTTGCATGTCTTGCAAAAATTGGAGTTGCGAATAAGTTGTCAACCGGAATATCAAAAAAACCTTGAATTTGACCAGCATGTAAATCAACTGTTACAACTCTATCTGCACCAGCTTTAGTGATTAGATTTGATACAAGTTTAGCTGAGATCGAAGTTCTAGGAACAACTTTTCTATCTTGTCTTGCGTATCCGAAGTAAGGAATTACTGTTGTAATATTTTTTGCAGACGATCTTTTTAATGCGTCTATACAAAGTAAAAGTTCCATAAGATTATCGTTAGCAGGTGATGAAACTGACTGAATAATAAAAATACTATTTCCTCTTATATTTTCATTAATCTCAACATAGATTTCACCATCAGAAAAATTTCTGATACTAGAGTTTACCAACTTAGACTTTAAATATTTTGCAATATTTTTGCTAAGAGGCTTGTTGCTATTTCCGGATAATAATTTCATTAAAAAACCTAATTAAGCATAATTATTGAAATATTTCTACCATAATCATTATGTTTTAATTTTAAAGCTCTTCTTGCGCTGAAAAATTTATTTTTTATATTAAAAGTATCAATATTTAAAACATCTATATTTTTAACCTTAATTGTTTTTAATGATGTGTATATATAATTAGTCAAATCAAAATATAATTTATTTTTTTTACTCTTAAAAAACGTAAAATTTTTTTTATTCTTTTTAATAAATTTTCTCTTAAAATCCTCTTTAACTTCATAATTTTTTAGAGAAATAGATGGACCTATAACAGCAGTAATATTTTCTAATCTGCAGCCTTTTTTTATCATGAATTTAATTACTTTAATTATAATGCCTTTAAAAGCGCCTTTCCAACCAGCATGTATTGCAGCTATCATCTTCATTTTATCATCATAAATTAATATTGGAGTACAATCAGCAGTTAAAACAGCAATAGGCAAATTTCTTTGATTGGTAATTACAGCATCAGCTTTAGGTTTTTTTTTATTATTATATTTTCCATCAATGAATATGAACTTGTTACTGTGGATTTGATTAAGTAAAAAAATATTTTTTGCGTTATTACTAATTTTTTTTTTTACAATTTGTAAGTTTTTTTTAATATTTGTTTTATTATCTAATGAGCCCGGCCCACAGTTTAAACTTTTATAAATATTTTTAGAATGACCACCAATACTATTAAAAAAGCCATGTTTAAGATTTTTTATTTTTGCTAATTTTTTTGATCTAATCAATTTCAAAACCTGTTTTGAATTTATTTTTTTTCTTTTTTATTAACATTACTTTAAATAGTTCACCCATTTGTTTTTCATCTATAAGACGTCTAATTCTATAAAATAAGTCTGATTTTTTCGAGAAAGGTATATTTTTACTTATAATTTCAGCTCTTTGAACTATCCCCATACTAGTTAAAAATTTTTTTTGATTACTAATAATAGAATTTAAATCATTAAATTGATAAATAAATTTTTTAAATAAATTGAAGTTAATATTATACGTTATGTCAGAGTCCCCAATATCTTCTAAAATGTTTGAATGTTTATGATTTCTGATTGCTTGTAGTGTCTCGTGCATTTTAAAATTTAGATATCCATAATCAATTATTAGTATTCCGCCATCATTTTTTATAATTAAATTACAAACATTTTTTAAATATTCAAATGAATCTGGAGAATATTCAATAATTTCTTGATCTTTTGAAATTACAAAGTTTAGGTTCTGCTCAATATTTTTTATGTCTGTTGGTTGATTTTTAAATTCAGCTTTTTTTTTCTCCTTTAAATGAACAAATCTTTCAACCCAACCTTCTTTTTTTTTGAAAAATTGTTTAATTGGTAGTGCATCAAAAAACTCATTTGCTAAAAATATTGTTGGATATGAATTATTTATTTTTATATCTTCTACCCAAGTTATTTTTTCAGATTTTAAATTCAATTGTTGTTGTTTTTTCAATAGTTCACTTTTTTCATGTATTTGAAAATTACAATTAAGAAAACATTCTGGGAAATTTTTTAATGTTTCAATTACAACTTTCATCATCTCGCCATTTCCTGCTCCAAACTCCAGCAAATTAAATTTTTTAGGTGACCCAATACTTTTCCAAAAGGTAACCACCCAGATTGCTATTATTTCTGAAAAAAGTCTTGTAATGTTTGGAGCAGTAATAAAATCACCTTCTTTTCCAAAGGGATTTTTTTTCATGTAGTATCCAGTAACTTTGTTGTAAAGAGCAAATTCTATAAATTGATCTAAGGGTAAATTTCTTCTATTTATTTTCATTTTTAAGGTAAAAAATAATTATTCCAATTGAGGCAAATACTAAACTAATTATTTGTCCCATAGTTAAATTCAAAATTAAATAACCTATTTGTTCATCAGGTACTCTAAAAAATTCGATAAAGAATCTAAATAGAGAATAAAAAATTAAAAATAATCCTGAAATTAAACCAGGTTTTTTTAAATAGTTTCTATTTATAAAATAAATTAATATTAAAAATAAAATTATACCTTCTAAAGTTGCTTCATACAATTGTGATGGATGTCTAGACAATTTGTCTATTTTAATAAAAATAACTGACCATGGTAAATCGGAAGCTCTTCCATAAAGTTCTGAATTTATAAAGTTAGCCAATCTTCCAAAAAAAATTCCAATTGGTGCAACTAATGATACTTGGTCTAAATAAGAAAATGGATTTTGATTATTTTTTTTTGCAAAAATGTAACTTGAAGCAATTACTCCCAACAAACCTCCATGAAATGACATTCCACCTTGCCAAATCTTAAAAATATCTAAAATATTATCCAAGTAATAAGAAAAGTTATAAAATATGATGTAGCCTATTCTCCCGCCTAAAATTATTCCGATTATAAGGTAAGTTATATAGTCATCAAATTTTTCATTTATATCAGAATTTTTGATAAATATTTTTTTGCACAATGACCAGCCAATTACAATTCCTAAAATATAAGCTAAAGAATACCATCTAATTTCAAATGACATAATTTGAAAAGCTACGGGGTCAAAATTATTGATGAACATTTTAAATAATACTTATAATGTATATCTTAAATATGAAAAATTCTAAATTTATAATTGATAAACTTGGTAAACTTTTTGAACAAGGTATTATTTCTTCAAAAGATCTTAGTTCAGAGCTCTTTAATATTTTAAGATCCAAAAGAGATGAAATTGTTTTTAAAATGAAACTTGTTAGCAAAGATGAATTTGAAGTATTATCTAAACGTGTTGAAAATTTAGAAAATAAAATTAAAAAATTAGAAACAAAAAAAAAAACTAAACGGGCAAAAAAATCTTAACTCGTAATCCGTTCATTTTAGATTTATCAAGAATAATATTTCCACCATGAGATTTAATGATGTCTGATGCTATAGACAATCCAAGACCTACGCTGGATTTTGACTCTGTTCTACCTTTGTCAATTTTATAAAATGGCCTGAATACATTTTCATGTTCTTTTTTTGGAATACCAGAACCGTTATCATCAATTATAATTAATAAATTTGTATTTTCTTTATTAAGTTTAATTTCAACTTTATTTCCATAATTTAAAGCATTATCGATTATATTATTTAAACATCGGTTAATTAAATTTTTTCTACCATTTATGAAAATATTGGGCAGCAAATCTTTTTGAATATTTTGATTATTGTATTTGCTAACAACTTGCTCTATCAATTCTGATAGGTTAAACATTTCATCTTTTTCAATATAAGATGAACTTGTAAATTGAAGATACTCGTTAAGCATTTTTTCCATCTCATTAATATCTTCTGCTAATTTTTTAGCTAAATCTTTATCTTTAATAAAAGCAATTTGCAGTTTCATTCTTGTAAGTGGAGTTCTTAAATCATGACTTATGCCAGATAACATTTCAGTTCTTTGATTTAGATGCCGGAGTATTCTTTTTCTCATTTTATCGAACTCATGTCCTGCTTGTCTTATTTCTAGAGCTCCTGATGGTTTGAACTCTTCTATTTCCTCACCTTTACCAAATCTTTCAGCAGCACGCGCAAGGTTAGTAATCGGTCTAGTTTGATTTTTTAAAAATATTAATGAAATCACCACCATTATAATTGCCGGAACAGTAATCCAAAGTGCAAATATTCTTGCCGATGAACTTGCCACTCTATCTTTGGGTACTAGAAATCTAAAGTAACCATTTTCATATTTTATTCTTAAGTCAATTAATTCTTTATAATTAGTAGTATCAAACCAATATTCTTTTGGGTTAAAATTTGATTTTAATTCTCGTCTTAGTGTTCTATCAATTGGACTAAACCATCTTTCGGTATATTTATTTTCAAAATCTTTGTTGTTAATAAGTTCTATATTTAGATCTATAAATAAAGAAAAGAGATTTTTTAATTCATCTTTGTTTGTTTTTTCATTATCATAAACTTCAACAAACGTATTGATTTCATTTATTAATGCTCTAGTCATTCCTTTATTAGTTTTGATCCATAGACTATCAAAAAATACAATTGTTATAATTAATTGAAGAACCAAAACAGGTACTGCTACAATTAAAAGTGCTCTGTAAAATAATCTTTTAGGTAATATTTTTTTTAGAAAATTATTCAATCCAAAGAACATATCCAGCACCTCTTATTGTTTGTAAAAATTTTGGATTTTTAGGATCAATTTCAATTTTTTTTCTTAATCTTGTGATAATTACATCTATAGATCTTTCTTTATCAAGTTCAATTAATTGACCAATATCTTCTCTTGAAAATGTTTTGCCAGGATTGTTAATCATTTTTTCTAAAATTATTTTTTCTGTATTATTAATTTTAAATTCATTATCATTTTTGAGTATTAAAAGTTTATTTAAATCAATTTTAATATTTGCAAACTCAATAATTCTTACTTGTTCAGTTTTTAAAGTTTTATCTAAAATATTTTTAATTCTCAAAATTAACTCTTTTGGTTCAAATGGTTTTGGTAAATAATCATCAGCTCCAGTCTCTAAACCCTCGACTCTTTCACTTGCTTCTCCTTTAGCAGTTAAAAGAATAATCGGAGTGTCTAATTTTTTTTTATGTTCTTTGATAAAGTCCAATCCATTTTTTCCTGGCATCATTATATCTAAAATTATTAAATCAAATTTTATAATATGGATTTTTTCCGATGCGTTTTCGGCACTATCTGCAGTTGTAACTAAAAAATTATTTTCATTTAAGTATTTTTTAACTAAAGATCTAATTCCATCATCATCATCAACAACCAGGATATGAGCAATAAATTTATCCATTTATAATTTTGCTTAACACATTATCAAAATTAATTACTTCCTCTGAATTTGAATTAAGTAATGCATTGTAAATCCTTTTCTTTTGTAGATCAAAAATCTCATTAAATATTTTCATTCCTTTTTCGTTTAAAAAAACATGCTTCACTCTAGTGTCTAGATCATCTCTTTTAAAAGTTACAATTTCTAATTTGATTAAATCTTTAAGTACTCTGTTTAGGCTTTGCTTCGTAACTTTTAGTCGTTTTAAAAGCTCTGAAATCGAAATACCCTGGTACATTGATAATAAGTGAATAACTTTATGGTGAGCTAAACCAATAGAATGTCTATCTAATACTTTTTTGGCGTCTGAAAAAGTTTCTCTGTAGCTAACAAATAATTTTTCAATTAAATCTTTTAGTTGTTCATCTTTTAAATATAAAAGTTCTTTCATGATAGGTAAGTTATATTGACATATTATAGATACAAAGATAATTTTCATTAATAATTTAAAAATTTCATAAATGACACCGTACGATAAAAGATCTGGAAAAATTTGGTATAATAGTGAGTTAGTTGATTGGGCTGACGCTAAGATACATCTTTTAAATCATGGACTTCACTATGCCAGTTGCGTTTTTGAGGGTGAGCGGGTGTATGATGGCTCAATATTTAAATTGGAGGAACATACTTCAAGACTTTTTTATTCAGCAGAAAGAATGGGAATGACAATTCCTTACACTGAAAAAGAAATAAATGATGCCTGTAATAAAATAATTTCAGTTCAAAATGTTGAAAATGGATATGTAAGACCTACTATTTGGAGAGGAAGTGAAATGATGGCAATATCAGCACAAAAAACAAAAATTCATGTTGCTATAGCTACTTGGGAATGGGGTTCTTATTTTGATCCAAAACTAAAAGTAGAAGGGATAAAGCTAAATATTTCAAACTGGCGAAGACCTGCACCGAACACAATTCCTTGGGATACAAAAGCCTCAGGTTTATACATGATCTGCACTTTGTCTAAGCATGAAGCAGAAAAACAAGGTTATACCGATTCATTAATGTTAGATTATGAAGGAAATGTTGCTGAAGCAACTGGAGCAAATATTTTTTTTAAAGATAAAAATGGAGAAATTCATACTCCAATTCCAGATTCTTTTTTAGACGGAATAACAAGAAGAACAGTTATTGGAATCGCTAAATCAAAAAATATCAAAGTTCATGAAAGAAAAATAAATCCATCAGAACTCTCTAATTTTGCTGGTTGTTTTTTGACTGGAACGGCTGCAGAAGTAACACCCGTATCATGTATTGCAGAAAATCAATTTAAGGTATGTGAGACTATAATTGATTTAAACGAAAGTTATCAAGTTTTAGTAAGAAAGAAAAAAGTAGCTTAATCTTTTTTATCTTCTGACATAGCATGATCTATTCCTTTACGCATATAATCATACCCAGTGAAAAGAGTTAAAAATGCCGAAAGCCAAAGTAAAATAATTCCAATAGTTTGAGCATTATAATCTTGAAAATTAATAATCTTGTTTCCAGTTTCTCCAGATAATAGAAGAGCTATTGAAATCATTTGTAAAACAGTTTTTAGTTTTGCTAGATTTGACACAGGAAGTTTTATTTTTCCTTTAGCCAAAAATTCTCTTAATCCTGAAATTAAAATTTCACGTGTAAGAATAATTATTGCCGCAATAACCTCATAATGTCCAATGGTACCATCCATTACTAATAAGATTAAAGCAGTAGCTACAATAATTTTATCTGCAATTGGATCCAATAATTCACCCAATTTAGACTCTTCTCCAAGCATCCGAGCTAACATTCCATCCAAAAAATCAGTGAATGAAGCTACTATAAATAATATTAATGCAGTTAAATCTCCATATAAACCTGGGAGATAAAAAGCCAACACAAAGAAGGGAACAATTATTATTCGTCCGATTGTTAATAAATTTGGAATTTTTCTAAGCATAATTATTCGTGAAAAAAATTATATATCTTTTTTGCAATTTTTTCCTCAACACCTTCTACAGACTTTATCTCATCAAAACTAGCAGACTCAACGGCTCTAGCTGATCCAAAATGGTTTAATAGTGCTCTTTTTCTCATCAAGCCAATACCATTAATTTGGTCTAATAATGATTTTTTAATTCCTTTTGTCCTTTTTGCTCTATGTGTTGTAATTGAAAATCTATGAGCTTCATCTCTAAGTCTTTGCATTAGAAACAAAGTAGGATCATTTTTCTCAAATTTGAATGATTTTCCTTCGTAAAAAAAGGTCTCATTTCCACTATTTCTAAATTTACCTTTTGCAATAGCAATCATTGGTAAATCGTGCAATCCAAATTCATTTAGAACTTCTTTGGCTGAGGAATATTGTCCTTTACCACCATCTATTAATATTAAATCTGGCAATGTTAGGTAGTTTCCTTTTTCTAGCATTGCTCTTTTAAATCTTCTTGTTAAAACTTCTTTCATCATTGCAAAATCATCTTGTTCAATTCCTTTAGTTTTAATATCAAATTTTCGATATCTTTTTTTTATAAAACCTTCTTCACCGTATGTAATTAAAGCACCAACACTATTTGTTCCAGAAATATGACTGTTATCGTAAACTTCAATTAGATTAATTTCTGAAGTTATATTGAACTTTGTGTTAATTTTATCTAGTAGCTCTCTGTTATTTTGACTTTCATAAAGTTTTCTTGTTAAGCTATCCTTTGCATTTTTAATTGCCTGATTAATTACTTTTAGTTTAGATCCTTTTCTTGCAATCGAAATAGCAATTTTTTTATTTTCTTTTTCGGATAATGTTTTTTCTATCAAATTTTTTTCTTTAATAACTTCATTTAATATAATTAATTTTGGGACACTTTTATTTTCATAAAACTGTGAAACAAAAGAATTTAATATCTCTTGTAAATTTTCATCTGGATCGTGTTTTGGAAAAAAGGCTTGATTACCCCAATTTTGTTTAGATCTATAAAAGAAAACTTGAATACAAGTTTTTCCTGACTCTTTATATCCTGCTATAACATCTGCTTCTATTAAGTTTGCCTCATTAATTTTAAGTGATGATTGAATTATATTTAGAGATTTAATTTTATCTCTTAGAATTGCAGCTTTTTCAAAATCAAGCTCATTACTTGCTTTTTCCATTTGGATAGAGAAGCTTTTTTGAATTTTTCTATATTTACCACTTGAAAGAAATTCATCAGCAGCTTCAACTAATTTTGCATAATCCTCTTTACTAATTTTACCACCACAAGGACCTGCACAACGTTTTAGATAATAATTGAAACATGTTTTATCTGCGGAAGTAACTTGTTGATCAGTACAAGACCGAAGTAAAAATATTTTTTGAAGAGTTTTAATAGCACTATTTACAGCCATTGCACTTGCAAATGGACCATAGTAACGACCAGATTTACTTTTTTTCCCACGATGTTTTTCAATACGTGGAAAATCATGATTAGATAAAAAAATATAAGGAAAAGATTTATCATCTTTAAGTAAAATATTAAATTTTGGTTTATATTTTTTTATTAAATTTGCCTCTAACAACAAAGCTTCACTTTCATTTACTGTGGTCGTAACTTCGATCTTAAAAGTTTGTGAAAGCATTCTTTCAGTTCTAATGATGTGATTTTTTTCAGACACATAACTTTTCAATCTATTTGGAAGGTTTTTGGCCTTACCAATGTACAAGATATCCCCTTTATAATTTAACATCCTGTAAACGCCAGGAAGTTTTGGAATTAATGGGAGTTCTTTTTTGATTACTTCTTTTCCAAGATCAGAGCTTTTCATGACTTCTTTTTTTGGTAATTTGAATACCAACAGACGTACACTCTTTTAGAATTTCGAGTTTTTCTATTTTAAGCATTATCTTGCCAATTCTTTTATCTTTAAATAGGATATCAAAAACATCTTCAGCAAGTGTTTCTAAAAAATTATAATGTTTATTTTTAGTTAATTTTTTAATTAATTTAACTACTTGTGCATAATTTACGATAGATTTTATGTCTTTATCGCTAGTTGGTTTTTTATCTTCATAATCAATTTCTAAACTAAATTTTACTTTTTGAGGTTTTTCTTTTTCAAAGTCGTAATAACCTAATTTTAAATCTAAAGTTAATTCTTTAATTAGAATTTTCTTTTCGTAATTAAATAGACTTTTATTTTTGTCTA
Source organism: uncultured Pelagibacteraceae bacterium (assembly GCA_902513955.1). Lineage (GTDB taxonomy): Bacteria > Pseudomonadota > Alphaproteobacteria > Pelagibacterales > Pelagibacteraceae > Pelagibacter. The sequence goes on from CABXOW010000003.1 coordinate 34,132, forward strand.
TTTTCACAATTTTAAGATTATTCTTTTTCATTCTTTCCCTATAACATCTGGTGTTTGCCAGTTTAAATTTTGTCCACTGTCAATTGCTATAACTTGTCCAGTAATAGAGCTGTTTTTAATAAAAAAGTCAACTGCATTACAAATTTCATTTACATCAACCTGTTTTTTTAATGGAGTTGCTAAATATTGTTTTTTGAAGTGTTTTTCAGTTTGTCTTTGATTTTTTATTGTAGGTCCAGGAGCTATTCCATTAACTCTGATATTTGGAGCAAAATTCATAGCGCTTGTTTTAGTTAAAGTATAAAGGCCAGTTTTACTTATAGTATAGGAAAAGAAATAAGGAGTGAGTTTAAACACTCTTTGATCAATTATATTTATAATATTGTTATTTTTACCTTTAATGTTTTTTGAAAATTCTTTGGATAGTAGAGCAGGCGTTCTTAGATTTGTCCTTAAGTGTCGCCCCCAACTATCGGTAGTAAAGTTATCTAATTTATCATTTTCAAAAAGAGAGGCATTATTAATCAAACAGTCAAAATATTTTAATTTTGATTTTGCAAATTTAATTATTTTATTTACATCTGTTTCTTTGCTTAAATCTCCTTTAATTAGATATATCTTAGTGCCATTTTTTTCTAATTTTTTTTTTAAACTCTCAGCTGTAGATTTTGACTTGTAATAATGGATTAATATTTCTTTATTAGGGCCCGACAATTTCCTAGCTATAGCAGCACCTATCCTCGTTGCTCCACCAGTAATAATTATTTTATTTGCTTCCATTTTTTCTTACCTTTTTGTGCTCTTGTGCCCGGTAGACCCATAGTTGATCTGCCTTTTGGATAAATTTTATTATTTGTACTATATTTTTTTACTTTAGGGTTTAAAGTAATTTCTAATTCAGAAGCTTCTAGTTTTCTTATTTCGTCTCTAATTTTAGCTGCTTCCTCAAATTCAAGATTAGTAGCAGCCTCCTTCATTCTTTTGTTGAGTACTTTTAGGTGCTTTTTAAGATTACCACCAATGTTTTCATTAGTTCCAACTTTTACATAATCTTTTTCATAAACACTTTCTAATATGTCTCCAATTTCTTTTTTAATAGTCTTTGCATCAATTTTGTATTTTTTGTTATAGGCAACTTGGATAGTTCGTCTTCTATCTGTTTCTTTGATTGCGTTTTTAATACTTTTTGTTTCTTTATCAGCATAAAGAATAACCTTTCCATCTAGATTTCTGGCCGCTCTTCCAATTGTTTGAATTAAAGAAGTTTCAGATCTTAAAAAACCTTCTTTGTCAGCATCTAAAATCCCAACTAATGCACATTCGGGTATATCAAGTCCTTCTCTTAATAGGTTAATACCAACCAATACATCAAATACACCAAGTCTTAGATCTCTCATGATCTCAATTCGCTCTAAGGTGTCTATATCTGAGTGCATGTATCTAACTTTAATACCATTTTCATGAAGGTATTCCGTTAAATCTTCTGCCATTTTTTTAGTTAAAGTAGTAACAAGTACTCTGTAATTTTTATCAATTACATTTTTACATTCATGCATTAAGTCATCTACTTGATTTTTAGCTGGTCTTATTTCAACTGGAGGGTCAATTAAACCAGTTGGTCTAATAACTTGTTCTACAAATTTATTTTTTGTTTGTTTTAATTCCCAAGGTCCGGGTGTTGCTGATACAAAAACTGTTTGGGTTCTCATGGCATCCCATTCTTCAAATTTAAGTGGCCGGTTATCCATACAAGAAGGTAATCTAAAACCATACTCAGCAAGATTACTTTTTCTGGATCTATCACCTTTATACATCCCGTTTAATTGAGGAACTGTTACGTGACATTCATCAACAAAAATAAGAGTATTATCTGGAAAATATTCAAATAGAGTAGGCGGTGGTTCTCCAGGTTTTCTACCAGATAAAAATCTTGAATAGTTCTCAATTCCAGCGCAAGAACCTGTGGCCTCAATCATTTCTAAATCAAATTTAGTTCTTTCTTCTAATCTTTGTGCTTCAAGTAATTTATTTTGCTCTTTAAATTTTTTTAAAGTAACTTCTAATTCTCTTTTAATTTTAATTATTGCTTGTTCGATTGTAGGTTTTGGTGTGATGTAGTGACTATTTGCATAAACTTTGATTACATTAAGTTCATTAGCCAAATCACCAGTTAGTGGATCAAACTCTTCTATTTTTTCTAATTTATCTCCAAATAAACTCAACCTCCAAGCACGGTCCTCTAAGTGTGAAGGAAAAATTTCAAGATATTCTCCTCTAGCTCTAAAGGTTCCTCTATAAAAATTTTGATCATTTCTTTTGTATTGAAGTGCTACTAAAGATTTTATTAATTCTTCTCTATTATAATCGTAACCAGTTTTTAAACTTAAGGTCATTTTGCTATAAGCTTCAACTGAACCTAGTCCATAAATACAAGAAACACTGGATACAATAACTACATCGTCTCTTTCTAATAATGATCTTGTTGCTGAGTGACGCATCCGGTCAATTTGTTCGTTAATTGATGCCTCTTTTTCAATATAAGTGTCTGAGCGTGGAACATAAGCTTCCGGAGTGTAATAATCATAGTAAGATACAAAATATTCGACAGCATTGTCTGGGAAAAAAGATTTCATTTCACCATATAGCTGTGCTGCTAAAGTTTTATTAGGTGCAAGAATTAAAGCTGGTCTGTTAGTTTTTTCGATAACCTTAGCCATTGTAAAAGTTTTACCAGATCCAGTAACACCAAGTAAAACTTGACTAAGTTGATCCTTATTAGCACCATTAATTAATTGTTTAATTGCTTCAGGTTGATCACCCGCAGGTTTAAAATCAGTTTTCATTTGAAATTTTTTTCCACCCTCAAGTTTTGGGCTAATCCCAGGGTTTTTATTTTGAATTTCAGTAATTAAATCTTGATATGTATTCTGCATTATTTATAAAACTAGTAGATTAATTTTATATTTCAATGAGCATAATATCAGACAGTTTAAAAAGAATTAAACCATCTCCAACAATTGCTGTTACTCAAAAAGCTAGAGAATTAAGAGCTGCTGGCAAGGATGTAATAGGTTTAGGTGCTGGTGAACCAGATTTTGATACTCCCAGCAATATTAAAAACGCAGCGATAAAAGCTATTAGAAGCGGTGATACAAAATATACTGCTGTTGATGGAACTCCAGCCTTAAAAAATGCAATAATAAAAAAATTTAAAAAAGAAAATAATTTAAAATATTCAGCAGAAGAAATAACTGTTGGAACTGGTGGTAAACAAGTTCTTTATAATGCTTTTATGGCAACTTTGAATAGAGGTGATGAGGTAATTATTCCAGCACCTTTTTGGGTTTCATATCCGGATATGGTTTTGTTAGCTGGAGGTAAACCAAAAATTGTAAAATGTAGTGAGACTGAGAATTTTAAAATAACTCCAAATAAATTAAGAAAAGCTATTTCTAAAAAAACAAAATGGTTAATATTAAATTCACCTTCAAACCCTACTGGTGCAAGCTATACTAAAGCAGAGATAATTAAGCTTTCTAAAGTATTAACTAAGCATAAAAGAATTCATGTTTTAAGTGATGATATTTATGAACATATTACTTATGATAAAGCAAAGTATTTTACTATCGCGCAAATTTCCAAATTAAAAAATAGAACTCTTACAATGAATGGTGTTAGCAAATCTTATGCGATGACAGGATGGAGAATAGGATATGCAGGAGGTCCAAAAGAAATAATTAAAGCAATACGTAAAGTTCAATCACAATCAACTTCAAATCCTTCTTCCGTAAGTCAAGCAGCTGCAGTTGAAGCATTGAATGGAACTCAAAAATTTATAAAAACAAGATCTAAAGAGTTTAAAAAAAGAAGAGATTTTGTAGTTAGTAGCTTAAATAAAATTAAAGGAATAAATTGTTTAACACCCAATGGTGCTTTTTACGTTTTTCCAAGCTGTAAAAAATTATTGGGAAAGAAAACTAAATTAAAAACCGACACTGAATTTGTTGAAAAACTTCTAGATAAATCAAATGTAGCTGTTGTTCAAGGATCTGCTTTTGGTTTACCGGGCCATTTTAGAATTTCATATGCTACATCTATGCAAAAACTAAAAGTAGCAATGGCAAGAATAAAATTATTTTGCGAAAGTTTAAATTAATTTTTAGAGGATAAATATTTCTCTGCTTCAAGAGCAGACATACACCCCATTCCAGCAGCAGTAACAGCTTGTCTAAAAATCTTGTCTTTGACATCGCCAGCAGCAAAAACTCCTGGCACGTTTGTTTCTGTTGAGTCTGGTTTTGTTAATAAATAACCTTCTTTATCCATATTTAATTGATCTTTGAATAACTCGGTTGCAGGGTCATGTCCAATAGCAATAAAAAGACCATCTATTTTTAATTCTTTAATGTCATTAGTTTTTACATTTTTAATTTTTAATCCTTTTACGTTTTTTGGCTCTTCGTCGCCAACTACTTCTTCAACAACACTATCCCAAATAATTTCAATTTTTTTGTTTTCCATTAATTTTTGTTGAAGCAGTTTTTCTGCTCTTAGAGAATCTCTTCTATGAATTAATTGTACTTTTGAAGCAAATTTTGTAAGAAACATTGCTTCTTCAACTGCAGCATTTCCTCCACCTACAACTGCTACTGTTTTATCTTTAAAGAAAAAACCATCACATGTTGCGCATGCAGAAACTCCAAACCCTCTGAATTTTTGCTCAGAATCTATATTTAACCACCTTGCTTGAGCTCCTGTAGAAATTATTATTGAGTCTGCTGTGTATTTTTGACCACCATCTCCAATCGCTTCAAATGGTTTTGATTTTAAATTTACAGAAGCAATGTGGTCTTCAATCATTTCTGTACCAACAGCTTTTGCTTGATCTCTCATCTGTTCCATCAACCAAGGTCCTTGAATTACTTCAGCGAAACCAGGGAAATTCTCAACGTCAGTAGTTGTTGTTAGTTGACCGCCAGGTTCTATGCCGTGAACTAAAATAGGTTTCAGCATTGCTCTTGCAGCATAAACTGCGGCGGTGTATCCAGCAGGACCGGATCCAATTATTAACACTTTTGTGTGTTTAGTTGGATTTTGACTCATATCAAAGCTATATAGTGATTAATGACTAAATTAAAAGGTCTTTTATTAACAGAAGGAATGCACGGAATGATAAGCCAAGTTGAAGGTTTAGCTAAAGCTTTAGATATAGATTTCACACACCATACGGTTGAACTAAATAATTTTTGGAAAGTGATTCCTCCTAAGTTGACACCTGTTTCACAAAATGTTTATAAAAAAATTGATCATGATGATTTTGATGTGATTATATCTTGTGGGCGTAAAAGCGTTATTCCATCAATTCATTTAAAAAAAATTTCAAATAAAAAAGTATTTAATATCCATATTCAAGACCCAAAAGTGGATTTAAATAATTTTGATTTTATTGTCGCTCCAGAACATGATGCAATACAAGGTAATAATGTAATTAGTACCAAAGGAGCAATTCATTATCTTACAGAAAATGAGATTAATGAAAGTAAAGATTATTTAAATTCTTTTATTAAAAAAGACGAAAGAAAAATTTGGACTTTAATTTTAGGCGGTCCTACCAAATATTATGATTATTCAACAAAGAATATGAAACATATTTTTACGATGTTGTATAAGTTATTAAAAAAACATGATTTTCAATTGGTAGTAATCCCGTCCATGAGAACACCAATTAATACCATTCATTATGCTAAAGAATTTTTTGGCGATAATCATACAATTATAATGGATGTTGATAAAAAAGCATATTTATCAGCTCTAGCAATAGCTGAAAATATTATAGTTACATGCGACTCTAGTTCAATGATTTCGGAGGCAGCTTTGACTGGTAAACCAATTTATATAGCAAGTATTTTACCTAAGAAAAATGATAAAAGATTTCAAAGATTTAGAAATTTATTTAGAGAATTAAACATAACCAGAAATTTAGGTGAGGAAGTAGAAAATTGGAACTATCAAAAGCTAGATGAAACGAATAAAGTAGCAAACATTATTAACCAAAAAATTAATTCTTAATGTCATTTTTAAATTCAATTCAAAATCAATCCAAAAAACATGAATTTCCTTTTGATCATTGGGAATATCATGATGCACTTACAGATGGAGCAATAGAGGAGATAGTTAAAGCTGACATTCCAGATGTTAGTAAGCATAATCTTAATTATGATGGCACCAGAGCAATTGATGGTGGTGCGGCTGAATTTAGAGAAGGGATAGCATCTGGTGGTGAAGCAATTAAATTTAGATGTTTTGTAACAAAAGAAAATGAAAAACAATTTCCAAATTTAGTAAAATTTATTAATGAACTGCAATCTAAAGCAGTACATCAAACTATCTCAAAAATGATTAATAAAGATTTATCAAATTCATATGTTCGAGTTGAAGTTATTTGTGATCGAGAAGGTTTTTGGTTAAAGCCTCATTGTGATATTAAAGAAAAACTAATGTCAGGCTTAATATTTGTTAATAATGCCAATGAATCTGAAGATTTAGGTACGGATTTCTATAATGATAAATTGGAAAAAGTAAAAACAGTTCCTTATAAAAATAACTATGGATACATGTTTACTAGTGGACCTAATACTTGGCATGGTATGGAAAAGAAGACAATAGTTAAAGAAAGACGATGCATACAGGTAAATTACGTTACTTTTGAAACAGATTGGAAAGTTCTGTAATTAAATTAAAGCTCTTTATTAGCAGTTAAAATTTTATTAATTTTAATTAATATTCTCCACCCATCTAAATTAACAATTTTTTTTTCATATTTCTTTTTTACCAAATCAAATGAAGAATTAAATCTAGGTAGTTCAACAATTTCACAGCTATTGTTTTCGGCAATATCAACAGCTTTATTGGTAAGCAGCAGATAAACTTGTTTTTCTAAAACAGGACTTGAAGAGATTAAATTTTCTACAACTAAACATTTAGAAAATTCTTTTTTAGCATTTTTAGAAAGGCCTTTATTTATAATGTCTTGCATTGAATAAATTAGCAAACCAACGTTGTATAAGGAATTATTTTTTGCAACCAAGATACCGTTCGACTCTTGTTTTAGAACTAATCTAATATAACTTTTTAATCTATCTAATCCCCAAGATGGAAATTCTTCAGCTAATAAAGGCAAAATACCTATTAAGTTTAAATCACTATCTTGAAATCTTAAAATATTGAGGCCAGGCAGGTTGTTAATATTATTTGTACTAAGCATATCTTGTATCTATCTTAAATTAAGAGGAAATGTTTGATCTAAATCAAAAACAATTTATACTTTGATTATATATTTTGGTATGCAGTCAGCACAATTAAATAAAGAATTTAACAAAAAGAGTAGATGCTCAGAGTGCAATATTAGACCATACTCATTTTGTAGATGTTTACAGGAAGAAAATCTTAAAGAATTTTCAAATATTTCATCAGATAAAAAATTTCAAGATAAAGCAAACATTTTTTTACAACAAGATGATGCTAAAAATATTTACAATATTACTGAAGGAAATGTCAAAATTTATCAATTAATTGATGATGGTCGTATTCAGATAATTGGTTTTCTCTACCCCGGAGATTTTTTTGGCTCTTATAAAAATGGTAAATATAATTATTGTGCAGAAGCTATTGGTGATGTGCGCGTATGTGTTTTTGAACAGAAAAAACTAGATGAATACATTGATAAAAATATGGTTCTTGCAAAAGAACTTTTAAACCAAACATCTCACGAATTAACACTGGCTCAAGATAGAATGGGTGTTTTAGGAAAATTAGATGCAACCGAACGACTTGCTAAATTTTTGATGAATATATCAGAACAAAGAAAAAGAATTGGCTGGCAAAATAATCCGATAAGTTTACCAATGATCAGACAAGATATAGCTGATTATCTAGGTTTAACGATTGAAACAGTAAGTAGAGAAGTATCTAAATTAAAAACTTCAAATATAGTTAAAGTCTTATCTTCTAAGCAAATCTATATTAATGATTTTAATAAATTATCTAATCTTTCAAAATAAATTAAATAGCCTCAGTATTTAACTGAGACTATTCATAATATTATTGTCTGCTAGTAATTGGTATTTCCTTAACATATTTTGGCAAAGGTTTTTCTTCTCTCAACTTAATTGACAACAAACCTTTTTCCATAATTGCTTCTTTGACTTTTACATCTTTACCAATAATAAAGCTGGCGCAGATATTTTCTTTTTCAACACCTTTATATAGATATTCTTTATCATCTTTTTCAATTTTATTATTTGAAGTAGATTTTACTGTAAGAACATTATCTTCAACACTGACTTTGACATTTTTTTTATCAATACCAGGTAATGCAACCTCAATGTTGTAATCTTGTTTTCCTATCCTTGTAATATTGTATCCACCTCTGTTGGTTTCAAAAGCATCCAACTCTCTATGATGAATATCCTCAAAATGTTTAAACATATCATCAAAACCAACTGAAAAAGGTTTTAACGAGTCTATAATTGATAGTGATTTCATATTTCTCCTTTCTATTAAATTAAACTAACAAAACGTGAAAAAAAAAATTTGGTTTAAATCAAAATTATGAATTATTGATTTTGATCAAAACTGATATTTTTTGATGCATATCATTGCAAAAATTAATCATAAAAATATATTAGTGATGAAAGGAGTAATAATGAACTACATGTTAACTAACAGGCCTTATCATGGTAAGGCTAATATTGCGATTGCAATGATATTCATTGCATTTGCGGTTATGTTGATTACTGTTTATATGCCAGAATTTACTTCTAATCTTAAGGCAGGAGTAGGTGGTACTGGTTTAGATTACAATCAAATACCATAATATGAAAAATAGATGGGTCCGGACCCCAGTTTGAAATTGATTTAAATCAATAACAAATTTTAAGAAAAAAATATTTTTTAATTATGAAAATTCACAATCTTGTAAAAACTTTGATACTAGCAATAGCCATAAGTTCTTTAATTACATTTGCTACTGTTCTGATTTCACCATATCTTTTCTAGAATAGGCCTCATCATTAATGAGATAATATTAATCAGTTTAGGGTAAAAAAATGATGAGACCTACTTATTTATAACAAAATAAATCTTAATATTTTTGATTCATATCAATTTTTTCTTTTTAAATTTCTTTAAAAAAAAATCATGTCAATTAAAGATCTAGTTTATAAAGTTCCAGGTTTATCATTTGATGTTAATAGACTGGTTGATACTTATAGAGAAATCAAAAGAAAAAAAGAATTTGATCAAGGTGATGGGTCAGTGTCACATATAGATAGTATTTCTCTTAATAAAATTCCAGGTAATGATGACAGTACATCGGGAAAATATTCATGGGGACTTTACTGGACAAAACCAGATAGTTCAGGCCAAGAAGTTGCTAGAGCTGATTATATTGAAGAAAACAATTTTACTGAGTTTTTACCAGAGTTTGAAAACACATATTTTAAATTTGTTTACGATATATTATCTAGAAGATTCGCTTTGGGAAGAACTCGAATCCTAAAAAAAGGACCTAGATCAACATTAAGTTGGCATAAAGATCCAGAACCAAGGTTGCATATACCAATTATTACTAATCCAGGGTGTAGATTTGTAATTGAAGACAGATCTTTTCATCTACCTGCAGACGGTGGAGTATGGATAGTCAATGCAAAAAAATACCATAATTTTTTTAATGGCGGAGAAGAAGATAGAATACATTTAGTGGCGACACTTCCACATAGCAAATTATTTACTAAAAGAAAATACACTTATAATCAATTATGGGATCAATGGGCGAGCTAGATCTAAATTTTTTAGCAAGTTTTCTAGCATGGTTAATTATAGCTAATTTTTTATTTATAATTTTTGCAAGTGGGTTAGGTTGGTTGTTTTATTCAGGTGGAAATCCTACGCAATAAATTTAATTCTGTGTAAAAAAAGTCGATAGTCAATTTTACTTTAAAACTTTTTCATTATGCTTAGGTATGAGTTTTCTTCATATTGACCATGATAATTTGGATGATTTGTAGTCATGTAAAGAAAAAAACACGGCAAAAATAATACTAAAAAAATAAAAATTAATGAAATACGCTTCATGATTATCATGAGCTATAAATAGATTTTTAGTTTATTAAGTTTATTGATCTAGAACAAAAATATTTAAAATTGATTTAAATCAAATACTAATTTTTTTTTTATTGTATTTATTCAGAATGTCATTACCGATGTTTTTTGCAATCACCTATCTACCTTTTGTGGTCTTTAGTGCTTTCACTTGTACTTTTGAAGGTAAAGCAGCAAAGTTATTTAAAATTTTATCTTTAATTTTTGCAACAATGTCTTTATTTATTTATATACTTTTTATTAAGAATTTAATTAATTGACACAAATCAAATTATAAAAACTTTGATCAAGATCAAATAAAATTTTGAATCAAGTATTAACGTAGTTTTTATGAATACAAAAAATTATATATCTATTTTCATCTCGTTATTATTAATTTCAATTACATTACAGGCAAAAAGTGGTGAAGCAGACAAGCTTCCTGTAGTTATCCAGGAACTAGTGCCGGCACCATTAGTTCCAGTTCACAACATAGTTGCTAAAGGGGGACCTAAAGTAATTAAAGTGAGAATGAATATTACAGAAAAAGTCATCACTATTGATAAACAAGGAACAAAGTTCAGAGTTTTTGCTTTTAATGATAGTGTTCCAGGACCACTTATCGTTGCTCATGTTGGTGATTATATTGAGCTAACATTAGTCAATCCTAAAAAAAATAACTTTGAACACAATTTAGATTTTCATGCAGCAACAGGTGCTTTAGGTGGAGGAGGTCTTACACATATTTTACCAGGTGAAGCAGTAATACTAAGATGGAAAGCAATTAAACCAGGAGTATTTGTTTATCACTGTGCTCCAGGTGGTGCGATGGTGCCATGGCATGTTGTTAAAGGAATGAACGGTGCTGTTATGGTTTTACCAAGAGATGGATTGAAAGACAGGGAAGGAAATCCAATCACATATGACAAAGCATTTTACATTGGTGAGCAGGATTTTTATCTTCCAAAAGATGCTAATGGAAATTTCAAAGAATATATTCACCCAGGTGATGGTTTTAGTGATGTTTTAGAAGTGATGAAAACATTAACACCTACCCATGTTGTATTTAATGGATCCGAAGGTGCTTTAGAGGGAGATAATGCTTTGACTGCAAAAGTGGGTGAAACAGTAATGTTTATTCATGCGCAAGCAAATAGAGATACACGACCTCACTTAATTGGTGGACATGGTGATTATGTGTGGCCAAACGGATCGTTTAATGATCCACCAAGAACAAATCTAGAGACTTGGTTTGTACCAGGTGGTGCGGCTGGAGCAATGATTTATAAATTTAGACAACCAGGAACTTATGTTTATCTGAATCACAATCTTATTGAAGCGTTCATCTTGGGTGCAAAAGCTGAAGTGAAAGTAACAGGTAAATGGAACAATGATTTAATGGAACAATTAATGGAGCCTACAAGAATTGTAGATTAACAATATGTATGTATACGATAAATGTTTAAATGAAAATACAACATTAGAAAAAATATCAAAATTACAAAATGAAAACAAATATCTTAAAGATGAAATGGACGAAGAATCACAAAAATTTATTCAAACTATAAGTGTTCTAAAAAGAGAGATTGAGTTTTATAAAAACAACACTGATATTTTAAATAGAGAAATTAAAAATCTAAAAAAAACACAAAGGAGAAAACTATTTACGTCATGAAAAAATATATATTAATACTTTTTTTATTATTTTCTAATTATGCAATGAGTGAAGATATAAATATAAAAATGTTAAATAAGCTAGATAAAGAAAGAATGGTTTATTCTGAAAAGATTATCAATATTAATGTTGGTGACAAAGTTTTTTGGGAATCAACAGACAAAGGACATAATGTCGAATTCATTAAAGGTGGAGTGCCCGAAGGAGTGGAGAAATTTAAATCTAAATTAAATGAAGATGTAAGTTATGAATTTACTATTCCAGGAATTTATGCTTATTGGTGTACACCTCATAAGAGTTTAGGAATGATAGGTTTTGTTGTCGTTGGTGATGATAAATCTAATTTAGATATGATTAAAGAAATAAGATTTTTTGGACAGTCTAAAAAATTAGCCCAAGCATTAATTGATCAAATATAAAAATGGCACAAACAGTAAAAATTAATTCTGATACATCAAAGCTTTCAAATAAAAGTGGATTGATGACTGGTGATCCAATTTATAAACCATTCAGATATCCTTGGTGCTACGATGCCTGGTTGACACAACAAAGAATTCATTGGTTGCCAGAAGAAGTTCCGTTAGGAGATGACGTAAGAGATTGGCAAAAAGTAATTTCTGCTTCAGAGAAAAATTTACTAAAACAAATATTTAGATTTTTTACCCAAGCAGATGTTGAGGTGAATAACTATTATATGGGCCACTGCATGAATGTGTTTAAACCTACAGAGGTTAAAATGATGTTATCAGTGTTCTCTGCTATGGAGACGGTACATATTGCAGCTTATTCACACTTATTAGACACTATTGGTTTACCTGAGACTGAATATTCTGAATTTTTGAAGATTAAAGCCATGAAAGATAAATACGATTATCTTCAGAAATGTGATGTGAATTCATTGCATAATATTGCAAAAACACTAGCAATATTTAGTGCTTTTACTGAGGGCGTTCAACTATTTGCTAGTTTTGCAATTTTACTTAACTTTCCACGTCATAATAAAATGAAGGGAATGGGACAAATCATAACTTGGTCAGTGAGAGATGAAACTTTGCACTGTAATTCAATGATAAGATTGTTTCAGGAGTTTATTAAAGAAAATAAAGAAATATGGACAGATAAATTAAAAAATGAAATTTATGAATCGTGCAAAATAGCAGTATCACAGGAAGACGCTTTTATAGATGTTTCATTTGAAATGGGACCTCTTGAAAATCTAAAAGCACAAGAAGTAAAAGATTATATAAGATGGATTGCAGACAGAAGACTTGTTCAATTAGGGCTTGAGAGAATTTATAATATCAAAAAAAATCCATTAACTTGGCTAGATTCAATATTAAACGCTGTTGAGCATATGAACTTTTTTGAAGGTAGATCTACAGAATATTCAAAAGCTGCAACACAAGGAACATGGCAGGACGCTTTTGAAGATTTAAAATCACCTTATTTCGATTTACTTGAAAAAAATAAAATTATTGGTGAAAAAGAATTTTTTAAACCTGAGCATTAGTGAGAAAACAGAATGCTAAATAAAACTGTAATAAAAGATAAACCAATATGTAAAAATTTTTTAGAATACAATGATGTTAGAAAAAATTTAAATAATGCCACACCAGTTAATGATCCATTTAATCACTGGACATTTGATAAAGTTCTACCAAAAAAATTAGTAGATAAATTTCTTAAACTTCCAATTGATCCACCAGTTATAAATTCTTATTCAGGTAAAAGAGAAAGCAATAATAAAACACGAATATTTTTTAATAATGAAAATTGTAAAAAATATGGTTGTATGGAAGTAATTGCAGAAATTTTTAATAGTGAAGGAATAATTAACACGTTAAGTTCAATTTGCGGTAAAGAATTGTCTAAAGGAAAACTTCGTATTGAGCATACATTAGATACAGGTGATTTTTGGTTAGAGCCACATTTAGATATTAAAGAAAAAATATTAACTTTTTTGATTTATCTTTCAAGTGATACAAACACATATACAAAAAATTGGGGAACTACAATTTATAACAAAGATTTAACATTCAATTCAAAAGTATCTTATAAACAGAATACTGGATTTATGTTTGTTCCAGGTCATGACACTTGGCATGGCGTTCCGAAACAATATATTTTTGGAGTTAGAAGAAATTTGATTATAAATTATGTATCAAATGATTGGCAAAGTACTAATGAACTTTATAAATAATGTTAAATTTAAATATCTTGAAGAGAAGTTACTTCTAATTTTTTAGTTTTAAGAGATTTGATTGCTTCCAAACATGCTTGAGCAGTTGACATATTGGTACAATAGGGAACTTTATTTTTAAGTGCCGCTCTTCTAATGGCGATCGCATCACTAATTCTATGCTCTCTGTTTCCACCGCCCGTATTAATAACGAGTGCAATTTTTTTAGAGTCCAAGACATCAACTATATGCGGGGATCCGGTACTTACTTTATTAATAATTCTACATTTCATTCCATGTTTTTGAATATATTCAGCAGTTCCTCTAGTTGCACATAAAGAGAAATTTAATTTAAGCAGTTGTTTTGCTAAATCAATTCCTTCATCTTTATGAGAGTTTTTTAAAGAGACGAATGCAAGACCTTTTTTTGGAAGTGAGTTTGCTGCAGCAATTTGACTTTTGGCAAATGCCATACCAAAATTTTTATCAAAACCCATAACTTCCCCAGTTGATTTCATTTCAGGTCCTAAAAGTAAGTCACTGTTAGGGAATTTATTAAAAGGAAATACTGCTTCTTTAACGGCATACATGCCCTTAGATTTATCTTTTAAATTAAACTTAGATAATTTTTCACCAGCCATTACACGTGATGCAATCTTAGCAAGAGGGAGGCCTTTAGCTTTTGAGACAAATGGCACTGTTCTACTTGCTCTAGGATTTACTTCAATTACATAAATTTCATCTTTTTTGATCGCAAATTGAATATTCATGAAACCTTTAACTTTTAAAGCCAAAGCTAATTTTTTAGTTTGGTTTTCGATTTCTTTAATTAAAAATGGTTTAATTGATACTGGGGGTAAACTACAAGCGGAGTCTCCTGAGTGAATTCCAGCCTCTTCAATATGCTGCATGATACCTGCAACATGAACTTGTTTTCCATCAGATATAGCATCGACATCTACTTCCATTGCATGATCAATAAATTTATCAATTAAAATTGGATTTTCTTCTGCTGCTTTAAATGCTTCTTCAACAAATTTTTTAAGTTGTTTTTTTTCATGAACAATTTCCATTGCTCTTCCACCTAATACATAAGAGGGCCTAACCATTAAAGGTAAACCAATTTTTTCAGCTATTTTAATTGCTTGTTTGAATGTTTTAGCAATTCCACTTTTTGCTTGTTTTAACTTTAATCTAATTAGTAGATTTCTAAATTGATCTCTGTCCTCAGCTAAATCTATAGATGTGTACTGCGTTCCTAAAATTGGAAGTTTATTGTCATGTAAAAATTTAGCTAGTTTAATTGGAGTTTGACCACCGAATTGAGCAATAACACCAACTAAGTTTCCTTTTTCTTTTTCTATTATATTGAAGACATATTCTTCTTTTAGTGGCTCAAAGTATAATCGATCACTGGTATCGTAATCAGTTGAAACAGTTTCAGGGTTACAATTGACCATGATAGTCTCAAAACCTGCATCTTTTAATGAAAAACTTGCCTGACAGCAGCAATAATCAAACTCTATTCCTTGTCCTATTCTATTAGGTCCTCCACCCAATATTATAATTTTTTTCTTAGCTGAAGGATCTGCTTCACACTCAGAATTAATTGAAAAATTTCGTTGATATGTTGAATACATATAAGGAGTGAAGGATTTAAATTCAGCCGCACAAGTATCAACTTTTTTAAATACAGGTAATATTTTAAGGGCAGTTCTTTTTCGTCTTACAACATCTTCTGAAGTATTAGTTAATTCTGAAAGTTTTTTATCAGAAAATCCAATGGATTTTATTCTATTAAATTCATTAAAGTCTCTTGGTAATCCTTTGTTTTTGATTTTATTTTCATTATCTACAATTTCTTTAATTTGATTTAAGAACCAAGGGTCGATTTTAGATAAAGTGAAAATTCTTTTTAAATTGATTTTTTTTCTAATTGCTTCTGCAATTAACAAAATTTTATTTGGAATATTTTCTTTAAGCTTCTTTTCAATTTGTTTTTTATTTAAATCAAATATTCTATCTAAACCTGAAAAACCAGTTTCAAGAGAAACCAATGCTTTTTGAAGGGACTCTTTAAAGTTTCTACCAATTGCCATTGCTTCTCCAACTGACTTCATAGAAGTGCCTAATGTTGCTGGAGAAGTTGAAAATTTTTCAAAAGTAAATCTTGGAATTTTAGTTACTACATAATCAATGCTTGGTTCAAATGATGCTGGAGTTACTTTTGTGATCTCATTTTTTAATTCATCTAGCGTGTAACCAACAGCAAGTTTTGCAGCAACTTTTGCAATAGGAAAACCAGTTGCTTTTGATGCAAGAGCAGATGAACGAGACACTCTTGGGTTCATTTCAATTATAACCATTCGTCCATTTTTAGGATTGATTGCAAATTGAACATTTGAACCACCTGTTTCAACTCCAATTTTTCTAAGACAGGCAATGGATGCATTTCTCATTACTTGGTATTCTTTATCCGTCAAGGTAAGAGCAGGGGCGACAGTAACAGAATCCCCTGTATGTATTCCCATTGGATCAATATTTTCAATTGAACAAATAATTATACAGTTGTCTTTTTTATCCCTCACAACCTCCATCTCAAATTCTTTCCAACCCTCTAAACATTCTTCAACTAATACTTGGCTCACAGGTGACTCGTGTAATCCATTTTTAATAATTTTTAAGTAGTCTTTTTTGTTTTTAGCAATTCCACCTCCAAGACCTCCAAGAGTAAACGCAGGTCTTATGATTGCAGGTAAACCAATTTTATTTAAAACTTTAGATGCTTGATTGATGTTATTAACGATTTCAGATTTAGGAAGATCTAAACCGATATCGATCATATTTTTTCTAAACTTCTTTCTGTCCTCTGCATTAGAAATAGCTTTAGAATTTGCACCAATAAGTTCTATTTTGTATTTTTTTAGAATTCCTTTTTTCTCAGCTTCCATTGCAAGGTTGAGTGCAGTTTGACCGCCCATTGTTGGTAAAATTGCATCTGGTTTTTCTTTTTTGAGAATTTTCTCTAAAACCTCTAGGGTAATTGGTTCTATATAGGTTTTGTCAGCAACATCTGGATCAGTCATAATTGTTGCTGGATTTGAGTTTATTAGTACAACTTTATAACCCTCATCTCTTAAGGCTTTACAAGCTTGTGTTCCTGAATAATCAAACTCACAAGCCTGACCAATAATAATTGGACCAGCTCCAACAACTAATATTTTTTTAAGATCTTTTCTTTTTGGCATTTTTTTTCATGTTGTTAATAAATTCCTGAAATAAATAAACACTATCTTGTGGTCCTGGGTTCGATTCAGGGTGATATTGAACTGAAAATATTGGTTTATTTTTTAATCTGATACCTTCAATACAATTATCAAATAAAGATTTATGAGTAACCTGAATATTTTTTGGTAAACTTTCTTTAATAATTTCAAAGCCATGATTTTGACTAGTTATTTCAACGTTATCATGAACTAAATTTTTAACAGGATGATTGGCACCTCTATGACCAAGTTTCATCTTTTTTGTTTTAGCACCAAGTGTTAATGCAAGTATTTGATGGCCTAAACATATACCAAATATTGGTAAATTCTTTTTAATTAATTTTTTAATTATATTGATTGCATATTTTCCAGTTGCAGCCGGATCTCCTGGGCCATTTGATAAAAATATACCATTTGGTTTAAGAGCTAAAATTTTATCAGCTGAAGTTTTACAAGAAACAACAGTCACTTTACAATTAAAATCAGAAAAATATCTTAAGATATTTTTCTTTATTCCATAATCGATTGCAACTACGTGAAAAGAACTTTTATTATTTTTTTTATAACCGGTTTCTTTTTTCCAAGTTTTAAGACCTTTCCAAACATAGTTTTTTGGTGTTGTAACTTTTTCTGCAAGATCAAGATTTTTTAATCCACTCCACCTAAAGGTTGAGTTAGTTAGTTTACTGATATTAAATTTTCCAGTTTTAGAGTAAGCAATGGTTCCTTTTGGAGCGCCATTATCTCTAATGTAATTAGTTAAACTTCTGGTATCTAATCCTGTAATACCAACAATTTTATTTTTCTTAAGCCAAGCATCTAAATGAAGAAATGATCTGTAATTTGATGGTGATGTTATTTCTGAATTAAACACCACTCCTTTAGTCCATATTTTATCTGACTCGTAGTCTTCTTTATTAGTTCCAACATTTCCAATATGAGGGAATGTAAAGTTTATAATTTGTCCGGCATAAGATGGATCAGATATAATTTCTTGGTAGCCTGTTATTGATGTATTAAAGCAAACTTCTCCAGTAGCATTTCCTTGGTAGCCAATCCCAATTCCTTTGAAAACCTTCTTGTTTTCGAGAACTAAAACGCCTGTATTAATTTGTGATTTTTTTGAGTTAGTTTTTTTTGCTTTTTTGATCAATTACAACTCATAAGTTAAAGGTTAATACAATAAATGCATTATTATCGCAACAGAGATGTATTATAAAATTGTAAAAAAACAATTTTTCTTTTGAAGAATTTTTTCTTTGCAGTAGATTAAAAAATTATGTCTTTAAAACAAACTATCGAAACTGAATATAAAAACGCTTTAAAATCTAAAGAGAAAACTAAAATATCAACCTATAGGTTAATATTATCTTCAATTAAGGATTTGGATATTGTTAACAGATCGGGTCCGAACAAAAAAGAGACCGACGATGAAGACATTAAGAAGCTTTTAAAAAAAATGGTCAAGCAAAGAGCCGAATCGATAGATATCTATAAAAAGAACAACAGATCAGATC
This sequence comes from uncultured Pelagibacteraceae bacterium, assembly GCA_902513955.1. Taxonomy (GTDB): domain Bacteria; phylum Pseudomonadota; class Alphaproteobacteria; order Pelagibacterales; family Pelagibacteraceae; genus Pelagibacter. The sequence continues at coordinate 52,909 of CABXOW010000003.1, forward strand.
TTTTAGAGGTTGAGCAAAATGAATATGATATTTTAACAGGATTTTTACCTAAACAGCTTGGTGAAGAGGAAACAAAAAAAATATGTGCTGAAGTAATTTCAAAACTTGGAGCAAGTTCAGTTAAAGATATGGGTAAAGTAATGGGGGAATTAAAAAAATTACATGCTGATGAAATTGATTTTGCAAAGGCAGGTCCTCTAATTAAGGAATTGTTGAGTAGTTAATGAAGTATCCTAAAGAGTACCTTGATGAAATTAAAACAAGGCTCAAAGTTTCAACAGTTGTATCAAAGTCAGTTGCTTTAAAGAAAAGAGGCAAGGAATATGTTGGTCTATCTCCTTTTAAAACAGAAAAAACTCCATCTTTTACCGTTAATGATGAAAAAGAATTTTATCACTGTTTTGCAACATCTGAGCACGGAAACATCTTTGATTTTGTAATGAAAACTCAAAATTTTAAATTTGGTGAAGCTGTTAAACATTTAGCTCAATTAGCTGGTATGCAACCCTATATGTTTTCAAAACAAGACGAAGAAAGAGAAAAAAAATGGAAAGAATATTTATCAATTTATAGTCAGTATGTTGATTTTTATCATAGTGAGTTATTAAAAAATGAAGCTTATTCAAATGCTAGAGATTATTTAAAAAATAGATCTTTAGGCAAAGAAGAGGTTAAGAAATTCAAAATTGGATATATTGAGAAAAATCCAAATTTTTTTGAAAAATTAAAAAATGAATTTAGTGAGCAAACTTTAATAGAAAGTGGCTTGTTCTATCTTGATGAAAAGAAAAATACATATGTCGAAAGATTTAGAGGCAGGTTAATTTTTCCAATTAATAATATTTCTGGACAACCGATTGCATTAGGCGGAAGAATAATTGAAAATTTAGATTATTTAGCAAAATATATAAATTCTCCAGAAACAACTTTTTTTAAAAAAGGCTCAAACTTATATAATTTAGATTTAGCTAGAAAATTATCTAATAAATTAGATCATATATATTTAGTTGAAGGATATATGGATGTTGTTGGTTTAAGTAAAAATGGAATTGAAAATGTAGTTGCTAACCTTGGAACATCATTAACAGATAAGCAAATTTTAACGTTAAATCAATTTTTTGATGATATCATAATTTGTTTTGATGGTGACGAAAGTGGCTATAAAGCTGCTCTTAGAGCAGCAGAAAACTCAATTAAAGAATTGAAACCTGAAAAACAGATATCTTTTTTATTTTTACCCGATAAAGAAGATCCTGATAGTTATGTTAACAAACATGGTAAAAACTATTTTATAGATTTTTCTAAGCAAAGCAAACTGTCAATACATCAGTTTATTTTTAGTCATTATAAAAAACAAACTGAGAATAACCCATCTTCAATGGCTATATTTGAGAAGAAGCTTAGAGCTATTGCAAACACCATTAAAGATGATTTTATTAAAAAATATGTTTTAGAATATTTTTTAGAAAAAATTGCGGATTTAACTCCACACTCTAATCAAAATAAGAAAAAGTTTTATGTTAAAAAGACAAAAACACTAGACTCTACTAAAAAGTATATTAACGAAAGCCAATCCATAACTGGTGTTGAGCTAAAAGAATTTTCTTTGCTATACTTAGTTCTGAATAACCTATCCCTTTTTCAAGCAAATATTCATTTAATTGAAAATATTAAATTATTTACTGAAATAAATAAGCAAATATTTGTTTCAACTATTGAAAGATTAAAGTCTGGTGAACAGATTAACATTGAGGATTTAAACTTAGACAAACAATTATTAGATAAGGTTAATAAGTTTGCGCCCATTAAACATATTCTAAAAAATAAGCCAGATGACGACAATCAGGTAATAGAATTGCTTGATGATATTACAAAAGATTTATTCAATTATGATCTTGAGTTTAGAATCCAAGAATTAGAATCGAAGTTCTCAAAGGATATGAGTGAAACGACATTTAATGAGCTAAAAGAGTTGAAAAACGAGAGAAAAATCAATTAATTTGATTAAATTAGTAATGGATTTTTACTAATTTGATATTATATAAGTCTCTCATACTTATATTGTCGTGGAAAGAATAATTACAAAATCATTTGCTAGATTAATGGGTCGTGGAACTCATAGAGGCTTTATCACATACGAAGAATTAAGCAAATCACTTGGAAAAAGAAATTTATCAGATGAAAATTTATCACAAGCCTTTATTCATATTTTAGATGAAAGCGTAACTTTAGTAGAAAAAAAATCTGATTTTAAAGTTTTAAGAAAAAAAGAAGGATCCTCCAAAGAAGAAGGTAAGACAATGGAGAAAAGTGATGATCCTATTAGAATGTATTTACGAGAAATGGGTGGTGTTGAATTACTTTCAAGAGAAGGTGAAATTGCTATTGCTAAAAGAATTGAAGCTGGAAAAGATGTAATGTTGATAGCTTTATCGCAAAGCCCAATGACTGCTCAACAGTTCTACCAATGGAATAATCAATTACAAAAAGATGAAATTTTAGTTAGAGAAATTATAGATATTGATACCAATTACATGGAAGACGAGTCTACTGGTCCTAGCGCAAAACAAAAAAACGCAGGTGAGACCGATAAAGATGAAAGCTCTGGTGAAAGTGATGAAGATGATTTTAACCCAACGCTTGCTGCTATGGAAACTGAAATTAAACCTAAGGTTTTGAAGACAGTAAATACTTTAACAAAAGAATATACAAAATTAATAAAATATCAAAAAGAAAAATTAGATTGTGTTTTAAATTCAAAAAATTTTTCTCCAGCAAAAAAAAAAGGGTATGAAAAAATTGTTGAAGATATTTTAGAAAATATTAAGTCACTTCAATTGTCACCTTCAGTTTTAGAAGAATTAGTTCAAAAACACTATATTGAAAATAAAAAAATTATATCTCTAGAAGGTAATCTTTTAAGGTTAGCAATGGATCACAATATTCCAAGAAATGAGTTTATTAAATTTTATATTGGCAATGAGATAAATCCAAATCTTAAAAAATTTTTAGATACCAATTTAATTTGGAAACAATTTTTTGCAAATAACAAAGAAGAGTTTATAAATATTAGAGAAAGATTAATTGAGATTAGTCACAAATTAGGAATTTCAGTTACTGATTTTAAAAAATTAGTTAGTAGAGTTCAAAAAGGTGAAAAAGAGTCAAGAATTGCTAAAAAAGAGATGGTTGAGGCTAATTTAAGATTAGTAATATCAATTGCTAAAAAATATACTAATAGAGGCCTTCAGTTTTTAGATTTAATTCAAGAAGGAAATATTGGCCTTATGAAGGCAGTTGATAAATTTGAGTACAGAAGAGGATACAAATTTTCTACTTATGCTACATGGTGGATTAGACAAGCAATCACAAGATCAATTGCTGATCAAGCTAGAACTATTAGAATTCCAGTTCATATGATTGAAACAATTAATAAGATTGTTAGAACTCAAAGATTAATTTTGAGTGAGTTTGGAAGAGAAGCAACTCCTGAGGAGTTGTCTCAAAAGCTCAGAATGCCACTAGACAAAGTTAGAAAAGTTTTAAAAATCTCTAAAGAACCAGTTTCATTGGAAAAACCAGTGGGTGATGAAGAAGATAGTAGTTTGGGAGATTTTATAGAAGATACAAAAGCATTAGCGCCGTTAGAACAAGCTATTAAATCTAACTTAGGAGAGGCAACAACTAAAATCTTATCCACATTAACCCCAAGAGAAGAAAGAGTTTTAAGAATGAGATTTGGTGTTGGAATGAATACAGATCATACTTTAGAAGAAGTGGGTCTTCAGTTTTCTGTGACTAGAGAAAGAATTAGACAAATAGAGGCAAAAGCTCTCAGAAAATTAAAACATCCAAGTAGATCAAAACAATTAAAGAGTTTTTTGGAGAGCTAACAAGGGGCCGTTAGCTCAATAGTAGAGTACTGCATTGACATTGCAGGGGTAGTTGGAGCGTAACCAACACGGCCCACCAAATCATCAGCATGTTCTTCTTGCAACTACATAGCTCCTATCATTAAAAGATTTGATTATTTTTTTTTCATAACCAAACTTATTAGAAATTTCATTTACAGCCTTTACTATTCCTGGAAACAGTTTTTCATTATAATCATCAAAAACGATAATATCTCCATCTTCTTGGTGTTTTTCTATAATATTAAATTCAAACAAAACATCCTCGTAAGTGTGTGCTCCATCTAGGAATGCAAAATTAATCCTTTGCAAACCAATTTTTTTTAATTCTATATTTGAATATCCTTGGTGAAAAATAATATACTTATCAACTAGGTACTTCCATGGTTCTAATAGTTCCTGTCTGGTAATTGGACCTTCTATATGGTCAGTAATACAATTCCAATAAATTTTTTTTGTATGTGGGAGGACATCAAACGTAAGAATAGATCCTGATATGTTGCTATCGTTTAGAGCTTTTGCCATACATAAACTTGAAAATCCTCTTGCAGTTCCTGTTTCTAAAATTACTAAATTCTCTAAATTTGTTTTATTTCTTGAAATGTATTCTCTTAGAGAACTATAAAGAATTTTACCATGAGCATAATTAAGTTCACTTTTTTTTATTACAATTTGTGTTCTTAGAGCAAGATTATTTAGCCAATCATTTTCTATTTTATAACCTGTAGTTTCTTCGTATTGATTAACTTCAGGGTTATTTTTCAATGAAGCTTTAGTCCAAAGGTCATAGTACTTTTCTTTATTAGAAATTGGTTTAATTGAGAAAGGTTGATTATTCCATTTTTTATATGCGAGATTATCCAATCTATATAATACATGTTTTAATAAAGTCGAAAAAAGCCTCATAAAAGTAAATAATTTAAATTATAATAATCATTTTAATCTATAGATTTTTTTTGTTTTTACCATTTAAACATATAATGTTTCTTAATAATTCTTGTGAGATTCAAAAAATTATTGTAATTACTAAATTGTTTTTTGGGCCTGTAGCTCAGTTGGTTAGAGCAGTACACTCATAATCTCCCGCCTAATTAAAACCATTTCTACTGTTTAAATAAGATAACAAAAACAAGCCTATTAGCCAATTCTTTTAATATCTTTTTTTTAAAATTACTTACCAACTATTTACCAACGAATTAAATGTTGTTAGGGTCATTAATAATTATAATGAGAAATCTTCAGACTTTTACTTTTTTGCTTGTATTTGTTTTCACCAATTTAGTTGCTGAAGAAAAAAAGATTAAGTTAAGAGGTATTAGTGATAATGAAACATTTAAACCTATACAGATCTCAATTAGCCCAGATTTATTAAATACTGATAAAGTAAAAGATTTAAAATCTACCTATGAAGCCGCTAAAGAATTTGCAAATAAAACAGACAAACAGTTAAAAAGTAGAAAAGTAAAAAAATTTAGAAGTGCAAATGCTGGTGATTCACCAAGTAAAATTTATAATGATTACGCAAAAAGTGTATTTTTTCTTTATAATGAAAAAGCTGAAGCAATAGGCACAGGTTTTTTAGTAGATTCTTCTGGATTAATTCTTTCCAACTGGCACGTGACAGATAAAACTAAAAAAATGTTTGTTTGGACATTACCTGAAGAAGGAGTAATCGATGCAGACAGTTTATTTGCTAAAGAATATTACTTTGGTTCAGTTATAGCTGAAAATAAAAAAGAAGATTTAGCTTTAATTAAAGCAATTGGATTACCTAAAAATATAAAGCCAGTAAATCTAGGAACAAATGATGAGGTTAATGTTGGTGATAGCGTTTATGCTATTGGTCACCCAAAAGGTTTGCCATGGAGTTTTTCAGCAGGGATGGTTAGTCAAAAAAGAAAAAATTATAAATGGACTTATGAAGATAAGTCAGAACACTCTGCAACAGTTTTACAAATGCAAACACCAATAAGTACGGGGAATTCAGGGGGGCCATTATTTTCAGGAAAAGGGAAAGTTGTAGGTGTTAACACTTTATTCCAAGGAGATGGGCAAAATTTAAATTTTGCAGTAGCGGTAGATCATGTAAAAAAATTTATTAAAGACAATCCAGTTGTCACCAAAATAAATCCTATTGGAGCTATAATCAAACAAGACTACCCTAATGCCATAACGGAGGATTATAATAAAAATGGCACAATTGATACTTGGTATGTAGATAAAAATGGTAATGGTAAATTGGATTTAGGATTTGTTGATGACGATGAAAATGGATTTGTGGAAGGCACACTAATAGACAAAGATGAAGACGGTGTTTGGGAAATCTTTTTAATTGATACTGATGAAAATGGTAAAGCCGATCAAGCTTATTTAGATAATGATGCCGATAAAAAACCTGATGTTCTTGCTCATGATTATAATGAAGACGGTGAGTGGGATAAGTTTGAAGAGCTTTCTTAGGATTTAGGAAAAAATAAAAATTCTCCACCATCGTGACCTGTTCCATGAATTAAAGAGTGCTCTGGTGTTTGATCTGCATTGTTTTCTACATAATTTCTAACTTCTTGAAATAATTCAATAGACCTAATAACTTTATTATTATCTCTAAGCGATTTAATTAGAGGTTCTGCAAAAACTGAATTTTTTGAATTTCCTATTCCATCCACAACTTGTTCATTGCCACCTGATGTCATTACTAGTCTAGTCTTTTTTTGTTGGTATCTTTTAATTGAAGTTGCAGTTATTTTTTCAACTGATTTATTTTCACCACTTCCTCTCATTAAAGAACCTGAGAAACAACTATCAACAATTAATAAAATATGTTTTGCATCTGAGGATCCTATCAAATCTTTGATACTGTTATTGCTTAACCATTTAGAATCTTGCGTTGAGCCTGCATCTGTTGGTAACCAATATCCTCTTTTTTGTTTTTTGATTAGTTGTCCATGTCCCGCATAATAAATAAGAATATTGTCACTTTTTTTTCTTTTTTGTGTGAAATTTATTATTGCATTATGGGTGTCATCTTTATTTTTATCGATCATTAAAGTAGTTTCAAAACCATACTTATCTTTTAAAACTTTTTCTAAATCCTTAGCATCATTAACTGCATTGTCTAAATCCTCTAATTTTTCATAATCATTATTTCCAATTATTAATGCATAATATTTTTCTTCAGTTGTATGTTTTGCTAGTGTAGTTTTGCCTTCAGCTTCACCCCCATCTTCCCATAAACCATCGTATATATCACCATTAGCATAAACCATTTTTCCTTGCCCATGTCTGTATCCATCTTTAAATTGGCCTCTATAAATTCTTCCATCAGCATATTCAGCTGAACCTTGTCCATTTTCATCTCCATCTTTAAATTCACCAATATATTTATCACCACTTGAATATATTATTGCTCCTTTTCCGTCTGCAAAATTTTCAATGAAATCTCCCTCATAAACTGTTCCACTTTCATAAATATATTTTCCTTTTCCTGTTCGAAACCCTAATTCAAAATCACCTTCATATTTATCACCATCGCTCCAAGTAAAAAAACCATAACCGTGTTCTAAACCATCTTTATACGGTCCAATATATTTATTACCATTTGCGTAATGATATTCACCTTTATGAAAAGTATTATTTTTCCATTGACCAGTATATTTTTCTCCATCAGACCAAGTAAAAACTCCATACCCAGATTTATTTCCATCTAGGAAGTTTCCAATATATTTGTTACCTGTTTCAGATGTGTAGGTACCTTTGCCATCAAATTCACCATTTTGATATTGTCCCTCATGTTTTTCTCCATCTATATAATAAGTAGTCCCTTTACCAGATAACTTTCCATCTACAAAATCACCTTCATATCTATCTCCATTTACCCATGTAAAAGTTCCTTTTCCCGTTCTTATTCCATTTACAAAATCACCTACATATTTATTACCACCACTGTATAGATAAGTCCCTTTGCCATTCAATTCATCATTTATAAAATTACCAAATTCTATACTGCCATTATTCCATTCAATTCTACCCTTACCATTTAAATCTCCATCTTTGAATGAACCAATATATTTAGTGCCATTTGCAAAAATTATTTTGCCTTCTCCATTAAGAATATCTTTTTTATATGTTCCTTCAGAATAATACCCACCTTCACAAGTTACTTTTCCTTCACCATGTAAATCATGATCTTTAAAAGTTCCTTCTCTTTTACAACCATTAGCTGAGAGATACGTACCTTTACCATTCAGATAATCATTTTTAACTTCACCCTCAAAATATCCGCCACTTTCAAAAAAATCTTGTCGACCATATCCATCAGCTTTATTATCTTTAAAACCTCCAAAATATATATCTCCCCAAGCTTCTCTAAGAATTCCTTGACCATCAAATGCACCATTTTTCCATTCCCCTTTATATTCAATTCTTGGAAATTTATATTCACCGTAACAATTATTCCATTTTCTATAATCAGTTCCTTTGCAATTAGAAAGTGAGCTTTCGATTTTATATTTTTCTGGAATTTCAGAGGTGGCTTTAAAACTTAAAATAAAAATAAGAATAACTAGTGCTGAATACTTAATTATTTTTGAGTAATTATTTTGATAAGTTGATAGTTGAAATTTCATAGTTATTATTTATTTTACATAAGTCCAAGGAAACATCAGTTCCTTGATCATTGCTAGATAATTTTAAAGGTTCATTGAATTTAACTTTTTTACAGTCATTTCCATTAGCGTTAAAATTTTCAACCAATATAAATCTTACTTTTTTACCATCATTATCCTCAAGTGAAGATTCAAACTCATCATTTAAATTCATATTATCAATTTTAGAATTAATATCGTTTAGAAACTGCTCTTCATCAAAGTATCTATAAAGATTTGTTACTCTTGTAGATAAATCTTCATCTGTATTTGGCATACCTCTTAGCTTAAGTTCTTTTGGTGTATCAATTTTTTGTGTCGCCATCATTACAGTTTTTTTATTATCACCATCAAGTGAGGCAACAAATGTATTTGTATAAAATCCTCCAACAAAAAACATTGCAAACGCTGCAGCAACACCTGCATATTGAATTTTAAATAATCCAAAAAAGTTAAAAGAACCTGTTTCTTTAGCTAAAGGTTTCTTCCAGCTTTTAATAATATTAGCTTTATCTTGTAAGTTTTGAGGTAGCGGTTTTGATTTAATTTCATTACCTAATTTAAATAATAGGTCCCCAGTTTCTTGAAAATTATTATATAATTCTTTGAGTTTTGGATCAGCCTCTATAGCTTTTTTAACTTCTTCATGCTCTTCGATGGGTAAAGTACCATCTGCGTATTGCATTATTTTAGTTTCATCTATCATTATGCAAGCAATCCTTTTAATTCTTTTCTACAATTTGATAATCTACTTAAAACAGTTCCTAAACTCTTAACTTGAGTTACTTCTTGCATTTCTTGCATACTCATACCTTCCGAAGCTAGCATTAAAACCTCTTGGCATTTTTCACCCATAGTTTTAATAACAGATAGAACTTTGCTACATTCATCACTCAAACTAATTTTATCTGAAATATCAGCTTGTTTTTCATCTACAATTTGTAAATCATTTCCCTCATCATCTGTCATAGAAGTCATTTTTTGATTTTTTCTAATTCCATCAATAAATAGACCTTTCATTTTTAATACAGCTATTGCTTTTATATTTGGATGATCCATATACTTTTCTTTATTAGAAATTAAATATTCCATAGCACCATTCACTAAATCGTAAGGGTCGCCTTTGCCCCTCATTATTCCCAGTGCTATCACTACTAAGCTTTTGATAAAATTCTCGTCCAATTTCTCTGTCATATCTTAAGTCTTTAACTATATCTAAAGTATCAAACTTAAAACAATTATAGTGTTTATTCAAATCCATTTATATCCATTTAGAGTTAGGTGTTTGCCCACATCTGTAAGTGGGATTAGTAAAACTATTAATTAATTGTAATTCTTTATGATTATTGCAATCATCAAAAGTATAACCAGGAAGATCACTAGCAGCATTTGCTCGACCAGCTACTCCAATTACTTTTAGAATAATTAGAATAGCTATTATCATAAACTGAGGTTTCATTAAAAATTTTCCCCTAAAAATGCTTTATCAATATAAAAATTATAACCAATCAATTCATTTGCAACCATATTCCATTCACTAGCTTGTGATGTACTTGAAAGAACTGAAAGTAATCCAATAATTAAAAATATTTTTTTCATGTTTATCCTTATTATTTAGAGTTAGAGTTAAGTAACGCACTTCCAATTAAACCAAAAACGATTGGTGAGAATCTAGAAGCAGAACCTAAAAATGGAGTTAAGTTATAACCTGCAAAAGATGCTGCAAAATCAATAACTGCAAAACCAATCATTAATCCACCTAAGATTTGTACTACTGTTGTTTTTTCTTCTTCTTGTCTTATTACTATTGCTTTTTTCATTTTGTTTCCTTTTGTTAGTTGTTTCTTTGTGTTCATATTTAGTTAACGTTTGAAGTCAGATTTTATTCAAAAAAAAAGCCCCAGAGAGGAGGGGCTTTTTAATTAAAATAGAGCTTATTAACAGCCACTGAAATTATTGTAGCAAACACCATCCGGGTTAGTTCTGTAGTGAGAACCCACATAAGTACCATTGCTTTTGAAATATCCATTAACTAGCACTAGAGCGTTAGCTGCAGTGTTTAAATTAAGACCGATTACTGAAATTAGACTGATCATCATTATTGCTTTTTTCATTTTGTTTCCTTTTGTTAGTTGTTTCTTTGTGTTCATATTTAACTAACGTTTGAAGTCAGATTTTATTCAAAAATAAATGAAATATTTTTTAATCCAGAAAGGGTAGTAAAAACTACCCTTTCTAGGTGATTATTTATTTCTCATAATCCCATTTGCCAGTAAATGGATTGTACTCAAGCTTCGAGTCTGATCTCTCATGAGACCAATCTCCATCAAAAGGATTGTACTTCAAGCTAGAGTCTCTTGGAGCACTTTCCCACTGACCAGTAAAAGGATTATATTTGATATCTGCCATAGTTATATTAGGCAGGAGAACAAATAATGCGATTATGATAGTTTTTACTTTCATAATACCTCCTGAAATATTAACGTTTTGATGTTAGGATTATTCAAATAATAATTATTTTAAGGAAATAGATTTTAAAATATGGATTTTGGGATGTGGGGCGGTGTTATATTATTTGGTATTGTCCCAACAATTATTTATATCGGAATAGGCCTATATATTTTAAGTTTAGAACATATAAAAAAAAGAGCAGGATATAAACTTCCAGCACTTATATATTTCATTTCCGTACCTTCATTAATAGTAATTGCAATAACACTTAGTTTTTTTATGAACTATTCAACTGGAAAATTTGAAAGTTCACATGGAGCTAAACCAGCTGGGTATGAGGTGTATAAATTTTTAGTTCTTAAAGACATCATACCAAGATCAGGACAATCATTAGATGAAGAGACAACCACAGAAAATATAAAGGTAACACAAAAGCCAACTCAAACTGTAAAAAAAGTTCAATTCAATGAGGACATATTAAAAGATAAAACAAAATTAAATTTTAAAGAGTCTGGCCCATTTTATGGAATTAAAGAAAATGGAAGAATGGTTAGAGGAATTCTTAAGGGCTTTCAAAATCAAGGATTCAAAACTGACTTTTATGGTTTGTTTACAAAAAATCAATTGTATTGGAAAGGTTACTCAGAAATTAAGTATGATGATGGAAGGGTATTATATCAATACAATGAATATAAATTAGATGAAAATGGCAAAGTTATAATTGATAAAGATGGGATTTATCAATTAGTTGATAGTTATTTAATTTCAGAGGAAGATTTTGAAAAAGTAAGGAAATATATTACTTATGATATTGCAATACCTTTTGATCTTTATGATTTTGAAGAAACAAAAACTAATATAGCCAAAAAAAAGACTGAAGAAAGTATCAAAAATGAAAATCAAACAGAATTAATAAAAAATCAAATTGATAAAAATAAAGATTACGAAGATATTGTAGGTGATTTAAAAATAGATGAAAATTTTACAACAATCTTAGATAAGAAAGATGAGTTTGAAGATATTTCTGTAGAAATTGAAAAAAAAGTATCTGAAAGAAAGCTTAATAATGGTGAAAATATTGACACAATAATACATCAAACTTCTTACTCTCATAGTGACAAATATAGTCAACTTAAATACAGCAAAATTACAAATATTAATTATCCTTCTTACTTAATTTATAATTTTAATGTGGCTGCAGGTGTGGGGGAAAATACATCTGCGTACTTTAAAGATATATCAAAAGATTTTAAGTTGTATTCAGATTATAATAATTCCAAATATCTATTTTTAAAATGGAATTCAAGTTATGAAGATTCATTATTATATGTTGGAACTAATAAGCCTATAGAAAATTTTGAAATAGAATTCAAACAAGATTTACAGCATCTTAAAGATAAAGTAGATAATAATGAAATTACAAATAAAGAGGCAAAGAAAATTGCTGTAGATAAATTTACAAAAGAGTATTTAAATTATTTCAGTTTCACGGATAATAATTTGACATACAGTTTAACTCCAGAGGAAAAGGAAAATTTTGATGTTATTGGTAAATATCCTGAAATTGTTAATTATGATCCAAATAGATCTAATAAATTCCAAGGCCTTTGCGCAACCCCTGAAAAGTATAATAATTTTTTTAAAAATAACTACAAAGATACGAATTGTGAAGAGATTTATTTAGAGAAAATTAATGACATCGAAATTGAATTTGTAAATAGAATTGAGAATCTTCAAGTAAGACTTGAAGCTAAATTAAAGGAGCCAATTTTAAAACCATTTAAAACAGATGAAAAATACTATGCTTTAGTTATTGGCAATAATAACTATGAGTATTTAGAAAAGTTAGATGCTGCTGAAAACGATGCAGAAGTTATTGCTGATGTATTAACTAATAAGTATGGCTTTGAAGTAGATTTACTTCTTAATGCTGATTATGAAAAAACTGTTGATACATTATTTCAAATTACTAATAAGTTAAAAAGAAATGACAACCTCCTAATTTACTATGCGGGCCATGGGGAGCTTGATAAAGCCGAAAATAGAGGTTACTGGCTGCCAGTAGATGCCAGTTATGAACAAAGGTCTAAGTGGATTAGCAATCAAAGAATCGTTGATAGGATTAAAGCAACAAAAGCAAAACATGTATTATTAATTGCTGATAGTTGTTTTTCAGGAACTTTGATGAGATCAGGCATAACCCCTGAAGATAATGAAGCCATTGATGAAAAATATATTGAAAGATTGAAGAGTAAAAAAACTAGATTAGTTATTACATCAGGTGGTAATGAGCCTGTTGTTGATAGTGATGGTGGAGATCATTCATTATTCGCACTTAAATTAATAGATACTCTTAAAAATAATAATACTGTTATTAATTCACAAATGTTATTTGAAAATATTAGAAGATACGTGGTCTCAAATGCAGACCAAACTCCCGAAAGAGCTATGGTGCATAAAACAGGCCATGATGGTGGTGATTTTTTATTCTTTCCTAAAAATTAATTACTAAATACTTTTAATTAATATTGCCAGACATAATAAGCTAAATAGATGAATATAATATAATTCAGCCACTACAAATAAGATCATGTTAATAAATTTGTTCATATCTAATTAACGTTTGAATTTTAATTTTATTCAAAAAAACGCCCCTTTTCAGAGGCGCTTAAAAAATTCTAATTAAATTTTTTACTAAAGGAATTGTAGAATATCCCTGTAAGGAAACCGCCTACAAAACCATGAGTGAAGGACCATAAAGTCATTAATAATGTTAAACCAATACTTCTTCCCCATCCTGGATAAACTATATTAAATAATTCTCTAAATGGTTCTACAGTTATTGGCTCCATCATTAATGCCATTATGCCAACAATTAAAACTCCAATAGCCCAAGCTAAACCTAACGCCAAACCTAGACCAATGGTTGATATTTTTGTTGTTCTTTCCATATTATTTCCTTTCATAATAAAAACGTTTGAATTGAAATTTTATTCAAAAAAAAAGCCCCTCAGGAGAAAAAGGGGCTTTTTTATTTAATTAACTTATAGTCTTGCTTAGTACCAACCACCCATTAGATAGTTATAAGTAGGAGTGTAAGTACTTGTGTAACCACCACCCCATGTTGGAGTGTGAGTCCAGCTACCTGCTTGAGCGTTTACTGCTAAAACTGAAAGTATTCCTATTACCATTGCTATTTTTTTCATTTTGTTTCCTTTTGTTAGTTGTTTGTTTGTGTTCATATTTAACTAACGTTTGAAGTCAGATTTTATTCAAAAATAAATTCAATTATTTTAAAAAAAAATGAAATCTACATACCAACTAAAATACCAACGAATTCCAAAACATACGGTACACAAAAGCAACATTTAAAGAACAATTGTTCTTTTCTTGACTTGAATGAGAATAAAAAACAAAGTAAAAGCTTGTTAATTGAGTAGGGCCTGTAGCTCAGTTGGTTAGAGCAGTACACTCATAATGTATTGGTCCCAGGTTCGAGTCCTGGCGGGCCCACCAACATAAGAATTAGTTTTTTGTAAAATTTTCTAAAGTTTTAAATAAAGCGTTTATGTCACCATCGTTTGAATTTAAAATTGATGCAAACTCTTCTTTCTGTGTTCTTGCTAAGCTAAGTCCCTCTATTATTAAGTCTCTAATTAGAGGTTCATTAGGATTTTTTGTATAAATTCTCCAATCAATTTTTACTTCAGGTCTATCAAGTGTACCAATCAACAAACTATTAACAATCGTATAATTTTTATTTAGAACTTTTTTACCTTGGACTTCAATTTTTGGATTAGTGTATTCAGATAATCTACTAGAAAAACTTTTTAAAAAATAATTTTCAAATAAAACAAAATATGTTTTTTTTTGATTATCATTTAAATTTTTTCTATTTGAACCTATGGAGTAATAGCCTATACCTTTTATATCTACAGTTTCTTTAGCTATACGCTTTAGTCCATTTATTTTTTCTTCTTTCGAGATATTTTTTGATAGAATTTCCGATGCTTTATTGACAGTAGATTGAACAAATACATCTGGTTCAATCGAATAAGCATTATTAAAGCAAAAATTTAATAAAATTATTAGTGTGAGAAATTTTTTCATATTAAATTTTTAATATACTTTAATTATTTACTGTCTATCTCTTCCCAGTCCTCTTCATCTTGGTATATAACTTCTACTCTTCCTCTTTGATTGTTCTTAATTTTATTTTCTCTATCTTGTAAATATAAACTTCTTAGAGAAGCATAAAAGTCTATTGAATTTGTCTCCAGGTTATCAAAAGACTCAAGGTTTTCTGCTCTAAAATTAATTCCACCTAAAGCTTTTGAGGCTATAAAAACTCCTTCACTTAAAAATTCATTATTTCCATGAATTGATGTATTGTACCATGGGTCTCCACCTAACACATTGGCAAAAGAACCCGCCGTATCCCTAAGTGTAGATGGTCCTAGAACTGGTAAGACTACATAACAGCCAGGCCCCATACCCCAAGCACCTAAAGTTTGACCATAATCTTCTCTTACGTATTTTGGAAAACCCATTTTATTTGCGACATCAATAGTTCCTAGAAGTCCAACAGTTGTATTTACAACTAATCTTCCAGTGTTTATAATTGCTGTTTTAACATCTCCCTGCAAAATGTTATTAGGTATTGTTATTAGGTTTGATAAGTTTGTCACTGCATTTTTTGTACCTTTTTGGATTGGATCTGGTAAATTTCTATAACCTTTTGCAATTGGTTTAATAATAGCTTTATCCAAACCTTGGTTAAATGTAAAAGTTGCTCTATTCAATTTTTCAAAACAATCTTTTATTTCTTTCGGTTCACTTTTATTTAATGCCAATTCACCATCTGATCCAGCGTACGCATTAAAAGCCAATAAAAAGATATAAATTATGGCTATTGTTAATTTTTTCAACATGATAAATTTATAATATATTAATTAACTTTTGTGAAATAACATTTAATTTAAAAAAATGTCTATAAAGTGTTTATAAATAGTCTAAATTTATACTCAAATCGATTATGGATACAACTCTGAATTATTCTCCAAACTTTGAGATAAAAAAAAGAAAAGTAAAACAAATTAAGTTCATTATTTTTCATTACACAGGCATGAAAAAGGAATCAGAAGCAATAGAAAGACTGATAAGCATGAGGTCAAAAGTAAGCAGTCATTATTTAATCAGATACAATGGAGAAATAGTTATAATGGTACCAGACTTATACGAAGCTTGGCATGCCGGGGTATCATCATGGAAAAATTTGAAATCTTTAAATAAGCACTCAATTGGAATTGAAATAAGTAATCCCGGTCATGAATATAATTATAAAAAATTTTCTAAAAAACAAATTCAATCTTTAAAAAAACTAAGTCAATTTTTAATTAAAAAATATAAGATTAATGAAAAAAATATTTTGGGTCATTCTGATATTTCACCAACAAGAAAAAAAGATCCTGGTGAAAAATTTCCTTGGAAATATTTAGCTAAATTTGGAATTGGTAAGTGGCATTCATTATCACAGAAAACCCTTTTAAAAAATAGAAGAAAAGAAATAAGTCTTATAGATAAAAATTTTTTTTTTAACAATCTATCAAGAATTGGATATTCAATTAAAAGTCCGATAAAACTTAAAAAAGATAAATTTTTAAATCTTATAACTATTGCTTTTCAAAGAAGATTTAGACAAGAATTGATTAATGGCATAATTGACCAAGAATGTTTGCTTATAAGTCAAAATTTAACAAAAAAATTGAAATAAATTTTCTTGCAGTTTTATAGTTTAGTAATAAATTGCTAATGCTAGATAAATGATTTATCGCTTTAATTTATTAAAGAGGAAAGTCCGGGCTCCACAAGGATACAGTGCCAGATAACACCTGGCGGGGGTAACCCTAGGGATAGTGCCACAGAAAATAAACCGCCATAACATGGTAAGGGTGAAAAGGTGTGGTAAGAGCACACCGGTTCTATTGGTAACAATGAACGCTGGAAAACCCCACTGGGAGCAAGACTAAGTAGAGATGACATTGTTGAAAAACTAAAAGCCATCCTTGGCTAGTCATCAGGGTTAGTTGCTTGAGCTTAAGAGTGATCTTAAGCCTAGACAAATGATAAGTTTAAATGACAGAACCCGGCTTATAGTTTATCTGGCACTTCACATTTTAAAAATAAAAAAAACAATAACAATTTGAAAAATTATTCCAGCTTAAAGTATAAATTTAAATAGAGCATGAATAAGCATTCTCATTAGTTGAGCTGCTGTATAAAGAAAAAAATCATCTATTATTAATTATTATATCAATTTTATGTAAATTTTACCTATCAAAGCAGCTTAAATTTAGTTCATAATCAATGTTTGACTATTATTTTAAATACCCATATATTCCCATATATTCCCAATTATGGAATTTATGAATTTAAAAATATATGTTTTTATCTACTTACGAGAACAAATTAGACAAAAAAGGGAGAGTGTCTGTGCCTGCTAGCTTCAGGTCACATTTGTCAAACTTAGGTTACAACGGTGTTATTTGTTATCCATCTTTTAATAATTCATCTATAGAAGCTTGTTCTCAAGATAGAATTGAAAAAATTTCCTCTGCAATTGAGTCTTTAAATCCTTTTGAAGAAAAAAGAGATTATTTTGCAACATCAATATTAGCAGAAAGTACAAATTTACAATTTGATAGTGAAGGTAGAATTTCATTGTCATTAAAATTATTAAAGCATGCAAAAATTAGAAATAGCATGTTGTTCGTTGGTCAAGGTCAAACATTTCAAATTTGGGAACCAACAGCATTTGAAAAATTTAAGGTAACAGCAAGAAAAAAAGCAAATTTAAATCGAGCTAACCTTAAATGGGAGCTTCAACCAAATAAATAAGAGGGGATAAAAAGATGACAATTAACTTTAAAACACCAGAAATAAAAGAATTACAACCACGACTTCTAGTAATGGGAGTTGGTGGAGCAGGCGGAAATGCAATTAACGAAATGATTGAAAATAATCTACAAGGAGTAGAATTTATTGCAGTCAATACTGATGCTCAAGATTTAAAGTTAAGTAAAAGCAAAACAAGAATTCAAATTGGTTTAAATTTAACTAAAGGTTTAGGTGCTGGTGCCAAATTAGATATTGGTCAAGCAGCTGCTGATGAATCTTTAAATGAAATTGTAAATACTTTGCAAGGTGCAAATATGGTTTTTATTGCAGCTGGTATGGGTGGTGGAACGGGCACTGGGGCAGCTCATGTCATTGCAAGAGCTGCTAAAGAATTAAATATCTTAACTGTAGGTGTTGTGACTCTTCCATTTTTATATGAAGGCCCCTCTAGAATGAGAAGAGCGCAACTAGGTTTAGAAGAATTGAGAAAACATGTTGATACAATAATTGTTATTCCAAATCAAAACTTGTTTAAAATAGCAAATGAACAAACAACATTTGAAGATTCTTTTAATCTTTCAAATAATGTTTTGATGCATGGTGTTCAAAGTATAACTGATTTGATGGTGAGACCAGGTTTAATCAATCTTGATTTTGCTGATGTTGAAACAGTTATGGCATCTATGGGTAAAGCAATGATGGGCACAGGTGAAGCCGAAGGAGAAGGTAGAGCTCTTAAAGCTGCAGAGATGGCAGTAAGCAATCCACTGATTGATGACTATACTTTAAAAGGTGCAAAAGGATTGCTGGTTAATATTACCGGTGGCAAAGATCTTAAACTTTTTGAGGTTGATGAAGCAGTAAATAAAGTAAGAGCTGAGGTAGATCCAGAAGCAGAATTGATTATTGGTGCAATTACAGACTCAGAACTTGATGGTAAAATGAGAGTTTCAATTGTAGCAACATCATTAGACGGTCAACAACCAGAGACTAAATCAGTGATAAATATGGTGCATCGTATACAAAATAGAAACCCAGGGTATTCAGATTTTTCAAATATGGGATCATCAGCATCTTTTAACTTTTCAAATTCAATTTCTAATCCTGTTTCACATGGTGCTAATGCTCTTAAACTTGATAATGAAATTGTTGAAGAACAAAAACATGAACATTTAAACTCAAATGTTCAAAATGAAGATGTAGTACATAACGATAGCATTGAGAGTGAAAGTGTTGTTGAAGATAGTTATGTAAATGAAATGGAAAAATCTTTTACTCAAGAGGCTGTTGAAGCACCTCAAGAACAGATAGTAGAAGAAAGTATTGAAGAAGATGTTTCTAACGATCTTAAAGAATTTGGTGTTGATTCAGATGCACCAGATTTATTCAGTTCAGAAACTGAAAATTCAAATTCAGATGATTTGTTATCCTCAAACAGTGAAGAAGATGATGATCTGGAGATACCAGCATTCCTAAGAAGACAAAAAAATTAATGGTCTTCAAAGAAATAAATGGACGCCACCATAGTATCGGAAGTACAAAAACATTATCCGGTACTGCTAAAAGAAATTATTAGCATTATTTCCCCTCAATATGGTGGCACATTTATTGACTGTACTTTTGGTCAAGGTGGTTATTCCAAAAAAATCCTAGAGTTTGAAAATACAAAAGTTATAGCTTTAGATCGTGATATTGAAAGTGAAGTAAAAGCAAATTTACTAAAAGATAAATTTGAAGAAAGATTTTTTTTTAAAAATATTAAATTTAGTCAACTAAACAATCTAAAACTTAAAAATGAGAATGTTAAAGGTGTAATATTTGATCTTGGTTATTCTTATACTCAAGTAAAAGATCCTAAAAAAGGATTGTCTTTTCAATCTCAAGGAAGCTTAAATATGCAAATGGGTTTAAATAATTATTCAGCTGAAG
Source organism: uncultured Pelagibacteraceae bacterium (assembly GCA_902513955.1). Classification (GTDB taxonomy): domain Bacteria; phylum Pseudomonadota; class Alphaproteobacteria; order Pelagibacterales; family Pelagibacteraceae; genus Pelagibacter. The sequence continues at coordinate 72,740 of CABXOW010000003.1, forward strand.
ATGTGATAAATAATCTGGATGAAAAAGAGTTAGATAAGATATTCAAATTTTTTGGAGAAGAAAAAGAAAGTAAGTTTATTGCTAGAAATATTGTTAAGGAGAGATTAATAAATAAGATAGATACTCAAACGTTAGTTGAGATCATAGAAAAAACAAAAAGAAAAAAAAACTTTAAAGTTCATAGTGCTACTAAAGTTTTTCAAGCTTTAAGAATTTTAGTTAATAAAGAAATAAGCGAATTAATTTTTGGTCTTATTAATGCAACTAAAGTTTTAAAAAAAGATGGAGTACTTGCTGTAGTTACATTTCATTCACTAGAAGATAAAATTGTTAAATATTTTTTTAAAAGTCTTTCTGAAAAAAAAAGTATTTCTAGATATGCGCCTATTACAGAACAGGCAGAACCATTGCTCAAATTAAATGAAAAAAAAGCAATTGTGCCCTCAAATAAAGAAATAAAAGAAAATTTACCCTCAAGATCAGCAAAGCTTAGATATGTAATTAAAAAAACTGATTTTTATAATTTTAAAACTGACATTCTAGATCAATTTAACTATCTGATCGAGATTGAAAATTTTGGTGACAAACTGTGAAAAAAATTGTCTTGGTATTAATTATTTTTTCATTAATTTTATCAACAGCAATAGTTAAAAATTCAGCAAAAAAAAATGAAGATGAAATTTTTACAGTAAAAGAAAATTTAAGAATCTTAAATTCAGAATTTGAAAAGACTAAATTAGAACATGATTACCTAACTTCATCAGATAAATTATTGGAATTTCAATCATTATATTTTGAAAATGATTTAGAACAAAAAAAAATTGAAAATATAAAAGTTTTTAAAACTACTAAAAGAGACAATAAGATTCAAAATTTAAAAATAATTAAAGATTAATGGAAAAATTAAGATCTAAAATCATAATTGAAGATTATAAAAATAATTTTGTTTATAAAAAAAATGATACAAATTTAAATATACAATTTAACAGAGTAGCATTTATATTTTTCATTTTTTTTATTATTCATCTTATCTATACTATTCATTTAATCCATCTTGGGTCACGTAAACCTAAATTAGAAATGACTGATAACTTTTCTACTTTAAGTAATAAACTCTATAGAGCTGACATAACAGATATAAATGGTAATTATTTAGCTAAAACTGTTAAATCAATTGATATAGGCATAAAGACTTCAGAAGTAATTGATAAGAAAAAACTTTTATTGAGTTTAAAAATTATCTTTCCCAATAAAGATTTTAATAAGATTGAAAAAAAATTAAATCAAAAGAAATATTTCTATTTAGAAAAAAAAATTTCTGAAGAAAACTATGAAAAAATAATGAAACTTGGAGATAAGTCTATTAAACCTGAGGAGAAGGTTTTAAGAATTTATCCCCAAAAAAATCTTTTTAGTCATATTATTGGTCAAATAGATGATGACAATAATGGAATTTCAGGTCTTGAAAAATCTTTTGACAAAATTTTAAGAAAAATAAAAAAACCTATAAAACTTACAGTAGATAAAGATATACAGTTTTTAGTACGTAAAGAATTAATCAAATATCAAGAAATTTTTAAAAGCAAAGGTAGTGCAGCAATATTAATGAATGTAAATAATGGGAATATAGTTTCACTTATTTCATTGCCTGATTTTAATCCAAATGAAAGACAGAATATAACTGATGTTAATTTTATCAATAGGGTTACTAAAGGAACTTATGAGCTTGGCTCAGTTTTCAAACCATTAACATTTGCAAGTGCCCTAAATGAGGATTTAATAAAACCAGAGACTGAATTTTTAGATTTACCAAAATCCATTCGTTGTGACAAACATAGGATAGGAGAATATGACAATAAAATTCCTTCAGATTTAACAGCCGAACAAATTTTAATTAGATCTGGAAACATTGGCTCAGTTAGAATTGCCCAACTAATTGGGCCAGAAAAACACAAGTCATTTTTAGAAAAAGTAGGTGTATTAAGTTCTATTGATTTTGATATTGATGAAGTGGCTCCACAAAAAGATTATAATTTTGGGAAATGTAAATTAGCTACAGCCTCATTTGGTCACGGTGTTGCAACTACAATTTTACAGTTAGCAAAAGGTTATGCAGTAATATCTAATGGAGGTTATGATGTTAAACCAACTTTAATTAATAAAAATTCTGAAAATAAAGAAAAAGGAAATAGATTAATTAACAAAGGAGTTTCTGAACAAGTCGTTACGGCTTTAAGAAAAATTGTTAATACAGAAGAAGGTACAGCAAAATTTGCTAATGTGCCAAACTACGAAATTGGTGGTAAAACTGGAACTGCAGATCAACCAAAGGATGGTTCTTATTCTGAAGCTAAAATAAATACGTTTGCTTCAATATTTCCAACATCAAATCCACAATATGTGTTTATAGTTATGTTAGACACACCACAAAAAGCAAAAGATTATTATTATAAATATAGACATCAAAAAGGTGGCTGGAAGGGAACCTTATATAATACAGCAGGATGGACTTCAGTAGAGGTAGTTGGAAAAATAATGGATAAAATTGGGCCTATTTTAGCCACAAAATATCTAGAAATTAATTAATTATGCTACTAGGTGATTATTTCAAAAATATTAAAGATAGCTATAAACAAATTTTTTTTTCTGGAATTTCATTTGATAGCAATCAAATAAAAAAAAATTATATTTTTTTTGCAGTTAGAGGAAATAAAATAGATGGTAATATTTTTATATCATCTGCAATTTCTAATGGTGCAAAAATAATCATAACTGAAAAAAAAATTAATGGATTTAAAAATGGTATTTTATTTATTCAATCAAATAATGTTAGAAAGTTATTAGCTGAAATATCATTTAAAATTAATAACAAAGTACCTAATAATATTATTGCAGTTACAGGTACGAATGGAAAATCATCTATTGCAGATTTTTATTATCAGATATTAGATTTGAATAATAAAAAGGTTGCTTCTATAGGAACTCTAGGAATTAAATCAAAAAAATTTAAAAAAGATTTATCAAATACAACAATAGACCCAATTCAATTAAATAAAATTTTAAATAATTTTAAAAAACAAAATATCAATAATGTTATTATGGAGGCATCAAGCCATGGTTTAAGTCAAAATAGATTAGATGGACTATCTTTCAATACTGGAATATTTACAAATTTATCACAAGACCACTTAGATTATCATAAAAATATAAAAGATTATTTAAAAGCTAAACTTTATTTATTTGAGAATTTAATAAAAAAAAATGGAAATATAATAACTGATGAAAAAATACCTGAATTTAAAAAAATAAAAAATATAGCATCTAATAAAAGTTTAAATCTTTTTTCATTATTAGATAAAAAAAATAATTTTCAATTTTTATCTCACCAATATGAAGGAGAGTCTCAATTGTTGAAGATTAGATATAATAATTCAATACACAAAATTAAACTAAATTTGATTGGAAAAGTTCAATTAAAAAATGTATTAATGGCAGTCATTGCTTCAATAAAGAGTAATATCAATATTAAAGACATATTTAAAGTAATACCAAAAATAAAGTCTGTAGAGGGAAGATTTGAAAGAGTTAGTAGAATAAAAAATAATTCAAAGGTAATTTTAGACTACGCACATACGCCAGATGCTTTAAAAACTTGTCTTAAAAATATAAAAGAACAATTCCCAGGTCACAAAATCAATTTAGTGTTTGGTTGTGGAGGGAATAGAGATCAAAATAAAAGAGCTAAAATGGGTAAAATTGCTGATCTTTTTTCAGATAAAATTTATCTTACTGATGATAATCCAAGACTAGAGCAACCCAGTAAAATAAGAAAAGACATAAAAAAAGGAATAAAAAAACTAAAGGTGTTTGAATTTCCTAATAGAGCAAAGGCAATATCTGAAGCAATAAATCAGTTAAATACAGGGGAAATTTTACTTGTAGCAGGAAAAGGACATGAAACAGTTCAAGAAATTGGTGTAAAAAAAATTTTCTTCTCAGATAAAAAAATTATCCTTGATACAATAAAAATTAAAAATTTAGCATTATCAAATAATTTGAAGGTTAATATACTTAATGAGCTTAATGGAGAAAAAAAAATATCTAACAAAATTTCGTTGAAGAAAGCCAGAATTAATTCAAAAGAAATAAAAAAAGGCGATATTTTTTTTGCAATTAAGGGAAAAAAAAATGATGGTAACAAATTTATAAATGAAGCTTTCAAAAAAAAAGCATCAATTGCAGTAGTTAATAAAATTGAAAAAAAAATAAATATTTCTCGTCAAATTAAAGTTGAAGACTCACTCAAATTTTTAACAAAAAGTTCTGAGCTATATAGAAAAAATATAAAAACAAAAATTATTGCTATAACTGGCAGTTGTGGAAAGACCACATTAAAAGAATTATTGGGAAACTCATTAAAACAGTTATCTAAAGTAGGTGTTTCACCTAAATCTTATAATAATAAATATGGAGTCCCTTTAAGCCTTTTTAATTTAGATCAAAAAAATAATTATGGTGTTTTGGAAATTGGAATGGGTAAAAAAGGTGAAATTGATTATCTTTCTAAAATTGTTAAACCTGATGTTAGTGTGATTACTAACATCAATTATGCTCATGCTAAGAATTTTAAAAATTTAAAACAAATTGCTTTAGCTAAATCAGAAATAATTAATAATACAAAAGTTAATGGGTTTGTCATTCTAAATGCTGATGATAATTTTTTTGGTTTACATAAAAATATATCTAATAAAAGAAACCTTAAAATTTTATCATTTGGTGTTGACAATCAATATTCAAATATAAAACTGATAAGTATTAAAAAAATTGCTAATAAGTTTAAAGCAACCATTAGAGTAAATAATTTAAAAACTTATTTTTTTATTTCTAACAATTTTCAAAATAATATCTTAAATATTTTAGCTGGGTTGGCTGTAATGAGTGTTTTTTTAGATGTATCTAAATTAAATAAAAACATTTTCATAGGTTTTAAAACACTCGAGGGCAGAGGAGATACTACTAAAATTAAGATTAATAATAAGAGCTTAAACCTGATAGATGAAAGCTATAATTCAAATCCGTTATCTCTTAAATCTGCAATTTTAAATTTTGATAAAATCAAAATTAATAAGGGAAAAAAATTTTTATTATTAGGTGATATGTTAGAGCTTGGAAAACACTCAAAAAAACTTCACCAATCTATTGCAAAAATAATTAATAATACAAAGATAGACAAAATCTTTGTTAAAGGAAGTAAAGTTTTGTTTACATACAATTTAATTTCAAAAGAGAAAAAAGGCAGAATATTAAACAACAACTCGCAAATTATTGATTTGATTAAAAACGATTTAAATAATAATGATTATCTTATGGTTAAGGCCTCAAATGCGACAGGATTCAATGAGATAATCAGTAATTTAAAAGGTTTAAAATAAATGCTTTATCAATTTCTACTTAATTTCGTCGATATTTTTGGATTTTTAAACGTTTTTAAATATATCACTTTTAGAACTGGATTATCTTTATTCACCTCATTAATTATAGTTTTGTTAATTGGGGGGCCTATTATAAGTTTTTTTTCAAATAGAAAAATTGTAAATCCTATACGTGATGATGGTCCACAAGATCATATTGTAAAAAAAATTGGCACCCCAACAATGGGAGGAGTAATCATTTTATTTGGATTACTATTTTCTGTTTTATGTTGGGGGGATCTATCAAATACAAGTGTTTTATTTTGTATTTATATCGCTATTTCATTTGGTTTACTTGGTGCATTAGATGATTATAAAAAGATAAAACGTAATAATTCGTCAGGTATTTCATCTAAATTCAAAATATTATCACAAGTTTTTTTAACAATACTAGGGATTAGTTTATTTGTTTACTATGTTGATTATCAAGAAATTACTAATTTATATTTTCCATTTTTTAAAAATTTAATAATTAATCTTGGATGGTTTTTTATTCCTTTTTCCGTATTTGTAATTGTAGGTTCATCGAATGCAGTTAATTTAACTGATGGACTTGATGGATTAGCTACAGTGCCTGTAATTTTAGTTGCAGGTTGTTTTGCTTTTATAAGTTATGTCACAGGCAACATTGTTTTTTCTGATTACTTACAAATTCCTTATATTGAAGGAACAGGAGAGGTTTCAATTTTCTGTGGAGCAATAATAGGATCATGCTTAGGGTTTTTGTGGTTTAATGCACCACCAGCTAAAATTTTTATGGGTGATACAGGTTCTTTAGCACTTGGCGGTTCTTTAGGAGCTGTTGGAATAATCACAAAACACGAAATAGTATTAGCAATTACAGGTGGGTTATTTGTTCTCGAGGCTGTTTCTGTGATGGTACAAGTAATTTCTTTTAAATTAACTGGAAAAAGAATTTTTAGAATGGCACCAATACATCATCATTTTGAAAAAAAGGGATGGCCTGAGTCAACAGTCGTAATTAGATTTTGGATCATTTCAATTATTTTAGCAATGATAGGTCTGGCTACTTTAAAATTAAGATAATGATAGAAAATAAAAATATTTTTTTACAAAAAAAAATATTAATTTATGGTCTAGGAAAAAGTGGGCTTTCTTCATATAAATTTTTAAATAATAAAGCCAAAGTATATTTATTTGATGATGATTTAAAAAAAAAAATTAGACATCAATCAAATCAAAGACTTAGAAATGTTCAGGTAATATCAAAAATTAAGTTTGATAGTATTATTATCAGTCCAGGAATTGATGTTTTAAAATGTAAATTATCTAAATTTCTTAAAAAAAATAAATCTAAAATTTATACAGATTTGGATATATTCTATTCATTTTTCAAAAATAAAAGCATCACTATCACAGGAACTAATGGAAAATCAACCACAGTTAAAATATTGCATGAAGTTTTATCAGACCAAAACTATGATTGTAGGTTGATTGGAAATATTGGAAATCCAGTATTATCTGAAAAAAAAATTACTAAAAAGACTATTTTCGTGATTGAAGCTTCCTCATATCAATTAGATTATAGCAGAATATTTACCTCAAAATACTCAGCAATACTTAACATTAGTTCCGATCATATAGAAAGACATAAAAATTTAAAAAATTATATTAATGCTAAATTTAAGTTATTAAATTCTCAGTCTAAGGATTCTATAGCATTTGTAAAAAAAAATGATTTGTTAATAAATAAAAAGCTTAACAGCAAAAGATATAATCCAAAAATTATTAGAGTTGATTTAAAAAAAGCAAATAAAATAATTAAGCAATTAAAGAATAAGTATTTTTTATCTGCAGGTAACTTAGAAAATTTATCATTTGTTTTGCAGATTTCTGAAACATTAAATTTAAATAATAAAACATTAATCAAAACTTTAAATAGATTTAAAGGATTAAAATATCGACAACAAATTATCTATGAAAATAAAAATTTAACGATAATTAATGACTCTAAATCTACAAGCTTTGCTTCATCAGAAAACTTGTTAAAAAATTTAAAAAATGTTTATTGGATTTTAGGTGGTATTCCCAAAAAAGGTGATCAATTGAATCTATCTAAAATACATTGCAAGAATTATAAAACATTTATTTTTGGTAATAACCATGAAGAATTTAAAAATAATATTAAAAATAAGATGCCAATTAGGAATTTTAAAAATTTAAAAGATATATTAAAAAAAATATTTTTTGATTTAAAAGATAAAAAATTAAAAAAAAATATTATTTTTTTTAGTCCTGCGGGGGCATCATTTGATAGCTTTAAAAATTTTGAATATAGAGGAAAATATTTTAATCAATTAGTTAAAAAATTTTTAAATGCAAAACGATAGTTTTTTATATAAATTTTATTATCAATGGTGGAAGAATATAGATAAATCTATTTTTTTGCTTATTGGTCTGTTATTTACAATTGGACTTTTTTTTTCATTAGTTTCAACATCATTAATTGCTTCAGATAAACTGGATACAAATAGCTATTTCTTTTTTTTTAAACATTTAATCTATATTTTTATTGGAATATTTATAATTTTTATTTTTTCTTCTATAAAAACTGATCAATTATTCCATTATTCGTATTTTCTTTTTTTTGTTACCTTAATTTCTTTATTTTTAGTTCCAATTATTGGTGTTGAAGTAAAGGGATCAAAAAGATGGATAGATTTATTTTTTTTACCAAGATTTCAACCAATTGAATTATTAAAACCTTTTTTAATTATTATGATCTCAACTATTCTTTGTAGTGTTAGAAGCTCAAATCTTTATTTAAAATATTTATTATCAATTATCTTAGTATCAATAATCTCTTTACTTTTAATAATGCAGCCAGATATTGGGCAAACTCTTCTTGTTATTTTCTCTTGGGCAGTGCTAATCTTTACCTCAGGAATTAACATCTTTTTTCTATTTGGTCTTTCTATATTTTGTTTTATTTCATTGGCTTATTTAATTATATACGTACCTAAGTTTGATTATATTCAAAGCAGGATATTTTCTTTTTTTAATAGAGATACAGGAACACATAATTTTCAATCCGATAAAGCAATCGAGTCCATTACAAGTGGTGGTTATTTTGGAAAAGGAATTGGCGAAGGAACTTTAAAAAATCGAGTACCAGAAGCTCATACAGATTATATTATATCTGTAATTTCTGAAGAGTTTGGGGTTGTTGCCATAATATTAATATTATTATTATTTTTAATGTTCATATACATGGTCTTTAAAAAAATAAATTATGAAAAAAATGATAAAATTAAACTCGTTTTAATTGGATGTGTTAGCTTAATCCTAATGCAAGCGACCATTCATGTAGGTGTTAATATTAGATTATTTCCTACTACTGGTATGACGTTACCATTTTTGAGTTATGGAGGTTCTTCAATAGTAAGTATTTCAATACTATCGGGAATAATTTTAAATTTAACTAAAAGAAAAATAGATAATTAAAATGAAGGGTAAAATTTTAATCTCCACAGGAGGGTCTGGTGGACATGTTATTCCCGCAACTACAATTTACGATCATTTAAAAGATGTTTATGATATCTTAATTTCAAGCGACGTCCGAGGTCTTAATTATTTAGATAATAAATTTTATGACATTTTAATTATTGATACACCTAAGTTAAATAATTTCGTGTTATTGCCATTATCGATTTTAAAAGTATTTTTTTTAACTTTAAAATCTTTACTAATTTTTAAAAAAGAGAAAATCCAAATTCTTATTTCCACAGGTGGATATATGTCATTACCACTATGTTTAGCTGCAAGAATATTAAATATTAGAATTTATTTATTAGAACCAAATATGGTTATTGGAAGAGCAAATAAATTTTTTCTCAAATTTTGTAAAAAAATTATATGTTACTCTGAAAATATTATTGGTTTTCCTAAAGAGTTTAGAAGTAAATTAAATATTATAAATCCACTTATAAGAAAGAAATATTATGATAAAAAATTAAAAGAATATGAAAATGAAAAATTTACATTAATAATAATAGGAGGAAGTCAAGGAGCAAAAATATTTGATAAAATCTTACATGAGTCAATTATTGAAGTTTCAAAAATAAAACCTTTAAAAGTAATTCATCAAACAAATCAAAAAAATGTAGATGCTCTTAAAAATTTATATTCTAAGAACATGATTGATAATATTGTATTTAACTTTGACCAAAGTCTTGACTCATTAATAAATCAATCAGATTTATGTATAACAAGAGCAGGAGCATCTAGTTTGGCAGAAATTTCTCTATTAAAAAAACCTTTTATTGCTATTCCACTACCAAGTTCTAAAGATAATCATCAATTAGAAAATGCAAACTATTATAAAAATAAAGGTTGTTGTTGGATAGTTGAGCAAATTAATTTTGATAAAAAAAAATTTAAAGATTTATTATCAAATATAATGATTAATAAAGATGAAATACTTGTGAAAAAAAATAATTTAGAAAAATTAAATTATCAAAATACTTGGAATAATGTTAATCAAGATTTATTAAATCTTATAAATGAAAATTAAATTAGCAAAATCTGAGATTATCCATTTTATAGGTATTGGCGGAATAGGAATGAGCGGATTATCCCTTATAATGAAAGGTAAGGGTTTTAAAGTTCAAGGAAGCGACATTGCTAGCAATAAGAATATTGAAAGATTAAAAAAAGAAAAAATACAGATTACAATTGGACATAAAAAACAAAATATAAATAAAGCAACTATTATTGTCGTTTCTTCTGCAATTAAAAAAAATAATCCAGAATTGGTGGAGGCAAAAAAAAAACAATTGCCAATTTATAAAAGAGGAGAAATGCTGGCAAATATTGTTTCTCTAACTAAGAATATTGTTGTTGTTGGCTCTCATGGAAAAACAACCACAACGTCACTAATAGCTTCAATTTTTCAAGAGACCAAAATAGATCCAACTATTATTAATGGAGGTGTTATAAATTCTATCAATAACTCTGCTAGACTGGGTAAAAGTGACTGGTCAATCTTAGAAGCCGACGAGTCAGATGGCAGTTTTGTCTATATCCCATCCACATACTCAATAATAACCAATATAGATAGAGAACATATGGATTTTTATAGCTCTATGGATGAGTTGAATAAATATTTTATTAAGTTCGTAAATAAAGTTCCATCCTTCGGAAAATCTTTTATTTGTATAGATGATAAAAATAATAAAAATTTGATTAAGAAATTAAGTAATAAAAATTTTTACACATATGGTATTGATACAAAATCAAATTTTTGTATTAAGAATATTAAACAATCAAAAAATTATTCTGAGTTTGATTTAAAGATAATTTTACCAAATAAAAAAAATAGATTAATTAAAAAGATTAAGATTCCACTATTAGGAATACATAATATTAAAAACTCAGTCGCAGCATCAGCTTTGGCTATTACAGTTGGATTAACTATTTCAAGTATAAAAAAAGGGTTAAAAAATTTTAAGGGAGTTCAAAGAAGATTTAACAAAATTTTTACATTTAATAAAGTTGACTTTTTTGATGACTACGCTCATCATCCAACAGAAATTAAAGTTGTATTAGACGGAGTAAGTAACGTTTATAAAGATTATGACAAAGTATGTATTTTTCAACCACACAGAATATCAAGATTAAAAGATTTAAAAAAAGAATTTACTTATGCATTTAAAAATGCCGATACAGTAATTTTACTTCCTATTTACACTGCAGGCGAAAAAATAACATTAGGTTTTAAATATGAAAATTTTGCAAGAGAAATAATCAAAAACTCAAAAGTAAAACTATTTTTAGTAGATGATAGATTTCAATTAGTAAAATACATAAAAAATAATATTTATGGAAAAAAAATAGTTATTGGAATGGGCGCAGGAACTATCTCAACGTGGATGAGAGAAATACCTAGATATTTATAATGAGTATGAACCGAGATGATTTATTGTTGGAATTTAATGAAAATATAAAATTTGATTTTAATTTAAAAAAAAAAAATTGGTTTAATATTGCTGGTATTACTAAAATTTATTATAAAGCGGAAAATTTAAAAGAATTAATTAGATTTTTAAAAATAATTGAAAATAAAGAAAAACTATTTGTCCTAGGTGGCGGTTCAAATACTTTAATTACTGATAAAACTTATGATGGAGTAGTTGTTAAGCTATCAAAAAATTTTAACAATATTTCATTATTATCAGAAGATATAATTATTGCCGGAAGTGCTGTCAGTGATAAATCGCTTTCAGAATTTGCAATGGACAATAATTTGGGTGGGTTTGAGTTTTTATCTTGCATACCTGGTACAGTAGGAGGAGGAATTAGGATGAACGCAGGTTGTTTTGATAGAGAATTTAAAGATATCTTAATTTCAATACAAGCTATCAATAAATCAGGACAGGTTATTACGATACCAGCAAATGAAATAGATTTTAAATACAGAGACAGTGGATTGCCTAATGATTTAATCTTTTTAAGTGCATCTTTTAAGGGTTTTAAAAAAAATTCAGATTTAATTAAGAATGAAATGATAAAATTAAAAGAAAAAAAAGAAAAGGCACAACCTACAAGAATTAAAACTAGTGGTAGTACTTTTAAAAATCCATTAGGTCAATCAGATAAAAAAGTTTGGCAATTAATAAAAGATTCAGTCTCTCTAGAAAAATCATTTGGAGACGCCTGTATTTCAGAAAAACATTGTAATTTTTTTGTAAACAAAGGTAATGCTAAATTTGATGATATGAAAAGATTAATAGAATTTGTATCTGAGAGTGTTTTAAAAAAAACTGGAGTAAAGTTAGAAACAGAAATAAAAATTTTAGAATAAATTGAAAAAAAAAATACTAATAATTGCTGGTGGAATATCAAAAGAAAGAACAATTAGCCTTGATACAGGTTTGCAAGTTTTAAAAGAACTTAAAAAAAATGGCTATAGTGTAAAAATTTCTGAACCAGATAGCAATTTATCAAAAAATATAAATCAATTTAAACCAGATATTATATTTAACGCATTACACGGACAGTTTGGTGAAGACGGTTACATTCAAACTATTTTAGAAGGATTTAAAATACCATACACGCACTCAGGAGTAGTTGCTTCTTCATTAGCAATGGATAAGGAAATATCAAAAAAAATTTTTATAAAGAATAAAATCAATACACCAAAATATATTAAATATTCTTTTGAAAAAAATAATTTTGATTTAATAAAAATAATTGAAAAGAAGTTAAAATTTCCAGTTGTAGTTAAGCCAATTAATGAAGGGTCAAGTGTAAATGTATTTATTTGTACTAAAAAAAATATTTTAAGAGTCATAAATTCAATGAAAATTTACAAACAGATAATAATCGAAGAATTTATTGGAGGAAGAGAAATTCAAGTTGCAATTATGGGAAATAAAAAATTAGGTGCAATAGAACTTAAACCAAAAAGAAAATTTTATGATTATCAAGCTAAATACAATGTTAATGCAAAAACTGAACATATAATTCCAGTTTCACTTCCTAAAAATAAATTAAATGAGGTTATGAATTTATCACTTAAGGCACATAAAGTAATTGGTTGTAATGGAGTTACAAGATCAGACTTTAAATTTTACAAAAATAAGTTTTATTTATTGGAGATAAATACTCAACCAGGAATGACAAAACTATCTCTTGTCCCAGAAATAGCAAAATATAGAGGTATAACTTTTATAAAATTAATTGAGTGGATTTTAAAAGATGCAACAACGAAAAAGTAAAAAAATTTTAATTTATTTTTTTTTATTATTTTTAGTTGGCTCAATAAGTAATAACAATCTTAATGATCTAAAATTTAGAGATATTAGTAATATTAATATTATCGGATTAGATATTAAAGAAAAAGCAATTTTGTTAAAAAAAATTAAAAATCTAAATCTAGATAATATTTTTTTAATTAATAGAAATCATCTTATTAACGAACTTGAACTAAATTCCTTAGTAGAAAAATATTTTATTTTTAAAAGATATCCATCTTCCATAGATATTAATATTCAGAAAACAAAATTTTTAGCAAAAATTAATAAAAATGGAAAAATATTTTATCTAGGTTCAAATGGAAAACTTACTAAAAGTAATTTTTCAAATAGTCAACTTCCATTTATTTTTGGTAATCCAGATATAATCGAATTTTTAAGTATAAAAAAAATTATCGATAAATCTAAAATTTCCTACTCAGAAATTAAAAATTTATATTTTTTTCCATCTAAAAGATGGGATTTAGAACTAAAAAATAATACAATAATTAAATTACCTAATGAAAATATTAATCTTGCACTAAAATCGGCATTACAATTTTTATACAAGAATGAATTTAAAGATAATAAAATAATAGATGCAAGAATTAAAAATCAAATAATTTTAAATGATTGAAGAATCCGATTTTGAAACTTTTCTTTATATTTCTAAAAATGAATATCAAATATTTGTTTATGATAAAAATAATTCAAAAAATTTATATAATGAAGAAATAAAGGTTAATGAAGAAATTCAATTTGATAGTCTTCCAAAATTTCTTGATGAAAATATTTATAAAATTGAAAAAACAGTAAGTAATTTTATAAGAAATATTATTTTGATAATAGATAGTGAAAAAATTTTGAGCACCAATATATCGATAAAAAAAAAGAATTATGAAAAAAATATAAATCAAAAATATTTGGAAAATAATTTAATAGAAGTTAAAGATATATTTAGAGAAAATTACAAAGATCAAATAATTATGCATATGATAATCGTTAATAATGATCTAAACCAAAATATTTTTTCAACAAATAATGCAGATATCAATGATGATAATACATATTTAGAGGTAAATTTTATTTCTATTTCAGATAGATTTACTTTTATTTTTGATAAACTGTTAGAAGATCATCAAATCAAGATTAGACAATATATGTCAGGTATTTATATAAAAAGTTTTTTTGATGAAAACTCAGCAGAGTTATCAGTAGTGGCAAACAAACTAAATAATGGTTTAAATCAAAATGAAGTTGTATTAATTTCAAAAAATACTGAAAATAAAGGTTTTTTTGAAAAATTTTTTCAACTATTTAGCTAAAAGTGTTTTTTCTAGTAATATTTGTTGTTTTTTAAATCGATTAAAAGCAAATTAAAAGACGCTTATGTCTTATTTAACTCAAAAAACAATTAAGAATAATGTCTCTTTCAGTGGTGTAGCGCTTCACAGTGGATTAAATGTGAATATCTGTATTAAGCCAGCTGAGCCTAATTTTGGAATTGTTTTTAAAAGAATTGATTTTAAGGAAAATAACTTAGTTTATCCAAATTTTATGAACGTTACGAACACTTCACTTAATACAACTATTGAAAATGAATTTGGTGTTAAAGTTTCAACTATTGAACATTTAATGGGGGCATTATTTGGATTAGGTATTGATAACGCGCTAATAGAAATTGACAATGAAGAAGTTCCAATTTTAGATGGATCAGCCAAAGAATTTATCGAAAAGATTATTAATTCTGGATTAGTAGTTAGTGACGCTCCTATAAAAATTATTAAGATTAATAAAGAAATTGAATTTACAGACGGTGAGCGATTCATATCTATAGAACCTTCTACTTTAAATTTAGATATAGATTTTGAGTTAAAGTATAAAAACCAAATTATTGGAAATCAAAGAAATCAAGTTAAAGTTTTTGAAGATGATTTAACTGATGTATACAATTCGAGAACATTTTGTTTGTTCGAAGATATTGAATTAATTAAAAAAAAAGGACTAGCAAAAGGTGGAAGTTTACAAAACGCAATAGTAGTAAAAGATCATGAAATTTTAAATCCAGAAGGTTTAAGAAATAACAAAGAATTTGTTAATCATAAAATACTTGATTGCATTGGTGATCTTTATACATCTGGCTATAGAGTGATAGCTAAAATTAAATGTTCTCAGGGTGGCCACTATCTTACAAACCAATTATTAAGAAAAGTATTTGAAAATAAAGAAAATTTTTCAATTCTTGAAATAAAAGAAAAAAACTTACCACACACTTTAATAAATAGAAAATTATTAAAATCTATAGCTTAAACTAAACATATATTTTAAAAGATATAAATTAAGAGTATAATCGATCATGATTTATCGTAATTTTTTTTATTTTTTTTTAATAGTTTTTTTCTGTTTTTCTTGCTCAAAAAAAGATATTGAAAAATCTTCAATCAATGAAGTAAATCTAGAGTCTCAAATGATAGAGGCATATAAAGAGGGATTAAATGAACTTAAGAATGGCGATGTGCTTTTTGCAGCAAAGAAATTCAATGAAGCAGAAATTTTATTTCCACAATCAGAGTATGCGCCTAAATCTGCCTTGATGGCTGCCTATTCATACTATACTCAAAATTATTATGGAGATGCGATGGCTGAATTAAATAGATTTTTGAAAGTTTATCCTAATCATAAAGATATTGTTTATGCAGAGTATTTATTAGGATTATGTTATTATGAACAAATTGTAGATGAGAAGAAAGATCTTCAATCCATATTAAATGCTAAGAAGACATTTAAAAGTTTAATTTCTAAATATCCTGATACAGAGTTTGCCACAGACGCTATGTTTAAAATTAATTTAATAGATGAAATTTTGGCTGCTAAAGAAATGTATTTAGGTAGGTACTATGTTGATAGAAAAAAATGGATCTCAGCAATAAATAGATTTAGAGTTGTTGTTGATGATTATGAAACTACAATTTATGTAGAGGAGGCCATTCATAGACTGGTTGAAATTTACTACACACTTGGAATTGAAACAGAGGCAAAAAAATATGCTAATCTATTAGGTTATAATTATCAATCATCTGAATGGTACGAAAAATCATTTAGTGTTTTTAATAAAAATTATAAAAAGAATAAGATAAAAGACATTAAAAAAGAAAATAATTCTATATTAAAAAAATTTAAATCTCTATTTAGTTGAGATGAATAGAAAAAAAATAGAATCAAAATATAAAAAAAAGATTAAGATATTAATTAATTATAATAAAAATTATTATGATACTAGTAAACCACTAGTAACTGATAAAGAATATGATGATTTAAAAAAAAGTATCCTAATTTTAGAGAACAAATATTCATTTTTAAATTCAGCAAGCTCACCCTCAAAAATTGTGGGTTTCAAGCCTTCTAAAAATTTTAAAAAGATATCCCATAGAGTTCCAATGCTGTCCTTAGCTAACGCTTTTGGAAGAGAAGATTTAGTCAATTTCGAAAAAAGAATATTAAATTTTTTATCAAAAAATTCAGATTTCAATTTATCTTATAGTGCAGAGCCAAAGATAGATGGAATATCAGCTTCATTGATATATAAAAATGGTGAATTTAAAATTGGTTTATCAAGAGGTGATGGGAAAGAAGGTGAAGATATAACAGCCAATCTTGCTACAATTAAAGATATTCCAAAAAAAATTGTATCAAAAGATTTTCCTGAAGAAATTGATATTAGGGGTGAAGTATTTATACAAAATAGTGATTTTGAAAATTTAAAGGAAAAATTTGCAAACCCAAGAAATGCAGCATCAGGGTCATTAAGACAAAAAAATCCAGATGATACAAAAAAAATTCCTTTAAAATTTATAGCTTATACTTTTGGTTATAAAAAAGGTCTTAAAATCAAAAATCAAATAGATTTTTTAGGAAAATTAAATAATTGGGGCTTTAAAACTAATCCATTGAATAAATTGGTTACAGGAGTTGATAATTTGTTAATTAATTATACCAAGATAGAAAAAGATAGAACAAAAATTGATTTTGATATTGATGGTATAGTTTATAAGATAAACAATTTTGATCTTCAAAAAAGACTTGGGAATGTTGCCAATGCCCCTAGGTGGGCTATTGCTCATAAATTTGCCTCTAATAAAGCTATATCCAATATTCTTAATATTGAAATTCAAATTGGTAGAACTGGAGCTTTAACACCAGTTGCAAAAATAAAACCAGTTAATATTGGAGGTGTAATTGTATCTAATGCAACTTTACATAATGAAGATGAAATTGATCGAAAAGATATTAGAATTGGAGATTTAGTAACTATTGAAAGAGCTGGAGACGTAATACCTCATATATTATCGGTTGATAAAGCAAAAAGAGAGACAAAATCATCAAAATTTATATTTCCCAAAAAATGCCCCTCATGTGGTTCTAAAACTGTCAAAGAATTTAACAATATTACCAAAAAAGAAGATGCGGTAAGAAGATGTTCTAGTGAAGGATATGAATGTGAAAAAATTGCAATAGAAAAATTAAAACATTTTGTTTCTAAAGATGCTTTTAACATCGAAGGATTCGGAAAGAAAATAGTTGAAAATTTTTGGAAATTTAATTTATTAAAATCACCACAAGATATATTTAAATTAGATTTTAAAAAAATAGAAAATCTCGAAGGCTGGGGAAAGCAATCAGTAGAAAATTTGAAATATTCAATTAATCAGAGAAAAAATATTTCTTTGGAAAGATTAATATACTCATTGGGTATTCGACACATAGGTTTAGAAAATGCAAAAATTTTATCAAAATACTTTAAATCATTTTCAAAGTTCATTAGTTTTTTAAATAATACGAGATTAGATGACATATTAAATATTGATGGTATTGGTGAAACACAGCTTAATTCAATTAAAAATTTTTTTAATAATAAAGTTAATTTTAGTATTTTAAAGGAATTGCAAAAAATTTTAATTATAAAAGATGCAGTAGTCAAAGATGAAAATGGACTATTAAAAGAAAAAACATTCATGGTAACTGGAAAATTGAATGGTATTAGTAGAGCTGAAGCAAAATCTTTAATAGAAGAAAATTCTGGAACTTCAGTAAGTATGGTATCTAAAAAATTAAATTATTTGATTATTGGCGAAAAACCAACAAAAAAAAAGGTTGATATGGCAAAAGAACTTAAAATTCAAATATTGGATCAAACCCAGTTTTTGAAAATGCTAAATATAACTAGCTAGCCATCTTCTCTCATGAAGAGAAAGATGCATCGAAAGTTTTGAATAAACATCTAAATGATATTTAAAAAGATAATTTTTTTCTAATTTAGTTAAAAGATTATAATTAATTAAATCCTTTTCTATTGGAGCAAGAGTTAAATTTTCAAAACAAATTTTTTTTTTAATTTTTTTAACGAAAACAAGATTCTCTATTCTGATACCATAGGAACCTTTTTTATAATAACCTGGTTCATTACTTAAAATCATACCTTCTTGAATTTTGACTTTATTTAGTTTGGAAATTGATTGAGGTCCTTCGTGTACGTTTAAAAAGAAACCAACACCATGTCCTGTACCATGAGCATAATCTAATTTACTTTCTTTTAAATATTTTCTAGCTCTTTTATCTATTTTTATACCTGTATTATCCAATCTTAAATCTGTATTTGCTACAGCTATGTGTCCTTTTAATACTTTAGTGTATATATTTTTGATGCTTGGTTTTTGCTTTGTAAAACAAATAGTTCTAGTAACATCTGTAGTACCATATTTATATTGACCACCTGAGTCACATAAAAAAATATCATTTTTTCTTATTGTTCTACAACTTCCTTTTTTCGCTCTATAATGAACAATGGCGCCATTCTCTCCAGATCCTGCAATCGTTTCAAAGCTAGGATATAAATAATTGTTACTTTTTTTTCTAAATTTTTCTAATTTTATCTGAGCATCTACTTCTGTAATTTTTTTCTTGTTAATTTTTTTAATCCAATAAATAAATTTAGTTAGTGCCACGCCATCTATAACATGTGATTTAATCATATTATTAATTTCAGTGTTATTTTTTATAGCTTTAAAAAGATAAGTGGGATCTTCTCTTTTTATAATTTTAAATTTAGATTTAATAATATTTTCATAAAAAACTGAACAAGACTTATTATCAATTATAAAATTTTTACCTTCTAAAACCAAAATTTTTTTTGGCAAACCCCTTGTGACAATTAATTGATTTTTGTTAATTATTTTTTCTTCTATTAATTTTTTAGCTTTTTGAGGTTCTGTTATTAAAAAGACTTTTTTTGATTTATTAATGATTAATCTTGAATTTGGTACAGGGCTATTTGGACCATCACCACCTCTAATGTTTAAAATCCAAGCTACATTTTCAGGGGCAGATACAAATAAATTGTCAGCTTTATTTTTTTTTAAGTAATTTATAATTTTATTAATCTTAGATTTACTATTTTCTCCAATAATTTCATCTTTAAGTGAAAAAAAAGGAATATTATTTACAACTTTTTTAGTTTTAATTTCGTCAATTAAGTTATTTGGTAAAAATTTAACTTTATTATGTTTTAAAAAATAATTTTTTATTTGTTGATGTGTAAATAGTTTTGGGTCTAGTCCTAATTTTAGATTTTTGAATAAATTACAATTAATTATTTTTTCATAACTAATAATTTTAAAATATTTTCCACTCTCCATTTCACTTTGAATAGTGTATCTACCATCTGTAAATAAATAGTTCTTATCTTTTAAAACAACAGCCAAACCAGCAGAGCCACTAAAATTTGAAATAATTTTTAATCTATTTATTTTTGAATACTCTGTAAAATAATCATCATTTTTTGGTATAACGTATCCATCTATATCGTATTTTTTAAATTTTTTTCTTAACTCTTTTACTTCTTTATTCATTTAATTCTCTTTTGATATCTTATCCATCCAGGGCTTCTTGTTCCTTCTTCAATTTCAAAGTCTTGATTAAAATCAAAATCGTGATCATCGTCAACTTCTTCCTCAAAAAACGAATTTTTTTCTAAATACTTTTCTGGTAATTCTTCTATGAATCTTGAGGCCATGCTATCAATCCAGTCACCTTGGTAAAACCTATTCATGGAAAAAGAAATTATGGCTTTCTTTTTAGCTCTAGTAATACCTACATAAGCTAAACGACGCTCTTCTTCTAACCCACTTTGACCTTTTTCTTCAATTGATTTTTGATGAGGAAACAGACCCTCTTCCCAACCAGGAAGAAAAACCACGTCAAATTCAAGTCCTTTTGCAGCATGCATAGTCATCATATTAATTTTTTCACCATCCCATTCTTGATCAATTGAAGTGGCTAGTGAAACGTGTTCTAAAAAGCTTTCTAGATTATCGAATTCTTTCATCGCGCTTAACAACTCTTTTATGTTTTCTAATCTATTTTCATTATCTAAGTCTTTTTTATTTTTAAGCATTGCTGAGTAACCAGACTCGTCTAAAACTACTTGTAGCAATTTGATGTGACTTATTTTTTTGACATTAAGATCATTTCTCCATTTATTTAATGAATTAAGAAAAAAACTAAGACCTATTTTTGTTTTTGGTTTAATTAAATTTTGTTCTAGCATTTTATTTGCAGCAGACTCTAGACTTAAATTATTTTCTTTCCCAAACTCATGAACAGTTTTTAAAGTAGTGTCTCCAATTGACCTTTTAGGATTGTTGACAATTCTTTCAAAGGCTAGATCATCTTTTTCTTGGTGAATTAATCTTAAATAGGCAACACAATCTTTAATTTCAGCTCTTTCATAAAATTTTGTTCCCCCTAAAATTCTATAAGGCATGCCAATTTTAAGAAATCGTTCTTCAAATTCTCTTGTTTGAAATATAGCTCTAACTAGAATAGCCATTTCATTAAATGAATATTTTTTTTTTAATTTTTTTTCGATTTCATCTGAAATTCCAATAGCTTCATCTTTACCATTTTTAAAGCAATTAAGTTTAACTAAATCTCCTTTTTCCATAGTAGATGTAAGTGTTTTACCGACTCTATTCTGATTATTAGAAATTAGATTGGAAGCAACAGATAAAATATTTTGAGAAGATCTATAGTTTTGTTCAAGTCTTATTACTTTCGTATTTTCATATACTTGATCAAACTCTAAAAAATTTTTAATTTCCGCTCCTCTCCAACTATAAATAGATTGATCATCATCTCCCACACAACATAAATTTTTAGTTTTTTCAGATAATAAATTTAACCACTTACTTTGAATAAAATTAGTATCTTGATACTCGTCAACTAAAATATATTTGAAGTTAATTGAATAGATCTGTCTAATATCAGGATAATTTTCTAAAATTTTTACAGTATGTAAAATTAAGTCACCAAAATCACATGAATTTAAGTCTATTAATTTTTGTTGATAGATTTTATATAAAGGAAGTATAGTTTTTTCATAAACGTCTTTATTATTTACTATAACCTCAGATGGGTAATACCCTTTATTTTTCCATCTATCAATTATTGCTAATATAAACCTAGGGGCCAATTGTTTAATATCAATATTTTCGCTTTTACAGATATTTTTAATGAGTCTTATTTGATCATCAGTATCTATAATGGTAAAATTTGAATTAAGATTTACAGCAGCCGCATGTTTTCTTAATATTTTTGCACAAATTGAATGAAATGTTCCAAGCCAAGAAAGGC
Organism: uncultured Pelagibacteraceae bacterium; assembly: GCA_902513955.1. GTDB lineage: Bacteria > Pseudomonadota > Alphaproteobacteria > Pelagibacterales > Pelagibacteraceae > Pelagibacter. Next base: position 94,653 of record CABXOW010000003.1, read on the forward strand.
CGGTTGCAGCTGAACCTAGCATTTTGCTCACTCTTCTTTGCATCTCTTTTGCAGCTTTATTTGTGAACGTTACTGATAAAATTTGATTGGGAAATGCTTTCTTTTCTTTAATTATGTGAGCAATTCTAGAGGTTAAAACCTTTGTTTTTCCTGATCCTGCTCCAGCAACTATTAATAATGGACCATCTAGATATAATACGGCCTCTTTTTGAGCCGAATTTAGATTTTTTAAATAATCAGAGTTTATCATTTAAAATATTTCTTTATAAGTTTCTTAGATTTATGAATAGCCATAATTTTTTTGTTAAAATCTTAAAAAAGATCAACAACTTTATAAATAGTCTATTAAAGAAAAATTTAAACAAATTAAATGCAAATAATCTAAAAAAATTATTAATTAATAACAAAATTTTTTTGATTATTATTGTAGGGATTATTTTATTCTTCTCATATCTTTCTATACCAAACATTTTCAATCAAAATGAAATTTCATCAAAAATTAAAAAAAACCTGTTAAATAAATTAAACCTAGAGTTTAATTTTGAAAAAAAATTAGAATATAAATTTTTTCCAAGACCACATTTTACAACAAAAGAATCTTCAATAATATTTAATGAAAATGAAATTTTTGAAATAAAAAAAATAATAATTTATGTATCTTTAGAAAATTTATATTCACTAAAAAATATGAGAGTGAAAGATATTATAATAGAGGAGGCAAATTTTAATTTAAATAAAAATAACTACGGTTTTTTTATAAAACTTTTAGATAGTAATTTTAAAGACATAAAACTTGAGATAATTAATAGCAATATTTTCTATAGAAATTTAGAGAATGATGTTTTGTTTATTAATAATATCACAAATGCAAAATATATTTATGATCCCGATGAGTCTAAAAATATATTTTATTCAAAAAATAAAATTTTTAATTTACCCTATTCAATGGAATTATTTAATAATAAAGATAATAAAAAAATTGTTTCAAAAATAAATATAGAAAGTTTAAGACTTCAAATTGAAAATCAATTTTCAATTGGAAAAGAATTAAACTCAGGAATATCAGAATTTAATTTTTTAAATTTGAAAAGCGTTGCAGAATATAAAACAAATAAAAATTATTTTGAATTTAAACTATTTGATAAATCACTAAAATCAAAATTTTCTTATGATGGAAAATTAAATTTTAGACCTTTTCATTCTTACTTAATAGGATCAGCTATTGAACTAAATTTTTCTCACCTATTTTCTTCTAATGCAATTATTAAACAACTTTTAAAAACTGAAATATTTAATAATAGTAATGTTACTTTTAAATTAAACATTTTTGCAAATAAAATTAAAAATTTTAATGATTTTAAAAATATTTTTTTAAATTCAAAAATTCAAGAGGGATTAATTGATCTAGATCAAACTAAATTTAGTTGGAAAAATTATGTTAATTTCAATCTGACAGATAGTCTAATATATGTAAAAGATGGAAAGTTAATTTTAGACGCAAGCTCTGAAATGAATGTAACTAATCTAGATGAAGTATATAAATTTTTACTTACCCCAAAAAATTTTAGAAAAAAAATAAATAAAATAAATATCAACTTTACTTATTTATTTGACGAAAAAGTTATAAATATAAAAAATATTAAAATTGATGGCAAATCTGATAAAAATTTAAATAATAATTTAAATAATATTTATCTCAGAAATGATAATTTGCAGAATAAGATTTATTTTAAAAATTTGTTGAATGATGCAATTAAAAGTTATGTAGGGTAGATCATTTTTTTAGGATCAACAATTTTTTCATAATCTTTTTCGTTTACTAATCCTGTTTTTAAAGTCTCATGTTTTAAGGTGGTATTATTTTTTAAAGCTGTTTTTGCAATTTTTGCAGCATTATCATAACCAATATGTGGTGCCAATGCTGTTACGAGCATCAAAGAATTATCTAAATGTTCTTGAATTTTTTTCTTATTGGCTTTTATCCCCTTTACACAATAAAGAGCAAAATTTTTAGTACTGTCAGCAATTAAATCTATTGATTGTAAAATATTATGAGCAATTAGAGGTTTAAAAACATTTAACTCAAAATGTCCATGAGATCCTGCCATAGTGATACCATTGTGATTACCAATCACTTTAACACAAACCATGGTAACAGCTTCACATTGAGTAGGATTAACTTTTCCTGGCATTATTGAAGAACCTGGCTCGTTTTCAGGTAGAATAAGCTCACCATAACCAGCTCTAGGGCCTGATCCTAAAAATCTAATATCATTTGAAATTTTCATTAAAGCTACAGCACAAGTATTTAAAGTTCCTGAAAAATTAACAATAGAGTCATGGGCCGCAAGTTCAGCAAATTTATTTGCAGCTGGTTTAAAAGGAATTTTTGTAAATTTAGCAATTTCTTTTATTATTTTTTTATCAAAATTTTTTTTCGAATTTATGCCAGTACCTACTGCTGTACCACCTTGAGCAAGATATAAAATTTCTTTTAATGCATATTCAATTCGTTCAATACTTTTTTTAATTTGTACGTGATATCCAGAAAACTCTTGTCCAAGAGAAAGTGGAGTAGCATCCTGAAGGTGTGTTCTTCCAATTTTTACTATACTTTTAAATTTGATAGATTTTCTTTTTAATTCTTTCTCTAAAATTTTTAAACTAGGCAATAATTTATTTATTGTTTCTTTAGCAACAGAGATATGCATTGCAGTTGGAAAGACATCATTAGTTGATTGAGATTTATTTACGTGATCATTTGGATGTACAGGTTTTTTTGTTCCTTTTTTTCCACCTAAAATTTCAATAGCACGGTTAGCAATTACTTCATTTACATTCATATTAGTTTGAGTACCAGAACCAGTTTGCCAAACTTTAAGAGGAAAATTTTCATCTAATTTTCCTTTTATAACTTCATCTGAGGCTCTTATTATCGCTTTAGATATTTTACTAGTAATTAATTTATCTTTTGCATGCACAATTGCTGCAGACCTCTTAATAATTGCTATAGATTTAATAATGGAAATGTTAACTAGAATTTTTCCAATATTAAAAAATTTGTTAGATCTTTGTGTTGATGCTCCCCAATATTTATCATTCGGTACATTAACACCTCCAATACTGTCAAATTCTTTTCTTAATTTCATTGATTAATTTTGTTAGTA
>CABXOW010000004.1 GCA_902513955.1 uncultured Pelagibacteraceae bacterium
TCAGATATACGCTCGTTACCAACTATTTTAATTTTTTCTAAAGTATTAGAAAATGCATAAGTTGAAAAAAAGATAGAAGTAAAAATAATTATCTTAAAAAAATTCTTTATTAAACGCATCATAATTAATGAATTATCTTATTAATTTTTTTTCGAATATAGTTATCCAAAGAAATTATCGTCCTAATATTACCTGGGTTTTTTTGACTATATTTTTTAAATTCTTTCATATTTATTAATTTTTGAAGAATTTTCATTATATCATTAAAATTAATCTTTTTTAATAAAAAAAGATTCACTAATTCATCGTTAGCTAAAACAATGATAGTTTCTAGCAATGAATCTTTATTTTGAAGTTTTTTTATAATTTTAATTGAAGGAAATTTATCTGTATCAGCTTTTTTGAAATCTAAAAAATTAAGTTTATTTAAATTTAATTTATCTGTTTTAATTATTTTTTTTTGTTTATCGTATAGTGAATTAAAAATAGGTATCCTCATATTGGTGTCATGCGCAATGATTTTAATCATACCATCATTAAATTTAGTAATTGCATGGATATAAGACGATGGATGGACCAATATATCTAACTTATTATAATTTAAATTAAATATTTTTTTTGCTTCTATAATTTCGAAAACTTTATTCATCATTGTTGCTGAGTCTATAGATATTTTTTTTCCCATTTTCCAATTTGGATGATTTACAGCTTCAGAAATTTTAACAGATTTAAATTTTTTCTTAGGTATATTGTTTAAAGGTCCTCCTGAAGCAGTTAGATATATTTTTTCTACATTTGATATATCATTTCCCCTTAAAGAATAAAAAATTGAAAAATGTTCTGAGTCTACTGGAATAAATGTTGTTTTAAATTTTTTCAAATCTCTTTTTATGAGATGCCAACCACAGATAATTGCTTCTTTATTCGCTATTGCTATTTTTTTTGTATGTTTAATAATCTTTATAGTTGGTTCTAACCCATTAATCCCAGAAATAGAACTCATCACATAATCAATTTTATTTTTAAAAATTTTATTAAGTGAATTAAAGTTATTAAAGATATTAATTTTATGAGAAAATATTATTTTTTTAAATTTTAAATAACTATTTTTATTTGTAATTATAATATTTTTAACTTTAAATAATTTAGTCTGTTTTGAAAGTTCCTTATAATTTTTATCCCCTGTTAATAAAATTATTTCAAAATTCTTCTTATCTTTTCTTAATATTGTAATTAAATTTTTTCCAATCGAACCAGTTGAACCTAGTATAGCTAATTTTTTTTTCATGTTAAATAAATTTCAATAGAAAATAAGAAAAAGGTAAAGCAAATATAATTCCGTCAACTCTATCAAGAGCGCCTCCATGACCAGGTAAAATTTTTCCTGTATCTTTAATTTTAGCTTTTCTTTTGAGATAAGAGATAAATAAATCGCCCAATTGACTTACAAGAGATACAAGTAAAACAAACATCATATTATTTAAAGTAAATTCTAAATCAAAATTACTCAAATTAGAAAATACTATTAATGGGAATATACAAAATATAAATGATCCTATTGTTCCTGAAATAGTTTTATTAGGACTAATTATTGTTAATTTTTTTCCACCTATGGTTTTACCAAATACATATCCACCAATATCTGTTAAAAAACATATGCTAATTACATAAAGAAAAAAAGTTGGACTTTCCAGTCTATGAATTTCGTATGAATACTGACAAAATATAAAAAAAATATAATAAACAATGACTACATTTATCAATAAAAACTTATAATTAAATTTTTTTGCGGTATGATCGTTCTTATTAAATTTCGTGAATGATGGGCCTACTAATTTTGAAAATATATTGCTGGCTTCCACACAAACAATTCCACCAAGTATTATAATTGATATTATAAAAATAAAATGATGACTGTAATTCACTATTAAAAAAATAGCTGACAATATAATAGAAGTAATTGTTCTTTTTAATAAATTTTTTGACATTAAATGTTACCAAAATTTCTTTTTATTCTTTTAAACTTTTTAATTATTTTAATATAATCTTTTTCTTCAAAATCAGGCCATAATTTTTTTTCAAAAAAAATTTCAGCATAAGCTAACTGCCATAATAAAAAATTACTCAATCTTTTTGTGTTACCTGTTCTAATTAATATTTCAGGATCAGGAGTATTTTTAGTTTGTAAATATTTTGATAAATTCATTTCATTTATTTTATCATTATTTTTATTCATTTTTTTTAATGCATTAATTATTTCAAATTTTGAGCCATAATTTAATGCAAGATTAATTTGGAGAGTTGTATTTTTTAATGTTTTTTTTTCAGATAAATTTAAGAGTTTATTTAATTTTTTTGAAAAATTTTTAGCGCCAATTACGTTGAGCTTTATATTTTGTTTATTAAGATCTTCTATTCTATTTAGAAGGAAATTTTCTAGTAAATTAAATAAATAATTTATTTCTTTCTTCGGTCTTTTCCAGTTTTCAGTAGAAAAAGCATATAAAGTAAGATACTTAATTTTTTGATTTATGGTTTCTTTAATTATTTTTTCAACTGTATTAAGACCAGCCTTATGACCTTGATTTCTTGAACTTTTATTTTTTAAACCCCACCTTCCATTACCATCCATTATAATGGCCACGTGATTAAGCGGGTTCATTTTATATAGTCATTATTTCTTTTTCTTTTAAAGAAACCTTTTCGTCAACAATTTTAATGTGATCATCCGTAATTGTTTGAACATTTTTTTCAGATGATTTTTCAACATCTTCACCAATTTCTTTTGATTTTAAAAGTTTTTTTAATTCTTCATTAGCTTCTCTTCGAATATTTCTAATAGAAACTTTGCATTTTTCACCGATTGATTTTATAAGTTTTTTTAACTCTGTTCTTCGTTCCTCATTAAGTTCTGGAACAGGAAGTCTGATTAACTGACCATCTATTTGAGGATTTAAACCCAAATCAGATTTTTTAATTGCCGCATCAACTAAAGGGACATTATTTGCATCCCAAACTTGAATATTAATCATTCTAGGTTCAGGTGTTGTTATGCTACCAACTTGGTTTATAGGCATTTGCTGACCATAAACATCGACTTTAACTAAATCCAACATGGCAGCATTTGCTCTACCAGTTCTTAGCGAAGATAATTCTTTTAAAAATACCTCAATGGCTTTATCCATTTTGATATTGTATGACTTTTCGTCAAACATTTATTCTCCGATCTTTATTCTATAAAACTCTTTTATCTTTAAATCTGCAATTGAGAGTTCTTTAACTATATCTTGTACCTTCTTTTTAGGTTCCATCACCCAAGCTTGGGATAATAGAGAATTTTCCTCTTTAAATTTATTCATCTTACCTAAGCTAATTTTTTTTGCAATATTCTCTGGTTTTCCTGAATTTTTTAACTCTTCAGTTACAAGTTCTTGCTCTTTATCAATAACTGATTGATCAATTAGATCAGCAGTAAGTGCTAATGGATTAGAAGCAGCGATATGCATAGATAATTGTTTTCCAAAATTTTTAACAGTATCAGAGTTTTCTTTTGTTTCTAAAGATACAATAACTGCTAATTTTGAAATATTATCTTTAACGACTGTGTGCAAATAATGATTATTAACAGTCCCGGCATTTTTAATTGTTTTAGCTTTACCAATAGTAATTTTTTCACCAATTTTAGCAATTAATGACACTACATTATTTTCTACAGTTTCACCATTTTTCATTTTAGAACTTTTTAAATCATCAAGATTTGAATTTTTTTCATTATTAAGTTCACTTAGTTCTTTTACAAAATTTGTAAAATCTTCATTTTTTGCAACAAAGTCTGTCTCACAGTTAACTTCTATAACTGAAGTTTTGGTATTATTACCACTTATTGCAACAACACCTTCCTTAGCATCTCTAGACATTTTTTTAGATGCTTTTGAAATTCCTTTTACTCGTAAAATTTCAATAGCCTTTTCAATATCTCCTCCAGACTCTTTAATTGCAAGATTGCAATCTTTAAATCCTGCTCCTGTTGCCTCTCTTAATTTTTTAACATTTTCAATATCACTCATATTAATTTAATGTCTCCTTTTTATCTTTAGAAAATTTTTGTTCTAGTTTTTCTCTATCTATCTCTTGAACAGTTTTTCCTTGAGTTGTTTTTTTAGTATCTTTTACAGCATCCTTTTTAGGTTCAGGTGTTGGTATTGAACTTTTTGCATTATTGATAGTTTCTTTAATCAGATTACAATAAAGATCTATAGATCTACGAGCATCATCATTTCCAGGTATTGGATAATCGATATTATCTGGGTTAGAATTACTATCAAGAATTGCAATTATGGGTATTCCTAATTTTGTCGACTCTGCGATTGCTAAAGATTCATAATTTGTGTCAATTATAAAAACTAAATCAGGAGTTTTTTTCATTTCAGCTATTCCACCTAATGATCTCTCAAGTTTATCTTTTTTGACACTCATTTTTAAAAGTTCTTTTTTTGTGAAGCCTCTATTTTCCGCAACTAGATCGGCTTCATATTTTTTCATTTTTTTAATTGAACCTGATATAGTTCCCCAGTTAGTAAGCATACCACCAAGCCATCTATAATTTACAAAATACTGATCTGTTTCTTTAGCAACTTCAGCAATAGCTTCTGAAGCTTGTTTTTTTGTTGAAACAAATAAAATTTTGCCGTTATTTGTAATTGTTGAATAAATTTTCTCTAAAGCAACTTTTGTAAGTTCTAAAGTTTGTGTTAAGTCCATTATATGAATTGAGTCTCTTTTTCCAAAAATGTATTTTTTCATTTTTGGATTCCATCTTAAAGTTTTGTGTCCAAGATGAACGCCTGCTTCTAATAATTGTTGTATAGTTATGTTTGGTATTTTCATATTTATTCCCGGTTAAGCCACCACAGTAATTTCCAATTAAGGACCGGAGGTATAAAACCAACAACTGTGTGCGTGTTAATTTAAATTAGGCTTTATTTACTAATAATTAGTGAAATTAACAAGTTTTATTTAGTTTATAGTGCTAGATATTTCTCTTTTTCTTAAAAGATTAAGTAATTTGCGGTCAAGATTCCTTGTATTTTTAAGTTTAAATTCTAAGGTTTTGTTATCAACAGTCATACTTATATTTACCTCCGTTTTACCATCTTCGGTTAAAATTTTTGAAATTTCGTCCAGATTTTCATGAGAATCAACCTCAAAAAATACTTTGTTAATTGGACTATTAAATAGATCCATCATAGATCCTATTTTTTGTACATTAATTCTTTTAAATCTATTTTCATCATTTGATATGTTTTTTACCAAAGTTAAAAGTAACGAGTTACCTTCTTTTAAAATTTCACGGTTTAATTCTAAAATATCAGAGAAAATAAATATTTCAAAAACACTACTTAAATCAGTTAATTTTAATACAGCATAAGAATTACCTTTTGCAGTTTTTCTTTCTTGGACTTTTAACAAAGTTGCTGCAATATTAGCTTCTCTTGTTTTATCATTAGAATTAAAATTTGAGAAATCAACAATCTTATAATCATCAAAAATTTCCGTGAATTGATTCAATGGATGATCTGATATAAAAAATCCAACTGCTTCAAATTCTTTAGATAGGCGTTCTTCAAATTTCCAATCCTCTATCTCGTTAATAATATTATTTTGTGAAGTTTCTTCTTCAGAAAATAAATCTATTTGATTTGCTGATTTATTTTCAAATATATTTTTAGTTTTAAGAATAAAGTTAGGTATTGAGTCAAAAAGTGATTGCCGATTTTTATTTATACTATCAAAGGCTCCAGCTTTAACTAAACCTTCTAGCTGTAATTTGTTCATATCTTTAGGATTAACTCTATTTAAAAAATCATTTATAGATTTAAATTTACCATTCTCAGTTCTTTCCTTAACAACATTAGAAATAGCTTCATATCCAACAGCTTTTATACCACCTAAAGCATAATAAAATTTATCATCAATTGTTCTAAAATCTGCAAAACATTCATTAATATCAGGTCTTACAACATCAACATTCAATCTTTTTAATTCTTCATAAAATTCACTCAACTTATTTTGATTTGAAATATCCATTGTCATTGATGCTCCAATAAATTCTTTAGGATAATAAGTTTTTAAGAAGGCAGTTTGATAAGATATTATTGCATAAGCAGCAGCGTGACTTTTATTAAAACCATATTCAGCAAAAGGTTCAATCTTTAGAAAAATTCCTGCCGCTACGTCTTTTGCTATTCCATTTTTTAATGCCCCAACAATAAAACCTTGTTTTTGTTTTTCTAATTCTGCTCTTTTCTTTTTTCCCATTGCTCTTCTAAGAAGATCAGCTTGACCTGCAGTAAAACCAGATAATTTTTGAGCAATTTGCATTACTTGCTCTTGGTATATAATTACACCATATGTTGGTTTTAGAATGTCTTCTAACAAAGGATGGAGATAATCTGGTGTTTGTCTTCCATGTTTACAATCGTTATAGGTTGGTATATTGCTCATTGGTCCAGGTCTATAAAGAGCAACTAAAGCAATAATATCTTCAATGTGATTAGGTTTCATCTGAACTAGCGCTTCTCTCATTCCGGCACTCTCAACCTGAAACAATCCAACTGTGTTACCACTTGATAATAAATCAAATACTTTTTGATCCTCGTAACTGATATTTTCTATATCAAAATTTTTATCAATTTTTTTGACTAATTTTTGAGTATTATTAATTACAGTTAATGTTTTTAATCCTAAAAAATCAAATTTTACTAATCCTGCATTTTCTGCAGAATACATGTCAAATTGGGTAGATGGTAATAACAAATTTGCTGAAACGTCTTTGTATAACGGAACAACTTCTGTAAGTTTTTTATCAGCAATAACAACACCAGCAGCATGTGTTGCAACGTTACGATTTAACCCTTCGAGTTTTAATGACAGATCAGTTAATTTTTTTACTCTAGGGTCTTCATTTACAAGTTTTTGCAATCTTGGTTCGCCTGCAATACATTGAGATAGACTTTGTGGTCTAGATGGATCAAACGGTATCATTTTTGAAATACTGTCAACAAAACCATAAGGTAAACCTAATACTCTTCCTACGTCTCTAATTACCATTCTAGCTTTTAGTTTACCAAAAGTAATGATGTGAGCGACACTATCTTTATATTTTTTTGTTAAATATTCAAAAACTAGATCCCTTTTTTCCTCACAAAAATCTATATCAAAGTCAGGCATTGAGATACGATCAGGATTTAAAAATCTTTCAAAAATTAGATTAAATTTGATTGGGTCTACATCCGTAATTGAAAGACACCAAGCAACCAAAGATCCAGCCCCAGAACCTCTGCCAGGGCCAACAGGAATATCGTTATTTTTTGCCCATTTAATATAATCAGATACAATAAGAAAATAACTAGAATATTTCATTTCTATTATAATTGACAATTCATGCTCTAATCTATCCTTATAATCTAAATATGTTTTGTTGTTTTCGAGGTCATTAGCTTTAATTCCAAAAATTTTATCAAATTTAATTCTTAAACCGTGTAAAGAATCTTTTTTCAAAACATCATCTGCATTTCCTCCTTTTTCTGAACTAATGTTTGGTAAAATTGGTTTTGAAAACAAAGGTCTAAAACTGCATCTTAAGGGAAAGTTATAGTTATTTTCTAAAGCTTCTGGCAAATCTGCGAACAATTCTGACATTTCTAAATTAGTTTTAAGATAATGTTGATTGGTTAATCTTATTCTATCTTTTTCGTTAACGTATGTTTTGTTACCAATACAAATTAATGCATCATGAGCTTCGTGCATATCTTGATGAAGATAAAATACTTCATTTGTTGCAATTATAGGTATTTCTAATTCTAAAGATTTATTAAGGTTAAATTTTTCAAAACCTATTTCATTTTGATCATTATGACGTTGTATTTCTATATAAAATCTATCACCAAAAGTAGAATTAAGTTTTTTGTAAAGATCATGTATTTCACTAAATTTACCCTTGTTAAACAATTCACCAAATAGTCCGAAAACTGTTCCTGAAAAAATAGTAACACCTTCATTATCTTCTAATAGATTATTGAAATCAACATGTGGATCAGAAAGTTCATCATTTTTAAGAAAAGAGAGAGATGAGAGTTTAATTATTCTTTTATAACCTTCTTCATTTAAAGAAAACAAAGGAAGTAAACCAATAGTGTCACCAAATTTAAATTTAATTTGAGTTCCAATAATTGGCTGTGTTCCAATTTTTGAAATTTTTTCAGCAAATTCCAATGCTCCACATAGATTTGTAGTATCGCAAAGAGCTAATGACTTAATTTTATTAGATTTTGAGAAATCTTGTAAATCATCAATTTTTACTGCTCCTTCGCATATTGAATATTGAGTATGAATTTTAAGATGATTAAAATTTTGAATTGAAGACTCAGGCATGTGAAGGTTTTATATTACCATCACTAATCTCCAATAGTAAATCTGCCTTATTAGCAAAAAATCTATTGTGGGTTGCAAATATTATCAGTCTGTTAGATTTTTTTTGATTTTCTAAAAGTTGAAAAATTTCTTTTGCTGTATTTATATCCAAACTACCAGTTGGTTCATCAGCAAGAATAATTTCTGGATCATTAATAATCGCTCTTGCAATAGCTACTCTTTGAGACTCTCCACCAGATAATTGTGATGGAAAATGATTTGATCGATTTGTTAATCCAATTCTTTTTAATAATTCTTTGGCTTTTGTAATCGCTAAATCTTTATCATTATTTACTGATAAGTTTGCCAAGTATATATTTTCTAAGGCAGTAAAATCAGGAAGTAAATTATTTTGTTGATAAACAATACCAATATTTTTAGCTCTAAAAATATCATTATTATTTTTATTATTAAAATTTATTTGTTCGTTATTAAATCTAATTAATCCTAGCGTAGGTCTATCTATTAAAGAAATTAGATTGAGTAAAGTTGATTTTCCAGATCCTGAAGGACCCATTAAAGCATAAATTTTTCCTTTATTAAAATCATAAGATAAATTTTTTAATACCTTAATCTTTTTTTCAATATCAAAGTTTTTTGAAATATTTTTTAATTGAAGAAATTTATTCATATTTTAGTGCTTGTATGGGATCCAATTTTGCTGCTTTAAACGCTGGAAATATTGATACAATTATTGTTATTAGAATTGAGCATACTGATATCAATAATATAGACGTAGGATTAATTTCTGATGGCATTTTGCTCAAAAAATAAATTTCTTCAGGAAATAAACTAATATTAAATGTTGAACTTAAAAATTGTCTAAAATTTTCTATATAAACTGAGAAAGTTACTCCTAAAAGAATTCCAAAAATAGTTGCTGAAGTGCCAATTATTAAGCCTATTAAAAAAAAGATTTTTACAATAGATTTATTTAGTACACCTATAGATTTTAAAATAGCTATATCTCTAGTTTTATTCTTAACTAAAATTGTTAATCCAGAAATAATATTAAATGCTGCGACTATAATTATTAAAGATAAAATTATAAACATAACGTTACGTTCAACCTTTAACGCAGAAAATAATGAACTGTTCATATCGGCCCAACTATAAACAAATTCTTTATCAAAAATTTTTTGAACTAAATGTTTTTGAGACTCAATGTTGTTGGGATTTTTTAAATAAATTTCTAGATTTCTATCTTTAGTTTCATATCCAAAAAATTCATCTAATGTTTCTATATTAATAAGGGCTATATTGTTATCAAAATCAGCTAAACCACTATTAAATATTGAAGTTATTATAAATGTTTTTTGTTTTGGCATGCTTCCAATTATTGTTTCAACACCCGATGGAGACATTAGTGTAATTTTATCACCAATTTTAAGATCTAATGCAAAACTTAGTTCGTTACCTATTGATATATAATTCTTACTTAACTTTAATCTTTTTCCTTTAAATTCGTTATTTTTTATAATTTCTAATTTTGAAAAATCTTCATCCTCATAACCTCTCAAAACAATTCCTTTAGATGTGTTGTTTTTAAATATTATTGCCTCACCTGAATTACTAAAAATGATATTTTCTGAGATTAATTTTAAATCTTTGTTATTTAACTTACTTTGGTCAATACCTTTGTCTTCATATGATTTCACAGTTACATGAGAATTAAATCCAACAATTTTATTAATCAATTCTGTTCTAAAACCATTCATTACCGACATGACAATAATTAAAACAGCAACACCAAGACTTATTCCTATAAATGAAAATATTGAAATCACATTTAAAAAGCCATCTTTTTTTCTAGCTTTTAAAAATCTAAAAGTAATTTCTTTTTCTAAAGTAGAAATCAATTTGAATTTTTTTGTTTGTTTATAATTTCAATAATTTTATTTAATGGTAAATTTTGAGTTTCTCCACCCGCTTCCTTGAACTCTAGTAAATCGCCATCACTCTTTTTGCCAATAATTATTTGATATGGTGCTCCAATTAAATTCATTTTTTTGATTTTTGATGAAAAATTTTCATCAGTGTCATCAATAATTGCATCAATATTATTTTTAATTAATTCTTTATTAATATTGTTTGCCTTATCTAAAGAAGTCGTATCATTTTTATTTATCATAGGTATCAAAGCAATATCATAAGGAGCAACAGACAATGGCCATTTCATGATTTCATTTTTATCGTCATATTTTGCTTCAATTATAGCCCCTACTAACCTTGATACACCAATTCCGTAAGAACCCATTTTAACAAAATCTTTTTTTCCACCAGGTAAATCAATAGAGGCACCCATTGCTTTTGAATATTTGTCTCCAAAATAAAAAATGTGCCCTACCTCAATACCTTTGGTTATCAATCTATTTTCTTCAGTTACAATTTTTTCAAATTCATCTTTGTTAAATTTTTCATCTGTTACCGCATAATATTGTTCGTACATTTTTCTCATTTGCTCTAATGAAGATTTTTCTAATTTGGTATCATCACTATTTAAATCAAAAATTCTTTTATCAGTAAAAATTTTACTCTCACCTGTATCTGCTATAATTATAAATTCATGTGATAGATTTCCACCTATTGGTCCAGTATCTGCTGCCATAGGTATTGCAGTTAATGATAATCTTTTAAAAGTTCTTAAATAAGATAAAAAAAATTTATTATAAGAATAAAAAGCTTCATCATCTGTAACATCAAATGAATATGCATCTTTCATAAAAAATTCTCTACCTCTCATAATTCCAAATCGAGGTCTTATCTCGTCTCTAAATTTCCATTGTATGTGATATAAAAGTTGAGGTAAGGATTTGTAAGATTTTATTGACGATCTAAAAATTTCAGTAACTTGTTCTTCATTGGTAGGACCATAAAGCATTTCTCTATTTTGACGATCTTTAATTCTAAGCATCTCTTCGCCATAATCATCGTATCGACCACTTTCTTTCCAAATTTCACTTGATTGAATTGTAGGCATTAATATCTCATGCGCGCCAATTTTGTTTTGTTCTTGACGAACTATATCTTCAATTTTTTTCATGACTTTAAAGCCAAGTGGTAACCAAGAATAAATACCTGCGGAAGCTTGTTTTATCATTCCTGCTCTCAACATTAATTGATGAGATTTAATTTTAGCTTCAGAAGGGTTATTCTTTAAAATTGGTATAAATGATTTTGATATAAACATCTTTGTTAATAATATTTCTTAAATTTGATTATTCAAATTAAATATTTACTAAATTGATATTTGTAAAAGGTTTTTTTCCTGTTTTTTCTTTTGAAAATTTTCTACAAGCAATTTTAAGTGCATCAATTAAATTATTTTCTTGTTGCTTGTTTCCAATTTTAAATGATTTGGTTGTTTTTTTAATTTCTTGTTCTAAACCATAAATAAATTCATCTTTTTCAGTAATAGGTAAGCCTCTATAAGAAAGTACAGGATTGTTATGAATATTTCCTTTATTGGTAATCATAATAGTTACTTCTAAGTACCCATTAGCACTTAAGTTTTTTCTATCTTTTATTGATTGTGAGTCACTATCAACACTTACATTACCATCTAAATATAATCGACCACTTGGAGCTTTATCATATACCTCAGGTTTTTTTCCAGGATATAATTTAACAATATCACCATTTTCAACCTGAACTGGGTGTGGAACTTGCATTTCTTTAGCAAAATTAATGTGTTCAATCATATGTCTATGCTCGCCATGAACTGGAATAACACATTTAGGTTTTACCCATTGATACATATCTTTAAGATCTTCTCTGTTGGGGTGACCTGAGACATGAATAAATTCTGTTTCTTCTGAAATCACTTCAATGCCGTCTTTAACTAATTGATTGTGTAATTTGTACAGTTTTTTTTCATTACCAGGAATAATTTTAGATGAAAATATAACTGCATCTCCTTGTTCTATAAAAACATCTGGATGCACATAGCTTGAAATTCTCATCATTGCTCCCATAGGCTCACCCTGACTACCTGTACATAAATAAACTATTTTTTCTCTTGAAAAATTTTTAGCTTCTCTTGGATCAATAGGTTCTATGGTGTTTTTTAAATAACCACATTGACGTGCAGCTTTATAAATTCGATGCATTGATCTTCCAACTAAAGAAATTTGTCTCCCTGTTTTTTCAGCACAATAAAAAGCTGTCTCCATTCTAGCGACATTAGATGCAAAAGAAGTAATAATAATTCTTTTTTTTAATCGAGACATAATATTCAACATATTTTTTCTAACATCTAATTCTGATCCTGATCTGCCAGCACTAAAAACATTTGTTGAGTCACAAATCATTGCAAGAACACCTTCTTCACCTATTTCTTTTAATCTATTTTCATTAATTTTATCTCCAATCAATGGGTTTGGATCAACTTTCCAGTCACCTGTATGTAAGATGACTCCAACAGGAGTTTTAATTCTCAGACCATTAGGTTCTAATATTGAATGTGTAAGAGTTATATATTCAATTTCAAAAGGATCTAAAGACACTTTTCCATTTAATTCTACAATCTTTAAATCTTTTGTTATGTCTATTTGTTTTTCTTTAAATTTTTCTTTTATAAGAACTGCTGTAAATGGAGTTGCAAATATTTTACATTTCAATAACGGCCAAAGATGTGCTATTGCACCTATGTGATCTTCATGAGCATGGGTTAAAACGATTCCTAGCAAATTATCTTTTCTTTCAACTATAAATCCTGGATCTGGATAAATTAAATCAACACCAGGAATAGTATCATCAGCAAATGTTACCCCTATATCAACCATTATCCACTTATGATCACTTGGCTGTCCATAACCAAATAGATTCATATTCATTCCTATTTCACCAGATCCACCTAGTGGACAAAATAATAATTCATCTTTCATTTTATCTAATTAATTTTAAGACCTTAATAAGACCGTTAATTGTGATATCTTTATTATGACTAACTTCCGTATTTATTGAGTTTTTAAATAAATCAGAAAATCCTCCAGTAATTATTACTTTAAAAGACTTTCTAGTTTCTTTCTTAATTAAATTAATAATATTGTCAATTAAACCTGCATAACCCCAAAAAAAACCAGATCTAACTGCAGAGATTGTATCTTTACCAATAACATTTTTAATTTTTTTTAAATTAATTTTAGGAATTAAAGTTGCTTTATCAGAGAGAGTATTTAAAGAAAGTTTAATACCGGGAGCTATAATTCCTCCTGAATATGTATCTTTAATTAATACATCAAATGTAGTTGCTGTTCCAAAATCAAGAATAATAAAGTTATTTTTATTATTCATTAAACTTATAGCATTAACTAATCTGTCAGATCCGACTTGTTTATAATTAACTTTAATTTTTATCATAGATTTTAAATTTAAATTTTTAACTTCGTAACATTTAGTTTTTGTTTTTTTTAAAAGAAATTTTTTAATTAAATTAAAAGATTTTGGCACTACGCTGCAAAATAAAATTTTTTCGATCTTTTTATAATCTAATTTAAAATTACTAAAAAATTTATTTAATTTAATGTGATTTATATTTTTAGTCAAAAAAACTATCTTTTTAATGATTCTATTTTTTGAAGAAACTAAGCAAATCTTAGTTTCAGTGTTACCTATATCTCCAATTATATACATTTATATTTAATTAAATTTATTACTAATTTTATACATTCTTGTTAAATTTTTTTCAAAAATTACTTTTAATTCATTTTCAAAATTTGATTTATTGATATGTTTATTTGTTAATTCAAGTAGATTTGTTGTTGGATAATTTTTAATTTTAGGACTTTTAACTAAATTAATACCAATACCTATTATTAAAAATTTCTTATCAAATATTGGGATAATTTCTTGTAATATTCCACTTATTTTCTTTTTATTAATCAATAGATCATTTGGTTTTTTGAATATAATCTTTTTTTTATAATAGTTATTCAAAATTTTTTTAACCAACAAACAATTAATTTTAGTTAAAGCAGCTAAGGAGATATTTGTATATTTTAATTCATGAAAAAAACTTACAAATAAATTTCCTTTATAAGAAGCCCATTTATTTCCATGTTGTCCTTTTCCACCAATCTGAATATCTGAAACAATCATGCCAGATTTTAAATTAGAACTTTTAATAATTCTAATTGCAGTATCATTTGTACTTTTAACTTTTTTGAATTTTAGCTTTTTAAATTTCATTAAATAATATTAATTCTTGACACTACATCAATCAATTGACCTGGGAAAATGAAGTATAAAAGAATTAATATTGTTGAAAATGTAAGTGAAAATTTTAACCAAAAACTATGATCATCATCATATTTTTCTTTTTCTTTATCAAAATAAATTACCTTAATAATTCTTAAATAGTAAAAAGCGGCTACAACAGTTGATAATAAGCCTACAATTGCTAAGAAATACATCGACTGTTCTATAACAGCTTTAAAGATGTAAAATTTTGCAAAAAAGCCAGCAAGTGGTGGAATTCCTGCCAAAGAAAACAGTATAACCAATAATGATAAGGATAATAAAGGATGGTTTTTAGATAAACCTGAAAGATCTTCTATCTCTTCATAATATTGGTTATTTCTTCTTAACATTAACAAACAAGAAAAAAGCGCTAAATTCATAATTATATAAATTGATATATATATTATTGAACTTTGAATCCCCTCATTAGACCCTGTTGCTAATCCTGCTAATATATAACCAATATGACCTATAGAACTATAAGCAATTAGTCTTTTAATATTAGTCTGTCCAATAGCGGCTATAGCGCCAAAAAGCATAGAGGCTATTGATAGAAAAATTATAATCATTTGCCATTGATCAATCAAATTTAAAAAAGGTACATATAAAAATCGAATGAAAACTGTTAATGCTGCAATTTTAGGAACCATTGTAAAAAACAACGTTACAGAAGTTGGAGACCCCTCATAAACATCTGGAGCCCACATATGAAATGGTACAGCAGAAATTTTAAATGCTAGTCCTACTAAAATAAAAACAATACCAAAAGTTAAAACATATTCATTTGAATTCAACTGAGATGAAATTACATCAAAATTTGTTGAACCTGAAAAACCATAAATCAACGAACAACCGTATAAAAGTAAACCTGAAGATAATGCACTTAGTATAAAATATTTTAAACCAGCTTCAGAAGATTTTAATTGGTCTCTATTAAATGTAGCCAAAACATATAGTGCCAATGACTGTAATTCAAGGCCCATATAAAATACTATTAAGTCATTTGAGCTTATCATAACCATCATTCCCAACACAGAACTTAGTATTAAAATTGGATATTCAATTTTATAAATTTTGAATGTTTTAAGATAATTTGATGAAATTACTAAAACTAGAAATGCACCCAAAAGTGTAATGATTTTCATTAATGAGGCCATATAGTCAATTACAACACTATCATTAAATAATGTTATTCGATTAACTATAAAAGTTTCGTTAAAAGTAATAACTGCTGTAATTAAAAGAATTAATACAGAAGCATTAAATATTAATTTTGAGCTATTTTTAATAAAGACACCCAAAATTAATAAAAACATTATTGAGAGTGAAATAAAAATTTCAGGTAATACTAAGTTTAGATTTTCCATATTATTTATTAATTAAATTTAAATTATACATATCTATTAAATCATTAACTGAAACCTCTATAGTGTTAATTAATGGATCTGGATAAAAACCAAAAAACAATGTTGGTACGGCTAAACAAATTAATATAAAATATTCAGATTTATTTAAATCAACCATTTTTTTTAAGTCTGTATTAATTAATTTTCCAAAGACGACTCTTTTATAAAGCCATAGCATGTATGCTGCTCCAAAAATTACTCCTAAACTAGCTATAACTGCCACAAGAAAATTATCTTTAAAAGTACCCAACAAAATTAAAAATTCCCCAACAAATCCACTAGTTCCTGGCAAACCAAGAGCCGCAAGTGTAAATAACATAAATAAAATTGAGTATTTTGGAATGATTGTAACTATGCCCCCATAAGAACTAATTAATCTTGAGTGCATACGATCATAAACTACTCCGACGCATAAGAATAAAGCAGCAGAAACTAATCCATGGCTGATCATTTGAATTATACTGCCTTCAATACCTTGTTGTTGAATAGTGAATATACCCAAGGTTACAAAGCCCATATGGGCAACAGATGAGTAAGCAATAAGTTTTTTCATGTCTTCCTGGATTAAAGCTATTAGAGAAGTAACGATAATAGCAATTACACTTAAAGTATAAATTAAAGGTGTGAACACTTCTGATGCAACTGGGAAAAGACCTAAAGAAAATCTAATGAACCCATATCCTGCCATTTTAAGTAATATAGCTGCTAGTAAAACTGATCCTGCAGTAGGAGCTTCAACGTGTGCATCAGGTAACCATGTGTGAACTGGCCACATTGGTGTTTTTACTGCAAACGAACTAAAAAAAGCTAACCATAATAAATTTTGATATTTTGTATCAATACCTAACTCATAAAGTTTTATTACATCCGTAGTTCCTGAAATCCAATAAATTGATATGATCGCAACTAACATTAAAACCGAACCAAGCAATGTATATAAAAAGAATTTAAAAGCTGAATAAACTCTTTTTGGCCCTCCCCAAATACCAATGATCAAAAACATTGGAATTAAGCCCGCTTCAAAAAATAAATAAAAAACAACTAAATCAAGAGCACAAAAAACTCCTATCATAAAGCTTTCCATTATTAATATAGCAATAAGAAAATCTCTTAATCTAGTTTTGACAGAATTATTTACAGAAATAATACATAAAGGTGTTATGAACGCAGTTAATACAACAAATAAAATTGAAATACCATCAACACCTAATTTATAATTTATAAATCCATCAATCCAAGTTCTATCTTCTATAAATTGAAAATTAGAAATAGTTTGATCAAAAGAAAACCATAAATATATAGAAATTAAAAAATTTGCAATTGAAGTAAACAAAGAAACATATTTTGCAGTTAAATTATTTCCATTTTTATTTTTAGTAAAAAATAAAAATAAAGCTCCAACTATTGGCAATAAAATCAAAGAAGATAGAATGGGAAAATTCATTATTTAATAATTAAAAAGGTTAATAAAGCTGAAAAACCTAAAAGCATTACAAAAGCATATTGATAAATAAAACCACTTTGAAATTTGCTCGCTTTAATTGAACATTTTTTTATAAAAGAAGAAATCCCATCAGGTCCAAAACCATCAATCAATTTGCCATCACAAAATTTCCAAAAAAATAAACCTAATTTTTTAGAAGATTTAATAAAAATGACGTCATACAGTTCATCAAAATACCATTTGTTAATTAAAAAATTATACAATGGCTTATTCATATTTGCTATTTGGCTTGGCAATTCTTTGTTTTTGACAAATAAATAGTAAGCAATTGGAATAGATAATAGAACTAAACAAGGTGTTAAAAGTAAAAACCAAGTAGGAGGATGTTCGGTGCTTAATGGAACTAAAAACTTAATTGATTCAGCCCAAAAATGAATGCTTCTTCCATGACCAACAAATAAATCTTTAAATAAAAATCCAGCAAATATAGCGCCTATTGATAATATAATTAAAGGCACCAACATCACTAATGGTGACTCATGAGTTTTTTCAATCTCAACTTCTTTATTATTATATTCTCCATGAAAAGTTTTAAAAATCAATCTCCATGAATATATTGAAGTTAAAAAAGCTGTAAAAATTCCTATTCCAGCAGCATAATAACCAGTAGTATTACCTTTAAGATAAGCGAATTCTATAATTGCATCCTTAGAGTAAAAACCAGATAAAAATGGAAATCCTGTTAAAGCGAGTGTTCCAATTATCATTAAAGTGTATGTGTAAGGTAATTTTTTCCAAACACCTCCCATATTATTTATATCTTGCTCATCTTTAAATGCATGTATTACAGATCCAGAACCTAAAAAAAGTAAAGCCTTAAAGAATGCATGAGTAAATAAATGAAACATGGCAACATTGTATGCTCCAACACCAGCTGCAAAAAACATATAACCAAGTTGGCTACAAGTAGAATAGGCAATAATTTTTTTAATATCTGTTTGAACTAAAGCTACTGTTGCAGCAAAAAATGCCGTAGTCATTCCAATAATTGTAATTAAATTTAATATTAGTGGTGAGTATTCATAAATTGGTGAACATCTAACAACTAAGAATACTCCAGCAGTTACCATTGTTGCTGCATGAATTAGAGCTGATACAGGAGTTGGTCCTTCCATTGCATCAGGTAACCATGTGTGTAATAAAATCTGAGCAGATTTACCCATGGCGCCAATAAATAAAAGTAAACAAATTAAATCTATTGCTTTAACTTCTAAACCTAAAAATAATAAATTTTTATCTGTTATAGTTGGGATTTGTTGAAAAACTTCAGAATAATTAACTGTTCCAAATAAATAAAAAATTAAAAATATACCTAGAGCAAAACCAAAATCACCTACTCTATTAACCACAAAAGCTTTAATTGCCGCAGCATTTGCGCTTTCCTTTTTAAACCAAAAACCAATTAAGAAATAAGAACATAGGCCAACTCCTTCCCAACCAAAAAATAATTGTATGAAGTTGTCTGACGTTACGAGCATTAACATTGCAAAAGTAAACAATGATAAATAAGCCATAAATCTAGGTTTGTGAGGATCATGTGACATATAACCAATAGAATATATATGAACTAAAGATGAGACTAACGTAACAACAACAAGCATAACTGCTGATAATGGGTCAATTAACATTGACCAATTAACATCCAATGATCCTGAATTAATCCAAGTTGCTATGACAATGTTTTCTTCATATTGGTTAAATATTACTTGATAAAACACAAAAATAGAAAGAAGTGCTGAAATTGAAACCAAGCCACTTGTTAAATATTCGGAATTTCTATCTCCTATATATTTGCCAAAAAAACCTGATATTATAGAAGCTATAAGAGGAAGAAATAAAATTAAAATTTCCATAATTAGCCTTTTAATTGATCTATTTCTTCAACTCTAATAGTTCCCGAGTTTCGATAATAAACTACTATAATTGCTAATCCTATAGCTGCCTCAGCTGCTGCTACTGTTAGGATAAATAAAGTGAAGACTTGTCCTGCTAAATCACCAAGAAATATTGAAAATGCAACTAGATTTATATTAACAGCTAGTAATATTAGCTCTATGCTCATTAATATTACAATAATATTTTTTCTATTAAGAAAAATTCCAATAATACCGATTGAAAAAATAATAGCACCTAACGTTAAATAATGTCCTAAACCAATTTCAGTCATCAATTTTAACTCCTTTATTAGTTTCAACCTCTAATAATTCAACACCTTCAGATCGCTCTCTAGATATTTGTTTTAAATAACTTTGTTTCTTAACACCTTCTCTTTTTCTAAAAGTTAATACAATTGCGCCAATCATTGCGATCAATAAAATCATACCACTTAGTTGAAATACATGAATATAGTCTGTGTATAATATTTGACCAAGTGAGTGTGTATTGCTCACACTAAAGTTATTTGTAGTATTATTTATATCAAATAGATCGGGTTTATATTTCCATCCACCAATAACAATTATTAATTCAAAAAATATAATTGTACTGATTATTAAACCTACAGGAATATGTCCTGAACTTTCTTGGGAAGCAAACCATTGGTTTTTTTGTTGAGCTACATTTAGCATCATAACAACAAATAAAAACAATACCGCTACAGCTCCAACATAAACAATTAGCATTATCATGCCCAAAAATTCAGCACCTATCATTATGAAAAGACAAGATATGCTTATAAAATCTAAGATTAGAAAAAAAACAGAATGGACAGTGTTTTTAGAAACTGTAACCATAATTGCTGAGATCACAGCTATTATTGAAAATGTATAAAAAAAAATTGAATGAGCTATCATTGATTTATCTGTATGGGTTATCAGCTTTAATATTTGCAGCTAAAATATTCTCCCATCTATCTCCATTATCTAGAAGTTTTTCTTTTGTGTAATAAAGCTCTTCTCTTGTTTCCGTTGAAAATTCAAAATTTGGACCTTGCACAATTGCATCAACAGGGCAGGATTCTTCACATAAACCGCAGTAAATACATTTCATCATATCAATGTCGTATCTAGTTGTTTTTCGACTTCCATCTTCTCTTGCGGCTGACTCAATTGTAATTGCTTGTGCAGGACAAACAGCCTCACACAATTTACAAGCAATACATCTTTCTTCTCCATTTGGGTATCTTCTAAGAGCGTGCTCTCCTCTAAAACGAGGACTTATTTTACCTTTTTCAAATGGATAATTAATGGTTTTCTTTGATTTAAATAATTCTTTGATTGCAATTATTAAACCTCCAACGAAGTCTGTCATAAATATTGTTTTAAAAAATCTTGATAACTTCATAATTAATTTATTGGTAAAAGGTTAAAATAAAATAGGTAACTTGCAGTTAAAACTACCCAAGTTAAAGACAATGGTAAGAAAACTTTCCAACCTAATCTCATTAATTGATCGTATCTATATCTTGGAACAATAGCTTTAACTAAAGCAAATAAAATAAAGAGTAATAATATTTTTAATATTAACCATATTGCGCCTGGCACTAATGTAAATGGATAGATTTCTATAGGAGACATCCATCCGCCTAAAAATAAAATTGAACCCATTGCACACATTAATAAAATATTAGCGTACTCACCTAACCAAAACATTGCATACATCATTCCAGAATATTCAGTTTGATATCCAGCAACTAGTTCTGCTTCTGCTTCAGGTAAGTCAAAAGGAGGTCTGTTTGTTT
The DNA here is from genome assembly GCA_902513955.1 of uncultured Pelagibacteraceae bacterium. Classification (GTDB taxonomy): domain Bacteria; phylum Pseudomonadota; class Alphaproteobacteria; order Pelagibacterales; family Pelagibacteraceae; genus Pelagibacter. The sequence goes on from CABXOW010000004.1 coordinate 21,302, forward strand.
CAGCTAACGCTGAAATAAAGAAGATAACAAACATTGGAAATAATGGAATAATGAACCATAGGTTTTGCTGAGATTCAACAATATCGTTTAAATTTAAAGATCCCACACATAGCAATACATTAATAATTATTACACCTATAGAAACTTCATAAGATACCATTTGAGCGGCAGATCTTATAGCTCCAAGAAAGGGGTATTTTGAATTAGAAGCCCAACCACCCATAATAATTCCATAAACGCCTAAAGATGAAACTGCAAATAGATAGAGTATTCCAACATTAATATCAGCTAAAACTTGAGTTGCACTAAAAGGTATTACTGCCCATGAAATCAAAGCTAATGTCATGGTTACAATAGGAGCTAATATAAAAATTACTTTATTTGAAGTAGATGGGATAATTATTTCTTTAAAAATATATTTTAAAGCATCGGCAAGTGATTGAAATAAACCAAATGGCCCAACAACGTTAGGACCTTGTCTTTTTTGAACAAATGCCCATACTCTTCGATCTAACCAGACTATCATAGCAACAGATACAAGAACAGGTACTAATAAAAATAAAATCTTATAAACTTCTTGAAAAACTATGTTGAAGTACTCCATTTTATCCTTCAGTTCCTGTAGATTTAAGATTTAACTTTGATTTATTACATTCAATCATTGTTTTTGAAGCTCGAGCTATTGCATTAGAAAAATAATAGTCTTTAAGATTAATTTTTAAAGTTTCATTTTGAAAATTGTCTTCATTAATATCGTGATTTTGATCATTTATATTATTTTGTTTTTCTTTTTGTAAATTAAGATAATTAAACATGCTGCTTTCTAATTCATCTTTGTCATTAAAGAGTTTTCTATTATTCATAACTTCAGCAAGTTCATTAAAAATTTGCCAATCTTCTTTTGCGTCACCAGGAGGATATGAAGCTTTGTAAGCTTTTTGGATTTTACCTTCTAAATTTGTGAAATAACCGTCTTGTTCAGTATAAGCAGATCCTGGTAAAATAATATCAGCTATTTCAGCTCCTTTATCACCATGACTACCTTGATAAATTATGAATTCATCTTTTTTATCAAAATTTAAATTGTCTTGCCCTACTAAATAAACAATATCAAATTTATGTGTTTTCAAATCATTTAGTAAATTATTATCACTATTAATTATACCAAGATCAAAATTTCCAACAGATGCTGCATCACAAGATAAGATATTTAAAGGGTTCCAGTCATCAGAAAATTTATTATTTTTTGACAAAAATTCTTTTATTTTATTAAATAACAATTCAGATGATTTTAATCTCAATAACGACTCACCAATTATTATCATTGGTTTTTTTGAATTAATAATATCTTTAGATAATCCGTGTGATCCTTCAAAAATATCATTTAATGTTTGTGTTTGACCGTCCAAGCTATGATATTGATAGGTTAAATCACCAACATCATTTAATGAAATAATTTTTGTATTATTGTTTAAATAGGCTTTCCTAATTCTAGCATTTAAAATAGTTGCTTCATATCTAGGATTTGTTCCTGCTAACAATATTAAATCTGTTTCTTCGATTCCATTTATAGATGAGTTAAATAAATAATTTTCTCTTTTTGAAGTATTAACAAATCTGTTATCTGATCTTGACTCGTAATTTTTAATATCTAATGTTCGGTCAAAAAATTCTTTAAAAATGTAACCAGTTTCCATATTTGTTAAATCACCCACTAAGCCACAAATTTTTTCTTTTGTTGTGTTTTCAAATTTAGATTTAATAATTTTATAAACTTCATCCCATGAGGCTTTTTCAAATTTACCGTTATATTTGATAAAAGGTGAATCTAATCTCTGATGAAGCAAACCGTCACAAGCGTATCTTGTTTTATCTGATATCCATTCTTCGTTTATATTCTCATTTATAATTGGAAGCACTCTTTTGACCTCCCAATCGTATGTGTCCACTCTTACATTTGAACCAATTGCATCCATCACATCGATTGACTCAGTTTTTTTTAATTCCCAAGGTCTCGCTTCAAATACGTAAGGTTTTGAAGTAAGAGCTCCTACTGGACAAAGATCAACAACATTTGCAGATAATTCTGATTGCATTGATTGTTCTAAATATGTAGTGATTTGCATATCTTCCCCTCTACCAATTGCCCCGAGCTCCGGAACACCAGCTATTTCAGTTGCAAACCTTACACACCTTGTGCAATGGATACACCTTGTCATTTGAGTTTTGATTAAAGGTCCCATATTTTTCTCAGGAACTAATCTTTTATTTTCTTTAAATCTTGATTTATCAACACCATAATACATTGATTGGTCTTGAAGATCACACTCACCACCTTGATCACACACAGGACAATCTAAAGGATGGTTTGCTAATAAAAATTCCATAACACCTTTTCGTGCTTTTTCAACAAATGGGGTGTTGGTTTTTATATTCATTCCATCTGCTGCTGGCATTGCACATGATGCTATTGGTTTGGGAGATTTTTCCATTTCAACCAAACACATTCTACAATTTCCTGCTATAGATAATTTTTCATGATAACAAAATCTAGGTATCTCTACTCCAGCTTTTTCACAGGCTTGAAGTACAGTTAACCCTTCTTCAACTTCTACATCAATATCATTTACTTTAATTTTAAGCATTTTTTTTATCTAACAAATGTTGATCAATCAAATATGGAATACTATTTTTTTTCTGAACGATAGGATCCAAGTTGTTTCTTTTCTCTATTTCTTTTTTAAAATGTCTAAGTAATCCTTGTACTGGCCACGACGAGCCTTCACCAAAAGCACAAATTGTATGTCCTGCTATTTGATTTGTTACATCACCCAACATTTCAACTTCATCCTTGGTTGCATCTCCTTTTGCCATTCTTTCAAGCATGCGCCACATCCAACCTGAACCTTCTCTACAAGGTGTACATTGACCACAACTTTCATGTTTATAAAATCTAGCTATTCTTGCCATGCATTTAATAATGTCTTGATCTTTATTTATAACAACTATACCAGCTGTACCTAATCCACTTTTTTCAGTCATTAGAGAGTCGAAATCCATAGTAAGTGTTTCACATTTATCCTTTGGGATTAATGGCATTGAAGAACCACCAGGTATCACAGCTTGTAAGTTGTCCCAGCCACCAACTACACCGCCAGCATGAACTTCAATTAACTCTCTTAGAGGTATATTCATTTCCTCCTCAACATTACAAGGTGTGTTAACATTTCCAGATATACAAAAAATTTTAGTACCTGTGTTTTTTTCTCTTCCTAAAGAAGAAAACCATTTACCTCCTCTTCTAAGTATTGTTGTTACTACGGCTATAGTTTCAACATTATTAATTATTGTTGGACATCCATATAAACCAATTAGAGCGGGAAAAGGTGGTTTCAACCTTGGTTGACCTTTTTTACCTTCAATACTTTCAAGTAAAGCTGTTTCTTCACCACAGATGTAAGCTCCAGCTCCATAATGAATATAGATATCTAGGTCCCAGCCAGTTCCTGCTGCATTTTTACCAAGTAAATTTTTTTCGTAAGCTTCATCAATAGCAGCTTGAAGTTTTTGACCATCTACAAAATATTCTCCTCTTATATAAATATAACAAACATGAGCTTGAACAGCGTATGATGTTATCAAACAACCTTCTATTAATTTGTGTGGTTCAAATCTTAAAATATCTCTGTCTTTACAAGTGCCTGGTTCAGACTCATCACCATTAATTACTAGATAGTGCGGTCTCGAACCTAATTCTTTAGGGGCAAATGACCATTTTAAACCTGTCGGGAAACCAGCTCCACCTCTACCTCTTAATTGTGATTCTTTTATCTCGTTTATTATCCAATTCCTACCATTTGCAGTAATTTCTTTTGTATTAACCCAATCACCTCTTTTTTGAGAAGAGACAACGTCAGAACCCATATCATTATATAAATTTTGAAATATTCTATTTTGATCTTTAAGCATTTTTAAAATCCACAAGTGTTTTTCTATTATTTTTTGGTTCGTTATTTACTCGGCCTCTGTATGAACCTGGCTTAGGTGTTTCTCCATTTAAAATTTTATCTAAAATTTCTAAAGTTATTTCTTTATCTAAATCTTCAAAATAATCATCATTGATTTGCATCATTGGTGCATTTACACATGCTCCTAAACATTCAACTTCCATCCATGAACAACTTTTATTAGTGGATAGTTCATTTTCATTTTCTGATATCTTTTCTTTACAAGCTTCAACTAATTTATTTGCACCTCTAATCATGCATGGGGTAGTAGTACAAACTTGTACGAAATACTTTCCTACAGGTGATAAATTATACATTGTGTAAAATGTAGCTACTTCATAAACCTTTATGTAAGGCATACCTAAAAATTTAGCGATATATTTCATTGCCGCTAAAGGTATCCAATTATTATTTTGTCTTTGAGCAATATACAATAATGCCATTACAGCACTCTGTTGTTTACCTTCTGGATATTTTGCAACAATACTATTAGCTGTCTCTAATGATGAAGAATTAAATTCAAAACTTTCTGGTTGATCTTTAGCTGGTCTTCTTAAACTCATCTGTCTACCTCACCAAAAACTATATCTAATGATCCTAAAACCGCTGGCACATCTGCTAACATATGCCCTTTAATTAAATAATCCATTGACTGTAAATGTGAGAAACCAGGTGCTCTAATTTTACATTTATAAGGTTTGTTTGATCCATCAGATATTAAATAAACACCAAATTCTCCTTTGGGAGCTTCTACAGCGGTGTAAATTTCATCTCTTGGTACTCTATAACCTTCAGTAAATAATTTAAAATGATGAATTAATGCCTCCATCGACTCTTTAATTTCTGATTTTGTTGGTGGGCTAATTTTTCCATCTAGAGATTTAATCGGTCCTTTTTCCATTTTGGATAGACATTGTTTAATTATAGAAACACTCTCTTTCATCTCTTCAATTCTGCACAAATATCTATCGTAACAATCTCCATTTTTTCCAACTGGAACTTTAAAATCCAAATTTTCATAGCAGTCATAAGGTTGGGATTTTCTTAAATCCCAAGGAACTCCTGAGCCTCTTATCATTACTCCAGAAAATGAATAATCTAATGCGTCTTGCTTTGTAACAACTCCTATATCAACATTACGTTGTTTAAAAATTCTATTATCAGTTAACAGACTTTCTAAATCATTAATTATTTTTGGAAAGCTTTCACAAAACTTAGAAATATCATCCTCAAGTCCTTTTGGTAGATCTTGATGAACTCCACCAGCTCTAAAATAATTTGCATGAAGCCTTGATCCAGATGCTCTTTCATAAAATGTCATTAATGTTTCTCTTTCTTCAAATCCCCATAATGATGGAGTTAAAGCTCCTACATCAAGTGCTTGTGTTGTAACATTTAAAATATGACTTAAAATTCTTCCTATTTCACAAAATAGAACTCTTATATATTGTGCTCTAATTGGGACATCAATTTTAAGAATTTTTTCTACAGCTAAAGCAAAAGCATGTTCTTGATTCATTGGAGCTACATAATCTAATCGATCAAAATAAGGTACTGCTTGCATATAAGTTTTATTTTCAATTAGTTTTTCAGTGCCTCTATGCAATAAACCTATATGAGGATCAGCTTTTTCTACAACTTCACCATCAAGTTCTAAAATTAATCTCAAAACTCCGTGCGCAGCGGGATGCTGGGGCCCAAAATTTAAATTTAAGTTTTTAATTTTTTTTGTCATTACTGTCTATTTCTTCTTTTATATATTTTGTACCTTCCCAAGGACTTTCATAGTCAAAGTTTCTATAGTTTTGCTCTAGTTTTACGGGTTCACTAATAACCTTTTTTTCATCTTCGCTATATCTAACTTCTATATGACCTGTAAGTGGAAAATCTTTTCTTAACGGATGACCTTCGAAACCATAGTCAGTTAATATCCTTCTAAGATCAGGATGGTCCTTAAAAGAAACACCGTACATATCAAATACTTCCCGCTCCATCCAATTTGCAGAAGGAAAAATACTAGTTAAAGATGGAATAACTTCATTCTCTGAAATTGAGTATTTCAAAACTAATCTCTGGTTAAATTCATGACTTAAGAACAGATAAACTACATCAAATCTTTGATTTCTCTCAGGATAATCAATAACTGTGATATCTATGAGTTGTCTAAATTTAGTGTCATTATTTGTTTTTAAAAATAGAGAAATATCTAAAAAATCATCTTTATCTGTCTCAAGATAGATTTGATTGTGTTTAATTTCTGTTTTATTAATTTTTGTAGTTAATTCTGAATTAATTTTTTTTTCTAAATCCTCTAAATTTTTCATATCTATCTAATAAACGATCCTTTATTTCTAATTTTTTTTTGAAGTTGTAAAATTCCATAAAGTAAAGCTTCGGCTGATGGTGGGCACCCAGGAACATATACATCAACTGGAACAATTCGATCACAACCTCTCACAACTGAGTATGAATAATGATAATAACCACCACCGTTTGCACAGCTACCCATCGAAATAACATATCTTGGTTCTGGCATTTGGTCATAAACTTTTCTTAAGGCTGGAGCCATTTTATTGGTTAATGTACCTGCAACGATCATAACATCAGACTGTCTAGGTGAACCCCTAGGCGCTGCACCAAATCTTTCTAAATCATATCTTGGCATAGCTGTTTGCATCATTTCCACAGCACAACAAGCTAAACCAAATGTCATCCAATGAAGTGATCCTGATCTTGACCAATTAATTAAATTATCAATTGAAGTGGTTATGAAACCATTTTTGCTAAAATCTTCAGCAAGTTGTTTAAACTCCTCTGGAACTTGATCTATCTTGTTATTCATTATGGTTTATAATTTTATTCCCAGTCTAAAGCGCCTTTTTTCCATTCATATATAAAACCTATAGTTAGAATGAATAAAAAAATCATCATTGAAGAAAAACCTAATAATCCGATATTGCCAAGTGAGATTGCCCAAGGAAATAAAAAGGCTATTTCCAAGTCAAATATGATAAATAAGATTGCAACTAAATAAAATCTAACATCAAACTCGAGTCTAGAATCCTCGAAAGGTTCAAATCCACATTCGTAAGCTGATAGTTTTTCTGGATCAGGTTTTTTTGGCGATAGAATAAAATTAATTACCACAAAAGCACAACTTAACCCAAGAGCTATAACTAAAAATATTATTATTGGTAAGTAATCTTTAAGAAAATCAGATAACATGGAAATCTATATATCAGTTTTTATTTTATGTTGAAGCATTGATACGTCATATTTTTAATAAAAAAAAAGATAACAAAATCAGTTATTTACAGCATTTAAATTAAAAAAGTTAACAAAATCAGTAGTTTATCATTGAATTAATTCAATTACGATATAAGTGGCGGGAGTGAAGGGACTCGAACCCTCGACCTATCGCGTGACAGGCGATCGCTCTAACCAACTGAGCTACACCCCCACTTCATTTTTTTTGGTGGGTAGTAAAGGACTCGAACCTTTGACCCCCTCGGTGTAAACGAGATGCTCTACCAACTGAGCTAACCACCCATACCCAAAAATACAGAGATTTATATCTTTTAGTACAATAACGTCAAGTTCTATTAATATTCAAAAAATAGCTAAAATTCGTAAGTTTTTAAATTTATTATTTTAGAAAAATCACTTATTTGTTGTTAAAAAAATTAAAAAACCACTTCGCCAATTGTTTTTATTTTTAAAATTCTCTTCTTCTAAATTAGTAATAGGTTTAAATAAATATAATAAAGTTAAAATAACAATAATTAAAAAAATACTAATTTCCATGATAAAAATTTAGATTTTACTGGATACTAGCCTGAGATTTATCATCTTTTTTAGAAATATCAACCTCAACCCATTCTGTTGGTTTTAACTCTTTTGTTAAAGCAACTTTTAAAACCTGATCAGCATATTCAACTGGTGTAATTTTAATATCATCAATTATTTTCTTTGGCATATCAATTAAATCTTTTTCATTTTCAATTGGTATTAATACCTCTTTAATTCCAGCCCTATGAGCTGCTAAGAGTTTTTCTTTTAATCCTCCAATTGGTAATACTTGACCAGTTAGAGTAACTTCACCTGTCATAGCAATATCTCTTCTGACTGGAATTCCAGTAATTGATGAAACAATAGAAGTTACCATCCCAATTCCAGCTGATGGGCCGTCTTTAGGTGTAGCTCCCTCAGGTACGTGAATATGAAAATCTTTTTTTTCAAACAAAGGAGGAATAATTCCATATTCTAAACATTTGGATCTTACAAAAGATTTTGCAGCTTTGACAGACTCTTGCATCACATCACCAAGCTTACCTGTAATTTGCATTCTACCTTTGCCTGGCATTGTCACAGTTTCAATTTTTAAAATTTCCCCACCATATTCTGTCCATGCAAGTCCAGTTACAATCCCTATTCTATTTTCTGACTCTAGTTCACCAAATTTGAATTTAGCTATACCAAGAAAATCAGATAAATTTTTATTATTTATATTTACTTCTTTCTCTTCTCCTGCAACTATTTTTTTTACAACTTTTCTAGCTAGTTTTGAAATTTCTCTTTCTAAGTTTCTTACTCCAGATTCTTTTGTGTAACTTCTTATAACTTCCTTAATGATGTCTTCATCTAATTTCATCTCTTCATCTTTCACACCATTATCTTTAATTTGTTTGGGTAAAAGAAATTTGTTAGCAATATTTATTTTTTCATCTTCAGTATACCCCGCAAGCCTAATTACTTCCATTCTATCTAAAAGTGGTGGAAGGATATTTAATGTATTTGCTGTTGTAACAAACATTACATCAGACAAGTCATAATCAACCTCAAGATAGTGATCATTAAATGTGGTATTTTGTTCTGGATCTAAAGCTTCTAATAAAGCAGATGATGGGTCTCCTCTATAATCATTTCCAATTTTATCTATTTCATCTAATAAAATTAGTGGATTTTTTGTTCCAGCTTTTTTCATCATTTGAATTATTTTTCCAGGTAACGATCCAATGTAAGTTCTTCTATGACCTCTAATCTCTGCTTCATCTCGCATACCACCTACAGACATTCTAACAAACTCTCTATTGGTCGCTTTTGCAATTGATTTTCCCAATGAAGTTTTGCCTACGCCTGGAGGGCCAACTAAACATAAAATTGGTCCTTTAATTTTTTCCATTCTTTTTTGTACTGCAAGAAATTCTATTATTCTCTCTTTAACTTTTTCTAATCCAAAATGGTCTTTATCTAGAATATTTAGAGCTTTTGTTAAATCAATATCAACTTCACTTTTTTTGTGCCAAGGAAGATCTGTCATCCAATCTAGATAATTTCTAACAACTGTTGCTTCAGCTGACATTGGGCTCATATTTTTTAATTTTTTTAGTTCTTGCAGGCATTTCTTTTCAACTTCTTTTGGCATTTTAGCTTTTGTTATAGCTTTATTAAGACTTACTGTTTCATCTTTACCGTCTTCAATTTCACCTAATTCTTTTTGTATAGCTTTTAACTGTTCGTTTAAATAATACTCTCTTTGAGTTTTCTCCATTTGATTTTTAACTCTACCTCTAATTTTTTTCTCAACACCTATGATGCTTGTTTCATTTTCCATTATTTTGATAATGTCATTTAATCTTTTCTTCACATCAGCTGTTTCAAAGATTTGTTGTTTTTCAGAGATAGTTGTATTGATATGAGAAGCTATATTATCAGCAATTTGAGATGGGTCTTTAAGTTGTTTGATGGTATTAATAGTTTCATTAGAAACTTTTTTATTAATAGAGGTTAATTTTTCCAATCTTCTTAATGCGGTTGCAGCAAGTGGAAACAAATCTTCATCTTTAGAAATAACGTCACTATAATGAGAATATACACATGTTATAAATTTATCATTATCTTTAAAATCTAATATTTTTACTCTTTTAATACCCTCAACTAGAACTTTAACAGTTCCGTCAGGAAGTTTTAAAAGCTGAAGAATATTTCCTTCACATCCATTCATAAATATGTCTGTTTTTTTAGGGTCATCAATTTCGGAGTTTTTCTGTGTAACTAAAATTATCTTTTTATCCTTTTTCATTACCTCATTCAAAGCAGAGATGGATTTATCTCTCCCAACAAATAGAGGAATTACCATACCTGGGAACACTACGATGTCCCTTAATGGTAATAGAGGTAATGTTATTTTAACTTCCATGGTGATAATATGGATATAATATTTTATATTGCAATAGATTTTTGTTAATTATTAAGGATATTAAGCTGCTGATGGCTTATTTGACTTTAATTTACCATCGTCTTTTGCATGTACCAATATGGGTTGAGTCTGACCTTTGGCGGCTCCTGCGTCAACTATAACTTCTTCTATATTTTCTTGACTTGGTAAATCGTACATAGTTTTTAGTAAAATATTTTCTAAAATTGATCTCAATCCTCTTGCACCAGTTTTCTTTTTAATTGCTTTTTGAGCTATTTCTTTTAGAGCATTTTCTTTAAAAATTAATTTTGCTCCATCAAGTTTAAATAATTCTTGGTATTGTTTTGTTAATGAATTTTTTGGTTCTTGTAAAATTTTAATCAAAGATTTTTCATCTAAATCTTCTAGTGTTGCTATCATAGGGAGCCTACCTATAAATTCAGGAATTAATCCAAATTTTAATAAGTCCTCTGGTTCTAATGTTTTCATCCATTCACCTGTTTTTTTATCTTGTGTATTTTTAACATCAGCACCAAAACCTATTGATGTACCTTTGTCTCTTTGAGAAATAATTTTATCTAAGCCAGCAAAAGCACCGCCGCAAATAAATAATATATTTGTTGTGTCGACTTGTAAAAATTCTTGTTGTGGATGTTTTCTGCCTCCTTGAGGCGGAACACTTGCAATTGTTCCCTCCATAATTTTTAGTAATGCTTGCTGAACACCTTCACCTGAAACATCTCTGGTTATTGATGGATTTTCTGATTTTCTACTAATTTTGTCAACTTCATCAATATAAACAATTCCTCTTTGTGCTTTTTCAACATTATAGTCTGATGCTTGTAATAATTTTAAAATTATGTTTTCAACATCTTCACCAACGTAACCTGCTTCTGTCAAAGTTGTTGCATCTGCCATGGTAAAAGGAACATCTAAAATTCTAGCCAGAGTTTGAGCTAACAATGTTTTTCCACATCCTGTTGGACCAACTAATAATATATTTGATTTTGCTAGCTCAACATTTTTGCTAGTTTTGCTCTCATAATTTAATCTTTTGTAATGATTATGAACAGCAACAGATAAAACTTTTTTTGCATGAGGTTGACCTATTACATAATCATCAAGGACCGAACAAATTTCTTTAGGGGAAGGAAGACCATCTTGATGCTTTACAAAAGTATCTTTGTTTTCCTCTTTAATGATATCCATACATAATTCAACGCACTCATCACAAATAAAAACTGTAGGTCCAGCAATTAACTTTCTTACTTCATGTTGGCTCTTTCCACAAAAAGAGCAGTAAAGAATATTTTTATTATTTGTTGTCATAATATTTTTTTAACGAATCAATTAAATTACTTTATTATAGAAGACTCCTACTAATCAAGTTTGGATTATATCATATTCAATATATGGTAGTTTAAGATCTTTTTTCTACTACTTCGTCTATCAAGCCAAAATTTTTCGCAACTTCTGCTGTCATAAAGTTGTCTCTCTCTAACGCAGACTTAACATTATCCACAGATTTACCTGTATGTTTAGAATAAATTTCATTTAATCTTTTTTTTAGTGATGAGACTTCATTTGCGTGTATCTCTATATCTGTTACTTGGCCTTGAAAACCTGCTGAAGGTTGATGAACCATAATCCTTGAATTTGGAAGTGAAAATCTTTTACCTTTAGTTCCTGCTGCAAGCAAAAAAGATCCCATTGAAGCTGCCTGACCGATACATAAAGTTGAAATATCTGGTTTGACGTATTGCATAGTATCATAAACTCCAAGTCCAGCAGTGACAAGCCCACCTGGACTATTTATATATAGATAGATTTCTTTTTTTGGGTCCTCTGCTTCAAGAAATAACAATTGAGCCGTAATTAATGACGCAACATTATCATTTATCTGCCCAGTTAAAAAAATAACTCTTTCTTTTAAAAGTCTTGAGTATATATCAAAAGCTCTTTCGCCTTTATTTGATTGTTCCACTACCATTGGAACTAAAGTATTCATGTGTTCAGATAATTTTATTGTCATCAGATGATTCGTATTACTTATACAACTTGAGATTACTTTTTGCTAACTTTTTTTATTGCAGGCTTTGATTTTGAGGCTTTTGCTACAGGTTTTGATTTTGAGGCTTTTGTTAAAGGCTTTGATTTTGAGGTTTTTGCTGAAGGTTTTTTTTGCTTATCAGATCTTGTATCAATTTTTTTCTTGGTATCTTTTTTTTTATCCTTTTCATTATGGTTGTGATCATGGTTGTGATCAAGGTTGTGATCGTGATTATGAGCTTCTTTTAAAATCTTTTCAGCATCATCTTTTGAAATTTCTTTTTTATTTGGTTTGGCTTTTTCTTTAATTAAATCTAAAATCTTTTCTTCATAAACAGTTCCTCTTAAGCTAGCCACAGCTGAAGGATTTTTTTGATAGAAATCCATTACCATTTTTTCTTGTCCAGGCATCATTCTTAATTGCTTTTGAACTTCAGCTTGAATTTCTTGTTCAGACACTTGAACCTTATTTTGTTCCCCGAATTCATTTAATATTAATCCAGTTTTAATTCTAGTTTTTGCAGTTTCAGTAAATTTAGTTTTATTTTTTTTAGCCTCAGCTTCATCCATACCTTGTGAGAGAATTTTAACTTCTTCCTCAATCAAATTTTCAGGAATTTCATTTACTTTAATTTTTTCTATTTCTTTTAATATTTGAGTTTTAGATAATTGATCTAGTGAATTTTTATATTCATCATTTATTTGTTTTGATATTAACTTCTTAAGATCATTTAAATCTTTAGCACCTAAATTTTTTGCAAAATTATCATCAATTTTTACATCTTCAGGATTTTTTATATTTAAAATTTTACAATTAAATTTAGCTGCTTTGTTTATTAATTCTTTTTCAGGAAAGTTGTCTGGTAAAACTGCATCTACAATTTTTTCATCGTCTTTTTTGACACCAATAAGCTGTTTATCAAAACCTTTTAAAAATAAATCTTTTCCAAGCGTTAGTTGTGTATTTTTACCCTCACTGCCTTTAAATTCTTTACCATCAACTGTAGCTTGATAATCTAATGTTACTAAATCGCCCTCTTTTGCTTTTGTGTCAAGGCTTGCTTCTTTGAAGTTAGGTTGATTTTTTGCCATTTCTTTAATTCTTTTATCTGTTTCGTTGTTATCAATTTTAACAGAATATTGGTCAAATTTTATACTTTCTATCGATTTTATATTTACTTTTGGTAATTCTGTTACTGATAAAATATATTCTAACTCTTTATCTTCACCGTAAGTTTTTAAATCAAGTTTGGGTTGCCCTGCAGGTTTAATTTTATTTTCTTCAAGAGCCTTGGTTGAGGTTTCTTTTAATACTTTATCTAAAACTTCTCCAAATACAGCTTTACCAAATTGTCTTTTTAAAACTTCTTTTGGAACTTTGCCTGGACGAAAACCTTTTAGATTGACAGTTCCTTTGATTTCCTCATATTTTTCATCCATATAAGAGTTCATTGTCTCTTTATCGATTAAAACCTTAAGATCTTTATTTAAGCCTTTTATATTTTTTACTGTAACTTTCATAATTTTTAATGGTAGGGCGAAAAGGACTCGAACCTTCACATCCGAAAATATTGGTTCCTAAGACCAACGCGTCTACCAATTCCGCCATCGCCCCACAAATTACGAGGTTTTATATATTATTGAAACTATTTGTCCAATGACATTTATTAAAAAATTAACTATTTATCTAGTGATTGTTATATTAATTTAAAAAAAATGATTGTTTCACCTTGTATTAGTATTTGTAAAACAGATCCATCAACTGGCTATTGTTATGGTTGTGCAAGAACAATCAAAGAAAAAAAAATCTGGAAAGAGCCCGAAACAACTGATGAATGGAAGACAAATAATATTAAAACCATCAGGGAAAGACTTGTTGGATGGCAGCTAGAAAGTTTTAACGAGTCATATGAACATAAAATAAACAATGGCATATCTTTATTTAAAAAAAATTTAAAAAATGAGTAAATCAACAATTGTAGTTATAATTTATATTATAGGCTTAATTTTCGGAGCCCTTGTTTTAAATATGTGAGACGCAGAAACTAGTCCAAAAGCTTTACTTAGTATAAGTTGGACAACTTTACTTTTAATAGGGTTATTTTTTATTAATTATTCTTTTTGTTTTTTTTAGATAAATTTTTATTTTTAATATTAAACTTATTATTAGTAATGCTACTTCTATGTTTTGCGTAAGCTTGTTTTTGTGCTTGTTTCATTGCTTTTTTTGAAGACATATTATTCATATTCTAATACTCTATTTCTAATCTATCAATTACTTTAATGAATATTAAATTTAAAAACCTTAATCACACAATTGTTAAATGTAAAAAATGCCCTAGGTTAAGTAATTTTATTAAAAAAATTTCTACAGAAAAAAGAAAACAAAATATTAATGAAAATTATTGGGGTAAACCTGTAACTGGATTTGGTGATACAAATGCTAAACTTTTAATTTTAGGACTAGCTCCAGCTGCACATGGTGGAACAAGAACTGGACGAGCTTTTACTGGAGATAAATCAGGAGAATTTTTATTTAAATGTCTATACAAGGCTAAAATTTCTAACCAACCATTTTCTGAAAACATAAATGATGGGCTTAAAATAAACTCTACCTATATTACAAATATTTTAAAATGTGTTCCTCCTAGAGACAAACCTTTAAATAAAGAACTTAATAATTGTTCTAACTATTTTGATGCAGAAATTTTTAATCTAAAAAGATTAAAAATAATTATTACATTAGGAAAGGTCGCTTTTGATAATTGTTTAAAATTTTATAAAAGAAAATATAATTTTGATTCAAAAATGACGTTTAAACATGGTAAAACTTATTCTTTACCTAATAATATAACATTAATTCCATGCTACCATCCTAGTCCTAGAAATGTAAATACAAAATTAATATCTCAAAAAATGATGATAAGTTTATTTAGAAAAGCAAATAAAATATCTACAACCTAATACTATTGCAAAAATAAGGTTTAAAATTCTCAAAAATTACATCTGGCACTTTAATAGGTTTGCCTTTTTCATTAACAAAAACTAGATGCACTTTTGCCTCAACAATAATATTTTCTCCTTTTGTTATAAATTGATTCATTAAAAAAGATGTTTTAGTTACTGATTTAATAAAGGATCTAATATTCAATTCGTCCTCTAAGTATGCTGATTTTTTGTATTCAATATTACATGATTTAACTATTATAAGCGTTCCAAATTTATTTTTTAATTGAAGATTACTTAATCCTATACTTGCTAGTGCTTCAGTTCTTGCTCTTTCAAGATATTTAAGATAATTAGCATAATAAACAACACCCCCAGCATCAGTGTCTTCATAGTAAACTTTAACATTATGATAAAAATTTTCATGCATATTGATATTCTATCAAAAAAAAAAAAATTTAATACAAACTAAGGTATAATAACTATTATGAAAGTATATATCATTTGGTTAATTGGTGTAATCATATGGAATTTTGGATTCCCTAATGCTGCGCCGATAGAAGATGTGATTGTAGCTATTCTTTTGTCTTTTTTAAGTATAGGCTTAAAAAAATATCTAAAATTTTAATTAATTTGCTGAAAAATAAATATTTTGAAAATAGCTAACAGCTTTCATTTTTGAATTGTCAGTATCAGACATTATAGCAATACCATCTAATTCATTTACATCTAAATTATGAAATTTTTTAAAATCTTCTTTAACATTTGCTTTTACTGTAACCCATTCATCTAAATTTTCTTTTGTTGTGGCTAAAACATTATCAATAGATTTTTTGGTATATGGGCTTGGTGAGTTAAATCCTATCACATTATTGCTTGAAAAAACGTAATTAATTGCTCTGTTTGACAATGGTGTGGCCCCTGTTTTTTTAATTACAAATACTCGAGCTGCAAAATCATGACCTTTTTTACTGTTTTCTTTAATATCAGGTAAATCTTTTTCTACTTTCCAAGTAATATTTATAAATGGCGTTTTATTTAAATCAATTTTTATCTTTTTTCCTAATCCAGAAGCTGCATTATCTGCTATTGCCTTTAAGAAATTTCCATTTTCATTAATTCCTATAGAATAAAGAGTTTTATTGTTAGCTCCTCTAACTTTTCTGACTTCAAGATCAGAAAGTTCTAATTTAGTAAATTCAAAAACTTTTATCTCATTTGCCGAACAGAAAGATATTAAGCTTAAAATTAAAAATAAAAATTTAAAAAATAACTTCATAATAAAAATTGTTAATACATTATTTTAACAAATTTAAACAAGATAAATTTACTGCTCTTAAAATTATAAATTTATAAAAACTAATCTAGGGAATTAAAACAATCTTTGGAGCTGAACATGTGCCATCATGGATTTGTTTGAAGGCATCACCTCCTTTTTTTAAATCTCTATACTCAATCCAATCTAAGTTCCCAATATCTTTATTGGCTAAAATTTTAATTGTGTCTCTAAAATCTTGGTTTGTATAACAATATGTTCCTATAAAAGTAATTTCCTGAAGTGTTGCTTTTCTAAAATTAAATTCACCTGCTGGTTGAGTAAGTCCAATATGTATAATTGAACCACCAGGTTTTACAACGTTTATAGCTTGTTGCCTAGAAACCACTAATCCAACAGTATCAAACACAATGTCAAAACCATCAGAATTAACATCTTTGTTTGTAGGACTAACAAATTTTGCTTCAACATGTTTTGAGCATTCATCTAATCTTAATTGATTTGGATCTGACATAACTAAATTTTGACATTTTTTTATTTTTGCTAACATAAGTGAGCACAACAATCCTATCGCACCAGCTCCTTGAACTAAAATTCTACAATCTTTAATATCTTTTTTTAGAGATTTTTCTCCAATTTGAACAGCGTGATAAGCTACAGCTGTTGGTTCTGCAACGGCTGCCTCAGTGACATTTAATTTTTCAGGCACATCATAAATATTAGTGTTTGGAACCGTAATTAATTCAGCAAAAGCACCTTGTCTTTCATAAGGTCTATTCATACCCAAAAGAACTCTATTAGGACAAAGATGTTCTCTTTTGGCTAAGCAAAACTCGCATTTGCCACAAGTTATTAGTGGATTTAAAACTGCAGTTTTATTTTTTAATTTACCATTAATTATCTTACCACTTACTTCATGACCCAAAATTAATGGTGGGACTCTTCTTTCATCTTTGCCGTGATACGCATGCATGTCTGAACCACAAATACCAGAAGCCTGGACCTCAAGAATGCTTTCACCATCTTTTTCTATAGGATCTTTTTCTTCTCTATATGTTAATTCTTGAACACCAGTGTAGACTAAAGCTTTCATTTTATTTTTTTGCGAGAAAGTAATATGTTAAAAAAGAAACTATTACACCTATTATAAAAGCATAAGATTGTAAAAACATAAGATTAGAATTCCAAATTGTTGATGCAGAAAAAATAAATCCTAAGAGTAAAGAATAAGCACCCTTGATATGCCATCCTCCTGAATAATAGTAAATGCTCTCAATTTCTTCAGAATAAATATCCTTATTGCTTAAATTACATTTTTTTATCAGGTAATAGTCAGCAATCATTAATCCAATTATAGGACCAAAAAAAGAACTAAAAGTATCTATAAAAGACAGAATTCCGATTTGACTTAATACTGTAAGCCAAAATAATCCAATTAAAAAACCAATAATGGATATTATATAGCTGGCACTCTTTAAAGTAAGAGTGTTTGGTAGAAAATTAATAAGTGAGTACTGAGATGGAATAAAATTAGCTACCAAATTAGTAGAAGCTGAAGCTACAATGATAAAAAAAAGAACAACAACTGTAATTTGTAAATCATCAAATTTACCAATTATATCTGTTGGATTGGTTAAAATTCTATCCATATCTCCAAATTTTTGATTTAAAAAAACATCAGAGCCAACAACAATAAAAACTGCAAAAAATGAGAATATAATTAAATTTAAAATTAAACTTAAATTTCCTTTTTTTAAATTTTGTTCATCTTTAACGTATCGAGTATAATCTCCAAAACTAATTATTATAATTGAGAAATAGGCAAATATTGTACCTGTTACAGTTAAAAATGGTGCCAAATTATTAATATCTAGAAAATTACCAAAATTTAAAATTTCAGTAAATGCTTGGGTTGTAACTTTTACATCGCTTAAAAAGACAATGAAAAAAAATAAAATCATACCTAAATAAACTGTAATAGCTGAAATATTAACCAACTTCTTATTAAATTGAATACCGACACTAAACATTTTCGCTTGAAAAATTATAACTATACTGAACGATACCCAATCAATAATATTTAATCCAAGTAAAAAAGTAAGAAATATTTCTTGTTCTAAAAAAGAATTATCAATTGAAAATATTATAATTCTAATCATATAACCTATGACTTTTGATAAAAAATATGTTTGAATACCAAACATAAATATACCAACAACACTTCTTAAAAGCCCAAAAAACTTAGCCCCTCTAAATCCTAATGAAGATCTTAAAAGAACAGCAAAAGGTAAGCCAAATTTTTGAGAAGGTTTACCAATTAAATTAGATAAGAAATAAACAAGTATTGATCCTAAAATACTCCCAAAAAAAATAATAAAAGCATTAAGACTATAAATTGTATACATCGAAGCAATCAAAGAAAAACCTATGATACTCTGAATATTTACTCCCCAAAAACAAAAGAGATCTTTCCAATTCCATGTTTTGTAATTTGGGTTAACCGTAACCAGGTCCCAATTTGAAAGAGAATATTTAACTTTTGGTTGATTCACTAAAATTATAATAAACTAATAATTTCTACTGTCCATAAAGATAGGTTGGTAACCATA
Organism: uncultured Pelagibacteraceae bacterium; assembly: GCA_902513955.1. Lineage (GTDB taxonomy): Bacteria > Pseudomonadota > Alphaproteobacteria > Pelagibacterales > Pelagibacteraceae > Pelagibacter. The sequence continues at coordinate 40,388 of CABXOW010000004.1, forward strand.
AAGCAATTTTAGGGAATGAAATTATTAGAATTAGTCCAATTACTTGAATTACCATAAATTGCATCATTCCATAGTATATATCTTTTAGATCCCACTCTGGAACTACACCTTTTAAAAAGTAAGCTGATAGCGCAACTGGAGGTGAGAGCCAGGCGGTCTGGAGATTTACTGCGACTAAAATAGCAAACCATGTTAGATTAAATTCTAAGGCTTCTACCAAAGGTAAGATTATAGGTACAATAATCATCACTATTGGAACCCATTCTAAAGGCCAACCTAATAAAAAAATCATTGCCATTATGATGGCTAAAATTAAATATTTATTCATTTCAAGACCTAACAAAAAATCAGTTAATAACATTGGTGTTCCAAGTCTTGAAAAAACTGCTCCAAAAAAATTAGATGCTGCAACTAAAACCATTATTAAAGCAGAAATTTCTAAAGTTTTAACCAAAGCATCTTGCAGCTTTTTAAGAGTTAATTTTTTATATCCTAAAGCTAAAAGTAATGAGCCCATAGCACCACATCCTGCTGCTTCTGTAGGGGTTGCAAAACCAAACAAAATACTTCCAAGTGCAGCAAATACTAATAAAGCTGGTGGAACTAATCCAATAAAAAACTCTTTCCAGACAGCTGTCATACTAGAGGCTCGTAATTCAGGAGGTAAAACTGGTCCTAAACTTGGATCCATCCAACATCTTATAGTTACATAACCTGCATATAGTGTTGCTAAAAGAATTCCTGGTATAATCGCTGCAGCAAATAAATCTATAACTGGAATTTCCATAATAGGTCCCATTACAACAAGCATAATGCTTGGTGGAATTAAAATTCCTAAAGTACCACCAGCTGTAATTGTTCCGGCTGCCAAACGAACATTATAACCAGATTTATTCATAGATTTAGCTGCCATTATTCCTAATATTGTAACTGAAGCACCTACTATTCCAGTTGCTGCAGCAAATACTACAGAAACAAATAAAACTGCGTAATATAAAGAACCTCTAACTTTAGCTAACATTAATTGAAATGCTGAAAATAATCTTTCCATTAAACCAGCTTGTTCCATCATAATTCCCATAAATACAAAGAGTGGGACAGCCGCGAGAGTTTGTTCGGTCATGACCATCGAAAACTGCAAGGTCATTAAATAAAATACTAATTTTCCAAAACCTAAGTATCCAAAAACAAAACCTAAAAATATCAAAGTAAAAGATATTGGAAAACCAATAAATATAGAAAACAACATAACACCAATCAAAATAAAGCCTAAAATTGCTGGATCGATGAATTCTGCTAACATTATTCTTCTCCAGGCCACTGGGATTTAGTTGAAGCCCAATAACTTTTTAATAATTCAGAAATTCCTTGAATTAGTAAAAATACAATTCCAATTAACAAACATGTTTTTATTGGCCACATATAAGGCATCCAAGTTGTATCCATGCCTCTTTCACCTCTCATAATTGATTCCTGAACAAATCCAGTCGTCATATACAAGAAAACAATTAGTCCCGGAAAATAAAACAAAAGATATAACCAAAAGTCAATCATACCTTGTGTTTTTATTTTAAAATTTCTATATAAAAAATCTGCTCTTATATGAACACCTTTAGATAATGCATATCCAGCTCCCAACATAAATAAGGCCCCATAAAAAAATCTACTCATATCATAGGCCCAAATAGTTGGTGCAAGAAATAATTTTCTTGCAAAAACTTCATAAACCATACCTAGGATTAAAGGGATTGTTATCCAGCAAACAATATTTCCAACCCATTTACTAAATAAATCAATTCTTGTAATTGTTAATGCCATCCATCTTGGCATATCATCTGGCATTTTGCCTGAACCACCACGCCTTTCGGCAATCATTTCATCTGAAATATCTAATTTGGTTGGTTCATTTGACATAAAAAATTCTCTGAAAAAAAAACTAAAGCGACCTGTTAAGATCGCTTTAGTTATAATTATTTATTACCTATATACTACTTTAATGTCGCTGCGTGAGCCATTCCTAGCTGCGCATTTGACATTTGAGCACCTGCCCAGAAAGGAACTGCTGTATCAGCAAATTTTTTCTGAGAGTCCCATACTTTTTTGAAAAATGCATTTTTTTCTGCATTTTTATTTAAAGTAGCATTAGCTGCTGCCATGTACTCAACAAAGTAATCTTTAGGAGTATCATGCAATTGAACACCATGTTTGGTAGTCAATTCATGTAAAGCTTCTCCGTTTACAAGAATTCTTCTTGCTAAAGATTTCATTAATGATGCATCTGCTGCAACTTTTAATGAAGTTTTCTCATGGTCAGATAATTTGTTGTATTTAGTTCCATTTATATAAAAGTCAGCATTAACCACTACTTGGTGTAAACCTTGTAGGTAGTAATGTTTAAGAACTTTTTGAAAACCAAAAACCATGTCAGGCTTAGGACAACACCATTCAGCAGCATCAATAGTTCCTGCTTCAAGTGCTGGAAGAATATCTCCACCACCCATAGCAACTGATGCAATTCCGATATCTTTATAAGTTTGTCCTGGGATTCCTGGAGGAGTTCTGAATTTTAATTTTCTGAAATCATCCATGTTTTTAATTGGCTCTGGAAACCATCCTAAAGCTTCTGGTCCAACTGGTTGAAGCATGAAACCTTTGATGTCTCTTTTCATTTCTTTCCAAAGTTGATCATAAAGTTGCTCTCCACCACCTGATAAGAACCAAGATAAGAATGCGATATTATCTATACCAACACCTGCACCTGCTACTGGAGATCCAAATAACATTGCAGCCGGGTGTTCACCTGACCAATAGTGAGTCCAAGCAAATCCACAATCAATTAAACCTTTGTCAACAGCATCAAGAGTTTCTTTAACCCCTACAACTGTTCCTGCTGGCATAATTTCGAATTTTAATGAACCACCTGTTAATTTAGTAACTGTGTCAGTAAAGTCTTTAAGCATGATAACTTCGTCACCTTTTGCGTTTAAAACTGTCTGACATTTAAATGTTTTTGCAGCGTTTGCATTTGATATAAAACCAAAAACAAGAGTGATCGCAAATAGCATTGAAACGATTTTTTTCATTATTTTCCCTCTTTATTGTTAAATTTAACGAACGGCATACTTGCAAAATTATCTTTGGGATACAAGCAAGAAATAAGATATTTTTTTTTAAAAAAACCTTTAAATAGCTTAATAATTTAAAATAATTTATAAGACTTCTAAAATGGAAAATTTTGATTTTATAATTATTGGCGCTGGTTCTGCAGGTTGTGTTTTAGCAAATAGATTGTCTTCCAATCCAAATAATAAAGTTCTTCTTTTAGAAGCTGGAGGAAAAGATAACAATCCATGGATACATATACCTGGTGGGTATTTTAAAACAATGCACAATCCTAAAACTGATTGGTGTTTTAATACTGAAAATGAAGCTAATTGTGATAATAGACAGATGGTTTATCCAAGAGGAAAAACATTGGGTGGCAGTTCTTCAATCAATGGAATGCTTTATATTAGAGGTCAATCTAACGATTACAATTATTGGAGGCAACTTGGAAACGTAGGTTGGTCATGGAAAGATGTTCTTCCTTATTTTAAAAAATCTGAAGATTTTCAATTTGGTGAAAATGAGTTTCACGGATCAGGTGGACCAATAAAAGTTGAAAAAATAAGATCAACTTTTAAAGTTTTAGATTTATTTTTAGAAGCCGCAGAAGAGTTTGGGTATAAAAATACTGAAGATTTTAACAGTGGTAACAATGAAGGTATGGGATATTTTCCTCTTACTGTTAAAAATGGTTTTAGATGTAGTACTGCTGTTGGTTATTTAAACCCAGTAAAAAATAGAAAAAATTTAAAAATTATTACAAAGGCTCATATAAAAAATATTGATTTTGAAAACAATAAAGCAACAAATGTTAACTATTGGATAAATAATAATTTAATCTCAGTTAAAGCAAATAAAGAAATAATTTTAAGTGCAGGTACTATTGGTTCTCCTCATATTTTGCAAGCTTCAGGTATTGGTCCTGGAGAACTTTTAAAAAATAATAATATTAATGTCATTAAAGATCATCAAGGAATAGGAAGAAATCTTACTGATCATTTAATGCTTAGACCTGTTTATAAAGTAAAAAATTTAGAAACTTTAAATGACATCTATTATAGTATTTCCAAAAAAATTATTACTGGATTAAATTTCTTTTTATTTAGAAAAGGACCTTTGACAGTTGGGGCTAGTTATTTGTGTGGTTTTATTAAAAGTGATTCTCATTTAGAAACTCCAAATTTACAATTTCACGTTTCTCCAGCAAGCACAGATTATTTAGGTAAATCTTCTCTTCATAAATTTCCTGGTTTTACTCCAACTATAACAAATGTAAGACCAACTAGTAGAGGTTCTATAGAATTAAAATCTCCCGATACAAGAGTGTCACCGAAAATAAAAATGAATTATTTATCAACAGATGAAGATAGAGAAATAGCAGGAAAATCTTTAAAAATTGTTCGTAATATTGTTATGAATTCTAAAGCTTATAAAGATTATCACCCAGAAGAATTAAGACCTGGGATAAATATTACTGATAATGAAACTTTAGCTAAAGAAGCTGGTAAATTTGCTAATACTATATTTCATCCTGTAAGCACCTGCAGAATGGGAAATGATGATAATGCTGTTGTAAATGATAGATGCATTGCTCATGGACTAGAAAATTTAAGGATAGTTGATGCTTCTGTAATGCCTAGTATTACTTCAGGAAATACAAATGCGCCAACAATTATGATTGCAGAAAAAGCTTCAGATATGATAATTGAGGATAGCAAAGCATGACAGAACAAGTTTTAATTTTTTTTCAAATTGTATTCATTGATTTGGTATTGGCTGGTGATAATGCAATAATTATTGGAATGGTAGCCTCTCAATTTCCTTTAGATCAAAGAAAAAAAATAATCTTTTGGGGAATTGGTGCAGCAGTTATTTTAAGAATATTATTTACATTAATTACAGCTTATTTGCTTCAAATTACAGGTATTCGATTAATAGGAGGTTTGCTACTTTTATATATTTGCTACAAGTTATATGTAGATGTAGTTCAAAACCAATCTAACGAAGAAAATAAAATTAAAGTTGATAATTCAAGTTTTTTTAAAGCAATTACGACTGTAATTATTGCCGATGTTAGCATGAGTTTAGATAACGTGTTAGGAGTAGCTGGTGCTGCAAAAGATCACTATATTCTTTTGATTTTTGGCTTAGTTTTATCAATAATATTAATGGCTACGGCAGCAACTTTAATTTCTAATTGGATAAAAAAATATAAATGGATAGCTTGGATAGGTTTAGTTGCTATACTTATAGTTGCAATAGACTTGATATATACTGATATAAAACTATTTTTATAAAATGTACTTACAAAAAATAAATTTAAAGAATAAATATGCTCTAGTAACAGGAGCTGGCAAAGGTTTGGGAAGAGCTTGTTCGATAGCGTTAGCTGAAGCTGGTGCAACAGTAATTGCACTAAGCAGAACGTCATCAGATTTAGATAAATTAGAAAAACTAATAAAAAGAATTAAAGGTAAAATTATTAAAGTTCCATGTGATGTGATGAATTATGAGGATTTAAAAGAAAAGATAGATAAAATTAAGATTATAGATGTGCTAGTAAATAATGCAGGAACCAATATTCCTGAGCCTTTTGAAAAAATTAAACAAAAAAGTATGAACTACTTAGTTGATCTTAACCTTAAAGCTGCTTTCAATGTAGCTCAACTTGTAGTTAAAAAGATGTTAAAAAATAAGAAAAGACCAGGTTCAATAATTAATATGTCCTCTCAGTTAGGTCATGTGGGTATGAGTGGAAGAAATGTATACAATATGACAAAATTTGGAATTGAAGGATTAACTAAAGGTATGGGTGTTGAGTTAGCAAAGAAAAATATCAGAGTTAACTCTGTTGCTCCAACTTTTGTGGAAACACCAATGGTTAAAAATTTTTTTAAAAACAAAGAATTTAAAAAACTTGCTTTAGGTAATATTCCATTAGGAAAAGCTGCAACAGAAAGCGATATAGCAACAACTGTTTGCTTTTTAGCATCTTCAGCTTCTTCGATGATAACTGGAACTTCAATAGTAATAGACGGTGGATGGACAGCTCAATAATTTATAGATTTCTTTTAGTATTATTATTTTTCACAGCATCACAAGTTAACGCAATAGAGTTTAAAGGAAAATTTATACAAGGTCATTTTATCTTGGGAAAAACTGATCCTGATGCAAAAATTATTGTCGAAAAAAAAGAAGTGAAAGTATCTAAAGATGGTTTTTTTGTTTTTGGAATTGATAGAGATAGAAAATTCGATTTAACTTTTTCTAAAATTATAAATGGTAAAAAATCAAAGATAATAAAAAAAGTTTTAAAGAGAAAATACAATATTCAAAGAATTGACGGACTTGAGGAAAGCAAGGTAACTCCACCTGAATCAGTATATAAAAGAATTAAAAAAGAAAATAATGCAATTGGTGAAGCAAGGGCTATCAATTCAGATCTACTTTTCTTTAAAGAAAAATTTATTATGCCAGTAGAAGGTATAATTAGTGGCGTCTACGGCAGTCAAAGAATATTAAACGGCAAACCTAGATGGCCTCATTATGGAATTGATATAGCTGCAAAGCAAGGAACAATGATTAAATCCTCCGCGGCTGGGATAATAACAATGGCTGAAGATGATTTGTATTATACAGGTGGCACAATTATAATGGATCATGGCCATGGTATTTCAACGATATATTCTCATCTTGAAAATGTTTTAGTTTCAATAGGTGATCAAATAAATCAAGGAGATGTAATAGGAACTGTTGGATCAACTGGTAGATCAACTGGACCACATCTTGATTTTAGAATTAATTGGTTTCAAACTAGACTTGATCCAATGTCAGTATTAAAATAATAGTCTCTTTATGGCACTTCATTTTAGTAAAGAAGAATTATCTAAAAGAAAACAAGATGTTTTAAAATCTATGAAAAAACAAAACTTAGATGCTCTTTTAATGTTTAGACAAGAGTCTATGTATTGGCTCACGGGTTACGATACATTTGGGTATGTTTTTTTTCAGACTCTAATACTAGATAAAAATGGAAATATTATTTTGTTAACTCGTGCGCCTGATTTAAGACAAGCTCAGAATACTTCTAATATTGAAGATATAAGAATTTGGGTTGATAAAGATGGAATAAATCCAACTGACGATCTTAAAAAAATTTTAAATGAACTTGATTTAATAAATAAAAATATTGGGATTGAATATGAAGCTTACGGAATGACAGGACGTAACGCTTTAAGATTAAACAAATCTTTAGAAAATTACTGTAAAGTTGAAGATCAATCAGAATTGATTACAAAATTAAGAGTCATAAAATCTAATGAAGAATTGGTATATGTTAAAAAAGCAGCTGAATTAGCTGATAGAGCGCTAGATCAAGCTTGGAAATACACAAAAGCTGGTGCAAGCGAAGCAAAAATTTTAGCAGAAATGCAAAAAGCTGTTCTTGAAGGTGGTGGCGATTATCCCGCTAATGAATATATCATTGGCTCAGGAGATAATGCCCTACTCTGTAGATACCAAGCTGAAAAAAGAAACTTATCAAATATAGATCAACTAAGTTTAGAATGGGCTGGTACTTTCAAACACTATCACTCTGCAATGTTTAGAACTATCCCTATTGGAAAAGCAAACCTTAAACATTCTCAAATGCATGAAGCTTGTGTTGAAGCATTAACAAATTGTGTAGAAACTTTAGTTCCTGGAAAAACAGCTGGAGAAGTATTTGATGTTCACGCAAAAACTTTTGATAATTTAGGTTTTAATAAAGCAAGAATGAATGCCTGTGGTTATTCTTTGGGTTCAACTTTTTCTCCTAATTGGATGGACTGGCCTATGCTATACACGGGTAATCCATACGTAATAGTACCTGGCAACATCTTTTTCTTACATATGATATTGATGGATTCTACCAATGAATTAGCCATGAATTTAGGTGAAACTTATTTAGTTACTGAGAATGGTAATGAACGATTAGGTAAACAAAAGTTGGACTTAGTAGTTCTTTAAATTTTATCTATTATTTTATCTAATAAAGTTTATTGAACAAGTCTAATAAGTAAATTTTTTAAATTTCTGATCGTGCTCTAATCCTTTCATAAAATAATCTCATTTTAACACCTAAATTCAAAAACGGTTCTGGTGGTAACAAAGTTGGTTTATTTCTAGCTTCAATAGTTTCTATTTCTTTTGTATTTTTATTATTTGCTTTTAGAGCAATTTGTTCTCCAAATAAGATACCAACACCTATACCTGAGCCATTATAACAACCTGCAGCAAAAATATTGGTATCAATTTTTTCAAATATTTGAGAACTATTTCTTGTTCTTGATACAATTCCTGACCATGTTGATTGAATAATATCATTTGGTAATTGTGGAAATCTTTTTTTTATTCCAATTCTTTGATTTATCGATCTTTTTTCTAAATTTGACTTAGACATTTTAAATGGATTGTGAACTTCAGCAGTATTTCTAATCAGAATTCTTCTATCTTTAGTCATTCTAATTGTTGCTCCCATCGGTCTTACTGGTAATACACCCCATTCTTTTGGCTCACCAATAGATTTAAATTCTTCATCAGTTAATGATCTTGTCATGCTTGCAGTTAAAGTAATTGGAAAATTATAGTTAGATTTAATCCCTAAAGATTTTAAAAAGCCATTCGTAGCAAAGATAATTTTCTTAGCATTTATTTTTCCATTTTTAAAATTACATGAAATAAAATCTTTGTTCTTATTCCAATTTATTAAACATGAATTTTCATATAAACACACGTTACTAGGTAACACGTCAATCATTGATCTAACAAGTTTACCAGGATGTAATAAAATTCCTCCTCTTGTATGAAGAGCAATATTATAAAAATTAGTGCCTAGTCTTTTTGATAAATCTTCTCTTTTCAATAAATTATGTTCAAAACCTAATTGAGAGAGTGTATTGGAAAAATTTATTAAAATCTTTTCATCTTTTGGTTTTGAGGATGCAAAAAATTTTCCACATTCGTTCCATTCGCAATCTACCTGATGTTCATTAATAAATTTTTTTACAATTTTTATCCCCAAATCATAAATATCAGCTTTTTTTTTATAATTTTCTAATTCTTTATTTGAAGTGAATCCATCATTTAGAGTGGTATCAACTAGATAACCTGAATTTCTGCTACTTGCCCCCTCACCTGCTAACTGAGCATCTACTAATATAATTTTTTGATTTGGATATAATTGACCTAATTTTCTTGTTGCAGATAAACCTGTATAACCCGCTCCAATTATTAGCCAGTCACAATCTTCGTTAGATTTAAGAGTTTTAATATTGGTACGAGGAGTTAAATCTTTAATCCAACTACAGCGATTATCGTTAATCACTTCCATAAAATAACCTTACGATAATTGTTTAATATTTTAAAGATCTTAAGAATTTAAAGAAGGCTGCTTCTTCATATCTGCTTTGTTGATACCAGCTACTTTTACGGGTTTCTTCATAGCATCTCTTCTGAATGGTTCACCAAGTTCTTGGTTAAGAATTACTTCAATAAATGTTGTAATTCCTTTCTTTTGATCTTCACAAGATTGTTTTATAGCATTAGTGGTTTCTTCCATTGTTCTAACAGTTACACCTTTAAGACCACATGCATCAGCTACTTTTGCATAACTTAATTCTGGATCTAATTCAGTGCCAACAAAATTATCATCAAACCAAAGAATAGAGTTTCTTTTTTCTGCTCCCCATTGATAGTTTCTAAAAATAACCATAGTAATAGCTGGCCATTCTTCTCTAGAACAAGAGCTCATTTCATTCATACTAATACCAAAAGCACCATCACCTGCAAAACCAATTACGGGTGTATCTGGACAACCAATTTTTGCACCTAAAATTGAAGGGAAACCATATCCACATGGACCAAATAATCCTGGAGCTAAATATTTTCTTCCTTTTTCAAAAGTTGGATAAGCATTCCCAATTGCACAATTATTTCCAATATCACTTGATATAATAACATCGTCAGGCATACCAGTTTGTATTGCTCTCCAAGCTTGTCTAGGAGACATTCTATCTGAGTCTCTTTTTCTTGCTTCCTCATTCCAAACTGTTCCTTCATCATCATCCTCATGATCAAGACTTGATAATTTTTGTAACCAAGCAGATTTAGTTTGATGAATAATATCTTTTCTTTTTTGTCTATCAGTATCACCTGCTCTTGGTGAAAGTTGAGCTAGAATTTGTTGTGAAACTAATTTAGCGTCACCACAAATTCCAACAGTAACTTTTTTTGTAAGACCAATTCTGTCTGAATTCATATCAACTTGAATGATACTTGCCTCTTTTGGCCAGTAATCCATTCCATAACCCGGTAAAGTTGAAAATGGATTCAGTCTTGTTCCTAATGCCAACACAACATCGGCTTTTTGAATTAATTCCATACCAGCTTTTGAACCATTATATCCTAATGGACCAGCGGCCAATGGGTGACTTCCAGGAAAACTATCATTATGCTGATAACCAGAACAAACGGGAGCGTCTAATTTTTCAGCAAGTCTTTTACATTCCTCTATTGCACCACCAATAACAACGCCAGCTCCAGATAGTATTACCGGAAATTTTGCTTTGGATAATAAGTCAGCTGCTTTTTTAATAGCATCAACACCACCTGCCTGTCTTTCCAGTCTAACAATTGGTGGTAGATCGATATCAATAACTTGAGTCCAATAATCTCTTGGTACATTTATTTGTGCTGGAGCGGATCCTCTAATGGCTTTTTCAATAACTCTATTTAAAACTTCTGCCATTCTTGAAGGATCTCTTACTTCTTCTTGATAGCAAACCATGTCTTTAAATAAATTCATTTGTTCGACTTCTTGGAAACCACCTTGGCCCATTGTTTTGTTTGCAGCTTGAGGTGTTACTAACAAAAGAGGTGTATGGTTCCAATAAGCTGTTTTAATAGGTGTAACTAATCCTGTAATTCCTGGTCCATTTTGTGCAACCACCATTGACATTTTACCAGTAGATCTAGTGTAACCATCTGCAATTAATCCACCATTAGTTTCATGGGCAACGTCCCAGAAAGTAATTCCTGCGTCTGGAAAAATATCTGAAATTGGCATAAATGCTGAACCAATTATTCCAAAAGCATGTTCTATACCATGCATTTGTAAAACTTTTACAAAAGCTTCTTCTGTTGTCATTTTTGTCATAAATCTATAACCTCTTTAAAGTAAAAATTTAAACTATTTTAAAATTCGTTTGTTAATTTTTCCGATTAATATATAAGATTTTAGAAATTTCAAACAAACAAATCGACACAAGAAATATGGCTACAGATATTATAATTCATGACAAAAAAGATAACGTAGGGGTAGTTGTTATTGAAAAAATCACTCCAAAACAAGACTGTGCTTGCTGGATAATGGAAGATGACAGTTCAGCTAACATTCAATCTCTAGATGAAATTCCTTTAGGACATAAAATTGCAATGGTTGATCTAAACGAGGGAGACACAATCCTTAAGTATGGTCATGACATAGGTAAAGTGGTTAAATCAATTAAAAAAGGTGAACATGTTCATGTTCACAATGTAAAAACAAAGAAGTGGTAATAATATGGAAATTCCAAAAAGTTTTTTAGGTTATAAGAGAGAAAATGGCAGAGCTGGTACACGAAATCACGTAATTATTCTTCCAGTTGATGACATTTCAAACGCATGTGCTGAAGCTGTAGCAAACAATATAAAAGGAACAATCGCTCTTCCTCATTCTTACGGAAGACTTCAATTTGGCGCTGATTTAGAACTTCATTTTAGAACTATGATTGGAACTGGATGCAACCCAAATGTTGCTGCGGTAATTGTTATTGGTATTGAGCCAAAATGGACTAAAAAAATTGTTGATGGTATTGCTAAAACTGGAAAACCAGTTGAAGGATTTCATATAGAACGTACTGGAGACATTGGTACTACTATGAATGCATCTAAAAAAGCTCAAGAATTTGTAATGTGGGCTTCTGAAAAACAAAGAGAAGAATGTCCAATGAGCGATTTGTGGATTTCTGTAAAATGTGGAGAGTCTGACACGACTTCTGGTTTAGCTGCCAACCCAACTGTTGGTAATCTAATGGATAAATTAGAACCAATGGGTGTTCATTTGTGTTTTGGAGAAACTTCTGAGTTAACAGGTGCTGAACAAGTTTGTGCTACAAGAGGTGCAACTCAAGAAGCTTCCGACAAATTTTTGAAAACTTGGAATGATTATAATGATTTTATTTTAAAGGAAGCGACAGATGATCTTTCAGAAAGTCAACCAACAGCTGGAAATATTGCTGGCGGACTTACTACCATTGAAGAAAAAGCATTTGGAAATTTTCAAAAAATTGGAAATTGTAAATTTATTGATGTTTTAGAACCTGCAGAGGAACCCGCTAAAGGTAAAGGTTTGTACTTTATGGATACTTCTTCAGCTGCTGCTGAGTGTGTAACACTTCAAGCGGCAGCAGGTTTTAATATTCATTTATTTCCAACAGGTCAAGGTAACATTGTTGGTAATCCTATTGAACCTGTTGTTAAATTAACAGCTAACCCATTAACTGTAAAAGGTATGGGTGAACACATTGACTGCGATGTGTCAAAAATTCTGTCTAGAGAAATGAATTTATCAGAAGCAGGAGATGAACTAATCAAAACAACTTTAAGGGTAGCTAACGGAAGATTAACTTGTGCAGAGGCTTTAGGTCACAAAGAATTTGTAATGACTAAACTTTACAGAAGTGCATAAAATTTAAGTGCACTTTAATTTTTAAAACTTTAACAAAATTTATTTAGTAAATTTAAGATTTCAACATTATTTTTTTTCTTAAATTTGAAAAAAATCTTCTTATAAAAGCAGCACAAACACCTAGAAAAATTGCAAACATAATTGAAAACAATCCATAAAAGAATGGCATATCTTTAGAAAATTCTAGAATAAATAATGAGAAGAAGTTTAAATCTTTATTTTCAATTTTAATTATTTCTTCCAAAACTTTTTCTGTAAAAAAAGTATCGTACGCAATAGCTATTCCAACTATTAACAATAATATTGCCAACAAAGCTTTTAAACCAGAACTATCAATTCTTTCTCCAAGTTTTTGGCCAACTTGTACACCTATTATTGAACCAATAACTAACATCAGAACTAATAATAAATCTATTGATCCATAATTAAATGAGTGCAAAAAAGTTACAATGACACTCACAAAAATAGTTACAAACAAGGAAGTGCCAGGAACTAATTTTGTTGGCATCTTAATTATATAAATCATTGCAGGAACTAAAATAAAAGCACCACCTATTCCCATTATAGCTGCAATAAAACCGACTAATAAACCTATTAAAATTGGTGTAAATATACTTTCGTATAATTTTGACTTAGGAAATCTCATTCTTAAAGGAAGACCGTGTATCCAATAATGCACGTGTAGTTTCTTTTTTATAATAATATTTCTCTTTGTTCTGTCTATTTCTCCAAGACTTTCAACTAACATTAACGTGCCGATTATCGCAAGTATATACATGTAAGCTAATGAAATAACTGTATCTATTTTACCTAAATCTTTAAAATATGTAAAAGTTAATATCCCCAAAGTTGTGCCAATTGTTCCACCAATAACAATCATGAAACCCATTTTGTAATCTAAAGTATTTTTTAAATAGTGAGTTGTAGATCCTGATACAGATGTAGCTAAAATATTATTTGCTTCATTTGCAACCGCATATGCTGGTGGAACACCTAAAAAAATTAAAAAAGGTGTCATTAAAAATCCACCACCCACACCAAATAATCCTGAAAGAATTCCAACTATTGCACTTAACAAAAGTATTTCGATAGGATTAATAAAAACTTGGGCTATCGGTAAATATACTTCCATAAAAATTTAAAAGTTATTAAAAAACAACTTAGTTAAATGTTATAAATGTTCCAACTATAATAATACCCCAATAAGCAGTAAGACTAGTAACTATTCCTACTTTAATAAAAGTAGCTTTAAGGTTTGAGAATTTGTTTGTGATTTTTAAGTTAGAAAATAGCATTACAACCGTGAATACACCTAGTAATCTATTTGTCAAATAAATATTTGAATTTTAATAATTTTTTTTACTAGTAGATAGTAGCTCCAAAAACCTTAACCACGTCATCCTCTAGTCCAAGAACAAGTCGACCCAAAAACTCTCCTGAAATTTCTTTATTTGCTTGTTTTATTAAGACAGTCACATGAACGCCTCTTCTAAGGCAACCAAATGGTTCAAATGTTTCTTTTAAATTGGTGATTATCTTATTATTGGCCCATTGTTTGCCTAGCTCAACCTCATTTGCTCCAAACAACATTTGCGTAGAAAAATCTTTAGTAAAACCACCATAATCTTTAAGATTTGACGATCTAACTAGATTATCCCAAATAGGTTTAGCTAATTTATATATTTCATCATCATTTTTAGACAAAAAATCCATAAGGAATATTTAAAGAGTTACCTATGAAACTTTTTTCTTCTCGTTCTCATCCACTATATGGTAGACAGGAACTTTTTCCATACTAAATTTACCGGTTTTAGGGTCTCTTCTAGAAACTGTTAGACAATGCCAATTATCATCGTCAAGCTTCATATGGTCACCTCTGTAATAATATCCTGGCCACCTAGTTTCTTCCCTAAACATCGTGTGTTCTGTTACACATTGAGAAGTAAGAGCTCTATGTTTTAGCTCCCAAGCTCTCATTAATTGATGGTAATCTTCAGCTCCAACATTTTCAAGATCTTCCTCTAACCAGGCTAATAGCTCTAAACCTCTTTTAAGCATATTAGCATTAGTCATGTAATTAGTTGCTATACCACCAACATATTCATCCATAATTCTTTGAAGTCTTTGAAGACCTTGAATTGGAGAAATAAAACTAGGAGAAACAGTACCCCCAGTAATTTCATTGCTTCCTACTGTGTAATTTTCTAACGGTTTATAAACTTTAGCTTTAAAATCTTCACATTGTTTATCAGATACTTTTAAACCTTCAGCTTTTTTATCTTCAATGTACTTAACTGCAGCTTTAGCAGCTAATCTACCTTCGGTGAATGAACCTGATGAAAATTTATGAGCACTTCCACCTACTGTATCACCTGCTCCAAATAATCCATCAATCGTAAGCATTCTATTGTATCCCCAGAAATAATCTGGTGGAGATAAATCTTCTGGACCACTTACCCAAGCTCCTGAACAAGTAGCATGAGAACCCATAACATATGGTTCTGATGTAGTTAATTCTGGGTTTGTATATTTTGGGTCAATGTTTTGAGATGCCCAAACAACTGCTTGACCAACAGTCATACCTAAGAAGTTTTCCCAGCCAACAGTTTCTAAATGTGGGTCTTGGAATGCTTCGGTTGTAACCATATGAATTGGTCCGTCACCTGCCATCGTTTCTTGAATAAAAGCATGATTTCTTAAACATGTCGGAGTTGGATGATGATCAATATACTCACCAACTAGTTCTTTAGTTTGATCGTACCACTTTTTCTCATAATTCTCGCCATTTGCATTTTGAGTATAAGTTTTTAAATGTAAAAAATATGCACCAACTGGTCCATAACCATCTTTAAATCTACATAACACAATTCTATTTTCCATTTGTGTCATTTTTGCTCCAGCAGCAATTGGTAATGCATAAGCTGAACCATTACTCCAAGGTGCATACCAAGTTCTACCCATTCCTTCTCCAACTGCTCTTGGTTTAAATATGTGAGAAGCTCCACCTGCTGCAACTATTACAGTCTTTGCTCTAAATACATGAAAATCTCCTGTTCTCATGTTAAATCCAACAGCTCCGCCAACTCTATTTTCTTGAGCTTCATCCATTAAAAGATGAGTAATCATAATTCTGTTATAAATTTTATCTGCTGATTTTTTTGCTGCTTCAGCAACAATTGGTTTGTAACTCTCTCCATGAATCATAATCTGCCATTTACCTTCTCTAAGATATCTACCAGTTTCTTCATTTTTCATCATCGGTAGCCCCCATTCATCAAACATATGAACTGTTGAGTCTACATGACGTGCCATATCATAACCTAAATCTTCTCTAACCATTCCCATTAAGTCATTTCTTGCATATCTTACATGGTCTTCAGGTTGGTTTTCATCCCATTGCATTCCCATGTAGCAGTTGATTGCATAAAGACCTTGAGCAACAGCTCCACTTCTATCAATATTAGCTTTTTCAACACAAATTATTTTCATATCTCTTCCCCAGTGCCTAGCTTCAAAAGTAGCTCCAGTTCCAGCCATACCACCACCAACAACTAGAATGTCACAATCTTCATAATGTGTTTTATGTTTAGCCATTAATAATAAACTCCTTTTTTAAATGAATCTTTAGGAACAGTTGGTAATTCCTTTTCAGTGTTTAAACCCTCAGGTTCTAAATAAAGTCTTTGAGAATTTATTTCACCTTGATTAGGTTTTTCACCTTCAGCAAGTTTTGGAATAAATTTACCCCAAGGTTTAGTTGTAATTGGTGAAACAAAATCTTTGGTAGTTCCATTTCTAAACTTAATTTTCCACGAAATAGTTCCTTTTTCTTCTTCGCGTCTTACTCTCACACTATGTCCCATTGGAGCAAAGTCTGCATAACCTCTAACATCAATAGCATGATTTGGGCATGCTTTAACACAAGAATAACATTCCCAACAAAAATTTGGTTCTATATTTTTTGCACGTCTAATATTTTCATCAATATGCATTATATCTGATGGACAAATATCTACGCAATGACCACAACCATCACATCTAGTCATATATACAAATGTTGACATAATTTTATTTATTTCCTTTCGTCATATTAATAATGTTTTGGTTCTTCTCTTTTCATACCTAATCCAAACTGTTTAGGTGCATCAGCTTCTGGAGGTAAATTATCTCTAGATCCATCAGCTTCAGCTAAATTTTTTTGTATTGCAGCTCCAGGTTTATAAAACATGTGTGCAAATTTTGACCAATATACTCCTCCAAATAGAATTAGATTTGATACAATAAATAAAACTAAAAAAACTTTATCATCCCATCTATTATTTAAATTTAAAGATTGTAAATAAGACCAAATTAAACCAGTTAAAGAAGAAGCAACAAGCGCAAGTACAAATAAATCTGCTTTAATAATTCTATACCAAGGTTGAGCTTCTGAATAAACATCCACTCTTAAAAAAAACCAAAACCAACCTCCACCAATAACTGTCATGATAGCACCAACATGCCAAATGATAGGCCAAAAAGATGGTGTTTCTGAAGATGAAGTTGAGTAACAAAAAATCATTATTGCCGATCCAATCCAGAATAAAATTGTTCCATACATTCCAAGTAAATGAGCTGCTCTTCTTTTTCCTGCCCCTAATTCAGATGTTGTTGCTATATCACTAACAATAGTTTTAGAAATAACTGATATTTTTTCAGTAGTATTTAAAGTTTTTGTTGCGGATAGTTTTGCTTTTTTTGCATTGTCAAAAAAATATTTAACATTTTTTTTATGAATAATATCTAAGAGAGTTCCGACAACTATTAGTAATACCATTAAAACAACAAAAGACTGCATATATATTGGTGATACAGTTTCTGCTAAAATAGAAAATGGATTTGTTACGAGCATGTTACCCTTATGTTAAATTTTTTAGTAAAATTAAAAAGTTTTTCTAATCTACTTAATTCTATAGTTCAACCCAAACTATTGGTCAATGTGTCTTTAATAACAACCTATAATTTATATTTTACGTTTATAATGCTGTTTTTTTGCAATTACTGATCTTACACCTCCTTGAGGATTATCAACATCACCTTCTCTTCTTGGTATCAAATGAACATGACAATGCATAATTGATTGTCCAGCTTCTTTTCCAGCGTTAGTTCCAACATTAAATGCTTTTACACTTTTATCTTTTTCTATAACTTCTTGTTTGACAATCTTAATCAAATCATTACACGCAATTAATTCTTCATTAGATAATTCAAAGTAATCCATTACATGTCTTTTTGGAATTATTAGGCAGTGGTGTTCAGATACAGGATAAGTATCATAACTTGCGTAAGCCAACTCATTTTCATGGGCTATACCACTAATTTTTGAATTACAAAAAAGACAAGGATTATTAGGATCTTTCATTATTTATATATATATTTTGGGCAATTGTTAACTGCAGATTTATAATTTTTTAAAAGAATACGGTAATGTTTTAAACTATTTCGCTTCCATTTAATTTGATCAATTTTTTTAACTGATGCAACTCCTTTTCCAGAACCAATTAAAATAATTTCATCATACTCATTTAAAGAATTCACAAAAATTTCTTTTTTTATAATTTCTTTAATTTTTAAATTAAAAAATTTATATGTAATTCCTTTATAAAATTTATCAGTTGGTGAAAAAACTTTATTGTTTTTAATAAAAAGCAAATTTGAAGTACCAGTTTCAAAAATTTTATTATTTGAGCATAATCCGATATCAGATTTAGAATTATCAAATTTTGATAGATGTTTTAAAATATCTTTATATTTTAAATTTTTAAATTCAGGTTTTTGTCTTTTTAAATTAACTAATTTTAAATTAAAATTCATTTTTGGTTTCATACGGTTACGTAATGAAATAGATATAGTTTTTTTGTTAATAGCAATTCTCAATAAATGATTATATTTTTTTTTCGTAACTAAATTTTTTTTTAATAATTTAAAGATATCAGATCTTATCGATGACTTTTTAATAGAATAAGCTTTCATAGATTTAATTAAATTATTAATATGTTCCTTAAAAAAAAGAATTTTTGGTGGATTTCCAAAAATCCACATCGTTGTAAACACTCCATGATCGCCCCAAAGATCTTTAAATTCAATTTCTTTAAGATCTTTAAGCTGATAAGATTTTTTTAATAAGAAATTTACCATTTAAAGTTAAAAATGACTCTGGGTGAAATTGAAATCCATATATTTTATCAATGTTATTTTCAAAAGACATTGCGGCTCCTGAAATAACACATCTCATCGTTATATCAAAATTTTCTACAATAAAAGGTTCTTTTAATTTTAAAGAATGATAACGCCCTACTTTAAATTTTTGTCCATCTTTAAATAGTTTGCTTGATTTATTAACAATTACTTCTGATTGAAAACCGTGATAAATCTTATCTTGTTCAATTATTTGTGCTCCTTCACTAAATAATATTTGCTGAAACCCTAAACAAATACCTATTATCTTCTTTTTTCTCTTAAATTTTTTATAGATTTTTGATGAAAGAGGGTAATCTTTCGGCGAACCAGGTCCTGGTGAAAAAATTATTGTTGATGCTTGATTTAATTTTGATTTATTAATTTTGCTAAAATCATCACATTCTACATCTTCAAATAATGAGAATTGATGTACTACATTGTGAGTAAACGAGTCTTTATGGTCAATTACATATATCATTTATATAAATCAATTAATGCTTTAGCCTTAATAAAATTTTCGTTAAATTCATGTTTGGCATTGCTATCAATTACAACTCCTGAGGCAACTGAAATTTCAGATATATTTTTGTAATTTAATATTGATCTAATAATTATATTAAATCTCATATCTCCATTAAACTTAATAAAACCAAAACTTCCTGTATAAATATTTCTATTCTCTTTTTCCTGATTATTTAGGAGGTTAAGAGTACTTATTTTTGGACATCCGATAACAGAGCCTCCCGGCATCATTGCTTTAATTATATCAATATTATTTATGTTTTTTTTTAATTTACCAATAACTAAACTAACGTAATGATAAAGATCTTTGTACTCTTCAACTGTTTTTTCTTTTTTAAGCTTTACACTTCCTGATTCACATATTCTTGAAAGATCATTTCTTTCCATATCTACAATCATATTGTGTTCTTTGGTCTCTTTAATATTGTTTCTAAAAAAATTTAATGCTTTTGTTTTGTTAATCTTTTTAGTTTTTCTTAAAGTGCCAGCTATTGGTTTTGTTGATATAGATAAACCTTTTTTGTTGATTAAATTTTCAGGAGAACAGCTAATAATTGAATAATTTTTATCCTTAATCATGAAAGCTTCTGGTGCTAAATTAGTTTTTGTAAGTCTACAAAAAAAATCTAAAGGATCAATTTGCGATTTGTTCTTATATTTTGTGCATATTTTAATTTGGTATGTCTCACCAGCTCTTATTTTCTTTTTAAACTTATCAAAAATCTTAGTATATGATTTCTGGTTTATATTTATCTTAAATTTTTTATCTACTTTATGAGAAGAATTAAGATCATAAATTAGATCTTCTTTTAGAATAATTTTAGTTTCTGGTTTATAAAATATTCCCTTAGGAAAATTAATACTTTTTTGCTGAGGTAGCTTAACTCCAATTAAATTATTTAATAATTCATAACCAAAAAAACCAATTAATAAATCTGTGTTTTTGTATTTTTTCTTTATCATATACTTTTGATTTAAAAACTTAATAATATTTTGATTATTCAAAATTATCTTTTTTGAAAAATTAGTAAAAAGATCAAAACCTTTATTTGATTTGTAGATTATAAAAGGTTTCTTTGAATTATTAATGTTGTTTAAATAATTTTTTTTATTCAATTTTCTAAGTTGTTTGAAGTCTTGGAACTTGTTTTTCTATTATTGGTAAATGTATCAAGCCTGCAAAAATTGATAAAGCAATAGATATATACCATGCATAATCATATGACCCATACAAGTCATGAAACACGCCTCCCAGGTAAGCTCCCAAAAAGGATCCAACTTGATGACTTAAAAAAACTATTCCATATAATAATCCTATATACTTTGTTCCAAAAATGAAGCCAACTAATCCCATTGTTGGTGGAACTGTTGAAAGCCATAAAAAGCCAAATGTAATACCAAATAAAACTGCAATGATTGGGTTTGGTGGAAAAAAAATAAAAATACCTATAACCAAGCCTCTTGCTAAATAAATTGTACTCAAAATTAATTTTTTACTTAATTTTTGAGCTAAATATCCTGATGTTAATGTACCAGCAATATTAAACAATCCTATCATTGACAAAATTGTTACAGTACACCACTCAGGTAATCCTCTGTCATTAATATAAATTGGAATATGCGTAGCAACTAAAGCGATATGCCATCCACAAACAAAAAAACCTAAAGTTAAATATATAAAGCTTTTACTTTTAAAAGCTTCTTGAAGTGCCTCTTTTGGTGTTTGTTTATCGTCTATTATTCCACCAACAACATCTTTTGGTGTTGTTAAATAAAAAGCTAATATTAAACCTGCTAAAATAAAAGCTGCAAATATTAAAAGGGTATTTTCCCATCCAAATTCAACAAGTGCATATCTTGTAAATACAGGAGATACAAAATAACCAAATGAACCAGCAGCAGTAACAATACCAATAGCAGCAGTTCTATTAGACTGAGGAAAATGTTTTGCAACAACAGAGACTGGAATACTGATTGCAGTTCCTCCAAGTGCAACTCCTATTAATACACCAATACCAGTTACAAAATAAAGACCAGTATTATATTCTGAAACCAACATCAAAATACCAAGTAGATAAAAAATAAAACCAATAAATACGGCGATGTGACCACCATATTTGTCCGTAATAACACCGAACCAAGGTGCAAAAGCTCCCCATAAAAACATTTGAAGACCTAAAGCAAAACCAAACTGTGAAAGAGTTATTCCTAGATCGGTTGAAAAATTAAAATAAAACATTCCAAATGTTTGTCTTATTCCTAGGGAAATAATTACAATTAAACAAGCTGAAATCAAAGTAATTAAAACTGTTTTGTTTTTAATAAATTTTTTAGTAGACATTCAAAGATTACTTTAAATGTTTTAGTGATTGCTTAATATCAGCGATAAGGTCACTAGGATCTTCAAGTCCAATATGCAATCTAACAAGATGTTCGTTTTTTGCCAATTTTAAGTAACTTCTATTTCCTTGTTCTCTTATATTTTGATGAAGAGCTAAACTTTCAAACCCACCCCAACTGTAACCATGACCAAATAGTTTTAAATTATTTACGAACTTAATAACTGATTTTTCGCTTTTCGCTTTAATTCTCAATCCCATTAATCCAGATGCACCTGAATAATATTTTTTCCACATTCTGAAATTATAAGAGTCTTTCTTATATGGGTATAATAATTTGATATTTTTGAATTTAGATAAAAACTTGGCGACTTTTTTTGCATTTTCTCTATGACGATCTAATCTTACATCAAGCGTTCTTAATCCTCTTGTAATCAGATAAGCATCATCAGGTCCTAATCTCAAGCCTGTAATTCTTTCAGCAGCTTTAACTTTTGAAAAAACTTTTTTGCTAACCGCTAAACTACCACCCATCACATCAGAATGTCCTGAATAATATTTTGTGGCTGAGACAATAGACATATCAAAGCCTAGTTTAATTGGTTTAAGGAAATATGGAGTTCCCCATGTATTATCTATGGCTGTTAGAATTTTATTTTTCTTTGCTATAGAAATAATTTTTCCAAGATCTTGAAAGTCAAAAGTATTACTACCGGGATTTTCTACAAAAATTAATTTTGTTTTTTTTGTAATGCTTTTTTCTAAAGTTTTAAGATCATGCGGATCGTAAAATATTGTTTTGATTTTAAATTCTTTTAAAAAATCTTGAGAAAGTAATCTTGTAGGGCTGTAAACTGGATCAGCAACTATAATTTCATCTCCAGGTCTGGTTACACTAAATATTGCAAGAAATACTGATCCAAAACCAGTGGGTGTTAAAAAGGTATAATAACTCTCTTCTAGTTTTGATAAGATTTGCTGTAATATGTGAGTTGTAGATGTTCCTTGACGTCCATAATCAAAATGTCCACCGGTAGGATTTTTTTTTGCTTTATCTTGAGTTTTTCTAATATCTTGCATTGATTTAAAAATAATCGTTGATGCTCGAACAATTGGTGGATTTACTGACTGATTATGAAAGTCTTTTGCTGTGTGTTTTAAAAATGTCTTAAAAGAATTGCTCATAATAAAATTTGATATGTTTATAAGACAATGCTATATCCCATAAAAAACGTCAATAAAATTAATAAATAGGATTTAATGAGTTACCCAAAGAAACATAGAGGTAGAAGAAAACAAGGCTCTAAAAAGCGAAGAGCTAAGAGAAAAAATAAAAAGAAATAATTCCTCTATTCTTTAATCCAGCCACCCCCAAGAACTCTATGACCAAACTGATCTTTGCTGTAGAATACACATGCCTGCCCTGGTGATATACCATCTTCAGAATTAACCAAATTTACATGTGCAGTATTGTTTTCTTTTAGTTCAACTTTTGCTTCAAGAAGATTTCCTGTAGATCTAACTTTAACAAATATATTTTGATCTAGATCTTTTTTATCAGTTAATAAGTTTAGATTTTTAAGAGATATACCTTTTTTTCCAAGGTTTTCTTTTGGACCAACTATTATTTCGTTATTATCTGAATTAATCTTAAGAACATACAGGGGATCATTGTCGGAAACTTTAATTCCTTTTCTTTGACCAATAGTAAAATTAATTATGCCATCATGAACACCTATAACTTCTCCATCCAAATTTTTAATGTTTCCTTTTTGAAAAGAGTCTGGTCTAAGCTTTCTAATTACTGACGCGTAATCTCCATTAGGCACAAAACAGATATCTTGACTATCGGGTTTATCAGCAACATTTAAATCTAACTCTTTAGCAATCTCCCTAGTTTTATCTTTTAACATTCCACCTAATGGAAATCTTAAATAATCTAATTGTTCACGGGTCGTATTAAATAGAAAATAACTTTGGTCTCTGTTTTCATCAATTGCTCTATACATATAGTTGGTATTATTCGATGTAATATTTTTTACATAATGGCCTGTAACTAATGCATCTGCTTTAAGATCTTTTGAAACTTCAAATAAATCTTTAAATTTTACTGTTTGATTACATTGAACACATGGTATTGGAGTTTCCCCGCTTAAATAACTATCAACAAAATTATCTATTACGCCTTGTTTAAACTTATCCTGATAATATAAAATTTTATGTTCAATTCCTAATTTATGGGCAACACGTTTTGCGTCCATTATATCTTGTCCAGAACAGCACTGCTTAGATTTAGCAACTTCTTTTCCATCATCATAAAGTTTCAGAGTAATACCTATAACTTTATAACCTTCATTCTTCATAATTCCGGCTACAGTTGAAGAGTCTACTCCACCAGACATAGCCACAACTACAGTAGTATTCTCAGGCTTTTTATTAATTCCAATAGAGTTTAATTCTTTATTCATAAGGTGGAATTTATACTTATTTACAATATAAGTTAAATTAAATGATTTTAGATTACGAACCAGGTGATAAAGTCACTAATCCAAACAATAAAGACTGGGGTATTGGACAAGTTCAATCTATCATTAATGATAAAGTAACTGTAAATTTTGAAAATGCTGGAAAAAAAGTAATTAATGCAAAAAACATAAAATTAGAAAGAGTCAGCTAAATTTAAGATGGATATAAAATTAATCATAGAACATTTGATAGATACTTTTATGTCAGCAGGAGATCTTTCTCTTAATCTTAGAGATAAGGGTTTAAAAAAAGAAATCAAATCTGACAACACACCTGTAAGTAATGGAGACTTGGAAGTAAATAAATTTATTACTAAAAAAATCTCAGAAATAACACCTAATATCCCAATTGTGTCTGAAGAAACATCTGATAATAAAAATAATACTCAATTAAAAGATTTTTGGTTGGTTGATCCTATAGATGGAACTTATGATTATATAAATAACTTAGAAGAATTCACAATAAATGCAGGATTAATTATCAATAATAAACCTGTAGCTGGATTAATTAATGCCCCTGCAAAAAAAAGAATGTTTTATTCTTATGGAGAAGGAAGTGCTTTTGAATTAAGCAATGGAAAAACTATAAAGCTAAGTGAAAAAGAAACCGAAGTTAGGCCAATTAAATTTATTTCTTACTCAAACAAAATTAAACCAGAAATTCAAAAAATATATCAAGATATTGGTGTAGTTGAAAATGTAAGAATGAAAAGTTCACTTAAATTTTGTGTTGTAGCAGCTGGCGAATATGATGGCTATGTTGCTGAACCAAGAGCTTATGAATGGGATATAGCGGCAGGTCATGCAATATTAGAACACTCTGGTGGAACAGTAACAGATTTTGATGGTAAAGAAATTCTTTATGGAAAAAAGGATCTTAAAAACCCAAGTCTAATATTAAAAAGTAAAAATATATTATAATGGATGAGCAGCTAAGAATTATATTGATTATAATAGTTTCAGTTTCAATTTTTGGACTATTGGTTTTTGTATTTGTTAAAAACTATGTACGAAATAAAATTAATTTTCTTGTTAAAGAAGATAAAAACAAAAGAAATAATAATTAATTTAATTACCTTTTGCTTTTAAAACTGCTAAAGCATTACTATTTTCCAAATAAAGTAATACTATATTCTCATTTTCAACATAAATCATATCTCTTACTCTAGATTTTATTGGTACAAATTCACTTTTAATAATTTTTTTTTTTATTTTATCAAATTCAAAGAAAAATAGACTTATCATCCCTTCATTAAATTTTTTTGCGTTACCCATTGTACCAACTAAAAATTTATTGTTCTTTGATTCAAAGAATTTATTTGGAACACCAATAATTTGACTTATTCCAACAGAAGGAACAAAATATTCTAGTGGTTCAATAAACCCATTTTTTGAATGAGATTTTTTTAGTGGAGACAATTCATACCTTTTATCTTTATCATCATCATTATCAAAATAATGTCTTCCATATGAAGCTAATGGCCAACCATAATTAGCAGTTACATCATTGTTAGCATTATATTCTAGGAAATTTATTTCATCACCTCCACTAGGTCCATGTTCTGTTGAAAAAAGCATATCTAAATCGTCACTAAAATATAATCCTTGTGGATTACGGTGACCTATTGAGATAAATTTTTTAGATTTATTCGTTAAATTAATTGAAATTATTTTACCAAAATCATTATTCATTTCTTGTGCTAGTGGTCTGTACCTATATTCACCCGTTGAAAAGATAAAATTATTTTTAACTATGATCATTCGTCCACCCGATTGATGGGCAATTAATTTATCTCTAGGGTGCAAGTTGTAAAATTCACTACTTTTTTCAATACAGCTTTCAGATGAATAAAAATCCTTAAAATAGATATAAGAATAGTTTAATTCACCAACTAATATGCTTGTGCTGAAACAGTCTTTATAATGTTCTTTAATATAGGAAACATAAATTTTATTATTTCTTACCAAAATATCTTTAATTCCAAATGCGCTACTGTTGTAAAATTCTGAGTATTTTATTATTTCTTGTATATTGGATTTAATTGAATTGAATTGAAAATCATTGTTGTATAAATTTTTGATTTTAGAATATGTAATTTGTCCAGTGGCAGTTGCTAAAAAAACATTTTCATCATAATAATCAATATATGCTGAGGACGAAGCTTCTGGGTGTTTAGCAAATATTAAATCGTTTGAAACAAACTCAATCAAGTCATAATCCAAATTATCTAATTTGAAATTCTGCTTTTTTTTAGTCTTAAAATTTATACCTTCATCAAAAATTATATTCTCAATGTTTATATTCTTATCTAGTAATTTTGTATGAATATTTTTAAGTTGATTTTTTTTATTATTCAAATTTTTTTTTAAGAAAGAGATTTGATCAGATTTATTATCAATATTTTTTTTAACATTGTTAATTGTTATTAATAAAATAAAAATTATTAGAATAACTAAAGTATAAATTAAATATGATTTATATTTTTGCATTTTAAAATTTATATAATAATATTAAACTTATAAGTCCACTTTAATCTATAGAATTGATGTATATCAATTTCTTAGTCAGTTACATATTTTTGATTAATTCACTCTTAAACTAATTAATTTTAAATATGATTGATGATTTTTAAATAATCCTCCTTATTAATGTCCATAACTTTTTTTGAAACCTCAAAATTAAAACCATTTCTAGCCAATAATGAAATATCTTTTTTATAAAACAATGGTCTATTATCTTCAGCTCTAGCTGGTCCAATTCTTTTTTTTTTACAAATTTTTATAGCTGAAAAAAAATCTTGATCTAAGTTATCCTCTTTAATTTTATTCACCGTATTCTTTATATATTCATCATGAATACCTTTTCCTATCAAATAGTTTCTAATTTTATTAATAGAACTTCCTCTTTGGATCATACTTTTTGCTTTACTTTCAGAGTAAAATTGATCATTAATAAATTTATTTTTTTCTAAATCAGACAAAACAATATCAATCAATTTATTCACATCTTTTTTTTTTATATTAGAAGAAGAAAGTTTCATATATTTCTTAAGTAAATAGGTTTTTAACTGCTGTTTTGAAGGTGCGTATTTCTCTGCATAAGAAAAAGCAAAATTTCTCATCTCTTCAACAGTTACTTGAAGTGTTTTTTTTCTATTTCTTATAGGAATCATTGTTAGATTTTATATAATATATTGTCATGTTCGAACAAATTTATGCTTATTTTGTCATTGAGACACTTTATATGTGGGTAAATATAGGAGTATTACCATTTTGGTTTATGTTAATTTTTTTTCCTCAATCTCACTTAAGTAGAATTTTTGTAGCTTCAATATTTCCAATGTTAATTTTAAGTGGAGCTTATATTTTCGTTTTATATAAATCTTATTTAATTGGTTATAATTTTATAGGAAATTTCTCTCTCTACTTAAGTTTAGATGAACTTTCTAGATTGTTTGAAGATCATCTTTATTTAATGCTATTTTGGATACATTTTATCGCAATTAATTTATTTATAGGAGGATGGATCGCTAAAGATTCTCAAAAATTTAACATTAATAAAATTATAATATCTATACCCTTAATAATCACATATTTAATTGGTCCAATTGGTTTAATTGTTTATTGGGTTATTAGAATTTTTTATGCAAAAAGAATAAGCTTATATGAATAATTATGTCGATTTTTATTTTGATATAATCAGTCCATATTCATACATTGCTCATAAAAAAATACAAAAAATCAGAGAAAACCAGAAAATTACATTTAATTATAAGCCTATGTTTTTAGGAGGCCTTCATAATTTGGCTGGCATAAGTGCTCCTGCTTTTAATAAATTTAAAATGAAAAATATGCAAAATGATTGTGAGCTAGTTTCAAAAAAAAATAATATTTCTTTTATTTGGAATTCAAAATTTCCAATAAACTCACTTTCATTGATGAGAGGATATTTACATGTAAATGAAGACCAAAAAGAAAAATATTTGAATATTTTTTTTAATGCTTATTGGAAAGATAATTTAGATTTAACATCAGAAGATGAAGTTTCAAAATTATTAGAGGCATTGAGTATAGATAGTGAAATTTTTTTTAAAGAAATTAAACTACATAAAATTAAAAATAATTTAAAAAAAATTAACTAGCGATGCTTTTAAAAAAGAAGTATTTGGTGCGCCAACTTTTATTGTTAACAACAAAATTTTCTGGGGGCAAGATCGTCTTGAATATGCTCTTGAAGAATTAAGTTAAACTTATACTATTTTAAATTTACTCTGACTAATTGCACCGTAACCACCTTCTATATGAGATATTTTTTCGTATCCCATATTTTTTAGTGATTTGACTGCAAGAGCAGACCTTACACCTCCAGCACAAAATAAAACCATTTCTTTATTTTGATCTAAAATACCTTGTTGAAATAAAGCGCTACTAGGATCCAAATAAATTTCTAACATTCCTCTTGTTATATGAACTGAATTTTCGACTCTACCAGTATTTTCTAATTCACTCGCATCTCTAATATCAATTAAGTTACAATTATTTTCTTTAACCATTTCTAAGGCTTCATCTGCGTTAATCGTTTTGATTTCTTGCAAAGCTTCAGCCACTAAAGTTTGAATAGATTTTACATTCATTAATATTATTATATGATATTTTGAAATAAATTAAACAATTGTGCTTCCTAAATTTCTTAAACCTTATCATATTAAATTATCAAATCTTATTAGAATTGGTCCTAAAACCGATGGTGGTTATATAATAGATAAAAGAGTCATAAATAAAACAAAAATATTAATAACTTGTGGTTTAAACGATGATTGGGAGTTTGAAAAAAGTTTTTTGAAACAAAAACCAGCTACAAAAATAATTGCATTTGATCACACAGTTAATCAAGATTTTTGGATAAAAAGATTTAAAAAAGATATAATACATTTTTTTTTGTTAAAAAAATTAAGTATAAATAAAATATTAGATATATTTAAATTCATAAATTATCGTCTTTTCTTTAAAGGAAATAGAAAACACCACATAAAAAAAGTTGTGTTTAAAAAAAAAAATAATAAAGAAATAACAATCTCTGAAATTTTAACAAATTACAAAAAAGTTTTTTTAAAAATAGATATAGAAAGTGATGAATACAAAATTCTTAATGATATTAAAAAAAATTCAAAAAAAATAATTTTTCTAATTATTGAGTTTCATGCTTTGCATAAAAATATGCAAAAAAATTAAAAAATTTTTAAATAAATTAAATTTAAAAATTATTCATATCCATGCAAATAACTATGGTGGTGTTGATAAATATGGCAAACCTAAAGTTATAGAGCTATCTTTATTAAACTCAAAAGAGATTAAAGTTAATAATGTGTTTAGTAAAAAAGAATATCCTATATTAAATTTAGATTTTAAAAATTTTAAAAGAAGAGATGAAATAAAAATTAAATTTAATGAATAAAAAAATTTGCATTGTATATACTCATCACAAATTAGGTGATTTAATTTGGCAACTTCCTTACATTAAAGCTATAAGTGAGCACTTTAATCAAAGTGTAGATTTAATATTAAGAGAAAAAACTCAAGCAAAAAAAATATTAAAAAATGAAAAATATATTAATAATATTAATTATAACAATTTCAGAAAAGGAATTTTTTATTGGATAGATGTTTGGAAATTAGTAAAAATTTATAATCAAAACAAATACAGTCATGTTTACATATTGGATAAAGTTAACAAGCCTGCAATTGCAGCTAAAATATCTGGTATAAAAAATATTATTGGCCCTGGAATAAGAAATCAAAAGAAATATCTTACTACAGACATTATTTTAGATGATGATGACTGGAACCTAAATTATTCTGAACAATCTAAAAAATTATTAAGGTTACATAAAATAAATTTAGGTGATCCATATCCAAAACTAAATGTTGATATTAAAGAATTTAATGAAAATAACTCTGATCTTTTATATGACGGCAAAAAAATTGCATTTGGTGTAGATTCTTTTGAAGATTATAAAATGTGGTACGAAGAAGATTTTGTAAAGCTTGCTGAATTACTTTATAAAAAAAATTTTTGTGATTATATCTATCTTATTTGTGGACGAGATAAATCTTATATAGTAAAAAAAATAATCGACATATCTCAAAAAGATTATTTTATTGATTGTTCAAATAAAGATCTTACTGGAGTTATTACAGCTATAAAAAATTCTCAATTTTTTGTTGGAAATAATTCTGGGCCTTTAAATTTATCAGCAGCACTTGGTGTTGAATCTTTTGGTTTAATAGTAAATGATGCTATAAGTGAGCTCAAATATAGTAAAATAAACTTTATAACACCAAAAGATTATAAAGATAACACGTGGATAAGAGATAGAAAAAACATGAAAAGACTTACACCTCAAGAAGTTGTTAATTTCTTAGAAAATAAGGTAAAACAAATATGAAAGCATTTAATTTTACCTTGCCTTCCACAAGTAATAATAATTATTCTCTAAAAGATTCTTTCGGAAAGTATGTTGTTTTATATTTTTATCCAAAAGATGATACTCCTGGATGTACTATTGAAACTAATGATTTTAATAAATTACTTTCTAAATTTAAAAAATTAGAATGTGAAGTATATGGAATTTCTAAAGATAATTTAAAAAATCATGATAAATTTAGAGATAAATATAAGATAAAATTTAATTTATTAGCTGATGAAAAACTTAAAGTTCTTAAGAAATATAAAGTTTGGGGTACAAAAAAATTTATGGGACGAGAGTTTATGGGTATTATAAGGTCTACTTTTTTAATAGATAAAAAGGGAAAAATTATTAAGATTTGGGACAATGTTAAGGTTAAGGATCACGCTAAAGAGGTCTTAGATACTTTAAAAAATATTCAAAAATAAAAAAAGGCCCCAATAACGGGGCCTATTTATTAACTTTCAAAGGGAGTTAAATTATTTCTTTAATCTCTGATTGCGTATGCTCTTACACCTATTTCCGCCACATCAGTTCCAAGCTTTTCAGCTTCTTTACTTATGCGTAATCCAACAGTTACTTTCATTAGTTTAAATATTATATACGAAAGTACAAAGCTGAATGAACATACGGCAATTACACCTGTAAGCTGACTACCAAAAGATGTGTCAGCATTACTAAGAGGAACTGTTAATGTTCCAAAGATTCCAGCGAACATGTGGACAGGAATCGCACCAACAACATCATCTAATCTCATTTTTTCTAAAAATTTTGTACCAAAATACATTATTAAAGATCCAAAAGATCCGATAACTAATGCTAATCCTGGAGTAGGATTTAGAGGTTCTGCTGTAATAGCAACCAAGCCAGCTAAGGCTCCATTCAACATCATAACTACATCTGTTTTTTTATCGAGTAATCTTGTTACAACTGCGCCAGTTACAACACCAGCCGAACCAGCAAGATGTGTATTAACTGCAATTTTACTAATTGCAGTAACGTCGTCAAATGTACCCATTGCTAACTGACTAAAACCATTAAAACCAAACCAACCGAACCATAATAAAAAAGTTCCTAGTGTAACTAAAGGGATACTGGAAGCTGCAAATGGTACTAGTGATTTCGGCTCACCTTTTTTTCCAAATCTTCCCTCTCTTGCACCCAATACAATGACGCCTGCTAATGCTGCTGCTCCACCACAAGCGTGCACAAGTGTGGAACCTGCAAAATCAGAGAAGCCTGAAGTTGCTAACCATCCTCCACCCCATTGCCAACCCATAGAAATTGGATATATAAAACCACCCATTAAAGCTGCAAAAATAAAAAATGGCCAAATCTTAATTCTTTCAGCTACTGCACCTGAAACAATTGATACTGTTGCACAAACAAACATGGCTTGGAAAAACCAATCTGAACTATCTGAATAGCCTGAGTCTATACTCGAATTATCAGTCCAAGCAGTAAATGATCCTATGAAACCACCTTCGGGTATTCCATAAGCTAAATTGTAACCAAATAAAAAGAATACAATTGAACAGATGGCAAATTTACCTACATTTTTTGCTGCAATGGTTGATACACTTTTTGTAGTGACTAAACCACTTTCAAGCATACAAAAACCAGCCGCCATAAGGGCTACTAAAACTGCACCAATATAAAATGCTAAAGTATTAAAGATATACTGACCTTCTGCAGATATTGTAGTTTCTGCATTTACTATTCCACTAAAACTAAATATAATTATAAAGCTTATAAAAATTATTGATATTATTTTTTTTAATTGTCTCATAAAACCTCCCGTCTATAAAAACGGTTTATAATTAGATCTTGATAAAAAACTAACGCTGATTAGGAAAATTTGGTATGCATTATTTGCATATACTAACAGCCCTAAACGTATTTTTTAAAACGTTAGGGCTGTTAAAAAATAATTATTTATTAAATACTTCTTTTAAAGCTTTTGCAGGTAAGAATTTTACTTTCTGAGAAGCAGCGATTTGAATTTGCTCACCTGTTCTCGGATTTCTTCCAACTCTAGCTTTTCTTTTAGCTACTTTGTAAGTACCAAATCCAGCAATTTTTACTGAATCATCACCTTTTAGTGCATCTAAAATAGTGTTGGTAATTATATCAAATGTTCTTTCAGCATCGGCTTTGCTCAAACTTAAAGAGCCTGAAAGCTGTGCAATTAGTTGTTTTTTATTCATTTTAGCTCCGGTTTATGTTGGTTAAATATTATATTTGCCATAAACGTT
Organism: uncultured Pelagibacteraceae bacterium; assembly: GCA_902513955.1. Taxonomy (GTDB): domain Bacteria; phylum Pseudomonadota; class Alphaproteobacteria; order Pelagibacterales; family Pelagibacteraceae; genus Pelagibacter. The sequence continues at coordinate 73,586 of CABXOW010000004.1, forward strand.
GATAAATCAAGCTTTTTTTTAGTGTCTAAATTTTTTTTAGATACAATATCTAGTGTAAAGTTAAATAAGTGTTAATTTTACTTATCTTTTAATCTTTTTAATAATAAAATTAATTAAATAATCCTAGATCTTTTAAGTCATTAAAAGTTGTAAAAAACATCAATGATAGCAACAAAAACATTCCGATTCGAAAAAAACCTTCCTGAACTCTTTGAGAAAGAGGGCGACCTAAAATTTTTTCAAATGCATAAAACATTAAGTGTCCACCATCTAACATTGGTATTGGAAATAAGTTGATTAAACCAAGACTTATTGAAATATAAGCCATTATCGAGATGAATGGCAAGATACCAATTTCAGCTACTTGACCAGTTATCTTTGCAATTCTAATTGGTCCTCCTAATTGTGAACTATCTCCCGTACCTCTTAGCATGGTACCTATATATTTGAGAGATGATGTACTTACGAAATACACTTCTTTAACTGAATGAATTAATGCTTGAGCAGGTCCTAATTTTACATGGTTAATTTCATTATTATAAGCACCAAGTTTAATGCCAACCATTCTTTTATTAATTTTATTGCCCAAATTATCATCACTTAAAACTATATTTGGTTTAATTTTAAATAAGTACTCTTGATTAAATCTTTGAACTTTAAAATTAATAACATCTCCTGTTGAAGTAGTAATAAACTTTGAAACATCCATGATACTTTCTACTTTGTTGTCATCAATTTCTAAAATAATATCATTATCTTTAAGCCCTCCAATCATCGCAGGACTATCTTTTTGAACTTCATTAATAACGGCAGGAGTAAAATCTTTTCCAATAAAAGTATATATTGAAAAAAAGATAACTATAGCTAATAAAAAATTAGCTAAAGGTCCACCAAATACAATGAGTGTTCTTTGATATAATGGCTTAATTACAAATAATTTTTCTTGATCTTCTTTGTTATATTGATTTAAAATTTTTTCATGGTCTGCTTGTGAAAAAACATTTCTATCTCCAAAAAATTTAACATATCCTCCAAGTGGGATCCAACATATCTTCCATCTAGTACCTGACTTATCATTCCAACCAAATATTTCTTTACCAAATCCTATAGAAAAATCAGTAACTCCAACTCCATATTTTCTTGCAAAATAATAGTGCCCATATTCGTGAATAAATACTACGACTAAAATCAATATTATAAATGGAATTATATATGTAAGCATAATTTGTTATAATGAACCCTTTAATACATATTTTAATATACGAACAGCTTGTTTTTGATCTGTTGCAACAGCAGAGGCTGCAGCATCTACTTCTTTTAAAGCATGCTGATGATCCTCATTATGAATAACAATAATTGATTTATTTAAAGCAGCAGCATATCCAGCATCAAAAGCTGTATTAAATTGTTTGTATTTTTCACCAAATTTAACAATAATTACATCACTATCTTGAATAGACTTTTTAGTTCTAATTGAATTAATATTAGCTCCTTTTCTATCTTTCCAAAAATTCTTTTCCTCTTCTCCTAAAATTTCTACACCACAGTTATCAGAAGACTCATGATCAGTTACTGGAGACAAAAATTGAACATCAAGCTTTTCTTTTTTACATGACTCGATAATTTCTTCCCGCCAATTACTGTGAATTTCGCCTGCTAAATATACTTTTAACATTTTACTCCTGTTTACTGTTAATTCTCTTTATTAAATAATTTCTATTAATATATTAAATAACATATCAAATGTTTAACTTATCTTTAATTGCATAAAACCACACAGCTAATCTAAAATAAAAATTCCTTAATTGAGGAAAAATAAACTTTTTAGGTAATCCTTTATAAATATTTGAAATATCCAGATCTTTGCTATTTGATGAAAAAACCAACTTAGATAACTGTTTTCCAGCCCAAGGAGCAGCACTAACACCTACTCCATTGTAACCAAATCCATAATAAATCTCCTCATTATCAATTTTACCAATAGATGGGGTTAACTTTTGAGATAAGGCTATTAATCCACGCCAGTTATAATCAATTGAAACATTTGACCAATTAGGAAAAATATCTTTTAAAAACTTTTCCATCTTTTTAGACATGGCTAAATTTGACTTGTCACTTCCAGTTAAATCTCCTCTAGTCCCAAACAAAATTCGGTTATCTGGCAACTTTCTATAATAATATAAAAGGTTTTTAGTATTAGCGATGGGCGAAAATGTTTTAAAGTTATGAGCATTAAGTTCATCATCATTAAGTTTTCTAGTTACAATTACATTTGAAATAACAGGCAGTACCCTTCCATCTATTTGGGGGATTAGCCCCTCTTGATAAAAACCATTAGTTGCAACTACTATCTTATTTGATCGAATAGATCCTTCTTTAGTTTTTAAAACATAAGATCCATTTTCTTTATCGATTTGATTTACTTTTGTATGTTCAAATATCTTTAATTTTTTAGATAAAGCATATTTTGCAATCCCATTAACAAATTTAAGAGGATTGATTGCAAAACCAGGCTTATATGAAAACGCACCAAATTGTTCAGTTCCTTCATGACCGATTTCATTGAACTCCTCTTTTGAGTAAATTTTAGTTTCTATACCAAACTCCGACTTATAAACTTCGGCTTGTTCTTTAATTTGGTCAAATTTATTTTTATGATGAGCAACAACATAATTACTATCCCCTGTTACATCACAATCAATATTATATTCTTTTATGATATCTCTTGTATGATTAGAGCCATCTACAGAATTTTTAAAAAATTTTTTTGTCTCATCTTTTCCATAAATAGATTGCATCTTTTTAAAAGACATCTTGCTAGGTGGTAAACAGTTGAACCCAGCATTACGAGATGATGCACCCCAACCTATTTTTCCAGCTTCAACTAAAATCACATCTAGGTCATGATTTTCAATTAAATTAATCGCACACAATAAACCAGTGTATCCACCACCAATTACGACAATTTCTGAACTAATATCTTTAGTAAGTTTATCTAAATTTAAATTTTCATTTGAGGTATCTTCCCAATAACTATTGATAGGAGTGTCAAATCTATAGATATCCGGATGATATATATTTTTCATTTTTTTGATAGTACCCAAAGTTAAAATAAGTGTCTAATAAACTAAATTGCTTGAATTAAAGATGCACTGTTATTGGTAGGTTTATTGACATCTTTTGATACTTCATGAAATATAAGATCAGGTTTTTTACATTCTTTTAAAAAAACAGAACCTTGTAACTCTAAATTTAAATATCGACTAATATCAGTCTGATTGATAATTACAGGTTGTCGGTGATGAATTTCACGAATGTTATCTTTAGCCTCTTCTGTAATTAAACAAAATTGATCCTCTTCAAAAATTCCAGCAAAGAATATTGAGTTCGTATCTTTCCTTGTAAAATAATAAGGACTTTTCTCTTTCTCTTGCCTTTTCCACTCATAAAAACCATCAGCTACAGCAACACATCTATTATTTTTAATTAGTTTTTTAAATGAAACTTTCTCATCAATTGTCTCTAATCTTGCATTAATTAAAGCTTTAAAATCTTTATCTTTAGCCCAACCTGGAATTAAACCCCATTTAAGAGCCTCCAATGTATTTCCATTTTTGTATTTCTTAATAACAGGAAGTTTTTGATAAGGATGAGCGTTATAGTTTTCACTATCCTCAACTTGAATAGCAGATTTAATTAGCCTGCTAGTTTTTGTAATCGGATTTTTTACAACGTACCTTCCACACATTTTTTTATTCTATTACTGTATCAATTTTTTCGTAGAATTTATTTTATAATATCATCTAATTTACTTATTTGACCTATCTTAAATAATATTGCTTGATCTTTATTAAAACCAAATTTTTCAGCATTATCTTTAAATCTTGTTAATGGCTCCATTATTGGTTCTAGAGAAAGAACGAAAGTTCCCCAATGCATTCCTATAACTTGTTTACTTTTTAAATCTCTTCCAATACTTAAGGCTTCTTCAGGATTTGTGTGAAAAGTAGACTTGTCTTTAATAGGCATCATGGGATAAAAATTGTATGCACCAATGTTAATAAAAGAAATATCTATTGGGCCATATTTTTCTCCTAAATCTTTATAAATATTTCCAACACCTGTGTCACATGCAAAGAATATTTTTTTATCTTCATATTCAATTAAAAAATTTCCCCATAAAGATTTATTTGTATCTGTTAAACTTCTTTTAGACCAATGAACAGCAGGTAAAAATGTAACTTTTAATTTTTCATTAATCTTTATTTCATCATACCAATCCATTTCATTTACATCTTTATAACCGTTTTTTGTAAAATATTTTCCGAGTTTAAGTGGAAGCATGACTTTCGCATTCTTGTAAGGAAATCTTCTAATAGTCATCATGTCTTGATGATCATAATGATTATGAGTGAGTAAAAACAAATCAATTTTTGGAATTTCCCTTAGGTTTAATGCAGGCTCTACAAATCTTTTTGGACCAAATATTAGAGGCCCAGCGTTTTTTGAAAAAACTGGATCTGTAATAATTGTAGTATCACCTAGTTTAATAATAAATGTCGCGTGACCTATCCAAGCTATATAATCATCATTTTTAAATTTATTTAAATCAGATAATACCTTATCTTTGCTAACCACATGTTCTTCTGGAATTGTCATGTCTAATTTTTTTTTTTCTTGATTGTAGATTTTAAATGACCATTTAAAATTTTCACTTCTTTCTGGAGATCCTTCTGGATTCCTAAATGTGCCGTCAGGTAAATGGTGATAGGGTTTTTTTTCCATTGCTATTGATATACAATTAATTGTTAAAATTAAAATCAAAAAAGTAATAAAATTGAACATTATATTTTTAAGAAATTTTTAAATAATTAATTTTAAATATAGATTTTCTTTTTCTATTCATTGAGAATTAATAGATTTTAATATTTCTAGAGGAAGTGGTGCATCAAGATATTTAATACTACATAATTCTTCATATTTTTTGCAAAAACCAATAAGAACAAAATAGATATTATCTTTATCTTTAAGGTCTAAACTTTTAATCATTTGATCTCTTTCGTGTTCTAGTTCTTTAATCTGGTGGTTATTTAAAAATTCACCTGTCTCAATTTCCCAAAAAGTGTTTTTTAACTCTTCTTTGCTCAATTCATTAAGTTTTTTTTGAAGTTTTTTGATTACCTCGTCATTAGTTTCTTTATCTTTCATTGGTGAATTAATTAATTTAATTAAACACTTATCATTTAATCCATCTATAAAATTGTTGTAAGGTTTACCTTCGGACAAATCCTTGAAATGATTTGAATTAAAATATCTATTAATTGCTGCTTTTGTAGATACTTTTTCTTTACCTTTTATTACTGAAATTTGAACATAAACCTCTTGGTGAATATAATTATCTAAGTGTTCTTTAATTTTTAAAGGAATCATTATTTTTTAATAATAAAACAAATTAATCTATCTTTAAATTTTAATATATTTCCATAATCATTTATAATTTCATATAAGCCATTTTTTATTTGCTCATCAGTGAAATTAAGTAAAATAGAAATATATCTATTTTTAATCATTTGTAGATATTTTATTTTTGAAATTTGCACATCATACACAAATTTTTTAATAATTATTTTAAGATTAATTTTCAAGAGTAAACTAAATAATTTTTCATCTTTATTTAATGAAATTTTCAGTTTTTTTTTCATTAACAAAAATGTTGGTATTTCATTTTTTCTAGGATCTAAACTTAAAATAACAATTTTTCCATTTGGATTAAGTTTATTTTTACAAATTGATAAAAGCTTTATTGCTTGTTTTTTTTTTAATAAATGAATTGTTTGTTTGATTAAGATTAAGTCAAAAGTAATCTTAGTTTTTGATATAAAAGATATTGCATCAATCTTTTTAAAAATTATTTTTTTACTTTTATCTTTGTGATTTTCTATATCTAGGCCAATAGGTTTTCTTAGTAAACTTAATTTATTTGATAAATTTCCTAAAATTTTACCTCTACCACAACCAATGTCTAAAATTCTAGAATTTCTATCTAAATTAACTTGGTTTAATATAAAATTGTTAAAAGAATGAATGTATTTTCTTGATGAAAGCCAAGTTTTATTATCCCAATTTTTTAAAGGTTTCATATATGTGTTTTAATCTTTAGAAAATTTATTTAATTTCTGTAATATTAATGGCAGGCTTTTCCAAATTTTTTTAATCGCCAATAATTATAAGGCCATGGTGTTAAAAAACCTACTATCAACATTATTGGTACTACCCACCAAGTCAATATTGCTCCTCCAGTTAAAAGATAATCTGTTAAATTCATCATTATTTCCATACTAATCATTGAGATTAAACTCATACCTGTTGCTATTTTTACCGCATTAGTAAAAGAAAAATTTTGTCTTATTAGAATAAATGTTTCAAGTATTATACTTGTGATAAGACCATTAATGATTGCTAAAGTCATTATTCCTAAGATTGGAAAAGATATATTTGAAAGTTGAAAAAATAAAATAGTTCCAAAGTCTCCTATAGAACAACCTATCACACACCACATTGTGTTTTTAGCACTAATTTTCCAGGTATCTATGCAAGACCAATCTATTGTAGCGGTATTCATAATATTTTAATATTATTATCAAATGATTTTTAAACAAGTTTTTGATAATAAATCTTCAACTTATACTTATTTAATTGCTTCGACAAAAGGTCGCGAAGCAGTAATTATTGACCCAGTTTTAGAAAACGTTGATCAATACATTGATCTTCTTAATGAACTAGATCTTAAGCTTGTAAAAGTAATAGATACACATATTCATGCTGATCATATAACTGGTGCTTCTAAACTAAAACAAGTTACCAATTGCTCTACTTTAATGGGTGAACATACACCGGCAGATACAGTCGAAATCAAAGTTAAAGATGATGAAATCATTAGTATAGATAATTTAAAGATTAGATCCTTATATACACCTGGACACACATCTGACAGTTATAGTTTTTTATTAAATAATTATCTTTTTACTGGTGATACACTCCTTATAAATGGAACAGGTAGAACTGATTTCCAAAATGGGAATTCTAAAGATGCTTATAACTCTTTATTCAATAAACTTTTAAAATTACCTGAAAAAACTCTTGTTTATCCAGGTCATGATTATAATGGCAAACAAGTAAGCACAATAGGAGATGAAAAAAAATTTAATCCACGATTGCAAGTCACTAGTATTGATGAGTATGTAAATCTCATGTCTAATCTAAAATTATCTAAACCTAAATTAATAGAAAGCAATGTAAGAAGAAATATTCATCTTGGTGCTAATTAAAAATAACAAAAATTAAAAACCAATAAGAAATTAATCCTGATATAATAGTTGCAATAATATTTTTCGAAAGATAACCAACAATAATTGCTACTATAGCTCCAAAAATTTTAGGATCATTCATTTCTATAAAAGCTCCATAATCATTAATAAAAATAGCTGGAAATATTATTGCAGGAAATACTGCTGAAGGAACATATTCTAATACGGCTTTAATTCTTTCTCCTAACATTTTTCTATTGACTAATGCAATCATGGTCATTCTAGTGAAATAAGTTAATATTCCTGCAACGATAATTGATAACCAAGTCATTTTTTTAACCTCAATATTAATGAAGCAACAAATAAAGCAATCACTGGTGAAATAATTATGTAAGATTTAAATGGAGCATCGAAAAATAATAAAGAACTTAAACCACAAGTAATCATAACAATTACATGATCTATTTTTTTTAAATCTTGAACAACAATAGCTATAAAAGTAAGTGGTATTGCAAATTTCAATCCAAGTTCTTCCGGAACGAATGAGCCTAAAACTATGCCTGATAATGTTGCAATTTGCCAACAAACCCACATTGTACAACCTGTGCCAATTAAATGGTAATGCAAATGTTGCTCAGTTTTATTTTTTTTAAAAAATTTATTAGACTCGGCAAATCCTTGGTCTACGACGAAATAAGAAATTAATAACTTTTTAATAAATGATAATTTTTCAAGATATTCTGATAAAACTGCTCCATATAATAAGTGTCTTGAATTGATAATTCCAACAGATGTAACAGCAACCAAACTAGATGCACCTCCTGATAACAATTGTAAAAATACTATTTGTGAAGCTCCTCCAAAAATTATGAAAGACATTGCGTAGACCAAATATGGGTCAAATCCAAGTTCAACCCCAATTGCTCCACAAATTATTCCAAATGGAATTACTGAAAGCATATGTGGAGAAATATCCATCATACCTCGGGTAAATAATTTTTTTTTGGTAAGCATTTGCTTGTTTTATTAAAAACAAACTATGTGATCAATATTAATCGGTCTTTTGATTCCAAACTTTTCGTCAGCTTCATGTTGATGTTCATGATGAGAATGAACAAAAACTGGTATTAATAGATCGCTATTAGTTTTTAAAGTATAGATAAAGTTAGTACCTCTAAATTTTCTATCAACTACCTCAAGTTTAAGATTGCTTTTATCATCATGTTCAAGGTCTTCGGGCTGTAGTAATAGTTGAACATTAGATCCCTTGGAATAATGTTTTGTGAAATTTCCTTTTATTGTTCCTAAATCTTTATTCTCTAAACTATTTTCACCAGTAACTTTTGCAGGAATTAAAATTCCTCTATTTAAAAAATTTACAACTTCTACAGAGTTTGGAAAATGATAAACATTATAAGGATCGTCAAATTGTTTTATTTGGCCATTTAATATAATTGCACACTTATGTCCAAGATAAAAAGCCTCATAAGAATCGTGAGTTACTATTATTGTTGTGATTTTTAATTTACTTAAAATTTTTTTTAATCTAACTTGAATTTCCTCTTTAAAACTTTGATCAACATTTGATAAAGGTTCATCCAATAATAGCAATTCTGGTTGTGTTAATAATGATCTAGCAAGTGATGCTCTTTGCGCTTCTCCTGCGCTAATTTCGTGAGGATATTTTTTTAATATTTTTTCTATATCAAGAAAATCTATTATCTCTTTAAAACTAAGCTTTTTCTTTCTTTTTCCTTTATTTCTCTCAACACCTAATAAAATATTTTTTTCAACTGTGTAATGGGGAAATAAACTATTATCCTGAAAAGCTAAAGATATGTTTCTATCTTCAGGCTCTACATTTTGTTCTTTAGAAGATAGTAATTTACCATTAAGTTTAATAGAACCTTTGTCAATCTTTTCTAAACCAGCTATAGTTCTAAGTATTGTAGTTTTTCCAATTCCAGATGGACCAAGAATACATAAAGTATCACCCTCATTTTCAATCGCAAAAGATGCATTCTTGACTTTAATCTTTCCACCTATAGTGAAATCAACATTTTTAATCTCTAAATAACTACTGCTCATTTTCCCTCAATATATATTTAGATGTAAGTATTATAAATAGAGTTGCAATCAAAATTAAAAATAATGAAGGTACAGCCGCAGCTTCTAATAAGTCTTCTGAAGCAGATATATAAGCTGTAGTGGCAAATGTTTCAAAATTAAAAGGTCTTAAAATCAGAGTGATTGGCAGTTCTCTTATTATTTCTAAAGAAATAAGTATTCCTACAAATAAAAGAGAATTTCTTAAGAAAGGTACATGAATATTCATAAAAGTTTTCTTTTTGGAATAACCAAGTAAGTATGAACTTTCATCAACAGAAATATTTATTTTTTCATAACCAGATTTTATTCCGTTAAATGCCAAAGAATAAAATCTAACAAAATAAACTAGAACAAGTCCCAGAATAGAACCAATAAACATTTTTTTAATAGATAAAAAACCAAGCGCTTTAACAACGTTTTCATCAAACCAAGCAATAAAAGTTATAAATGCTACCGCTAAAATTACTCCTGGAATAGCATAACCAGAAATAGATAAAGTAGATAAAGTATTTAAAGTTTTATTTTTCGAAACTCTATTTCCATAATTAGAAATTAAAGAAAAAATTATTAAAACTAAACTTGATAATAACACTAAGTACAGAGTGTTTAATGTTAATGTTGCTACTGGAATATCAAAAAGATTTTCTGGAAATTTTAAGGTCCAGTAAAGCATTTGGCTCAGTGGAAATAAAAAACTCAGGAAGAAAACTAAGAAACAAATTGAAAATGCTAAAAATGATTTAGCTCCTGAAAGTTGAATTTTTTCTTTTTGTTTAAAACCGCCTTTTGTATTGGCGTGATACCTTGCCTTCTTTCTAGATAAATTTTCTAGAATGAATATCGCAAAAATGAATAAAAGAAGAAAAAAAGATATCCTATTTGAGAAAGCTAAGTCATCGAATGTAATCCAAGAATTATAAATACCTGTAGTCAAAGTGTTTATAGAAAAGAAATCAACTGCCCCAAATTCAGCTAAAGTTTCCATTGCAACTAGAGAAAGACCTGCAACAATTGCAGGTCTAGCAGCAGGTAAAATCAACGAATAAAAGGATTTTGTTTTTGAAAATCCTAAATTTCTACCTAAATCAATTAAATTTTGAGATTGATAAAGGAATGATGCTCTTGACAGGATATAAACATATGCAAACAAAGAAAAAGATAGAGAAAGTACTGCACCGATTAAACCATCAAATTTTGGAATACTTTGATTATAATTACCCTCTCCAAATAGATTTTTTAATATCGAATATAAAGTCCCATAATTTTCAAAAAAAGCAGTTAAAGAGTATGCATAAATATAAGGAGGTACAGCAAAAGATAATATAAGAGCCCATTTAAAAAAATTACTTAAGGGGAATTTATAAAAAGAAACCAAATAAGCTGTACTAGTTCCAATTAAAAAAGTTAAAACCAAAACACTAATCAGCAAAATTAGTGAATTAAAAATATATTCAAATAAAAAAGTGTCTTTTAAAATTTGATAATAATTTGATGTATCCTCAAAAAAACTAGTGAATACAGTAACAATTGGTATAGCAACAAAGATTGATACCAATAAAGAACTTAAAAACCAAAAATTAATTTTTTTTAAATACACTTTTACCCTTTTTTTTAAGTGAACATAATCAATAGTAGGGTAAATAACTATTGAGTTATGTTCACTTTTTGAAAATCAGCTCTTTAAATCAAAAACATTAATGACATGATCAATATCATCATTTCTGATTTCAGTTAATTTTCTATTATTTATTTTTTTTTTAATTTTTTCACACTCTGACAAACACGGTTCACACGTTATCTGACCCTCAAGTGAACCGCTATTGTCTAGAGAAATGTTTAAATTAAAATCAAATAAATTCTTTTTCATTTTTCCCTTACTTCCATCCAGCAGCTGTCATTACTTCTAATGCTGCAGCTTGATTTTTTCCATAACTTGAAACTTTAGTTGTTAGATCTTGTTTAAAATCTAATCCTAAATTATTTACTACTAATGGATTTGGAGAAACTCCACTTATCATTGGAAACTCAAAAGTATTATTTGTAAAATGTTCTTGAGCTTCTGGTGACAATAAAAAGTCAACAAGTGCAATTGCATTTGCTTTGTTAGGTGCTCCTTTAACTAAAGCAGCACAACTAATGTTCATGTGTGTTCCTCTGCCTTGTTGATTAGGGAAAAACGCTTTAACTTTTTTAGCAGCCGCTTGTTGTTCTGCACCTTTGTTACCTGACAACATAAGTGCTAAATAATAAGTATTAGCTACTGCAATATCTGCTTCTCCAGCAGCTACTGCCATAATTTGAGCTCTATCGTTTCCTTTAGAGTCTCTTGCCATATTTGCAACAACACCTTTTGCCCAATCAGCTGTAGCTTTTTTTCCATTATTTTCAATTAATGAAGCTACAAGAGATTTGTTGTAAATGTTGCTTGATTTTCTAATTACTAATCTGCCTTTCCATTTTGGATCAGCCAAACCTTCATAAGTTAAACCAGATAATTCAGCACCTGTAACTCTTTCTGGTGAGTAGTAAATAATTCTTGCTCTTTTTGCTACACCAACCCAGTGATTTGTTCTAAAGTTTTTTGGAACAGATGATTTAATTGTTGCTGATGATAGACCGCCTTGTGTCATACCTTTTGCTTGAAAAGCACCACATCTTCCAGCATCCGCTGTTATATATAGATCAGCAACAGAATCTGCGCCCTCTTCAATCATTCTTTTTTCAAGAGCTCCTGATTTTCCATTGATTAAATTTACTTTTATACCAGTAGTTTTAGTAAATTTATCATACAGAGCTCCATCAGCTTTATAGTGTCTTGCATTGAAAATGTTAACTTCAGCAGTAACAGCAAATGCAGATGCGCATAAAGACATTATTAATGCAATAATTGATATTTTTTTCATATTTACCTTGTTTTATATTAATTTGCGAATAAGAATTATTCTCATTGATAATGATTATCAATCTCATATATTGTCGCAGTTGTAAAGCACTTTATATATGAAGGCGGGTGTAAGATAATTGATTAAAAACTATTATTTCCAGTCACCTATTTTACTAAATAGGAAGTTTCGAAATGCTTGAACTCTAGCGGTATTTTTAAGTGATTGTGGGTAAACAAAGTGAGCCTCAGTAATAGGTCCTTCAGATTTTGGTAAAACTTTTATTACATTATTTGAATTTGAAACTAAATATTCTGGTAAAGCAGCTAAGCCTACTCCTGATTCAACCGCTAAAAGTAATCCCATAACACTGTTAACTTTCATTACTGTTTTTCTTTTTTTACCATCATGCATTCCTAACTTTAACGCCCAATCAGGATTATAAACAGGTGAAGGTGCACCTTTGCCAAAAGAAATAAATTTGTGTTTATTTAAATCAGCAATTGTTTTTGGCATTCCAAATTTTTCTAAATATTTGTTAGAACCATAAATATAATACTTGATATCAACTAATTTTTTTTGAATATAATTTAATTGTTTTGGTCTTCTCATGAAAATACCAATATCTGCTTGACGTGTACTTAGATCTAATTCTTTATCATCAAAAACTAACTCAATTTCAATTTCAGGGTTAAGACTCATAAACTCTTGAATTCTTGGAGTTAACCAGTGAGTTCCGAAACTTCTAACTGTTGTAATTGTTAATTTTCCTGTTGGTTTGTTTTTTTGATCTCCTAAAGAAGTTTCAACTTCTTTAAGTTTACTTATAACTTCATGTGCAGTTTTAAAGACATACTCACCATTTTCTGTAAGAGTTAATCCTCTTGCATGTCTTTCAAAGAGTTGAACTTTTAAATCTTGTTCTAAAGATTGAATTTGTCTACTTATCGCTGATTGACTAAGATTTAGGTTAACTGTCGCATTAGTAAAGCTACCAGCTTCAGCAACTGCATGAAAAATTTTTAATTTATCCCAATCCATTATTTGTTTAAATTAATAATATGTCTTCCTGATGTTTCTCCTTTTAACATTTTTACATAAACATCATTTAAGTCATCTAGTCCTATTTCTTTGACTGATTTTTCTAATAATTCAAAATCGATCAATTTAGATGCTTCGTTCCACAGAAATTGTCTTCTTTTGATTGATGCGGTAACAGAATTTATTCCCCAAAGTTTAACACCTCTAATTATAAATGGCATCACTGTAGTATTTAACTTTATTCCTGCGGCATTACCACATGACGAAACTATACCACCATCTTTAGTTTGTGATAAAATATTTTCCAAAATATTTCCTCCTACTGTATCTACTGCTCCATCCCACAACCCTTTATCCAAAGGTCTTGCTTCTTTTGTTAATTCACTAGTATTTATAACGCTTTTTGCTCCAATTGATTTTAAATAATCTTTATTACTATCTTTGCCAGTAACAGCAGTTACATTACATCCAAGTTTATTAAGTATCATTACACTCATGCTACCAACCCCACCAGAAGCTCCACTTACAATTACGTTTTCAACTTTTTCACCTAGTAACAATTCTTCTCTAGTTGTTTTCGTAGTAAATGAACTTTGCAAAGCAGTAAAACCTGCTGTGCCCATTATCATAGCTTGTTTTAAAGATAAGTTTTTTGGTTTTTTAACTAAAAAATCTCCTTTAACTTTTGTATATTGAGAATAACCACCAAAATAAATTTCACCCACTCTCCAACCAGTTAAAATAACTTCGTCACCTGGTTTAAACTTTTCATTTGCACTCTCTTCAACTGTTCCTGAAAAATCAATGCCTGGTATATGAGGGAATTTTTTTACTAACCTTGCTCCGTTTTTTAAAATTAAAGCATCTTTATAATTAAGTCCTGAATATTCAACTTTTACAGTTACATCTCCATGTTTTAAAAAACTTTTATCTATAGATTTTATTTCTCTAGTAAAATTTTCGCCCTCTTGATTTATTATTAATGCTTTAAATTGATCTGACACTTTAATCTTTTGCGATACTAATAAATCTTAGATATCTATTTTGGAAACTAAGATCTTCTTTAAATTGACCTAAGTAATAATTTGTAACAGTAGATGCTTGTTCTTTTTTTATACCTCTCATAGTCATGCATTGATGTGTCGAGTCTATTGTTACGGCAACTCCTTTTGCGTCTAAACATTCTATTAAAGTTTTTGCAATTTGCATTGTAAGTCTTTCTTGTGTTTGGAGTCTTTTTGAAAAAACTTCAACAACTCTTGCAAGCTTACTTAAACCAACAACTCTATCTTTTGGAATATAAGCAACATGAGCTTTACCTATAATTGGTGCCATATGATGTTCACAATGGCTTTGTACAGAAATATTTTTTTGTATAACCATATCGTCATATCCATCAACATCACCAAAAGTTTTATCTAAAATTTTATTAGGATCCTCTTTATAACCTGCAAAATATTCTTTATAAGCTTTAACAACTCTTTTTGGTGTTTCTAATAAACCTTCACGACTTGGGTCTTCGCCCATCCAAGCTAATATAGTCTTGAAAGCCTCTTCTGCTTCTTTATCTGAAACTTCATTTGTTTCTAAATTCTTATTGTCGTTGTTTTTAACTAATTTCATAGCGCCTTTTTATACAGTAAATACTTAATTTTAAAATATTTAATATATCGAGATATATGTTAAATAATCAATGCATATGTTCAAAAAAAGAGAAAATGTCCTAGAGATAGAAGAGGGAAATCTACTATCTCCTAAATTTGATAATGATGGCTTAATCCCTGTGATTACCATGTGCTCTAAAACAAAAGACGTATTAATGCATGGTTATATGAACGTTGAGGCTTTAAAAAAAACCATAGAAACTAAAGAGGCATATTATTTTAGTAGATCAAGAAAAGCTATCTGGCACAAAGGTAAAACTAGTGGATTTACCCAAAAAGTAACTGAAATTAGAATTGACGATGATCAAGACTCAATTTGGATGACTGTTGATATAGACGATGGAGCAAGTTGCCATGTTGGTTATAGATCTTGTTTCTATAGATCTATTCCAATGGGACCAATAGATAATGGTCGAGAAATTAAGATGAAGTTTGAAGAGAAAGAAAAATCTTTTGATCCAGAAGAAGTTTACAAGGGTCAACCTAATCCAACAAAAATATAATTTATGTCTGAAAAAGTTGAAATAAAAACTATTAAGCCTTTTGGTCCAGCTATAGCAAAAGTTTCTATGCCTAAAAAAATTTTATATGAATTAAATACATATATAGATAATTTAATTAAAGATGAAAAAAAATCTAAAGAACAAGATCATGGCTATTCTTTAGTTGGAAACGTTAAGCAAGAAATAAAATTAGAAGATAAAATTATTGAAGACTCAAGATGGAAAGAATTTTTAGAAAAATGTACATCTATATGGATTGAGTCAATAACTAGAAAAAAAATAAATGAATTTAAATTAATAGATAGTTGGGTAGTAAGACAGTTCCAAAATGAATATAATCCTGCTCATTGGCATAATGGTCATATTTCAGGAGCTGGTTTTTTAAAAGTTCCTTCTAATTTTGGTCAAACTATTCAAAAAAACAAAAGAAAAAATCAAAACGGAAATTTATCTTTAATTCATGGGTCAAGACATTTTTTAAATAACTCAATATTTGATATTACTCCTATAGAGGGAGATTTATATTTTTTTCCTCATTATCTAATGCATACAGTATATCCATTTTTAAATTCTCATGAAGAAAGGCGATCTATATCCTTTAACGCCAGAATTGATGAAAATATATTTAATGTTCATGGTTGATAAAAAAAATTCAGATCAATTAAATGTATTGGGTGAGACACTTGAGGAATGCTCTAATAACCCTTTAACAGGATGGTATCGAGATGGATGTTGTAACACAGATGAAAATGATCATGGTGTACATACTGTATGTGCAAAAGTAACCACAGAATTTTTAAATTGGTTAAAAGAAGCTGGTAACGACCTAATAACACCTCATCCTGAATTTGGATTTCCAGGTTTGAAAGATGGTGATGGTTGGTGTGTTTGTGCTAGTTGGTATGCAAAAGCAGTTGAGGCTGACAAAGGTTGTCCAATATTTTTAAAGAGGACACACAAAAATACTCTAAAACATCTACCTATTAAAACATTAAAAAAGTTTGCAATAGATTTATCTTAATTTACATATTTCCATATTTAGGTCCGCCACTACCCTCTGGCGTTACCCAAATAATATTTTGTGATGGCTCTTTAATATCACAAGTTTTACAGTGAATGCAGTTTTGAGAATTAATTACAAATTTATTTATGTCATTTTCTTTTTGAACCTCATAAACTCCTGCAGGACAATATCTTTGCGCAGGTTCATCAAATTTTTCTAAAGTGTAATTAATTGGCAAATCAGGATCTTTTAGTTTTAAGTGAACTGGCTGATTGTCAGCATGATTAGTGCCTGTCAGATAAATTGAGCTTGTTTTATCAAATGTTATAAGATTGTCGTATTTTGGATATTCTATTTTCGGCATTTCATTTGCTGGTTTTAGAGTTTCGTGATCAGCGTGTTTGTGTTTTAATGTAAAAGGTAATTTTCCTTTAAATAAAATTTGATCAATTCCTGTAAATATTATTCCAAGAATTAAACCCCAACTAAAACTAGGTTTAACATTACGTGCAGCATGAAGCTCTGTATAAACCCAGCTATTTTTAAATTTTTCCTCATAACATGATAAATTTTTATTTTCTTTAATATTTTCAATAATAGTTTCCGCTGCAATCATTCCACTTTTCATTGCAGTATGAGATCCTTTAATTTTTGGCATATTTAAAGTACCAGCATCACATCCTATCAATAAAGCTCCAGGCATATACATTTTTGGAAGACTTTGAAGTCCACCTTCTATTAAAGCTCTAGCTCCATATGAAATTCTTTTTCCTCCAGAAATTATTTTTCTAATAGCTGGGTGAGTTTTAAACTTTTGAAACTCATCATATGGTGAAAGATGAGGGTTTTTATAATCTAAGCCAATTACATAACCTAAAAAAATTTGTTTATTTTCTGCATGATACATGAAACTTCCACCATAAGTATTGTTATCTAATGGCCATCCAGCAGTATGCGTCACCATTCCTTCTTCATGATTTTTATCTTCTATTTCCCAAATTTCTTTAAATCCAATACCATATTGTTGAGGATTTTTTCCTTCTGAAAGATTAAATTTTTCTATCAATTGTTTTCCTAAATGGCCTCTGCATCCTTCGGCAAATACAGTTACTTTACCTAATAATTCTATACCGGGTTCAAAACTATCTTTTTGATTGCCTTCTTTATCTATTCCCATATCTTGAGTAGCAACACCTTTTACTGAACCATCTTCATTATATAGAATTTCACTTGCAGGAAATCCTGGAAAAATTTCTACCCCTAAAGCTTCTGCTTGTTCAGCAAGCCATCTACATAAATTTGCTAAACTAATAATATAATTATTATGATTTTGTTGAACTGCTGGAAGTAACCATGTTGGCCAACTTAATGATTTTGTTTTTCCTAAAAATAAAAATTTTTCTTTTGAAACTTTGGTTTTAATTGGTGTGTTAAGTTCTTTCCAATTTGGCAAAAGTTCTTCTAATGCTCGTGTTTCAAAAACGTTACCACTTAAAATATGAGCTCCAATTTCAGAGGCTTTCTCAAGTAAACAGACATTTAATTCTGGATCTAATTGTTTTAATTTTATGGCTGTAGCCAAACCAGAAGGACCACCTCCAACTATAACCACATCGTACTTCATCGACTCTCTACCCATGTGATATTTTTATCTTTAAGAATTATTTTTGTATAGTATTTAATTTATTCAGTTCCTCTAAGAACTGTGGAAGAGCTTCAAATAAATCCGCCTCTAGACCATAATCTGCAACACTAAAAATTGGTGCTTCACCATCTTTATTGATTGCAACAATCACTTTGCTTTCTTTCATGCCGGCTAAATGCTGAATTGCTCCTGATATTCCAACTGCGATGTATAAATCTGGGACAACTACTTTGCCTGTTTGACCGACTTGATGGTCGTTACTGATATAACCAGCATCAACCGCTGCTCTTGATGCTCCTATTGCTGCATTTAATTTGTCTGCAATAGCTGTGATTAATTTAAAATTGTCTCCATTTTGCATTCCTCTTCCACCTGAAACTACAATTCTTGCTGTACCAAGTTCGGGTCTGTCTGACTTAATTTCTTCTCTTTTAATAAATTTTGTTAATGAAAATTCTTCACCTGCATCAGCATTTTCAATTGGTGCTGATCCACCTGAGCTTTCACATGGATCAAAAGATGTAGGTCTAATAGTAATACATTTTTTTTGCATCAGTGCTTTTAATAGTTGCTAAAGCATTACCTGCATAAATCGGTCTAACAAAAGTATCTGGCGACTCTACTTTAATGATATCACTTACCTGTGAAGTGCCTAATTTAGCAGCTATTCTTGGCATTAAATTCTTGCCAAATGTATTTGCTGAACAAACTATATGAGAATAATTATCTGCAAGTTTAATAACAACTGGAGCAAAATTTTCTGCTAAAAAATTTTCATAATGTGCGGCCTCTACTGTAATCACTTTTTTAACTAATGGTAATTGTGATGCAGCTTTTGTGGCGTCTTCACAATTATTTCCAATAACTAATGCATGAACATCGCTATCTATT
>CABXOW010000005.1 GCA_902513955.1 uncultured Pelagibacteraceae bacterium
AATAATATTTTCTAAAAGTTTTGAAACGTTATTATCAAATTTATTCCAGGGTAAGCTACCGCAAAATGTAATAGAACCCGTCGAAAATACTGAACCACCACCAGGAATCTCAAAATAAACCATGTCAGCTTGTAAAATTTCTTCCTCAGGAAGATGTTTAATATTTGATAAGTGAGTCAGTTGTGACTCTGGTACAAGTATAAAATTTTCTTTAGGATTCTTTGAAGCTTTAGATTGCGCTAATAAAGTTATATCTTTAATGGAAGTAAGATGAGAATCTATATGATCTAATTCAAAACCTGCTGCTCCATTGCCGCTAAAACCAAAATCTCCTATCTGATCTTCTTTTATACCTTCAAAAACCCAATCAAATTTTGAGTCAAAACATTTTCGTTTATAGGGATGTCCATAAAAATTTCCCTGGGCTGTAAAACCAACGCCAACAAGTTCTTGTGGCGCTCTTCCGCTTCTTCTCCATAGACCACCATAGGTTCCATCAAAAGCGTTATATGCTTCACCTGGTTCAGATGCCCAAGCACGTATACCTCCCTCAGGTCTTCTAATTTCTAATATATTTTTATTTTCTTTATGAATAGCAATACGCCAATAAAAACCATTCCCTCCTAAATAATTAAGAGATCCACCATTATCACGAAAATCTCGTAAAGCATCTAAAGTTTCTTTTGTATGATATTCTGGATGTGAACCTGTGATAACAGTTTTATATTTTTTTATAGCTTTAAAACCATCTTGGTGAAGTTGTTCATCAGTAACAATTTCATATTCAAATCCTTTATTATGTAGCCAACTAATTAAATGACTGTCAGCTTGAAAATGTCTTAAACCAGAACAAGGAGATTTAGAACCACCAAATGTTATATATCCTGGTCTTAAATTGAATAAAGGTCTTCGATGTGAAGCATGGCAAATTCCAGCTCCATCGGAATGATAATTATATGTTGAAAGGCCATATTCCTTATGATTTGCGGGATTATAAAGATAAGCATTCCAATCTTTAATTCGATTTAGCCAGCTATCTTTATAGTCAACTCGAGCATGATTTCCATAAATAGAATATGTAAAAGTAGAAATTAAAATACAAATTTTAGTTTTTGTTTTTCCTATAGGTGGAGCAACAAAAAAAGGCATCGCGTCTTCATAATCTTCACAGCTAATTCTCATAACATATATTCCTGATGGCATATTTTTAGGAATAATAAATTTAAAATCTGTTTTCCATTCAAAGTCGTAAATATCGTCTTCATGAAAATGAATAGCCGCATAGTGTTTAGGTTTGTGTTGCCAGTTCATTTCTGAACTATCCCATTTAGATCCAGTAACAGCACGTGTTGGAAAATTTTTTAATAATAATTTCGGACCAATAATTGAATCCACAAATGTAGAGCTTGTATTATTAGACAAGTCCCAATCTCCAATTTTTTTACCATCAGCATTTATTATTGGTGACTCAATTTTTCCATTAAAATGATTATGACTTATTCCTTTAGAGACAATTGCTGCTAAAGATACTTTGCCAAAAAGAACCTTATTTATTGGCATTTTTCCATTATTAATTAGATCTTTTTCATTTTTATTTTTTAGATTTTTTTGAGAAATAGATACTTTTCCACTTAAAGAAATTTTAACATTAATCTTGTACCAAGATCTTAATATTAAAGGTTCTTTAATAGAAATAGAGTTATTTCCTACTCTAATAGAAGTTGCTCCATTAGAATTTATATAAATTTCAACATTATCAAAGGCTAAAATTGTTTGTTGTTTTGATGAAGAAAGAGTTGGGAAAATAATTACAGATAAATTTAAATTTTTCTTAATAGAAACTTTTATTGGCGTTTTGCATATTGCATAAGAGCCAGGTTTAAAAGACTGTTTTCTTGATTTAAAAGAAGATGTTTTAAAATATTTTGATGCATCTTTTTCAACTATACCAATTCCTTTTGGATTAGGATCTGCACTTATGGATCTTTTTAAACTTGCGCTAAATGATTTTTTTAGTGTTGAAGATACTTTAAATGATACTGTTTCACCTGGTCGTAATGATAATTTATCTGAGTACCCTATTAATGGAATATTCTTCATCGTGTTGGACCATAAACCAAGTCAGGAAGATAAGTTACCCAATCCGAAAAGAACACTAAAATTAAAACCATTAAAACATATGGAATTAAAAGAGGTAAAACTCCTATTGATATCTCTTCAATAGATATTTTGCTTATTCTAGCTGCAACAAATAAATTAATTCCTATTGGTGGAGTAAGAAATCCAATTTCACAGGTCATCACTGTAAATATTCCAAAAACAACTGGGTCTATTCCAATTTTTGTTATTAATGGAAAAAAGACAGCTGTAAAAATAATAATTTGAGGAATGCTTTCTAGCCACATTCCAACTATTATATAAAGTATACCTATTAACAGCATTACTAACCAAGGATAATTTGCTATCCCTTGAAACAAGCCTAGTATTGTTTCAGGAATATCATAGATTGTTACTAGCTGACCAAATGCTTTTGTAGATCCTAAGATAAATAATACTGTACCAATAACAATTGCTGTAAATTTAAATGCTTGAAACAATTTACTTAACGTTAATCCTTTATAAATAAAAAAACCTACAAACAAACCATATGCTACTGCTACAGCTGCAGCTTCAGAAGGTGTAAAAATTCCAGCATATATTCCACCTAATATAATAATTGGAGCAAATACCGCCCATTTTCCATCCCATAAAGCACAAAGTAATGGTCTAAATATAAATTTTTCTCCATCTCCACCGTAATTATTTTTCATTGAAACAACAAAAACAACCACCATTAACATTAAACCAAGAATTATCCCTGGAAGAATTCCAGCTAGAAAAAGTCTTGGAATAGAAATATCAGTTACAAGAGCAAATATAATTAACAAGTTAGACGGTGGTATCATACTTCCTAAAGCTCCTGCTGCGGCTGCAATACCTCCTGCAAATCTAGAACTGTAACCTTCTTTTTGCATAGCAGGAATTGTAATAGAACCAATAGCAGCAGTAGTAGCTGGTCCAGAACCAGAAAGTGCTGCAAAAAACATGCATGCAACAACTGTAACCAAACCTAGTCCTCCTTTATAAGCACCTACTAATTTTTTTGCTATTGTAACTAGTTTTTCAGACATGCCACCATGTTCCATTAATTGACCAGCTAAAATGAACAAAGGTATTGTGACTAAGGGAAAAGGTTCAAATGCTGTCCATGCGCTTAGTGCCATAAGTGACAGCGGAATATCTGCTATTATTAAACCCCCTACAGTTGCTATACCTGCAGAAAATGGAATAGGCACACCAATAGCCATTGTAAAAACAAAAATTAATCCCATAGCTAAAGGTCCGCTCATAAAGGTAAACCTTTCCATCCTGTATTTTTCCACTGCCAATAAACTTGTAAAATTCTAAATAACATTAAACCAAATATCATTGGAATAAACATTTGAAGCCACTTCAACTCTATATTTAAACCGGGAAGAACATAACTTACATCAAATAAAAGTTGTGTATAAATTATTGTTTGATAAATCATAAATCCGACAAAACTTAGCCAAAAAATATCAGCCAAAACAATCGAACTTACTTGTAATTTTTTTGGTAAACGAAATACTAAAAAAGTTATTCTAACATGAGCTCTTTCTTTTACACCTAGAGCTGCACCAAGATACACGGCAAAAATTAAACCATAAACAGCAGTTTCTTCTGGCCAGGCAGCTGCTGAAGAAAAACCAAATCTTAAAATAACTTGAGTTATTACTGAAATAAATACAACGCTTAAAAAAAATGTACACAACACTTCCTCAAAGTATTTATTCAGTTTTTTAATCATTAATTGAATTATATTAAAAATTAAAAAAGGGCGCTAGTAATTTTGATACTTAGCGCCCTTTAAATTAAGTTAAAAAAAAGTTTAGTTAGCTGCCGCTCTAATTGCTTGAACAAAAGCTGTAAACTCTGCACCTTTTTCAGTTGCGTAACGATCCTGTACTCTTTGACCTGCTGCTATAAAGTCAGCACGCTCAAACTCAACAGTTTTCATTCCACCTTGTCCCTCGGTTGTAAGGAATTTACGGATTTCAGAAGTAGCAGCACCCATTAATTCTTTTTGATAATCGCTAGCTTCTTTTGCAGCTCTAAGAAGTGCTTTAGTTTGATCAGCATCTAATTTTTTCATCAATCTTGGACTTGCCATTAATGGTGAAAAGTATGTAAAATGCTCTAGAACTGTAAAATAAGGCATGATTTCATAAAATTTTGCAGATTTAATGAAAGAAGTTCCATTATCAGCGCCTTGAACTGTTCCTGTTTGTAATGCTGTCGGTGTATCTGCCCAAGGAAGAGGTATTGGTGCAGCACCAAATTCTTTAAAAGTATCTATCATCACTTGATTTTTTGGAACTCTAACTTTTAAACCCTTCATGTCAGCCATTTTTGTAATAGGTTGTCTTGAGTTATAAAAATCACGATCTCCAACGAAACCAAAAGCTAAAAGATGGATTCCTGTAGCATCAAGTAATTTCTTTTTGTAGCTATCTCCAACAGGTCCTTCTAATACTTTGTAAGCATGAGCTTTATCTTTAAATATGTAAGGCAAAACAAAAGCATCTGTTAATCCAAAGTGTGGGGATATATTATTACCAGTAATGATACTCATATCCACAGTACCTAATTGCATTGCTTTAAAAGCCTCATCTTCTTTTATAAGTTGAGCACAACATCTAACTTTTACTTCTAAACTACCGTTAGAATATTTTGCCGCAAGTTCCGCAAATTTTGTAGCTAATGGTTGATAAGCACTTTTTTCACCACCGCCGTGTCCTAGATTTATTGTTACGTTTCCTGCATTTGCGCTTTGTAATGATAAACTTAACGAGAAAATTACCGCGAAAACTGCAAGAGTTAATTTTTTGAATATATTCATTTTTTATTCCCTCATTTTAATTATTTATTGAAACATTTTGACTTCATTTTAAGCACAAGTCAATTGATTATCTTTATGTTGATTAATATAATTTAAAAAATTGATTAAGTTCAATTTGTAATTGCGTTAATTTGAAGATAAATATTTTAAGTCCTTTGTGTCTACCAATTTCACCACGAGGGCTTTAATGAATTTCATGAGTATTTATGCTAATATTTATAATTGAACAAGTTTAATAAGTAAATTTTTTTTATTTTATCTGTCTATGTGCTGATAATCCCACAATGTCCTATAAAAATATTAATCTGAAAAATTACTTAACTGGAATTGTAAAGTTGGGTGTATAAGTTCTATGCTTGTCAGTAATTGAGTCTGTTATTCCTAAATCAAAAAATACTACGCTACCCGCTAATTTAGCACCTTCCATTTCACTTGGGATACTTCCAAATGCCGTTTTTCCTTCAGCAGTTTTACAATCATACTTTAATGCATCATCTGAACGTCTAATTTGATTTGTACCTGGTACATCAACTTTATATTGCGCTCTTTTATTTGAGAGATTACAAGTTCCAGAGCTACCATCACTAAATGAAAGCGTCACAGGAACATTGGCATCATTAACTATAGTAGCGCATGAAGTTAAAAAAACTATAATAGATATAGAAGCCAAAGTTTTAAACATAAATTTAAACTTAAAGCATTTATTATGTTTTGGCAATACATCTATCTATGTGCTGGTTATATGCTGGTTTTCACAAATTAATTAACCCTTATTATCATTTAAAATCCAATTAACCAATGTATTGGGTAAATAATTATTTAAAGTATATAAATTTAAGCTATCTTTATTAAATTTTACAAATCTGATACTCAAAAGTTATCTAATGATAAAAAATAAATTGATAATTAATTCTTCTCAAAATAATAAACAGCTACTTCAAAAGGAATTGGACATATTTTTTAAACTTTTAAATATTTTGGTTAAAACTAAGCCTTATTTAGTTGTAATAGTTTTGCATGAATATTTCAGAAACCTTTATCCGGATGATACGTTTTTAAAATTTTCAGAAAATAATCATAAAAAAAGAATAACCAAAACATTAAAGCAGTTAATTAAATTTGTTAAAATAAGTAGCAAAATTAAAAGCTACAATATCAAATTTAAAAAAGAGCTGGTTCATAAAAATTTAATTGAAAAAAATGATTTAGTTTTTTCTAAAATTTTCTTAGCTCATGAAAATAAAATTCATAATAAAAAATATTTAAACAATCTTAAAAATTTAGGATTAAATAAAAGATACTTTAAAAATAAATATATCCTAGATGCTGGTACTGGTGCGGGCAGACACGCAAAAATCTTTAGCTCACTATCTGCTAGAAAAATTATTGCTGTTGATAATAAATTGACAATAAAAAAAAATCTTAAAGAGACAAAAATAAAAAATGTTATTTACAAGGAAGGAAATGTTTTAAATTTAAAATTTAGAAAATCAGTTTTTGATTTTGTTAATTGTTACGGTGTATTACATCATACATCCACTATAGATAAGGGAATTCAAGAACTTCTACGTGTACTAAAAAAAGGAGGTTATTTGCTTTTATATATCTATGGTAGAGGTGGCATTTATTGGAAGAGCAGAAAAGAAATGAATAAGATTTTCAGAAACATTCCACAAAATTACACTAGAAAAATTTTTGAAATAATTAATGTACCAAAAGAAAGATTTATTTTTGAGGATTGTTGGTATGCACCAATTGAAACGTATACTTATAAAAAAAAATTAGAAAAAATACTGATTGGTCATAAAATCGATTCTTTTAAAAGACTAATTAATAAAACTTTTGAGAAAAATAAAAATATTTGGGGTGATGGGGAATTAATATATTTAATTAAAAAATAAATATCTTTTATTTGATTTAATGTTAATTAATTCTCTAACTGTATATTGATAAAAATGAAAATATTTTCAATTCATAACGGGATTAATTCGAGCGCTGCGTATTACGCCAATGGGAAAATTTTAGAGGCAGTTTCAGAAGAAAGATTTAACAAAATCAAAAATTATAATGGTATGCCATTGATGTGTATTAATTACATTCTAAAAAAATATAAGTTAAGTTTTTCATCTTTTGATAAAATTATATATCCAACATGTGCATTATTGAAAATACCTAAAGAAATTGAGGCAAATATTAAAAATAGATATGATAATTTAGAAACAACTTATTTAAAGAAAAAATTTACTCACAGAATATTTACAGAAGAAAAATGGGCTAAAAGACATATGTATCAATTTTTAAGATATTCAAAAAAAAATAATTTTTTTAATAAGGTTGAGCTAATTAGTCATCACAAGGCCCATGCCTACTCTGCTTATTCTTTCTCTCCATTTAAAGAATCATTAATAGTAACTTTTGATGGCAAAGGAGATTTTAAATCATCCACTGTTAGTGAAGTGAAAAATAAAACATGGAAAAACCTGGATTACAAATCAACATTTGATAGTCTTGGATATTTCTATGGTAATGTTACACAAGTACTGGGCTTTAAACCTGAAAGACATGAGGGTAAAACCACTGGATTAGCAGCCTTTGGTAAAAAAACTTCTCTAATAAGATATTTTGAGAGTTTTATTAAAATAAAAAATAATGATTTTTCAATTAACTTTTGTAAAGATTATATGCCTTATTTTAGTACGAAAAATCAACTTCCTAACTTTTATAAAAAATTATTAAAATATAACAAAAAAGATATTGCGCATGCAGCTCAATATATATTGGAAAAAGCGATTTTAAGTTACATAAAAAAATTTCTTAATAATAAAAAAAAACAAAATATTTGTTTAGCAGGAGGTATTTTTGCTAATGTTACATTAAATAATAAAATTTTATCCTTGCCTGGAATCAAGAATATCTTTATTCAGCCAGCCATGTCCGATACAGGATTACCCTTAGGTGGTATTTATGCTTATCTTTCAAAAAATTCTGTAAAACAAAATTTTAATTTTAATAATGTTTTTTTAGGACCTGAATTTTCAAAAAATCAAATTAGAAATAAATTAAATAAGGAAAAATTAGCTTATAAAGAAGTCAATGTATCTAATGAAATTCTAAATAGTTTAAATAATAAAAAGATTATAGGTTTATTTCAAGGCAGAATGGAGTTTGGTCCAAGAGCGTTGTGTAATAGATCAATTATTTACCACGCAAAAGATAAAACAATTAATGACTGGCTTAATGTTAGACTAAAAAGATCTGAGTTTATGCCTTTTGCGCCAGTGACTATTGAAGATTATGCCTTAGATTGTTTTATTGGGTGGAAACATGATCATTTTGCCTCAGAATTTATGACATTAACATATAAGTGCACAAAAGAAGTGATAAAAAACTATCCTGCATGTGTTCATATTGATAACACTGCTAGACCTCAAATTATTTATAAAAAAAGAAACCCTAAATCATATAAAATATTTAAAGATTATTTTAAAAAATCAAAACAAAAATTACTTTTAAATACATCATTTAATATGCATGAAAAACCCATTTTATGTGATCTTGATGATGCAGTAAAAGCTATCAGAAACAAAACAGTTGATGTAATTTTTATTGAAAATTTTATGATTAGTAGAAATTAAATTAATTTTTTTGATAAAAAATTTCTATCTATAACAACTTTTTTGAAAAGCAAAAAAGACAAATATAATTTTTTTTTTAGTATTAATTGTGAAGTTAATATTGAAAAAAAAATTGATATATAAAGTCCATATCTTGCAAAAACGTTATAAACACTTAGGTCGTAATGTTTTGCTCTACTTTTCAAATCTCTAATATCTTTATATTTTTTATAATATTTCATTTTAGATGTAGTTTCTAATTTTCCGTTTAATAAAATTTCAAAATGCATAAAAACCTCTGAATTAAGCATTTTTTCAGACATCGAATAGTTTGGTTTTTTTGTTCGAAATATTGAATGAAGCATAAGATCACCATAACTATAAGTGATATAATTTTTTATTCTCTTTTCCAAAGTACCATTTAAATAGCGAAGTAGAGGGTTAATCTTATTTTTTTTACCAAAATTAATGATATTTCCTGATACTCCAGAAACATCTTTTTTTTTTGATATAATCTTAATACCATTTTTTATATAATCTTTATCTAGATAGTCATCATCATGAACTAACAAAAAATAATTATTACTACACTTGTTAAATAAAAAATTATGGTTTTCATAAGCTAATAATTTTTTTTTATGTATAAAAATTTTAATTTTTTTTTTGTGTTTACTTTTAAATTTTTCACATATCTTAATTATATTTTTTTTTTTTTTATAAACAGATATTAATAATTCAAAATTAGTATAAGTTTGTAAAAAAATTGAAGAGATAGTTTTATTAATAGTTTTTTCTCCACTATAACTAGGTAAAATTATTGAAATTTGGGGCTTCATATTAATTTTTTAAACTCTTAACTAAAAATTTTTTATCAAGACTGCGATCTTTGTAGCCTTTTTTAACTATATTTAAATAACGTTCTGTAGGAAACTTAAATACAGATTTTTTAACCATAGTATATGTCATTACTTTCTTACTATAATAATAAAATTAAAAAAAAAGATTTAAATTATATTACTAGCTCTTTCTTAATAGCATCAACAACATATTTAACGTCATTTTCTGTTAATTCAAAATAACTAGGTAGATTAATGCCTCTTTTATAAATATCTTGAGAAACAATATTATTAGGACAATCTTGGTACATTGAAAAAGAGCTAACAGGATAGAATATTGGTCGTACAGCAATATCTTTTTTATTAAGATTGTTTAACAATCGATTTCTTTTATCTAAATTAAAATTCCAAGATTTTCCAAAAATAATAGTTGGTAACCAATAACAATTCTTTACCCATGTTGGTTTAGGATTTAAAAATATATCAGATAAGGATTCTAAATTTTTTCTATACCAATTAAAAATTTGTATTTTTTTTTTAATTAGATCGTCTGCTCTTTCAAATTGAGCCAATCCTAGTGCTGCTTGAATATTTGACATCTTATATTTTAGACCGATTTCATCTACCCAAAAATCTATTCTTCTTGAAGCTTTCCTGCCTTGACTTTCAATTATTGATATCTTTTCGACAAGATCTTTTCTTTTACAGAAAATTGCACCACCTTCTCCTGATGTTAAAGTTTTTGTGCCGTGAAGAGAAATTACTCCAAAATCTGCAATTGAACCAACTTTTTGATTTTTGTATTCAGAACCAATTGCTTCTGCAGCATCTTCGATTATATCAATTTTATATTTTTTACCTATTGTTATTATTTCATCCATTTTAGCAACATTTCCATAAGGATGTACAACAATTATAGCTTTGGTTTTTTTTGTAATTGCTTTTTCAATCTTACTAGGATCAATAGAGAGACAGTCATCAAGTACATCAACAAAAACTGGTGTTGCACCAAGCCAAGATATGGGGGTCACGCTTCCAATCCAAGTCATATCGGGAACAATCACCTCATCATTTCTACCAATACCTAAGGCCATTAAAATTATATGGAGAGCTCCATGACAACTTGATGTAGGCCAGACATAGGGCGAGTTAAAGTAATTTTTTAATTTATCAGTAAAACGATGAACATAATCATAACAATTTAAACCCCATCCATTTTTAACTGCATCATTCACATAATCAATTTCTTTTTTTGTAATTGAAGGTTTCGCAAATAAAATTTTTTTCATATTAAATTTCAATTCCTTTAAATTTGGATAGATCTAAAAATTTATGTTGATCGTCTTTTTCTGAAATATTAGAAATTATCATTGGTAGTTTGATGTTTAAATGAGGATCTTTAATATTTAACGCATCTTCATGTTCACCATAAAAATATTCTGTACTTAAATAAAGAATTTGCGAATTATCTTCTAGAGACTGAATTCCGTGAGCAAAACCCTCTGGGATAATTAGCATTTTTTGATTTTCCTCACTTAAAATTATAGAATCCGATTTCAAAAAAGTTTTTGAATTTTTACGGATATCTACAAAAATATCTAAAACCTTTCCATTGATGCATCTTGGCATTTTCATTTCGGCATATGGTGGTTTTTGATAATGCAATCCTCTTACAGCACCTTTTTTATAATTTTTAGAATAATTGATATTTACAATTTCTCTATCTTGAATGATATTTTGAAGCTCTCTTTTACAAAAATATCTTGAGAAAATACCTCTCGAGTCAATAGATGGGTGTGGCTCTACTACGTATGTACCTTCTAAGCTTAACTTTGTGATTTTTAGTTTACTCATTATTTAATATTTACTCTTAAAAAAAAATAATATTTCTTTTTTTGTGAAATCAAAAATATTAGCTTTATTTTTAAAAAACATTGAATACCAATCTGATGTAAGTTTAATTGTCTGATCCATGTTTAATTTTGCATTCAAATTAATATCTTTAAGAATTGCATTGCTTGACAATTTTAGAAATTTTTTTTCTTTAAATTTTAATTTTTGGAATTCGTATTTAGTTTTAATAATTTTTGAATTTTTAATAAAATCTAAAATAAGATCTTTAACTTTTATAGACTTATTTGATTTTGGTCCTATATTATAAATCAAAGATTTTTTAGACACTTTACCTCCTTTAACTGAGATTAATTTAAGAATACCATTTATAACGTCGAGTATATGTTGCCATGGCCTCGTAGCATTTGGGTTTCTTAGTAGAATATTTTTTTTTTTATAACTAGATATAAATAAATCTGGTATTAACCTTGTTTTTTCCCAATCACCCCCTCCAATAATATTTCCAGCTCTTATAATGAAAATATTTTTATTTTTTTCAAAAAAGGAATATTTATAACTATTTGCAATAAGATCTTGTGCTGATTTGCTAGCACTATAGGGGTCATCTCCCCCTAATGAAAAGTTTTCATTTAAATTTTTTTTTTGGGTATTTTTATAAACTTTATCAGATGTAAAAACTAAAATATTTTTTAAAGATTTTAATTCTTTTGCTAATTCAAGCAATTTAACAGTTCCCATAACATTTGTCTCATAAGTTGCTTGGGATTCAATATAAGATCTCGATAATATTGGTTGTGATGCTAAATGAATTAATATTTGTGGTTTAAATCTTTTTATATACGACTTATGATAACTGATCTTACTTATATCGTCATATATTGTTTTAATTTTTTTTTTATACTCTTTTGTATTTGAAATATATCTTAAATCTTTTTTTTTTAAGGCATAGCCTAAAATTTTTGAACCCATCATTAAAAGGGTTAATGATAAATATGCCCCTACAAAACCAGTGTTACCGGTAATTAAAATTCGTTTGTTTCTAAAAAAATCTCCATAGATATTTAAATTCATTATAGTTAATTCTTTAGATTACCATTTTTTCCATGGAGCACTTTTTTTCCACATATTTTCTAACAGAATCTTTTCTCTTGGAGTATCCATGCATTGCCAAAAACCATCATGGATAAAAGCTGAAACTTGTTTCTTTTTAGCAAGAAGAGTTAAAGTATCAGATTCAAAATTAGATTGATCGTTTTTAAGTGATTTTACAACTTTTGGATCAATTACCATAAAGCCTCCATTAATTCTATCTTTAACAACTTTACTGCTTCTTTTTTCTGAAAAATTTTTTACAGTGTCATTATGATCTATTTCTAGATCACCAAATCTACCCGGTATGCTTACAGCAGTTACAGTCGCCAATTTCTTTTTTTTAACGTGATGTTGAATTAGTTTTTTAATGTTTATATCAGATAAACCATCTCCATATGTTAAACAAAAAAATTTATCATCTTTAATATATTTATATATTTTTTTTATTCTTCCTCCGGTTAAGGTTTCAATACCAGTATCAACAAGAGTAATTTTCCAATCTTCTTTTTGATTATTTAAAATTTTTACTGAATTCTCAGATAGATTTACTTCTAAATCAGAATTTAAATATCCATAATTAATGAAATAGTTTTTAATCATATTGCCCTTATGACCACAGCAAATTATAAATTCTTTTATTCCATAATATGAATACATTTTCATTATGTGCCAAATAATAGGTTTATTTCCGATTTCGATTAAAGGTTTTGGAATAAGAGAGTTCTCATCATTTATTCTAGTACCGTATCCACCTGCTAAAATTACTAATTTCATTATATTTTTTAAAATTTTTACTTAATTAGATATATTATCTTTATATTTTATAAAAGCATAGAATTGATGTTGTTCAGCAATTTTTTTTAAAACTTTATGTGCTTCTGGAACAACTTCTTTTCCAATACCGTCACCTTATATTGGTGCAATATTATAAGTTTTCATAAGATATTTTATAACTCAACTTTGTTAACTAGGGATTGCTGAATAACTACTATTTTCATATTAATCTTTTAAACCTTTTTTTAAAAACTTTTTATCAAGACCGCAATCTTTATATCCCCTTTTGACTATATTAAGATATCGCTCTGTTGGAAATTTGAATGGTGATTTTTTAACCATAGTAAAAGTCATTACTTTTTTTCCATAATAATAAAAGTAATGTTTTTTATATAAAATTGGATAATCTTCATAAACATCTAGCTTTTTTTCATCACTTTTTGAAATTTCAAATAATCCACCTGGTACAATTGAATTTTTTTTAGGTTCAATGTCTGCTGCTCTATATTTGCTTCTAAAAGTTAATGTAAAATCTTTAAGATTTATCTTTTTTAAATAAATGCTGTCCTTACATCTTCGTTTCATTTGAAAATGATTAAGATTACTACCGTAAGCAAAATAAAGCATTTAACGATCTACAACTTCAATTTTTTTTTTATTAACAAATTTTAAAATTTGAGAATTACAATTATCAATTTTAGATTGATCTTCTGATCTAATTACAATTGAAACTCCTAATTTTCCTGCTTGAAAAAAAGGATAGCTTCCAATTTCAACATCTTGATTGTCATTTTGAACTTTTGTTAAAGAGTCTGCAATTTCACTTTCAATAGTTCTAAGGTTTATGGTTAAACTTAAAATGGGTTCACCCCCAACAATACTATTAGTTAATCCCCCTAACATTGATTTTAGTATTGATGGTACGCCAGGTAAACAAAATACATTCTCAACATTAAAACCTGGGGCACCACTTGTAGAGTTTAAAATTAAATTAGCATTTTCTGGCATCCAAACCATTTTTTGCCTACCTTCATTAAATTCACCAGGTTTATAATGTGCTTCTAAAATTTTATATGCCTCTTTATGTATTTCATATTTTAGTCCAAATGCTTTTGAAACAGATTCTGCAGTAATATCATCATGGGTGGGACCAATACCTCCTGTGGTAAAAACATAATTATAATTTGTCTTAAGTGCATTAAGTGTATCAACTATTGTTTCTTCAACATCTGGAATCACCCTAACCTCTCCTACTTTAACACCTATAGAATTTAACCAAGTCGCTAATGTTGAAGTGTTGGTATCTTGAGTTCTGCCAGATAAAATTTCATTACCTATAATTAATATTGCGGCATTAACTTTTGTATTTTTGGTCATTTTAAATATATAATTTAGTAATGGAATTTACCAAGTCTTTAGTAAAAGGCAAATTAATCAAACGATATAAAAGATTCTTTACTGACGTTAAGTTAAATAAAGAAGTCGTTACCGCTCATTGTCCAAATACAGGATCAATGAAAGGTCTACTTGATGAAAGAAATGATGTCTATTTACTTCCAAATAATGATCCTAAAAGAAAACTTAAATATGGCCTTGAAATTATAAAGGCTAGAAAAAACCTTGTTGGTGTGAACACTCATATGGCAAATAAAATAGCTCAACACGCTTTAGAAAATAATCTTATTAAAGAGCTTAAAAATAGTGACTTAATTAAACCAGAGGTGTTTTTTAATAAAGAAACTAGATTTGATTTTTTAATAGAGAAAAATAAACAAAAAAGCTTTGTAGAGGTTAAAAATGTTACTCTTTTTAGAAATAAAGACACAGCTGAGTTTCCAGACGCAGTAACAGCACGTGGGACCAAGCACCTGCTTACTCTTATTGATGCCATAAAAAAAGGTTATAAAAGCTACTTATTATTTTTAGTTCAAATTCAAAACATGGAAAAATTTAAAATAGCTAAAGATATAGATGCTGAATATTATAATAATTATTTAATAGCTAAAAAGGTAGGAGTTAACTTTTTAGCTTATAGATGTGATATAAGTTCTAAAAAAATTTTTATAGATAAAAAACTAAAAATTATTGATGACTGATTATAAAGAAAAATTTAAAAAAATGAGAGTTGCTGGAAAGTTAGCGGCTCAAACTTTGGATATGCTGACAGACAATATTAAAGAAGGTGTGTCAACAGATTATATTGATAAATTAGGATATGAATTTATTAGAGATAACGGGGGATACTCTGCCCCACTTTATTATAGAGGTTTTACAAAGTCTTTATGTACATCTTTAAACCATGTTGTTTGTCATGGAATTCCTTCAAATAGAGTTTTAAGAGATGGAGATGCAATTAATGTAGATGTGACTGCTATCGTTGATGAGCATTATGGGGATACGAGTAGAATGTTTTCTATAGGGAATACTTCGGTAAAATTAAACAATCTGATTGATAAAACTTATGAGTCTATGATGAGAGCTATTAAAATATTAAAACCCGGAATTAGATTAGGTGATATAGGATATGAAATTCAATCATTCGTTGAAGAAAAAGGTTTTTCTGTTGTAAGAGATTTTTGCGGTCATGGTATAAGCACAACATTTCATGAACCACCTAATATCTTGCATTACGGAAATAAAAATTCAGGTATGGATTTAAAACCTGGTATGACTTTTACAATTGAACCTATGATTAATGCAGGTAAATATGATGTTAAAATGTTAAATGATGGCTGGACTGCTGTTACAAAAGATAAATCTTTATCAGCACAATTTGAACATACACTAGGAATTACTGAAAATGGTTATGAAATCTTTACAGAATCTGCTAAAGGTTATTCAAAGCCTCCATACTTATAATTAATGATAAAAAGATACTCTCGCAAAGAATTAACTGACATTTGGTCAGAAGCAAATAAATATAAAATTTGGCTAGATGTCGAAGTTGCTGCTGCTGAAGCAATGGAAAAACTTGGTCAAATCCCAAAAGGAGTTGCATCAAATGTAAGAAAAAAAGCTAAAATAAATGTAACTAGAATTCACAAAATAGAGTCAGAAGTTAAACATGACGTTATAGCCTTTCTAACTTCTGTTACTGAGAGAGCTGGTATAAAAGCTAGATATTTACACCAAGGTATGACTTCATCAGATGTATTGGACACAAGTTTTAATATTCAAATGGTTCAATCAGGTAAAATAATCTTAAAAGATTTAGATCAAATTTTAAAAATTCTAAAAAAACAGGCTAAGAAATATAAATTCACACCATGCATGGGAAGAAGCCATGGAATACATGCTGAACCAGTTACATTTGGTTTAAAATTGGCCTCTTTTTACGAAGAATTTAAAAGAAATAGAAAAAGATTAGTTGATGCAATTGATGAGGTATCAACATGTGCAATATCTGGAGCTGTTGGAACTTTTGCCAATATTAATCCCAATGTTGAAAAACATGTTGCAAAAAAACTAGGATTAAAAGTTGAACCAATTTCAACTCAAGTAATACCAAGAGACAGACATGCTTTTTATTTTTCAGTACTTGGTATAATTGCTGGATCAATTGAAAGAGTTGCAGTTGAGATTAGACATTTGCAAAGAACTGAAGTTTACGAATTACAAGAATTCTTTTCAAAAAATCAAAAAGGTTCGTCTGCGATGCCTCATAAGAAAAATCCAATATTAAGTGAAAATTTAACAGGACTTGCAAGAATGGTTAGAAGTGCTGTAACACCTGCTTTAGAAAATATTGCACTATGGCATGAAAGAGATATTTCACATTCTAGTGTTGAAAGAAATATTGGACCTGACGCAAATATTACAATTGATTTTGCTTTAGTAAGGCTAACTAATATCTTAAATAATATGATCGTTTATCCAAAGAAGATGTTAGAAAATTTAAATATCACTAAAGGATTAATTTTTTCACAAGAAGTAATGTTAGAGTTAACAAAATCTGGATTAAGTAGAGAACAATCTTACAGAATGGTTCAAAATTATGCTAAAAAATGTTTTACTGAAAATTTAGATCTATTTGATGTTATTAGTTCAGATAAGTTGATTATGAGAAAAATCACTCCTAAAAAACTAAAATCTATTTTTAGTTACTCAAAACACTTTAAAAATGTGAATTTCATCTTTAGAAGAGTTTTTAAATAATGAAAAGAGGAAAAAAACTATACGAAGGTAAAGCTAAAATTATTTACGCAACAAATGATAAAAATTTAGTTATTCAATATTTTAAAGACGATGCTACTGCATTTAATAATCAAAAAAAAACCATTATCGAAGGTAAAGGTGTTTTAAATAATAGAATTTCAGAACACATTCTCTTAAATCTTTCTCAAATTGGGATTAAAAACCATTTGGTAAAAAGACTTAATATGAGAGAGCAAGTTATTAAGTTAGTAGAAATTATTCCAATCGAATTCATAGTTAGAAACGTTGCTACAGGATCCATTACTAAAAGATTAGGAATTGAAGATGGCACAGTTTTAAAAGAACCATTAATTGAATATTGCTTAAAAGACGACAAATTAGGCGATCCTTTAATAGCAGAAGAACATATCTTTGCTTTTGATTGGGCCACTAAAAAAGAAATTGAAAAAGTAAAAAAGATGATTTTAAGAATTAATGACTTTATGATTGGTATGTTTAGAGGTGTTGGAATTAAGTTAATTGATTTTAAATTAGAATTTGGAAGATTAAAAGTTAACGATAAAGATGAAGTTATCTTAGCTGATGAAATTAGCCCTGATACTTGCAGACTTTGGGACAGTATTACTGATAAAAAGTTAGATAAAGATAGATTTAGAAAAAATTTAGGTGATCTTATTCCAGCATACACAGAAGTTGCAAAAAGACTTGGAATACTTCACGAACAATCAAACGTTTCAGTGGTAAATGTTACAAAATTATCATCTGTTAAAAGAAAACGTAAATGAAAATTTCAGTAATTATCACTCTTAAAAAAGATGTTTTAGATCCTCAGGGTAAAGTCATCCATCAAACCTTAGGTGGAATGGGTTTTAATGACATTAATGAAGTAAGACAGGGAAAATACTTTGAAATAGATTCTAAAGAAAGTGATCCAAAAATAGCTAAAGATAAAGTTGAAGAAATGTGCAAAAAACTTTTGGCTAATCTAGTTATTGAAAATTATAAAATTATTGATGCGCAATAATTAATGAAATCATCCGTCATTACATTTCCTGGTTCTAATTGTGATAGAGATATGGATGTAGCTCTTAAAAAATTTGGCTTTAAAAACAAAATGGTTTGGCACAATGATACCGAGCTTCCAAAAAGTGATTTGGTAGTTTTACCTGGTGGGTTTTCCTATGGAGATTATTTGAGATGTGGAAGTATGGCCTCAAAATCCAAAATAATGAAATCTGTACTTAATTTTGCAAATTCAGGTGGTATGGTTATGGGTATTTGTAACGGTTTTCAGATTTTAGTTGAAACAGGTTTGGTTCCAGGCGTTTTATTAAGAAATAAATACTTAGAATTCATTTGTAAAAATGTGTTTGTTAAAATTAATAATAAAAAAAATACTTACTTTAAAAACATGGATAATGATGTTTTAGAGTTTCATATTGCTCATAACGAAGGAAACTACTTTTGTACAAAAGATCAATTGAAAGAAATCGAAGATAATGAGCAAGTTGCAATTAATTATTGTAATAGAGATGGTGACTTAGAAGAACAATTTAATCCTAATGGATCTATTAAAAATATTGCTGGTATCTTTAACAAAGAAAAAAATGTCTTAGGGATGATGCCTCATCCTGAAAGAATGATTGACGCATCTCTATCAGGTGAGGATGGATCTCTTTTTTTCAATAATTTAATTAATAATCTAAAATGATTGTAAACGAACAAGTAGCTATAGATCACGGCCTTAAAAAAGATGAGTATATAAAAATTTGTGAACTACTTGAGCGAACTCCTAATATTACAGAACTTGGTATCTTTTCTGCAATGTGGAATGAACATTGTTCTTATAAATCTTCAAGACTTCACTTAAAAAAACTTCCAACTAAAGGTAAACAAGTTATTCAAGGACCTGGAGAAAATGCAGGAGTTGTTGATATTGGTGACAATGATGCAATTGTATTTAAAATTGAAAGTCATAACCACCCTTCATTTATTGAGCCCTATCAAGGAGCCGCAACTGGAGTTGGTGGTATTATGAGAGATGTTTTTACAATGGGTGCTAGACCCATTGCTAATTTAAACTCAATTCATTTTGGATCCCCTCAACACAAAAAAACTAAAAATTTACTTAGAGGTGTGGTTCACGGTATTGGGGGTTATGGTAATTGTATGGGTGTTCCAACAATAGCTGGGCAAACAAATTTTGATAGCTCGTACAACGGTAACATTTTAGTCAACGCCATGACGTTAGGATTAGTTAAAAAAGATAAAATTTTCTACTCAAAAGCTGCAGGTTTAAATAAACCTGTTATTTATGTTGGATCAAAAACAGGTAGAGATGGAATTCATGGGGCAAGTATGGCTTCAGCTAGTTTTGATGAAAAAATAGAGGAAAAAAAACCAACAGTTCAAGTTGGTGATCCTTTTACTGAAAAACTATTACTCGAAGCTTGTTTAGAATTAATGGCAGGAGACTCCATTATAGCTATTCAAGATATGGGTGCAGCGGGACTTACATCATCAAGTATTGAAATGGCCTCAAAAGGAAATCTTGGAATTGAAATTAATTTAAATAAAGTTCCATGTAGAGAAGCCAAAATGACTCCTTATGAAATAATGCTCTCTGAAAGCCAAGAAAGAATGTTAATTGTTCTTGAAAATGGCAAAGAAGAACAAGCTAAAAAGATATTTGATAAATGGAATTTAGATTTTGCAGTAATTGGTAAAACTACTAATTCCAAAAAAATTGAGCTGTTTTTTGATAACGAACAAGTAGCCGATATTCCAGTTAACACATTAGTTGAAAATTCACCTATGTATGACCGTAAATGGAAAAAAGCAAAACTACCTAAAAAAAATAAAATTAAAAATGAAGATCTTAAAAATTTAAAAATTATAAATATTTTAAAGAAAGTTTTATCTAATCCAAATGTTTGTAGCAAAGAATGGATTTGGCAACAGTACGACCATACGGTTATGGGTGATACTATTCAAAAACCTGGTGGAGACTCAGGTGTTGTTAGAGTTCATGGAACAGATAAAGCAGTTGCAGCATCAGTAGACTCGTCTGCTGTATATTGTTGGGCGCACCCTTTAACTGGTGGAAAACAAGTTGTTTGTGAAAGTTTTAGAAACTTAATTTCTATTGGTGCAAAACCAATTGCTATTACAAATTGCTTAAACTTTGGTAGTCCTGAAAATGAAAAAAACATGGGTGAGTTTGTTGAATGTGTTCAAGGTATTGGTGAAGCGGCTGAATATTTAAAATTCCCAGTCGTTTCTGGAAATGTATCTTTTTACAATCAAACAAAAGATGAAGGTATAAAGCCTACCCCATCGATCGGTGGAGTTGGTTTAATCAAAAATTATAATAAAATGATTACAATGGACTTTAAAGAATTTGATAATATTGTTTTAGTTATTGGAAAAACCGAAGGCCATATTGATCAAAGTTTATTTGCAAGAAATATTTTAGATGAAAAAAATGGTCCTCCGCCAGAAATCAATTTGTTTAATGAAAAAAATAATGGTGAAACCTTATTAAAATTAATTGATGCTGGTCTTGTTAAAAGTGCTCATGATGTTTCAATTGGTGGAATAATTACTGCTGTTTCAAAAATGTGTATCAAAGGAAACAAAGGTATTAATCTAAAAAAACCAAAATATTTAATCAATGAAATTGAATATTTTTTTGCTGAAGATCAAGGTAGGTACATAATTGAAGTTAGTAAAGATAGTCTTAAAAAAGTGACTGATATTTTAAACAAAAATGCTGTACACTATGATGAACTTGGTACAATTAATGAAGATCAACTATTTATCAACGAAAAGACAAAAGTAACAATTGACGAATTAAGAACATCTAATACTAATTGGCTAACAAATTATATGAGTAAATAATGGCAATGGATTTAAAAGAAATTGAGAGTTTAATCAAAGAAGCATTATCTGATGCTGCAGTTGAAATACAAGATTTAGCTGGAGATGGCAATCATTACTCAGCAACAGTAACTTCATCTCAATTTTCAGGAAAAAGTAAAATTGAACAACATAAAATGGTATACAATTCTCTTAAGGGTAAAATGGGAAATGAATTACATGCCCTAGCAATTAAAACAAAGGAGCAATAATGGACGACAATACAAAAAATTTAATTCAAAATCATATTGATAGTAACGATGTATGTTTATTTATGAAAGGAACACCTGACGCTCCTCAGTGTGGTTTTTCAATGGCTGTAACAAATATGTTAAAACTTCTTGAAGTAAACTTTCAAAGTGTAAATGTTTTGGAAGATCAAAACATTAGAGAAGGAATTAAAGTTTTCAGTGATTGGCCTACTATCCCTCAACTATATGTTAAAAAAGAATTTATCGGTGGTTGTGATATCGTAAAAGAAATGTATGAAAGTGGTGAATTAGCAAAATTACTTGAGACAAAAGGAATAAATTTTAAAGGAAAAAATTAATTTTAATTTTATCTAGAGTAATATTCAATTACTAGATTTGGTTCCATCAAAATTGGATATGGAACTTCTTCAAACTTAGGAGTTCTTACAAATTTAACTTTTTTGTTTTTTTCATCCATTTGAATATATTCTGGAGCTTCTCTTTCTTTGTTAGCTAAAGCAATGTCAATAATAGCAAGTTGTTTAGACTTATCTCTAATCTCAATTGTGTCTTCTTCTTTAACTAAATAACTTCCAATATTTACTTTCTTACCATTTACTCTAACGTGACCATGGTTAATTAATTGTCTTGATGAAAATATTGTTGTTGCAAATTTTGCTCTGTAAATCACTGCATCTAATCTTCTCTCAAGTAAACCGATTAAATTTTCACCAGTATCCCCTTTAAGCATAACAGCTTTTTTATAAATATTTCTAAATTGTCTTTCGTTAATGTTGCCGTAGTAAGCTTTAAGTTTTTGCTTAGCTTGTAACTGAATTCCATAATCTGATGGCTTACCTTGTCTTGTTTGACCATGTTGACCAGGTCCGTAAGCTCTAGTATTGAAAGGACTCTTTGGTCTTCCCCATAGGTTAATCTTTAATCTTCTATCTACTTTATGTTTAGAGTTTAATCTTTTTGTCATTTGATATTGGGGTTTATAAGCTTACAGAACATTTTGTCAATCAACGTTTTTTACCTAAACTGGCAAATACACTGGCTAATATACGCGTTTCTTTAGCTGATAACTCCATTCTGTAGAAAATATTTCTTAAGTTTTCCAACATAACAGGCTTCTTCTCTTTTGGTTTAAAAAAGTTGATTTCATCTAAGTTTTGAATACATAAATTAGTCATAGAATGTATCTCTTTTTTAGATGCAGCTTTAACCTTTTTAGATTTTGTAAAATTAGAAGTCTTAGTTTTAATGATACTTGAAACATATTGAGAAATAATGATTAGACTGTGAGATAGATTTAAAGATTTAAATTCAGGATTAGTTGGAATTTGTAACGTATAATTTGCATAACTTACTTCATTATTTGATAATCCCGAAGCCTCAGATCCAAAAAGAAATGCTACTTTTTTTGTAAAATCAATTTTTTTTAAGTCCTCCAATTGAATATGTTTAATATTCTTATTTCTAAATCTTGCTGATGTTGCAATCACATAATCTATATTTTTTAATGCAGGTTCTAAATTGTCAAACACTTTGCTTTTATTAATTATATTCTTAGCACCTACCGAAGTTGCTAAAATTTTATCATTTGGAAAAATAGGTTTTGGATCAATAACTGAAAGTTTCTGAAAATTAAAATTCTTCATCCCTCTGGCGCATGCACCAATATTTTCTGATAACTGAGGTTTATGTAGAATAAAGGTAATATTATTTACTGACATTATTTGTGATAAATCAAACTTATAGACTAGCTGGAGCCTTATCTTTAAATAATTTATAATCCAAACTATCAACCAAAGCTTTAAAAGATGCATCAATTATATTTGGTGAAACACCTATAGTGAACCAGTTTACACCTTTAGAGTCTGTACTTTCAATTGAAACTCTAGTTACTGCTTCAGTACCTGTGTTTAAAATTCTAACTTTATAATCAACAAGTTTTAAGTCTTTTAAATACTCGGAATATTTGGCAAGTTTATTAACATTTTTTCTTATCGCATTATCAAGAGCATTTACAGGACCGTTACCCTGTCCTTCGCATAATATTTTTTGACCATCGACTTCTAATTGAGCTTTAGCGTGTGAGATGATTTCTCCAGTACTATCTTTTTTAACTGAGACATCGTATTCATTGATTAGTATATATCTTGGGATATCACCTATCAATCTTCTAGCCAATAATTCAAATGAAGCATCCGCTCCATCATAACTATAACCAATAAACTCTCTGTCTTTAACTTCTTCTAAAAGTTTTTTAATTTTTGGATCATTTTTTTCAACTTGGATACCAATTGATTTTAATCTAGACATTATGTTTGATTGACCAGCTTGATCAGAAATTACAATATTTCTTGAATTTCCTACTTCTTCAGGTTCAATATGTTCATAAGTTTTTGGATCCTTTTGAACTGCTGAAACATGCATTCCGCCTTTGTGTGAAAATGCAGAAGCACCAACATAAGGTAAATGTTTGTTAGGTTTTCTATTCAATAATTCATCTAATAATCTTGAGCATTGAGTCAAATTTTTTAAATTTTCACGTTTGATATTAAGTTCAAATTTTTCATTAAAATCTTTTTTTAAAAATAAAGATGGAATTAAAGACATTAGATT
Organism: uncultured Pelagibacteraceae bacterium; assembly: GCA_902513955.1. Classification (GTDB taxonomy): domain Bacteria; phylum Pseudomonadota; class Alphaproteobacteria; order Pelagibacterales; family Pelagibacteraceae; genus Pelagibacter. Next base: position 24,026 of record CABXOW010000005.1, read on the forward strand.
TGCATTTCCACATCTTTCACCCAATCCATTTATAGTTCCTTGAATTTGTCTTACTCCTGCTTGAACTGCTATTAAACTATTTGCAACAGCATTTTCAGTATCATTATGAGCATGTATACCTAAGTTTTCTCCTGGAATATGTTTGGTTACTTCTGATACAATTTTAGATACTTCATGTGGAAGAGTTCCGCCATTTGTATCACATAAAACTATCCATCTAGCGCCTTGATCGTAAGCTGCTTTTAAACATTTTAAAGCATAATCAGCATTAGATTTATATCCATCAAAAAAATGTTCTGCATCAAACATAAACTCTTTACCCGAGCCAATAATATGTTTTGCACTTTCGCTTATATTTTCTATATTTTGTTCGTTGGTAATGCCCAGAGCTACATCAACTTGGAAATCCCAAGATTTACCAAATAAACAAACTGAAGAACTTTTCGAATTGATTAATGAAGCCAACATTGGATCATTTTCAGCACTATGTTCTAATTTTTTTGTCATACCGAAAGCAGTAAGTTTAGCATTTTTAAAGCCATGATCTTTATTAAAAAATTCCGTATCAGTTGGGTTAGCTCCTGGCCATCCAGCTTCGATATAATCTACTCCTAAAGCATCTAATGAAGTTGATATTTTTTCTTTATCATCGATTGAAAAATCAACACCTTGTGTTTGAGCACCATCTCTTAATGTGGTGTCAAAAATATATAGCTTTTCCTTACTCATTTAAATTTCCAAATCGTTTTACCATCTTTATCTTCTATTAAAACACCTTTATCCAAAAGATAATCTCTAATATTATCTGCTTCTTTATAATCTTTGTTCAATCTAGCTTTATTTCTAAGCTCTATCTTGTTGTTAATTTCTTCCTCGGTAATATCTACTTTTTCTTTTTTGTGATTTAACCATTCTTCTTTAGTTTCATTAAGCAAACCAATAAAATTACATGCTGAATTAAAAATTTTTTTTTCTTCGTCGTTACCTTTGTTAGCTTTTTCATAAAGCTTATGTAAATTTGCAATATAGCCTGGAGTATTTATATCATCATATAGAGGTTGAATTATTTCATCATCTAAATCTTTATTAGATGGCAGATAAACATTATACCATTTATCTATAGTATTTTGACAGTCCTCTAACAACTTGTCATTCCAATCTAAAGGTTGTCTGTAATGAGCGCTAATTAAAGCTAATCTTAAAACTTGTCCGCTAACTTTATTTCTAAAATCTTTTATCTTTAAAATATTTCCCTGAGATTTTGCCATTTTCTCATTAGACATAGTAATAAAAGCATTATGTAACCAATAATTTGCAAAAACTTTAGTGTCATTTGCACATCTTGATTGAGCTATTTCATTTTCGTGATGTGGAAAAATTAAATCTATTCCTCCTCCATGAATATCAAATTCATTACCCAAAAATTTTTTTGACATTGCAGAGCACTCTAAGTGCCAACCTGGCCTTCCTTTGCCCCAAGGTGAGTCCCAAGATGGTTCATTTTCTAAAGAAGGTTTCCACAAAACAAAATCTTCTGAGTTTTTTTTATTATCACTTATTTCAATACGAGATCCTGCAATTAATTCATCTAATTTTTTATTAGATAATTGACCATAATCATCAAATTTTTTCACTTCAAAATAAACATGTTCGTTATTTTCATAAGCAAAATCTTTTTTAATTAATTCAGAAATCATTTCGATCATTAAATCAATATGTTCTGTAGCTTTAGGTTGTTGTGATGGATTTTCACAATTTAAATAATTACAATCTTCATTAAAACTTTTAATTACTGTTTCTGTTAAATCTGAAATAGAAATATTTTTTTCGTTTGAAGATTTAATTATTTTATCATCAACATCAGTAATATTTCTAACATAATTAACTGATGAAAATTTACTTTTAAGTATTTTAAAAAAAATATCAAAAATAACTATCGGTCTAGCATTTCCTATATGTGGATCATCATAAACTGTTGGGCCACAAACATACATGCCAACATTATTTTCATCTATTGGAACAAATTTTTCTTTTTTGTTACTTAGATTATTTGTTAAAAAAATATCTTTATTCATTGTTTTAGAAATATACTTAATTCATAGATTTGTTAATCTATTTGATTAATTAGGAATTTTGCATACAGGAATAGGCACCATTTTATGCAAATTTTGTTTTCTTATAGTTTCGTATTTAGCTCTATTAGGTGAATTGGGATTATTCATAGCTTCTTCAAGTTCATTATATTTTAATCCTAATTGATCTTCATCTGTTCTGCCATCATCCCATAATCCATCGGTTGGAGCTGCTTCAATTATTTCGTTTAGAACACCAAGTTCTTTTCCAAGTTCCCAAACTTCTGTTTTATTACAATCAGCAATTGGAGAAATATCTACCCCTCCGTCACCGTACTTTGTGTAAAAACCTACACCAAAATCCTCAACTTTATTACCAGTTCCAACCACAATACCTTTGTTAGCTGCTGCAACTTGATAAAGAGTTGTCATTCTTAATCTTGCTTTAGAATTTGCCATACCATGTTCATTGTCAAATTTTGATAAACTCGAAGAAAAAGCTGAAAATAATTCATCTAAATTAATAGTATGAGCTTCAACATTTTTAAATTTTTTTACTAACCATTCTTGATGTTTAAGACTTAAATCGTGTTGTTGAGACTTTTGTTTAATTGACATAGATAAAACAATTGTTTTTAAGCCTGTCATAGCACTTAAAGTACTCGATACAGACGAGTCAATTCCTCCTGAAATACCTATAACTAATGACTGAGCTTTATTAGGCATATTATTTATATAGTCTTTAATCCAATCAGATATAAAATTTACTTTTTCAGAAGGTGTCATAGTCATAACGTATTATCAGTTGATATTTTTTACAATGCTTTAAGATGCCGCTCTATTTGCATTTTTTGAATACGAGCTATTTTTTTTAATTTCATCAGAAATTAAAAAAGCTAATTCTAAAGCTTGGTTTGCATTTAATCTTGGATCACAATGAGTGTGATATCTTGAAGATAAATCTTTTTCTGATATTTTTTGAGCACCACCTATACATTCAGTAACATTTTGACCTGTAAGCTCAATATGAAGACCTCCAGCATAACTACCTTCACTTTGATGACAAGCAAACACATTTTTTACTTCTTTTAAAACACTATTAAAAGGTCTTGTTTTAAATCCTGTTGAAGCTTTAATTGTGTTTCCATGACAAGGATCACACGACCAAATAACATTTAAACCTTCTTTTTTAATAGCTCTAATTAATTTCGGCAAATATTTTGAAACATTGTCAGCTCCAAATCTTGAAATTAAAGTAATTTTACCTTTTTCATTTTTAGGATTAATTCTATTACAAAGATTTATTAAATCTTCAGCTTTTAGGGTTGGACCACATTTAATTCCAATAGGATTTTCAACCCCTCTACAAAACTCAACATGTCCACCGTCTAATTGTCTAGTTCTATCTCCAATCCAAACAAAGTGAGCTGAAGTATCATGGTTTTCACCTGTGGTAGAGTCTGTTCGTGTCATTGTTTCTTCAAACGGTAATAATAATGCTTCATGTGAAGTCCAAAAATTAACAGTTTTTAATCTTCTATTAAAATCAGAATTAATTCCACAAGCATCCATAAATGCCAATGCATCAGCAATTCTATCTTCTAATTCTTTAAATCTTTTTAATTCAGGGCTATTTTTAATAAATCCAAGGTTCCAAGTATGGACATTTTGTAGATCAGCAAAACCACCATGGCAAAAAGCTCTGATAAGATTTAATGTTGCTACTGACTGAGAATAAGCTTTAAATAATCTTTTTGGATCTGGAACTCTTGCTTTTTCATTAAATTCCATTCCATTAATATTGTCTCCTAAATAGCTAGGAAGTTCTACTCCATTTTTTGACTCAACAGGTGAACTTCTTGGTTTTGAGAATTGTCCAGCTATTCTTCCAACTTTTACAACTGGTAATGAAGCTGAATATGTTAGGACTAATGACATTTGCAATATTAGCTTGAATGTGTCCCTAATATTATCTGGGTTAAATTCAGCAAAACTTTCAGCACAATCTCCGCCTTGAAGTAAAAAAGCTTTACCATCCACAACATCTGCAAGTTGAGATTTTAAATGTCTTGTCTCTCCTGCAAAAACTAAAGGTGGGAATGTTGCAAGTTTATCCAAAACCATATCCAATTCTTTTTTATTTGGATATTCGGGCATGTGTTTAACTGGATACTTTCTCCAACTATTTTTTTTCCAATTTTTCATATTCAACTGCTGATTGTTTTAACAGAGTTTGAGCTTTATTCAACTGTTACAGATTTTGCTAAATTTCTTGGCTTATCTATATCATAACCTTTTTTTAGGGCTGAATAATAAGCAAGTTTTTGAAGTGGTATAGTTAAAAGAAAAGGTAACAAATCATTATTTGTGGTCTCAACTTCAATGGTTTGCCAAATATTTTCTGAAACTACTTCGTCTTTACTTTTGTTCGTTATTAATAAAACTTTAGCTCCTCTTGCTATTACTTCCTGCATATTTGAAATAGTTTTTTTATAATAATTATCTCTAGGTGCAAGAACAACAACAGGCATGCCCTCTTCAATTAACGCTAAAGGACCATGCTTCATTTCTCCAGCAGGATAACCTTCAGCATGAACATAAGATAACTCCTTAAGTTTTAAAGCACCTTCTAATGCTATTGGGTAAGAAAAACCTCTTCCTAAAAACATTGACCCTTTTGCCTCATTAAATGTTGAAGCTATAGCTTGAATATCATTATCTATTAACAGTGTTTCTTCAATTAATTTTGGCAAATTTTTAAGATCTTTTATTTTTTCTTGATAAAATTCATTTTCAATTTCTTTTCTTAATGAGCCTAGTTTTAAAGATAAAATATATAGCACTAGAATTTGACCTAAAAAAGCTTTAGTTGAGGCAACACCTATTTCAGGACCACAATGAATTGGTAATACAAAGTTTGAGTCTCTTGCAATTGAGCTTTCAATTACGTTTACAACCGCACAAGTTTTCATTTTATTTTTATTGCATATGTCTAACGCTGCATAAGTATCTGCCGTCTCACCTGATTGCGAGACAAAGACGTATAAAGTATCATTTTTAAATCTATTTTTTCGATATCTAAATTCTGAAGCAATATCAACATTAACTTCCAATGTTGTTAATTCTTCAAACCAATATTTTGCCATTAAACATGAATGATAGGCGGTACCGCATCCAATTAATGTAATTGTTTTAATTTCATCAATATGCCAAGGGAAATTATAAATATTGATATCATTATTAATGTTATCCACATACTCTTTAACACCTGTTTTTAATGTTCGAGGTTGTTCTTCAATTTCTTTAGCCATAAAATGTTTAAAATCACCTTTATCATAATTTTCTTGATTAGAAGAAAGCTCTAAAACTTTTTTATTAATTTTTATTCCTTCTTCATTAAAAAAATCAACCTCATCTTTTTTGACAATACAAAATTCACCATCATCTAAATAAGTAATTTTATTTGTCATTGACTTAAGAGCATAAGAATCTGAACCTAAGTAATTTTCACTAGGTCCATAACCAACTGCTAAAGGAGAACCTCTTCTTGCACCAACTATTAAATCTGGAATATCTTTAAAAATAACACCTAGTGCAAAACTACCGTGAAGTTGTTTTAAAGTTTTTGTTATAGCTTCTTGTAATTCTGATGTTTTTAAATTTTCAGTAATTAAATGGACAATAACCTCAGTATCGGTTTGTGATTTAAATATATGACCTTGGCTTATTAAATGTTTTTTTAATATTGTTGAATTTTCAATTATTCCATTGTGGACCACTGATACATTATCTGATGAATGTGGGTGCGCATTTATACTATTTGGCACACCATGAGTTGCCCATCTGACATGGCCAATACCAATATTACCTGAAAGATTTTTTAAATCAAAATTATTTTCTAAATTTTCTACCCTACCTTCAGATTTAACTTGATTAATAAAGCCATTGGATAAAGTTGCTATACCAGCAGAGTCATACCCTCTATACTCTAATTTTTTAAGAGAATTAATAATACTGCTTGATACTGACTTGTTGCTAGATATTCCAATTATTCCACACATATTATTTTCTTTTATAATTTCTTGCCTCTATTTGTTTTGATCTTGTAAGAGCTAAAGATTTCTTTTTTACATTTTTAGTTATTACAGAACCTGCGCCAACAATACTTTCTTGATTTATAGTGAGTGGAGCGACTAAAGATGAATTGGATCCTATAAAAACCCTATCTTTAATTATTGTTTTACTTTTTTTAACACCATCGTAATTACATGTAATTGTTCCAGCACCTATATTAACTGATTTACCAAGGTCACTATCTCCGATATAAGATAAATGATTTACTTTAGATTTTTTTCCAACAATACTTTTTTTAATTTCAACAAAGTTTCCGATTTTAGACCCTTCTTTTAAAATGGTACTCGGTCTTATTCGTGCGTAAGGTCCAATTTCAACCTTATTTTCTATCTTGCAAGACTCTAAATGTGAAAATGATTTTATTATAACGTTATTTCCGATCTTTACATTTTTCCCTATAACAACATAAGGTTCAATGGTTACATTTTTTCCAATTTTAGTATCATTTGAAAAAAAAATTGTTTCAGGCCCAGGCATATTAACACCACTAGCTAAAAACTTATTTCTAAGTTTATTCTGAACTTTTTGTAAATTTAATTCTTTCATTTTAAAATGCTTTATATTAAGAATATGTCTTAATTAATTCACATAATATTTCTTTAAAAAACTTTTAAAATGAAGCGGAAATTCACAATTTTATTTGATTTAGATGGGACTCTAGTAGATACAGCTCCAGATTTAATGTTGGCTCACAATCATGTAATGAGAAAATTTGGATACCCCACCAAATCTTTAGATGATTTAAAAAGCTCAGTTGGCAAAGGTGCTGGGGCTATGATTGGTAGATCCTTATGGAGTCAGGCCAAAAAAGAATTAACATCAATTAATGAAAAAATTAAAAATGAGATGACAGATGAATTTATATCTTTTTATGGAAAAAATATTTTAAAAGAAAGTACTTTAATAAATGGAGTTATGAATTTCTTAAATTGGTGTAAAAAAAAAAATATATCTATGGCTATCTGCACAAATAAAACTGAGTATCTTGCTGTTGATCTTTTAAAAAAAATTGGAATATATGATTACTTTGAATATGTCGCTGGTTATAATACTTTCGAATATTGTAAGCCAGATCCAAGACACTTAACTTCTATAATAGAAATATTAGATGGAGACAAAAATAAATCAATAATGATTGGTGACAGTGAAACTGATGCTAATGCTGCTAAAGCAGCAGAGATACCTGTTATTTTATTAGAAAATGGATATACAGAAAAAAGTACAACTGAAATATATCATAATCACCTTATAAAAGACTTTATTGGTCTTGAAAAAATAATAACAAAATATCTTTGATATTGATTAATTTTTTTTAACTATTAAAACAAAATCACTATTAAGGAGTTATTTTGTTATTACATACAGTTAAAGTTTACCCGTCTAAAATTAACCTTCCTAAAAAAAAGCAACTAGCTTGGAAGATAGCCGAAATTGCAAGCGATAATGTAAAACTTAATAAAGAAGCAATTGAAATGGTAATCAATAGAATTATTGACAACGCTTCTGTTGCAATTGCATCATTGAATAGAAGACCTGTGGTTTCTTCAAGAGAAATGGCTTTAAAACATTCAAGAAAAAATGGTGCAACTTTATTTGGTGTAAACTCAAAACTTAAATTTGATTGTGAGTGGGCAGCATGGTCAAATGGAACTGCTGTTAGAGAACTTGATTTTCATGATACTTTCTTAGCGGCTGACTACAGTCACCCAGGAGATAATATCCCGCCCCTTTTGGCAGTTGCACAACAAAATAAAATAAGTGGAATAGATTTATTACGTGGGATTATCACAGCCTATGAAGTTCAAGTAAATCTAGTTAAAGGAATTTGTTTACACAAACATAAAGTAGATCACATAGCTCATTTAGGACCAAGTGTTGCTGCAGGTTTAGGATCAATGTTAAAACTTAACACTAAAACAATTTATCAAGCGGTTCAACAAGCTCTGCATACAACCATATCAACAAGACAATCTAGAAAAGGTGAAATTTCAAGTTGGAAAGCATACGCTCCAGCACATGCTGGTAAACTTGCTATTGAGGCAGTTGATAGAGTTATGAGAGGCGAAGGTGCGCCTAGTCCAATATATGAAGGTGAAGATAGTGTGATTGCAAGAATATTAGATGGAAAAAAAGCTAATTACAAAGTGCCTCTTCCCAAAAAAGGTGAAATTAAAAAAGCTATTCTTGAGACTTACACTAAAGAATATTCAGCTGAGTATCAATCTCAAGCATTAATTGATTTAGCTAAAAAACTTAAAATTAAAATACCTAATCTAAACCAAATTAAAAAAATCGATATATTTACAAGTCACCACACTCATTATGTAATTGGAACTGGAGCAAATGATCCTCAAAAAATGGATCCAAACGCAAGCAGAGAAACACTTGATCACTCCATTATGTATATTTTTGCTGTGGCATTAGAAGATGGTGATTGGCATCATGTAAAATCCTATACAAAAACTAGAGCAAATAAAAAAAGTACTATTAAAATCTGGAAATCAATTACAACTTACGAAGACAGAAAATGGACTAAAAAATATCATGATCCAAATCCAATGAAAAAATCTTTTGGAGCAAAAGTGATTGTAACTTTAAATAATGGTAAAAAAATTAGTGAACAACTTGATAGAGCTGATGCACACCCATATGGAGCTAGACCATTTAAAAGACAGAATTATATTAACAAGTTTTTAACTTTGACAGATGGTATTCTTAGCAAAAAAGAAAGTGATCGATTCTTAAATACTGTTCAAAATTTAAAAAAATTAAAATCAGGTCAGTTAGATAAATTAAATATAGAGATTAAAAAAAGTAATTTAAAAAGAAATTTAAAAAAAGGAATATTTTAGTGCATTTTGTTGACAAAGAACCAAGTCAAAAAAGAATAGATTTTGTTGATAAATTAAAATCAAACAAAATATTAAGAGTACCAGGAGCCTATAATCCGTTGACAGCAAAACTAATTGAAGAAATTGGTTATGATGCAGTTTATATATCGGGTGGTGTTATGGCTAATGATCTTGGCTTTCCAGACATTGGTTTAACAACATTACAGGATGTTAGTACTAGATCTTATTTAATTTCAAGAGTTACAAATTTACCAACTATTGTAGATATAGATACAGGATTTAAATCTTGTAAAGAAACTATTGAGACTTTTGAAGAGTTTGGAATTGCAGCTGTTCATTTAGAAGATCAAATTGAAAGGAAGAGATGCGGTCATCTTGACAATAAGGAATTAATTTCAACAGAGGCAATGGTAGATAAAATCAAAGAATGTGTTTCAGCTAAAAAAGATAGTAATTTTAAAATAATTGCAAGATCTGATGCTAAAGGTGTTGAAGGTATTGATAAAATGATTGATCGATGCAAAGCATATATTGATGCTGGTGCTGAAATTATCTTTCCTGAAGCGCTACAAGACGAAAAAGATTTTGAAAAAGTAAGAAAAGAACTTTCTTGTTATTTATTAGCCAATATGACCGAATTTGGTAAATCAAAACTTTTCAACTACAAAGAATTAGAGAATTTTGGATATAATATAGTGATTTATCCAGTTACAACGCAGAGATTAGCCATGAAAAATGTAGAAGATGGATTAAGAGACATTTATGCGAATGGACATCAGAACAATATTATTGATAAAATGCAAACCAGAAAAAGACTTTATGAGTTAGTTGAGTACGAAAAGTACAACTCACTTGATGAAAAAATTTATAACTTTAGTTCGGAAGGACATGAATAATGAGTGAAGAAATTAAAAAAGGTTTATTGGGAATAGTAGTTGACGAAACAGAAGTTTCAAAAGTAATGCCTGAAATAAACTCTCTGACTTATAGAGGTTATGCAGCTCAAGATTTATGTGAGTATTGCAGGTTTGAAGAAGTTGCTTACTTAATTTTAAATAAAGATCTTCCAAACTCAATCCAATTAAAACAATTTGAAAAAGAGGAAAAAAATAGCAGAGAGCTATCAAAAAATTTATATGAGATAATTAAACATATGCCAAAAAAATCACACCCAATGGATGTTGCAAGAACAGCTGTCAGTGTGATGGGTTTAGAAGATAATGAAACATCAGACTCTTCACCTGAAGCAAATATGAGAAAAGCTCTAAGGATTTTTGCAAAAACTCCTACAGCATTAGCTGCATTTTATAGAATTAGAAGTGGAAAAAAAATTATCAAACCTAAAAAAGAATTAACGTTTGCTGAAAATTTTTTCTATATGTGTTTTGGAAAAGTTCCTCAAAAGGAAATTGTAAAAGCATTTGATGTATCTTTGATTTTATATGCCGAGCATAGCTTTAATGTTTCAACTTTTACCGCAAGAACTATCACTAGTAGTTTGTCAGATATTCATGGAGCTATCACAGGTGCTATAGCAAGTTTAAAAGGTCCTCTACATGGTGGTGCTAACGAAGAAGTAATGCACATGATGAGAAAAATTAAAAAACCTGAAAATGCACTAAAATGGATCAATAATGCTCTTAAAAACAAGGATGTGGTGATGGGGTTTGGTCACAGAGTTTATAAATCTGGAGATTCTAGAGTTCCAACTATGCGAGAATACTTTGGAAAAGTTGCTAAAATTAAGAAGGATAAAACTTTTGAAAAGATCTATGACATTGTTGAAAAAGTGATGATTAAGAAAAAAAATATTCACCCGAATGTAGATTACCCTACTGGTCCTACTTATCATTTAATGGGATTTGATACTGACTTCTTTACACCAATATTTGTTATTTCAAGAATAACTGGGTGGTCAGCTCATATCATGGAACAACACGCTGCAAATAAACTTATTCGACCACTTGCTAAGTACAAAGGTAGCAAGCATCGAAAAGTAATGGAATTAAATTACAGATAATTAAAAAATTAACTAAAAGCTTCTGCCCAAGTACCTTGAGTTGATGCCTTAGAGTATTCTGTAGCTCTTCCCTCAAAGAAATTCATGTGTTCCACAGCATTAAGCATAGTATCCAACCAGCCAAGAGGATTTTTATCAATATCGTAAATAGGCTCTAAACCTAACTGCACAAGTCTTCTATTGCCAATAAATCTTATATAATCTTTAACTTCTTGGGCAGTTAAACCTTCCATTGGACCCATTTCAAAAGCTAAATCAATGAAAGCATCTTCATGAGATATAATAGTTCTGCAAGCTTCATAAAGTTCTTTTTTTAATTTAGGAGTCCAGATTTCAGGATTTTCATTAATAAATTCTTTAAAAATTCTTATCATAGAATTGCAATGAAGAGTTTCGTCTCTAACTGACCAAGTAACTATTTGTCCCATTCCTTTCATTTTGTTGTGTCTTGGAAAATTTAAAAGAATTGCAAAACTTGCAAATAATTGTAGTCCTTCTGTAAAAGCACTGAACACAGCTACAGTTTTAGCAATATCTTCTTTTGAATTTACATTAAAATCTTGCATGTAATCATATTTATCTTTCATTTCTTTATACTTCATGAAAGCTGAATATTCAGACTCCGGCATTCCAATAGTATCTAAGAGATGTGAGTAAGCTGCGACGTGAACTGTTTCCATTGAAGCAAAAGCTGTCATCATCATTAATACTTCTGTTGGTTTAAATACTGTAGTGTAATGTCTTAAATAACAGTTTTGAACCTCAACATCTGCTTGAGTAAAAAATCTAAAAATCTGAGTTAATAAATTTTTTTCTGATTGAGATAAGTTTTTTTGCCAATCTCTAACATCATCACCAAGTGGAACTTCTTCTGGTAACCAGTGAATTCTTTGCTGAGTTAACCAAGCATCATAACACCATGGATATCTAAATGGTTTATAAACTGGATTTTCAACCAGTAATCCCATTTTCTTTGGTTGAATAATTTCCTTTTTTTTAGTTTGAATAATTTCTGAATTTGTTTTTTCTACTATTGACATGATAGACACTCTTCGTATTCTGGTTCTTCTGTTTTGGTTGCTTTATTTTTATAAACATTAGCCATAATATCTGTTGATTTTGCATCATTAATATTTTCTGCTCTTTGAATTGATTTTGATCTACAATAATAAAGGCTCTTTAAACCTTTCTTCCAAGCATCAAAGTGAATTTTATGTAATTCTTTTTTATGAACATCTGCTGGTAAAAATAAATTTACTGACTGGGCTTGAGATATAAAAGGAGTTCTGTCTCCACTTAATTCAATAATCCACTTTTGATTAAGTTCAAAAGCAGTTTTAAAGACATCTTTTTCTAGATCTGTTAAAAAATTCAAATGAGATACAGAGCCTTGATTCGTGGTGATAGTAGACCAAGTTTCGTCATCATTTTTACCGTGACTTTGCAATATTTCTTCTAAATATCTGTTTCTAACATTGAATGAACCAGACAACGTTTTGTGAGTATAGCTATTTGCAGCTATAGGTTCTACCCCTGGAGAAGCGCCACCACAAATTATAGAAATTGAAGCTGTTGGAGCTATAGCGGTTTTGTTAGAAAATCTTTCTTTGTAACCATATTCAGCAGCATCAGGACAAGCTCCTCTTTCTTCAGCTAAATCTTTTGACGCCTGATTTACCTGTTCATCAATTTGTTTAAATATTTTTTTATTCCAAGATTTAGCCATTACTGACTCAAGTGGAATTCTATTTTTTTGTAAAAAAGAATGAAAACCCATCACACCTAATCCAACACTTCTTTCTCTTTCAGCAGAATATTTTGCATCCTTAAATTGGTCTGGAGCTTTGTCTATAAAATCAGACAAAACATTATCTAAAAATCTCATTACATCTTTGATTATATCGGGATCATCTTTCCATTCATCATACTTTTCTAAATTCAATGATGATAAACAACATACAGCTGTCCTGTCTCTTCCATCTTTATCAATTCCAGTAGGTAAGGTTATTTCACTACATAGGTTTGATGTTTTAACTGTTAAGTTAGCTAGCTTATGATGTTGTGGAATTAATCTATTAACTGTATCTATATAAATTATGTAAGGCTCTCCTGTCTCAATTCTTGCAGTTAATAATCTTATCCATAAATTTCTTGCTGATATTGTTTGTTGAACCGTACCATCTGCAGGACTTTTTAGTGCCCACTGTTCATCAGTTTCGACAGCTCTCATAAAAGCATCAGAAAGCAAAACACCATGATGTAAATTTAATGCTTTTCTGTTTGGGTCACCACCTGTAGGTCTTCTCATTTCAATAAATTCTTCAATTTCAGGATGATCAACTGGTAAATAACAAGCAGCAGATCCTCTTCTTAAAGATCCTTGACTAATCGCCATCGTTAATGAATCCATAACTTTTATAAAAGGAATTATTCCAGACGTTTTTCCAACTTTACCAATTTTCTCACCAATAGATCTAAGGTTGCCCCAGTAACTTCCAATGCCTCCACCCTTTGCAGCTAACCAAACATTTTCACTCCAAAGATCAAGAATTCCTCCTAGACTATCTGATGCTTCATTTAAAAAACATGATATAGGTAAACCTCTTTTGGTTCCACCGTTTGATAGAACAGGTGTTGCCGGCATAAACCAAAGGTTGCTTATGTAGTTGTAAATTCTTTGTGCGTGTAAATTATCGTCTGCGTATGAACTTGCGACACGTGCAAATAAATCTTGAAAAGATTCGTTGTGTCCAAGATATCTATCTTTTAAAGTTGCTTTACCAAAGTCTGTTAAATTTGTATCTTTAGATCTATCGATCTTAATTATGATACCTTTATCATTTTGAAATAATTCAGTTTCGTTGCTTAATGAAAAAAGATCTGGTCTATTTCCTTTTGATGCATCTTTTACTTCTGGGCTATATTCGGAGACAGCTTTCTTTAGTGCCTGAGATAAAACCTTATTCATATTTAATACTATATTTTGTTATTTTGACGAAAACAACTATATGTTGTGTGCGTTTTATGTTGATATACTATATAAATAATTAATCAACAGAACATTTATAGAACAAGGCAAAAAAAATATCAATAAAAATATTTAAAAAGAGTAAGTAATTAGCAAATGAATGAAAAAATAAAAATAGATCCTTATGGTTTTAGAGAATATGACGCTCGATGGTTGTATGAGAAGGATATTAATAGCCAAGGAATCAAGAATCTTGGTAAAGGTTTAGGAACTCAAATAAAAATTCATACTAAAAAAAATAACCCAAGAGTAATAGTTGGTCATGACTATAGATCTTATAGTGAAGAAATTAAAATTGCTCTTAAAAAAGGACTGCTATCTACTGGATGCAATATTGAAGATGTAGGACTATCATTATCACCGATGGTCTATTTTGCTCAATTTAATTTAGATGCTGATGCAGTTGCAATGGTAACAGCGAGTCATAATGAAAATGGTTGGACTGGCGTTAAAATGGGTATCAAAAAAGGTCTAACACATGCACCTGAAGAAATGAAAGAATTAAAAGATATCACCTTAAATGAAAAATTTACCTCAGGTGAAGGAAATGAAAAGCAAATTGAAAATTTTCAACAAGTTTATAAAGATGATTTAATATCAGGTAATAAAATTAACAAAAAGATAAAAGCAGTTGTTGCCTGTGGTAACGGTACAGCAGGTATATTTGCCCCAGATATATTAAGAGGAATTGGTTGTGAAGTAATTGAGCTTGATTGTGAATTAGACTGGACTTTTCCTAAATATAATCCAAATCCAGAAGATTTAGAGATGCTTCAAGCAATTGCTAAAGCTGTTAAAGATAATAATGCAGATATCGGTTTTGGTTTTGACGGTGATGGAGATAGAGTTGGTGTTATTGATAATCAAGGAAATGAAATATTTTCTGATAAAATAGGATTATTGATTGCAAGAAATCTATCAACAAAACACAAAAATTCTAAGTTTATAGTAGATGTTAAATCAACTGGATTATATTCAAAAGATAAGGTTTTATTACAAAATAACTGTGAAACTATCTATTGGAAAACTGGTCATTCACATATTAAAAGAAAAGTTAATACTGAAAAAGCATTAGCTGGATTTGAAAAAAGTGGACACTTCTTTTTTAATCAACCTTTAGGTTATGGTTATGATGATGGAATTAATTCAGCAATTCATGTGTGTCATTTATTAAACAGTCAAAATAAAAAGATGAATGAAATCTTGAATGAATTACCTAACACTTATCAAACACCAACTATGGCCCCCTTTTGTAAAGATGAAGAAAAATACCAAGTAGTTGATGAATTAGTTAAACAAATTAAAGAAATTAAAAACAGTAAAACTAAAATTGATGATCAAATAATAACAGAGGTTCTGACTGTTAATGGTATAAGATTTTCTTTTGAAGACGGTTCTTGGGGATTAATAAGAGCTTCTTCAAACAAACCATCATTAGTGATTGTTACAGAAAGCCCAACATCAGAAATTAGAAAGAAAAAAATCTTTAACTTTATTGATGATTTGCTTCAAAAAACTGGAAAAATAGGCGAATACGATCAAAAAATTTAGTCAATAAAAAATAATCAAACTCTTAATTATCATTGTACTCATAAAATAGGTCTTAATAAATATAAGATTCAACTAGTAAGTGTTCATTAAATCTAAGAGAATCAATTACAAAGATTGTGTGAGGTGATGGAGGGAGACTGAAATCACCTCTTTTTATTTAAATTCACCCCTAACCTTTTTTAAAATTTTTATTAAAGATACTTTTGAATAATTTTTACTCTTAACAACCCATACAGATAGTGGCCATGAGCTATCTTTTTTTCTTCTGGCTATAATATGTATATGTAATTGAGGTACTATATTTCCAATTTTTTCAATATTAAGTTTTGTAGTTTTAAATAATTTTTTCATAACTTTACTCACATAAACAATTTCTTTCATAAGCAAAATCTGATCTTTAGAATTAAGATCACTCATATCAGTAATCTTATTTCTTTTAGGAATTAGAATAACCCATGGAAATTTAGAATTATCATGAAGCCTAATACTACATAATTTAAGATCTATAATGTGATGAGAAGATTTTATGAATTTCTTATCAATTTTATACATAAAATTATTTGATTTGATCTTTAATTTTTAATCTTTGAATTTTTCCAGATGATCCTTTTGGTAATTCATCAAAAAAATATATATTTTCTGGTGATTTAAATTTGCCTAAAATTTTTGAACAATGATCAATCAAATCATTTTCTGTAACAGATTCCTTATTTTTTAATACAACACCAGCTTTTACAGTTTCACCATAATGACTGCACTTATCGCCAAATGCTGCTGCTTCGAGTACATCTGGGTGTTGATATAACACATCATCAATTTCTCTTGGTGAGATATTTTCACCACCTTTAATTATTAATTCTTTAATTCTACCTTTTACAAAAACAAAATCTTCAGAGTCCATTAAACCTAAATCTCCTGTTAAGAGCCAATCTTCATAAAAATTTTTTTTTGTTTCGACAGAGTTTTTATAATATTCTTTCATTACATTTTTTCCTCTTACACAAATTTGACCAATAGTATTTCTTTCAACTTCATTAAATTTTTCATCTAAAATTTTAACTTCATTTCCATAAGGTATTCCTGGTGAACCATACTTAATTGGATTAGGAGAAGGTGGATTAGATAATATTGGAGCACATGTTTCTGTTAAACCCATTGTCTCAATCATTTTTATCTTAAATTTTTCTTCAAAATTTTTATGAGTTTCTGGTGCTAATGCTGCCGAAGCACTTCTGCCAAATCTAACAGATGAAGTGTCTAACGATTTAAATTCAACTTCAGAATATTTATTCAATAATGAAGAAACTATAGTTGGCACAATACTAAACCAAGTACATTTAAATTCTTCAATATGTTTCCAAAAGTTGGTTGCTGAAAACTTTTCTGACAAAACTAACGAACTATGACTAACTAATGGCCCCATTACAGTGACTATTAAGCCATTAATATGGTAAAGTGGTAAAACACATAAAGCCTTATCTGATGTCGTTAACTCATGCGAAATCAAAACATTTTTACCTCCATTTAAAATATTATCATGAGTAAGTATTACACCTTTGGGTTTACCGGTTGTACCTGATGTATACATCAACAATGCTTTGTTTGATTTTTTAAGATCTTGTAATTCTTCTTTTTGATCTTTTAATTCTTCAATAAAATTATCTTTATCTATTTCAATAAGCTCAACATCATTATTTGATTTTTTTATTATTCTTTTTGCTAAATCTAAATTCGATTTTGTTGAAAATAATATCTTAGACTCAGAATGTTCAATTATATAAGCTAATTGATCTTCGCCAGCTACTAAATTGAGAGGAACTTGTATCATTCCAGAGTACATAATTCCTAACATAAGTTGAATACCGCTTAGAGAATTTTCTGTAAGAGTGCAGATTAAAGAATTTTTTTTTTGTTTTTTTTCAACAGATAAATAATAATTTATTTTTTCTAAATTTTTTTTTAGACTTTTATTTGATATTTTTTTTTTAGTATTTGGACAAGTAATAAAATTTAAATTTGGTTTTTTATCTGAATTAAAATCTATAAAATCTCTTACCGTTTCTAATTCCATTTAGCTATTCTAAATTTTTTAGTTCCTCTGGATCATTTTTTTCACAATAATCTGTAAAATATTCTTTTAGTTCTGCTTCTTTACCTGGAATTAAATTAGAAATTTTAGTAATATTTAAAAAATGTTTATAATTTAAATTATTATCAATAGTATTTTTTTGCCATGTGCCACATCCCATAGACAAAGAAAAAGGTAGCCCATTAGTAAAACTTCCACCCGTTGCAAAAGTATGTGCTTGATTAACAATAACTCTACATACAGGTAAGTCTAATCCTAATTCGATTATTCTTTCATCCTCCTTGGTATGCATACCAATAGAATGTCCTATTCCTTGATAATTTAGAATTTTTTTAGCTAATTCCTTAGCCTCTTTAAAATTTTTAACTTTATATACTGACAAAACTGGAGATAATTTTTCTCCTGAAAATAGATAATTCGGTCCAACACCATGCTCTTCTACCATTAATATTTGAACATCTTTACTAACTTCTAAATTCAACTCATTTGAAATAAATTTTGCTGATTTTGCAATTATTTTTCTATTAAGTTTTCCATTTAACCATAAATTTTTCTGCAAAATTTCTTTTTGATTTCCGTTGAGAAGAACTGCATTTTCTTTAGATAGTAAATCAATTGTTTTTTCATAAATTTCCTCAATTAAAATCAAATTATTTTCTGATGAACAACTTGTGGCATTATCAAATATTTTTGACATTTTGATTTTTTTACAAGCGTCTTCTAAATCAGCTGTTTCATCAATAATTGATGTTACATTGCCTTGCCCCACTCCAATTGCTTTGGTACCAGATTTTGCCGCTTCTTTAACGTTATTTAAAGAGCCAGTTACAATAACTAAATCAACATTTTTCATAAGTTCATTTGTTAACTCTTTTGTGACATCGCAATCAAAGGTTTGTATTAAATCTTTAGGTGCACCAATCTTTTTTAACTCGATATTAATTAAAACTAATAAATCTATAAAAACTTTAGATCCTGCTGGAGATGGAGATACAATAATAGAATTTCTCGTTTTCAAAGCATTAATAATATTGTTTATTGGAGTTGCCGCTGGATTTGTTGATGGTGTAACGGCCGCAACAACACCAACAGGTTTTGCTATTTCAATAATTTTTTTTTCTTTATCTTCTTTAATTATTCCTACAGTTTTGACATTTTTTAAATCCCTTAAAAGACCAAGTGTTTTTCTTCTATTCTTTAAAATTTTATCTTCAGGATTACCAAGACCAGTTTGACTTACTGCTAGATTTGAAATTTTATTATTGTTCGATGGTTTACATAGAGCCCAGGCAACAGCTGTAACAACTTCGTCAACTTGATTTTGATTAAAACTCGCAAAAATAGATTGGGCTTTTTTGGCTTTAAGAACTAATGATTGAACTATTTCTGTAGATGATTTGTTATTCATAATTATTTACTAAATTTAGAAGTTCCGCCTTAAAATATTAAGGCGAAACTTTATTAATATAGTAGTAATTACTATTAAGGTTTTAGTCCAGCAAGAAGTTTTGTTAAGCTTACTTTTCTAGCTTTCCACATTTCTTGTACTTCAGCTCTGTTCATAATTCTAACAGGTGAACCACCTTTTTTCATTTGTTTCAAAGTTTTCTTATCATTAAACATTAAAGGAACTTTAGCCGCTAAATATTCAATAATTTCTGGTGAAGTTCCTTTAGGAGCCATAATGCCTCTAAAGTTTACACTTGAATTATCAACATCAAGACCTTCTTCTTTTAATGTTGGTACATTTGGTAAAAATGTTTTTTCTCTTTGAAGATCAGCAATTGCTAAAATTTTAATATCATTCTGACTTCTGAAAGCATCTGAAAGATTATTAAAACCAGCCATTACTTGACCACCTTTAACAGCAGCTAATGCAGGAACACCACCTGTATGAGGAACATAAGTTAATTTAGCTCCGCTAGCTTTTTGAAATTGTAAAAAAGCTATATGATGACCAACAAATTTTCCAGCACCTGAAAAAGTAACTTTACCTGGATTCGCTTTTGCAAATTTAACCATATCACCAACTGAATTGAATTGACTGTCTTTACTGACAATCAATACCGCAGGATCTGCTCCCCAGTTCGCTATAGGCTCCAAGTTATCTATGTTGTATTTTGTATCATCAAATACTATTGATTGAGATACAAAGTGTGGAATATTGTAAGCAGCTAAATCATATCCATCTTTTCTAGCTTTAGATGCAAACCAATTCCATCCAACTTTACCGCCTGCACCAGGTTTATTTACAATAACAATTGGCTGTCCTAAATAATCTTTCTTAGGATGAGCAGCCATCATAGTTACTAGTCTTGCTTGAAAATCAGTAGCTCCACCTGGGTTATAAGCTACCATTACGCTTATCGGTCTATCAGGATAATCACCGGCTTTTGAAATTGATCCAAATGAAAGAAGCGATAAGACTATTGTGATATATAAAAAAAATTTTTTTATATTCATATTTACCCCCTTTTGTTTAATATAAATTAGATCACAATAATCTATATTCAGCCATTATATTTTTTAGTTATATTTTTTAATAATATTTTTTAATAATATTTAAAATACATTGAATTTCTTATTTTTAAACTAGCTTATTAAGAATACGACCTATAATTGTATTTTTAATTAGATATTCCTAAAAAAGAAAAAATCTAGGAACTTGAACTTTAAGCATTATTGAAAAAAGGAAATAGATAAATAACATAAATATAATTGTTATAATCGTGTTTTGAATAATATTTTTTATGTTTTTATCTTCTGAATAATAATAGCTATTTATAAAAAACAACAATATAGCCAAAAAATAAAATCCAATTATCTCACCAAAAAAAATAAATAAAATTAAAGAGATTAAATAAACAGATAGCTTTTTAACATCAACTTCTGCAACTGATAATGTTTTGTTCAAAAAATAAAAAATTAATGAAAAAGAAGATAAAATTATCATTACAGAAGTTATTAATTTTGGAAACAAATATGCTTCAGATGTATTTTCTGAACCGCCAGTAAACGAAGCATACGCTAATAAGATAGAGATAAATAATATGCAAATTAAAGATGTTAAATTATTTATTTTGAGCATTTTTTCTCTTCATTTCCGAAACAATTCCATAAAATATAGAAATTATACATAAAGTTATTATTGTTAAATTTAAATACCCTGTAGTTAAATATTTAAAAATACCCTCTTGAGTGTCAGCAATTATTTTTGCCTGACTAAAATTAGTTTCTGCTATGGGACCTAAAATTAAACCTAAAACAATTGGAGCAGCCGTGAATCCAAATTTAGACAAAAAGAACATAGAAACACCCAAAAACAACATTACAATAACATCAGCAAAGTTATGTTGAACACTATAAGTTCCAAAGATAGCAAGTATTGTTATAGCAGCAGCCATATAGTTTGCTGGTGTTTTAATTACATATTTTGCTAAGCCACTAATATATAGCCCAAAAGCTAACATCATAAATTGTGCAACAAGTAAGGAATTAATAAAAGTCCATGTTGTTTCAGCATAAATTGTAAACAGATTAGGACCTGGAAACATTCCATGTATTAATAATCCACCTAGTAATACAGCAGCTGTTGGACTGCCCGGAACTCCAAGTGTTAATAAGGGAACTAATGAAGGACCAACCATTGCATTGTTTGCAGACTCAGCAGCAATAATTCCATCAGGTTCTCCTTTACCAAAATTTTCTTTATTTTTACTTAATTTTTTAATTTGATCGTAAGATACAAGTCCTGCTATCTGTCCTCCTGCACCAGGGATTAAACCAATTATAACTCCAGATACACTTCCAACTACTAATGCTTTAATTCTTGAAAGATTGTAAATAATAGATTGAACAATACTTTTTTTTTCCATTTGAAATTGATCAGAATCTAATTGTTTTTTTTCAATCATTGATAAAACTTGAGGAATAGCAAACAAACCAACCAAAGCGGCAATAATATTTATGCCACCTGAAAAAATTGGATTAAAAACAAATCTTTCAACACCTAACACCGAGTCGTATCCTATAGTTGCCAACCATAAACCAATGGCTCCAGAAAAAAGTCCTTTAATTATTGAATTAGAATCTAATGTTGCAATTACTGTAACACCAAATATTGCTATCCAAAACATATGGGAAGGACCAAACTTAAGAGCAAAGTTAGCAAGTATAGGAGTAAAAAAAATTAAGATTATAATTCCTATAACACCTCCAATAAAAGAACTAATAAAACAATAGTGAAGTGCTTCTTTTGATTTTCCACTTTTAGCCATTGGATATCCATCCATAACAGTTGCTATGTTTGCGGGTGCTCCTGGAATTTTTAATAATATTGCGCTAATTGCTCCACCTGCAACTGTTGCTGTATAAACTGCTCCAAGCATAATTAAACCTTGGTCTGGACTCATTTTAAATGTGAAAGGAATCAACAATGCAACCGCCATTGTTGGACTAAGTCCAGGTGCAGCTCCCATTAAAAGTCCACCTATCGTTCCTAACACTAAAATTAATAAATTTTCAAATACAAAAACGTTAGAAAAATATCCTATAAATTCCATAATATTAAAATTTAAGTCTAACTAAATTTTAATCTAAAAGTCTATAAAAGAATTAAAGGTTAAATAGTAAAATATTCGTATAAAAATTTACTAGCTACTAAAAATAATAGTAATCCAAAATACTTACTTATCTTTTGTTTATCAATTTTGTGAACTGTACGAGCACCAATTCTTGCCATAAAAGTTGTTATAGGTATAAATATTAAAAAAGTAGGTATGTTTAAAAAACCAATACTTAAAGGTAAATTACTTTTTAAATAACTTCCTGTAATAACAAAACCTATTGCTCCAAATAAAGCAATAAAAAACCCAATTGCAGCTGCAGTTCCAATTGCTTTATTTATTGAATAACCAAAGAACTTAAATATTGGTACATTCATTACAGCACCACCAATGCCCATAGGTGCTGAAATAAATCCAGAAATTAATCCAAAAATTATTTTATATTTTTGTTTAATTGAAATTGTTATTGAAGTTTCTTGTTCTTTCAAAAATAACAAATAAAGACTTAACAAAAAAATTACTAACGAGAAAAATAAAACCATATTTTTAGTATTTAAATAAACTGCAAAAATTGTACCCAATGAAACGCCTATTACGGCAAATATCCCATATGTTTTTACTAAATTTGTATCGACAGCTCCAAGTTTATAATGTGTCATTACTGAAACAAAGGAAGTAGGAATAATTATTCCAAACGAAGTACCAACAGCCAGATGCATAATGTAATTTGGATCTATATTTAAACTTTCATAAACATAAAATAAGAAAGGGACCATAACCAATCCACCACCAATACCAAATAAACCAGCTATAAAACCAACAGGTACTGCTGTGAGTACCATTAATAAAATAAAATAACTGTATTCGTTTGCTAAAATTGAATTAAGCAGATTGTCCTACACTTGTATCAATATTATTATATTTAATCTTATCCATAATGTGATCAATTTTTTTAACATCTGCATCTCTCACACACATATTTTCACTTAAATATCTTTTCCAGTAACTAGCACCAGTTTGTCCATGAAACAAACCTATAGTGTGCCTCATTATTTGATTTAATCTCGTGCCCTTCTTAATCTCATCTTTTACATATGGAATTAATTGTTCAATTACATCTTGTCTACTTGGAACATCTTCATTATTAAAAATTTCTTTTTCAATATCGGTTAACATATAAGGCGTATGATATGCTGCTCTTCCAATCATAACTCCATCAGTTTTTTCAAGATGAGGTTTAATTTGATCAACAGATGTTATTCCACCGTTAATAATTATTTCTTCATTTGGAAAGTCTTGTTTTAATTTATAAACGTAATCATATTTTAAAGGAGGAATATTCAAATTTTGCTTAGGAGTGAATTTTCCTAACATTGCTTTTCTTGCATGAATGATAAATGTTTTAACTCCTGTTTGTTTTAATTTTGAGATAAAATTATTAAGATTTTCATAATCTTCAACATCATCATAACCAATTCTAGTTTTAATAGTCACAGGTAAATTTGTTGAAGCTTGCATTTTACTTAAACAATCTGCAACTAAATTAGGCTCTTTCATTAAACAAGCGCCAAATTTACCTTTTTCAACTTTTCTACTTGGACAACCTAAATTTAAATTAATTTCATCATAACCAAAATCTTCGCCTATTTTTGAAGCTTCAGCTAAAAGTTTTGGAGAAGATCCACCTAATTGAAGAGCAACGGGTTTTTCATTAATATTAAATCCGAGTAATTTTTTTTTATCACCTCTATTAATTGCTTCATCAACAATCATTTCTGTATAAAGAAGTGTATTTTTTGAAATCAATCTTAAAAAGTAACGCTCATGACGATCTGTGCAATCCATCATAGGAGCAACTGATACTTTCCTGTTCATGATTTAACTTTATATGATTTTACTATGAGTTTGAAGCGTCTGAATCTTCTGAATTTACTTCTGCTTCTTGATTTTCTTGTTCTGAAACTTCATCTAATGATACTTCGCCTTGTTCATTCATTGTTTCTTCGTCAGCTGATATATCAACATCTGGTTTAGCAGTTTCTGATAATTCAGCTAGATCTTCTTGAGAAACTTGAATTTTTTCAGGAGTTTTTCTTGCTCTTTTTGATGGCAAAATTGGTGTTCCACTTTTTGAGATTTCACCTTTGTACATGTTTTCAAAATCATCACCTATTTCTTCATCATCCTCAGCGCCATCATCAACTTGCTCAACATGTTTTCTAAGTTTGTAAACAGCACTTTCAGTTAAATCTGAAACTTTAATTTTTTCTTCTGCAATTTCTCTTAGAGAAATAACAGTATTTTTATCGTTATCTCTCTCAATTGTTGGTTCTATACCTGAATTTAATTGAGTAGCTCTTTCTTTAGCAACAAGCACTAATTCGTACGGACTTTCTACTTTATCTATGCAGTCTTCTACAGTTACTCTAGCCATGGCGGGTTATTTATACCTGAGAATTCAAAAAAGCAAGTGTTTTCTAAATTAATACTGGATTTAATCTTTTTCTTATTAAAAAAAGAAGGATTAAAGAGATGAATATATATATGCCTGATATAGCTGCAATATCTCCTACTGAAAAACCAATATCTATTAAAAATCCAAATAAAGCTACACCAAAAGCTGTAGCAAAAACCATTAACGCTGTAGATAAAGCTTTGATTGATCCTATATATTTAACTCCATACAACTCTGCCCAAGTAGAAGATCCTAATATATTTGCAAATCCGTTAGAACTTCCAACTAAACCTAAATATATGAATGCTATAATTGGTGTATCAAAAAAGAATAAGATAATCGCCGCTAACAATAGTGGAATATTCATATAAATTAAAAGTTTTCTACTTGAAAATTTATCAATTAAAAAACCTGACAAAAACAATGTAAGAACAGAAAAAATTGAGTAAGACATAAATGATTGTGCGATTACATAGGGTCCCCAACCTTTTGAAGTTTGAACAAAAGATTGAAAAACTGCATAACCACTAAAAATCCATGGCATAGCTAACATGTTAAGACTGATTATATAGAATCTATAATCTTTAATAACTTCTTTTCTCTTCCATTGTTTAATTTCAACTTGCTTAATATTTTCATCAATTGCTTCTCTCGAATCTAAGTTTAAATTTTTGATTAATAAAAAAGAGGCAATCGGTAAAACGATTAAAACTGTAATTGAAAATATAATCCAAAGATTTTGCCAATCAATAATTGTTAGTAAGTAAACTATTAAAACTGGTAGAATGAATTCTGCAGAGGAAAGACCAATCCAATTTATACTCAAAGCTTTCCCTCTTGTTTTGGTAAAGTATCTTGAAATTGTTGTTGATGCTGTATGAGACATCATTCCTTGTCCAGAAAATCTCATTAGGAAAATTCCAATAAAAAGTAATAAAACTGATGATACTTTTGAAAAGAAAAAACAAGCAAAAGATAAAAGAATAATTACAAATAATGCAAACTTAAAAACGTTTACATCATCTATTTTCTTTCCTACCCAAATTAATAATAAACTACTACACAAAGTTGCTGATGCATAAATTGAGCCAAATTGTCCATGGGTTATTGATAAAGTTTCTCTTATGCTAGAATTAAATATTCCTAGAAAATAACTCTGTCCAAAGCTAGAAAAAAATGTAAAAATAAATCCAAATAAAATTACTTTAAACTTCAAACTATTAAACATAGGAAATTAAAATTATGTCTTGTAATGTTGCTTTCATAGGTCTTGGTGTCATGGGTTATCCAATGGCTGGTTATATATCAAAAGCGGGTCACAATGTAACTGTTTATAATAGAACTGCTGCTAAAGCTGATAAATGGATAACTGAATATAAAGGTTCAAAAGCAGATACGCCGGCAAAAGCTGCTGAAGGTGCTGACTTTATTTTTACCTGTGTTGGAAATGATAATGATCTTAAAGAAGTATCTCTTGGAGAAAATGGAATATTCAATACTGCAAAAGAAGGTTGTGTTTATATTGATAATTCAACTGTATCAGCAGAGATTTCAAGAGAATTATATAAAGCAGCTAAAGATAAAGGATTTGATTTTTTAGATGCACCTATCTCAGGTGGTCAAGCAGGAGCTGAAGGTGGAATATTAACAGTTATGGTTGGTGGTGACGAAGATGTGTTTAAAAAAGCAGAACCAATTATTGATTGTTATAGTAAAAAAGTAAAATTAATTGGTGCTACTGGAAGTGGTCAACTCACAAAAATGATGAACCAAATGTGTATCGCAGGAACTGTTCAAGGTTTATCTGAAGCGATTAATTTTGGAATTAATGCTGGTCTAGATATGGACAAAGTAATGGAAACGATATCAAAAGGTGCTGCTCAATCATGGCAGATGGAAAATAGATATAGAACCATGACTGATGATAAATTTGATTATGGTTTTGCCATAGATTGGATGAGAAAAGATTTAGCAATTGTAATTGAAGAAGCAAAAAGAAATGGTTCTCCTGTTCCTATCACAGAAATAATCGATGGTTATTATGCCAAAGTTCAAGAAATGGGCGGTAATCGATGGGATAGCTCAGGGTTGATTGCTCTTTTAAAAAAGAAGAAATAATATTCGTGACTGATACAGTTCCTTATTACGAGGACTTTACAGAGATCAAAAAGAAAATTTGGTCCATGTTAGATAATGCGGTTAAAGATAGAAGTTCTCCTTTTAGAATACCGGTGTTTATTTGTGGTGGCCAATCTGATTTCGATGGAAGAATTATAGTTCTTAGAAAATCAGATCAAACTAATAATCTATTACAATTTCATAGTGATATTAGATCAGAAAAAATTCCTAAATTAAAAAATAATAAAAATGCTTCTATGCTTTTTTATGATAAGGAAGAAAAAATCCAAGTAAGATTAAAAGTAGAATGTATTATTAATCATGATAATAAAATAACTAAAGAGTCCTGGTCAAAAACAGGGCATATAAGTCGAAAATGTTATTTAGTAGATAATGGACCCGGAACAATGTCACCTACTCCAACATCTGGATTAAAACCTGAGTTAGATAATTTTGAATTTACTATGGAACAAAGTGAAGAAGGTTATAAAAACTTTACTGTAATTCAGTGTAAAATACAAAGTATGGAGTGGCTTTATTTAGCAGCAAAAGGTCATCGAAGAGCTAGATTTGAATTAGATAGTGACAAAGAATATTGGCTAGTTCCTTAAATATGATTAAATTTATTTTTTATTTATCCCTAATAATTTTAGGAATGTTTGCTATGAGATTTGGTATAATTCAAATAAGAAAATATAAGCAAGGTAAAACTAAGGTTAAAAAGAAATCACTAGAACAAATTGCTTTTGGTATTTTTTTTATAATAATTTTAGGATTAATTATTTATTCAATTAATGACTTACTATTTAGTTAAGTAAATATTTTCATTGGTAAATTTAAAATATTATTTAATGACCAAATAGGCTCTTTTTGCTTCTTTCTCATCAAATATTTTCATTCCACCAGAACCTGGAACTTTAATTTCTGCAAAAAGATTTGTTGATAAAAATAAAGAAAATAAAATTATAATAAGTTTTTTCATATCCCTTTAATAATTATATTTGTCCCTTCAGAATTATCGAGTCTTATTTGTTTTATAGGTTTGTACTCTTCAGAGTTGTACCACTCTAATGCTCTTTCATAGCTTGGAAATTTAAGCATGACAATTCTAGGAAAATTAGTTTCGCCATCAAAAATTTGATACTCACCGTTTCTTACCAAAAATTCACCTTCAAATTTTTTTACTAGTGGAGTTACTTTTTCCACATACTCTTTATAATTTTCAGGATTTGTTACTTTTAATTGAGCTATTACATAACCAGCTGGCATATTTACCTCCAATATTATTTCTTAATTTATCATTACGTTGCATCGTTCCAGAGCCAAGCAGCACCTCTAACTCCACTTGAGTCTCCATGAAAATTTTTTAACACTTTTGTTATTACTTTATTTGAAAAAGTATATTTAGGTATTAAAGGAGGAATATTTTTATAAAGTCTTTCTATATTTGACATCCCTCCTCCAAGAATAATAGCATCAGGATCAAAAATACCTATCATAACTGCCATTAATCTTGCCATTCTATCTTCATATAAACTTAACTCTAAATTAGCTCTAGAGTCTCCATCTAGATCAAGTTTTACAATTTCTTCTGAGGAAAAATTTGTATTATGTTTTTGATTAAATACATCTTTAAAGCCAATTCCTGACATAAATTGTTCTGCACATAGAGGTCTACCACAATTCATCGATGGACAATTTATATTTGTTTCAATTTCCTCATTTGTTGGATAAGGGAGAGGTTGATGCCCCCAGTCCCCTGCAACTTGATTGGCACCTTCAATAATTTCTTTTTTATATGAAAGTGCTCCACCAAAGCCAGTACCAACTATTATTCCAAAAATAGATTGATAATCTTTTCCAGCTCCATCAACTGCTTCTGACAAAGTAAAGCAATTAGCATCATTCATTAATTTTACTTTTCTATTAAGTGCTTTTTCTAAATCTTTTTTAAACGGTTTGTCATTTAACCATATAGAGTTAGCGTTTGTAATAAGACCCGTTTCATTAGATGAAAACCCTGGTATTCCTATGCCGACAGTACATATTTGATCACTTATTTTATCAAATTCTTCTACAAGTTTTTTTACTGTTTCTATTCCTGACAAATAATTTTTTTCATAAGAATATCTTTTTCTTTCTATTTGAAGTCCATTGTCATCTAAAAGAATTCCTTCAATTTTGGTACCTCCATAATCGATACCAATTTTAAATTTTTTACTCATTAATTAAAATACTGACTTAGAATATTTTTTCCAATTATCTTGATAACGTTTGGTATTATTTAGAATTGCTTTTTTTTCGTCTTCAGTCACTTCTCTTATAACTTTTCCAGGAGAGCCCATCACGAGTGAGTTATCAGGTATTTCTTTATTTTCAGTGATCAAAGCTTTAGCGCCAATAATGCAATTTTTACCTATTTTGGCTTTGTTCAGTATTACCGCTCCAATACCAATCAAACTATTATCTCCAATTGTACAACCATGAAGCATAACAAGATGACCAACCGTTACATCTTTTCCAACTTTTAAAGGACAACCTGGATCAGTATGTAAAACACTGCCGTCTTGAATATTTGACCCTTCGCCTATGTAAATATTTTCGATATCACCACGTAATACCGCATTAAACCAGATACTTGAGTTTTTTTCTAAAGTAACATCTCCAATAATAGTTGCATTAGGTGCTACCCAATTTTCGCCAGAGTTTTTTGGTTTTTTATCTTTTAAATCATAGAACATAATTTATATATTATTACAGTATGCCAGTTGAAACTCCAATATGTGATTTTAATAAGAAAGCTTTACCATTCGAATTAAAATCAACTGAAAACAAACTTATTTCACTAAATGAAATCAAAGGAGAAAATGGAACTTTAATTATGTTTATTTGTAATCATTGTCCTTATGTAAAAGCTATCACTAAAGATATTGTTCATGATTGTGAAGAATTAAAAAAAATAGGAATTAATTCAGTAGCAATATGTTCTAATGACTCTGTTAATTATCCAGAAGACTCATTTGAAAACATGATAAAGTTTTCAAAAAATAATGATTTTAATTTTCCTTATTTAGTTGACGAAACCCAAGAAGTAGCTAAAGCTTACGAAGCAACATGTACTCCTGATTTTTTTGGCTACAATAAAAATTTAGAGCTTCAATATAGAGGACGAATGAGAGAATTAAAAAATCTAATACCTGTTAGAGATACCGAAAGCGATCTATTAAATGCAATGAAACAAATTTATGAAACAGGAAAAGGTCCTAAAAATCAAATCCCTAGTGCTGGTTGTAGTATAAAATGGAAGTATAATTAATGTATGTAATTGTAACTAGGTCTTTTCCACCTGAGCTTGGGGGTATGCAAAGTTTAATGTGGGGCCTTACAAGGGAACTTTCAAAGAGTTTTATGATTAAAGTTTTTGCTGATTATATTGAAAATCACAAAACATTTGATGAGCAAGCTTCATTTTCTATTGAAAGAGTTGGTGGACCTAAATTACTAAGAAAGTATAGAAAAGCTTATCTAATTGATGAATTTGTTAAAGATAGCAAAGTTAATGCCATTATTTCAGATCATTGGAAAAGTATTGAGCATTTAAAAACTAATAAAAAAAAATATTGCTTAATTCACGGAAAGGAAATTAATCATGCTAAAGGATCAGGTATTAATAAACGTATATTAAAAGTTTTAAATAATGTTGATAGAGTAATAGCCAATTCAAATTATACAAAAAATTTAGCAATAGAGCTTGGGGTAAATCAAGATAAGATTATTGTCATCAATCCAGGAATTGATCCAATAAAAGATCTTGATAAAAAATCGTTAGATAAAGTTGAAAGTTTACTTAAAGTAAAAACACCAAGATTAATTACGGTTTCAAGATTTGATAAGAGAAAAAATCATGAAAAGATAATAATGGCATTAAGAAATCTCAAGCAGATTTACCCAGATATTGTTTATATTTGTGTTGGATATGGTGAAGAAGAAGAGAATATTAAAAATTTAGTTAAAGAATTAGATTTAGAAGGTCAGGTAATGTTTTTTAAAGACATAAGTGATGATTTAAAAAATTCTTTAATTGCAAAATCAAATATTTTTGTAATGCCATCTGTTATTCATAAATCTTCAGTAGAGGGTTTTGGTATAGCTTATACTGAGGCTGCTCAATATAGCATTCCATCAATAGGTGGAAAAGATGGTGGCGCATCTGATGCAATTGAGCATGAAAAAACAGGTTTAATTTGTGATGGTAATAATTTGGATGAAATTTATTCATCAATCAATTCAATGTTAGAAAATAAAAAATATTTAGAGTATGGCAAAAATGCAAAAGACTTAGTCAATAAGTTCTATTGGTCTAGTATTGTTGAAAAATACAAAGATATCCTAAACTAAGATTGTTTATACTTTAGTTATAATTATAGTCATTTATTAATGTCCAATAACAAATTAGCAATATTTTTAATAATCATTTCTGTTTTTTTTGGAACTGTAATGCTTTCTTTTTTAAAAATAGCTCAAGAAGATGTAAATGTTTACGTAGCAGGTTTTTTTAGATTTTTTTTAGGATTAGTAATTATCTTACCCTACATAATTAAAAAAAAAAACACTGTACTTAAAACAACTCATCTTAAACAACATTTCTTAAGAGCAATACTTGGTTTGCCTGCAATGCTTTTATACTTTTCTGCTTTAGTATTGCTGCCTATTGAAAAACTTACTGCAATATCTTTCGTTGTTCCTTTAATAGTAACAATACTTGCAGTATTTTTTTTAGGAGAGAAGATTTACATTTATAGAACCTTAGCATTAATACTTGGTTTTAGCGGAATGTTAGTAATTATTCGACCTGGTTATGTAGATATATCTGTTGGAGTATATATGGTTTTATTCTCAGCATTACTCTGGTCAATCAATATAATTATAACTAAAAAAATTTCCAAAGATGATAGCGCAATTACTATTCTAGCTTATCAATCTATTTTTATGAGTCTACTTAGCTTCTTTATTGTTTTATTTTTTTGGGAGATGCCAAGCTTTAAAACATTTATCTATTTAATTTTAGCGGCGATGTGTGGAACGGTTCTGCATTTAGCACTCAATCATGCATTTAAATTAGTCGATGTAAGCATGACACAACCTTATTCTTTCTTAAACTTAGTTTTTGCATCTATTATTGGATATTTTGTATTTGATGAAACTCCAGATCTTTATACTTGGATTGGTGCTCTTATAATATTTACTGGTGTGCTTATAATTTCTTATAGAGAGATGAAGTTAGATAAAGAAATAATCAGAAAAAGAGTAGATATTAAATCTTAATTTTTTTTAGTAACTGTTTTATAAATTTGCCATCCAATAATAAAGATTGTGGTAGCTAATATACAGGCAGTAAGAGTTCTATCCCATAAAAACGTCCAAGAACCATCACTTAATAGTAAAGATCTTCTTAAGTTTTCTTCCATTAATCCACCAAGCACAAAAGCTAATATAAGTGGTGGCATTGGAAAATCATATAAACGCATAAAAGTTGCTACAACTGCAATTCCTATCATTAAATAAATATCGAAATTATTAAATGACATGACATAAATTCCTGTAATTGAAAAAAATAAGATAAGTGGAATTAAATAATTTTTAGGAACAGCTAAAATCCTAGCAATATAGGGAATTAAAGGTAAGTTTAGGATAAGCAATATTACCATTCCAATATACATAGACATTATAACTGACCAAAAAATTTCTGGATTAGTCACATAAAGTCTTGGACCAGGTTGAATACCAAATCCTAAAAGAGCACCAAGCATTACAGCAGTAGTTCCACTTCCTGGTATACCTAAAGTTAATAACGGAACAAATGCACCAGAACATGCTGCGTTATTTGCTGTTTCTGGTGCAGCTAATCCATGAACACTACCTTTGCCAAACTTTTCTTTTTCTTCATCATTAACTAAATTTCTCTCCATTCCATAAGCTAAAAAAGAAGCGATAGTCGCACCAGCGCCAGGTAAAACACCGATAATAAAACCAATAATAGATGTTCTAGGGATGGTTTTTAACATTTTAGTTCTCTCTTCTTTATCTATTTTAATTGAACCTAGTTCAGTAAGAGAAACTTGTTTTGCGGCTGCTGTTGGATCATTACGTTTTAAAATAATAGTGAGCGCTTCACTCATTGCAAATGTTGCCATCACAACCAAAACAAAGCTTATACCGTCTGTTAAATTCATATTGTTAAATGTAAATCTTGTAATGTCCGACAAACTATCTTGACCAACTGATGCCAACATTAATCCTAGTACCACCATCATCATAGCTTTAATAAATTGACCTTTAGATGAAAATGCTGCAATAGCTGTTAAACCTAAAATCATTAATGCAAAGTAATCAGGTGATCTAAAAGACAAACTTACTTTTGATAAACTTGGTGCCATAAATAATAAATAAATTGCAGCAAGTGTTCCTCCTGCAAAAGAACTCCAGGCAGCTATAGCTAAAGCTTTTCCGGCTTTACCTTGTTGTGCCATTGGATAACCATCAAAAGAAGTCGCTACAGTTCCGGGAACTCCTGGTGCATTTAATAATATTGAAGAAGTAGATCCTCCAAATACTGCCCCATAATAAACCCCCGCCATTAAAATCAAACCAGTTGCAGGATCAAATCCATAAGTAATTGGTATCATTAAAGCTATTGCTGTCATTGGACCAAGACCTGGCAACATTCCAATGATTGTTCCAAAGAAACAACCAATCATTACCATTAATATATTTTGAAAAGTAAGAGCAGTTTTTAAGCCAATTAAAATTCCTTCTATCATCCCATTACACCAATCATTTGTAGAAATGGATCTCTTAAATAAATATCAAGTACACCATGTAAAAGATACATAAACGCTGCAACAAATGGAAAAGAAAGTAAAAACATTAATATCCATTTTCTCTCACCTAAAAAATAATACGACGCTATTAGAAATAAAGATGTGGTTAAAAAATAACCAATTTTTAATATGGTAGCTCCATAGATTATTGCAATTAAAACTAAAATAGCTGTTTTCTTATACTCCAAAGATCTATGTTCAACTTTAATTGTATTAGGATCTGGTAAAATTAATTTTAATCCTGAAAAAAATAATCCAGCATAACCTAAATAAATCGGAAATGTTCTAGCGTTAAAAGGTGCATTTTCATCAAATGTAAAAACTTGAATTTGGTAAGCAGTATATAAATAAAATGCTGAAAAAATAAAAAAGAGCAGTGATATAATTTTTGTAGTATTTATATTCACTGCTCTAATTTTTTAATAATCCAAAAGATTATATAACTCCTAATTTCTTCATAAGAGCTGTCATTTCTTCTGTTTGTTTTTCTAAGAAAGAAACAAACTTGTCACCTGGATTGTAAATATTAACCCAAGCATTTCTTGCTCTAACAGTTTCCCATTCAGAAGTTTTTTGTACATCGCCTAGCATTTTAGCTATAGCATTTTTATCAGCACTGCTCATACCTGGAGGCCCAAAAAATCCTCTCCAGTTAACGAATTGTACATCATATCCTTGTTCTTTAAGAGTTGGTGCGTCTGGAGCATCAGAAACTCTTGAAGGAGCAGTAATACCAATAATTCTTACTTGGTCTCTTGCACCCATAAGTTCACCTAAACCTGTAGAGATAATTTGAGTCTCTCCAGATAAAAGTCCAGCTAACGCTTTTCCACCAGCATCATAAGGTATATAAATTACATCATTTGGATTAGCACCTGCAGCTTGGAAAGCTAACGCACCAATTAAATGGTCCATACTTCCTCTTACTGATCCACCTGCCATTTTAACAGAGCTTGGATTCTTTTTATATGCATCAACAACATCTTTAAAGTTTTTGAAAGGTGAGTTTTTTGCAACAGCAATCGCACCATAATCACCAATTACACCAGCGATCGGCACAACGTCTTTATAAGATAAAGTGCCACTTCCACTAACGTAACCTTTGTGTCTAGTGATTGATCTTAAAACTAATGGTGTAGATTGAACTAAAACAGTGTTTGCAGGTTTAGTATTAATCATAAAAGCTAAAGCTTTACCACCACCACCACCTGACATATTTTCAAATGATGCACTTTTTAACATACCAGCTTTAGTTAAAGCTTCTCCAGTACCTCTAGCAGTTCCATCCCAACCACCTCCAGCACCACCACCGATTACGAAATGAATTTTATCAATCGCAATTGAACTAGTTGTAGTTGCTGAAAATAATAAGATTGCTGAGAATAATACTGAAACTATTTTTTTTATATTATTCATTTTTTTCCCTCATTGGTTTTAAAATACAAAGTTAATTACACTATGAGCATGATTGCAAATAATATAGTATCATACAACCTATAGGTGATTAAATAATTTGATTAAGTTTTATTGATAATAATAAGTTTAAAAAAAAATAAAATCAAAAAAATCACTTAATTGGTTAATTGAAATAATTCTTTCCTATTATTTATTTAAAAGTAAATGATAAAAGTATAATCAATGAATGAGTCTAAAGTTTTTTTTAATCTTTCAAACTATAAACATCTATTAACTAAAAAATTTCTTTTAGTAATTTTAATTTCTATCCCAAGTGCAATTGTTGCTGATTATTTTAATATTCCATTAGCTTGGATGTTGGGGCCAATGATCATTACTTCGATTGGAGCGTTAGCAGGATTAAAAGTTAAAATGCCTAAATTAGCTCTTAGCTCTATTTTAATTATTCTTGGACTACATATTGGTAATTACATTGATCAAAATTTATTTAATCAAATGATTAATTGGATTTGGACTTCTATAATAATGCTTATCTATATAATCGTCTGTATTTTGATTGTATCAAAATATCTTCAAAAATTTTCAGGTTATGGTGAAAAAGCTTCAATATTCTCTGCAGCACCAGGTGCCTTAGGTCCATTAATGATTTTAGCAGAAAATGAAAAAACCGATTTATCTCAAGTAGCAACTTCACATTTAATTAGGCTAATTATAATCATAACTGTTATTCCATTTATTATCGTTAATAATACTGGTTCAGAAGCATTACTATTAGATGACTTTGATTACATGGGTCAAAATCATCTAAATCTAATTTTACTTATCATTGCATCTTTGTTTTTTATTTTTGTTTTTGATAAAATTAGAGTTCCGGCAGCTTTATTATCTGGAACGCTATTTGCTAGTGGATTATTACAAATCACAGATATTGCTTCATACAAACTGCCTGATGCATCTATTAATTTTTGCCTTTTAATACTTGGTGCTTCTGTCGGATGCAGGTTTGCTGAAAAAACTGTTAAAGAAATTGCTAACAATTCCCTACATAGCATAGTTGCAACAACTATATTGGTATTGCTAGGTTTAATTGCAGCTTATATTGCAACATTCTTTGTTGATACAAATATTCTAACATTAATATTATCTTTTAGTCCTGGTGGAATTTATGAGGTAGCTGTTATAGCTATTGCTTTTGATCTAGATCCAGACTTTGTTGCGTTTCATCATATAATAAGATTACTTTTTATACTTTTTACTGTTCCTGTATTTTTAAGAATATTAGAAAAACTTAAGAAATAATATCAGACAATCTTTCAAAAACTTTTTCTGCTGACAGCTTAGATAGCTCTGGAGCTTGAATTGCTTTAAAGTTTTCTCTTTCAATACTAACTTTAAAAGGAGTTGTGTGAGATCCAAATAAAGCAATTCCTTTTGATCCTAAATGAGCCGTCATATGAGCAGGTCCAGTATCATTGGCAACAACAAATGAACTATCTTTGATTAATGCTGCTAACTGAGAAATATCTAAAGCTTTACCATTATCTAAAACACAAAGCGCATTAATACTTGATGCTTCTTTAATTTCGCTAGGTCCAGGTGCTATAACTACTTTAAATTTATTGTCTAATTTCTCATTAATCATAGAAATTAAATCATTATAATAAGGCCATTTCTTAGAAGTTAAATGGGGAGAGCAAAAAGGAAAAAGAACAATATATTTTTCCAATTGATGGTAATTTTTTATTTGAGATATATCTGATGGGCTCCATGAAAAATCAGGGCTTAAAGTATGATTAGTGTTAATTCTAGAACTTTTTAACTGATGGTCAAACCTTGATAAAACTGAGTCTTTATCAAAATCTTCTTTTGTAGTTCCTTCGGGTAATGTGGTTTCTGTAGATGACCATATATCTTTAGTTGCTTTTGGAAATAATATTTTTTTATAAAATGATGTTCGGCTAGAGTTTTGAAGGTCATAAATTTTAGAAAATTTGTATTTCTTAATATTTTTCATCAACGAATATAAGTAAATGAGATTAAATCTTGATAATCGCTTATCTAAAATAACATTCGAAACATGAGGATTTTTTTTAAATAAATCAAAATACGGTTTTGTTGTTAATAAATGAACTTCATCACCCATGTGATTTTCAGAAATATCTTGAATTGCACCACATGCTTGGGCTATATCACCCAAAGAACCATGTTTAATGATTAAAATATTAGACATATTTATAACAACTTAACATAGTATATTTTTTAATGAATAAAATTCTAGTTGAAGTATCAGTTGGTGAATTATTAGACAAAATTTCTATCCTCGAAATTAAACAAGAAAAAATCAAAGATCTTGATAAATTAAAATTTATTAACGAAGAACACTCAATCCTCAAAGATCAACTAAATAACAATGTTAAATCTGATCAAAAGCTAACTGAACTTTTTGAATCGTTAAAGCAAATTAATGCAAAATTATGGGTAATTGAGGATGATAAAAGACAATGTGAAAAAGAAAAAGATTTTACCGATCCTTTTATTAGGCTCTCAAGAGATGTTCATTTCTTGAATGATGATAGAGCAAAAATTAAATTAGAAATTAATAATCACACAGGTTCAAAGATTAAAGAAATCAAAGAATAC
The DNA here is from genome assembly GCA_902513955.1 of uncultured Pelagibacteraceae bacterium. Classification (GTDB taxonomy): domain Bacteria; phylum Pseudomonadota; class Alphaproteobacteria; order Pelagibacterales; family Pelagibacteraceae; genus Pelagibacter. The sequence goes on from CABXOW010000005.1 coordinate 61,847, forward strand.
ACTAGCTACTAAAAACTCTAGGAAACCAATCTTCACGCATCAAATCACCTGACATTAGATTAATACCATCAAACGGTGGAGAAGTTGGTCCTCCTCTATCAATGTATCTAACATCATCACCTATAAATCTCATTGAAAATGCTCTTCGTGATTTAGAGGTATTATTACCAGTTGAACCATGTACGATTTTAAAATTAAATAATACAGCATCACCTAAACTTAATTCTGGGATTAAAATATTTTTTTCAAATTCTTCTGATGATGGTAAATCCATAAATGAAGTATCGTCTTTATACCAAGACTGATTAGTTGACCATTTTGTTGGTCTAATTAACTTTGACCATTTATGAGAGCCTAAAATTAATTGAAGATTATTTTTTTTATCAACTTCATCTAATGGTATCCAAAAACTTCCTGTATCATTACCATCAACACAGTAATAAGGCATATCTTGATGCCAAGGTGTTTCTTTGTGTGTTCCTGGTTCTTTAATAAAAATATGCTCATGAAAAATTTGAGACGATTTAGAATTATTGGCTTCAGCAACTATTTGTGCTCCAAGTGAATTAAAGATACAATCCTTAAATTCTTTTATTCTTTCCCAATTACAATAATCTTCAAAAAATCTACCCTTATTGTCATTTACATTTTCTCTTCCATGTTTACTTGGGTTATCTAAAACTTTTTGAAACCCTTTTTTTAAAGGTTCAATCCATTCCTTAAAAATATCTTTAATAATTATGACACCATTATTTTGATAATCTTTAATTTGTTTTTCAGATAAAAACATTTTTATTGTTGAAAGCTATACTTTTTCTCTAAAAATTTAATGACATTATGAATGATAAAAGTCATGAACAAATAAATACCACCCGCAACAATAAAAACTTCTATCGGTTTAAAAGTTGTTGAAATTATATATTTAGCAACACCTGTTAAATCCATTAATGTTACAGTACTTGCTAAAGACGTTCCTTTCATCATTAATATTATTTCATTTCCATAAGCTGGTAGAGACTGCCTAATAGCAATTGGAATTTGAATTTTAAAAAATATAATTTTGTTTGAAATTCCTAGGCTTTTTCCTGCCTCAATAACTCCTGGTTTTATTGTTTGAAATGCAGATCTTAATATTTCTGATGTATAAGCACCGGTATTTAATGCAAAAGCAATAATTGCACACCAATATGGTTCTTTTAATATTACCCATAAAAATGTTGTTCTTAAATACTCAATTTGACCTAAACCAAAATAAATAATAAATATCTGTACTAATAAAGGTGTGCCCCTAAACACATAAGAATAACCATAAGCAAATTTATTAATAAATATATTTTTATTCATTCTCAAAATTGCGAAAAATAAACCTAAAAACATTCCTATTATTAAAGAGACAGATAAAAGTTTTAATGTAATTAAGGTAGCATTTAATAACTTTGGAAAACTAGTGAACATTAACTCAAAATCCATTAATACACCCTACTATATTTAGCTTCTAATCTATTAATAAATTTCATACTCAAATACGTTAGCAATAAATATAAAACTGCAGCAAATGAATAGAAGAATAAAGGATCTCTAGTTGAGCCAGCGGCTATATAAGATTGCCTCATAATTTCAACTAAACCTGTAACTGAAATAAGAGAAGTATCTTTTAAAGTAATTTGCCAAACATTGCTCAAGTTAGGAATGGCAAGTCTTAACATTTGCGGTAAAATTATTTTATAAAATTGAGCAAATTTACTTACCCCTAAAACTTTAGCGGCTTCAAACTGGCCTTTGTCTATAGATTGAATGGCTCCACGGAATACTTCTGTTGAATAAGCACCCGAAATAATTCCAATTGCCATTGAGCCTGTAATGAAAGCATTAATTTCTATATATTCAAAATAACCAAAGATAGAAGCTACATACATGATCGCTCCACTTCCTCCAAAAAAGAAAAGGTAAATTACCAAAAGTTCAGGAACACCACGAATTACAGTTGTATAGAAATTTCCAATTAAATTTAATGATTTGTATTTAGAAAGTTTTAATGGGGTAAAAATTAAAGCGAAAAAAAAACCAACTAACATTGCTGTAACTGATACAGCTATTGTCATTAGGGTTGCATAAAATAATTCATCACCCCAACCTGTTTTGCCAAATGCGAGAAGCTCCATATAGACTGGCGACTATATATTATAGTCGCCAAATCTGAAATTAATTACATAGAAGCGTCGAAACCAAAGTGTTTAATAGCAAGTTTGCTAATAATTCCTTTTTTTCTAGCTTTATCAATTGCTTTGTTGAAGTCTTTTAGGATTTTAGCATCTCTTTTTCCAATAGCGCTATCTCCACCTTGTCTGATTCCAACACCTACACCATTACCAAATGCACCGCCTGAAAAAGTTGGTCCAACTAGTACAACTGATTTTCCTGATTTGTCGGCATAGTCAGTGAATGCCACTGCAGCAGCTAATGCAACATCACATCTTCCAGATGTTAAATCTAAGTTTACTTCATCTTGAGTTTTATATGTTCTAACATTCACACTTCCAACATCACCTGACTCTAAGAAATTTTGGTGAATAGTTCCTGTTTGAGTACAAACAGTTTTTCCAGCAAGAGCACCTGTTAAAGTTTTAAGAGCTTTTTTAACATCAGATCCACCTAAAGTTAAATTAACACCTTCTGGAGTATCCATTCCTTCTAAGCTTGAACCTTTCATAACTGCAAGTGAAGCAACTTCATCTGCGTAACCTTGTGAAAAAGTAATTGTTTTTTGTCTTTCAGCTGTAATTGACATACCAGCCATAATCGCATCAAACTTTCTCATCAACAAAGCAGGAATCATTCCATCCCAATCTTGCTCAACAATAGTACATTCATGTTTCATGATTGCACAAAGTTCATTAGCTAATTCAACCTCAAAACCAATAAGATTACCTGAAGCATCTTTTGAGTTCCATGGAGGATAAGCACCTTCAGTTCCAATTTTTATTTTATCAGCGTAAACATTTCCGATAATTAATAAAGAAGCAAGAACTGTTAAAATAGTTTTTTTGAATATATTCATTATTTTCTCCTTTAATTTGGATCAAGTATTTCACAAAATTAATAATTAAAAAAGAAAAATTAATGATTTATTGACGAAGAAAAATTCCAAGAACAATCAAAACTAGGTATGTAAACTCTAGATAATTTAGTATTTCCGAAATGATGGTTAAATACGTTTAACCAATTATCAACTTGTTTAGGTTTTTTATCCTGACTTCCTACTTGTGCAGTAATAACACCTTTTGGTTTTAAAATTCTAATCATTGAGTCCATATTTTTAGCAGCAAGATCTATACAAAACTGATCATCATTAAGATCAACAAAGATATGATCATAAGTATCTTCGTCTACTGATTTGATATTCTCAAATGCATCTCCCCATACACATTTAACTGAATTTTTTTCTGTAGCTTTGTTTCCAATATTACCTAAGTGCTTGTTGCAAACATCCACAACCTCTGGATCAAGTTCATACCAATCTATAAAATTAAAATTTTTAGATATACATTCTCTTGCAACACCGCCATCACCACCTCCAATAATAGCTGCTCTTTCATTGTCCTTATTTAAATTAAGTCCAGCACCAACAAAAGTAGAACTATATAAATGTTCGTCAGTTGCTGCGACTTGTATTTCTCCATCAATAAACAATGATTTACCAAATTGTTCTAATTCTAAAATTTCAATATGTTGACCAACTTTAGATTTAAAATCCTCCAAAACATCATTAACAACATATGATTTTTGTAATCCTGGAGAACTATAGATATCGTGATATAGAGATTTCGTGTCTCTATTAAATTCTTTTTTAACTATCCTTTTATGTTTAAATTTTTTTTTTATTATATCGATTGCAATGGATGGGTTTACTTTTCCACATGTAAAAAAATCAAAACTGATAATTCCCTTTTCTGGAAAAGTATGAAAACTAATATGACTTTCAGCTAACAATGCTAATATTGTAAAACCTTGAGGTTCAAACTTGTATTTAGAAATATTTAGAATTGTCACTTTTGCAGCTTTTGCAATATCGTAAATTACTTTTTCAAATACAGAAGAGTCATACTCTTTTGTTGTTCCAATTATATCTAAAGTAATATGTTCGCCGACTTTTGTCATAATATGCTTAACCAATTCTTACTAATCAAATTTTTTACTTCTTTCAAACAAAAAACTATTATAATACTTCCCTGGGGTTGTAACTGTGAAAAACAATTGGTCAAATTCAGAAGCTAAAAAATATATTAAAAAGTATAAAAAACTTGGTCATTCAAAAGATATGGCTCTAAGAGTTTATACAACCAGATTATTGGGAAGAAATAGTGAGTTAGTTCTCCATGGTGGTGGAAATACATCTGTAAAAACTTCAATTAAAGACATTGATGGTAAAAATTATGATGTACTTTGTGTAAAAGGGAGTGGTTGGGATATGGCAGAAATAGAACCTGCCGGTTTACCTGCTGTAAAACTAAATCCTCTATTAGCTTTAAAAAACAAAAAATACTTAAGTGATGAGGATATGGTTGCATATCAAAAAAGAAATTTGATTGATATTAAGTCACCAAATCCTTCTGTTGAAACTTTTTTGCATGCATTTTTACCTTTCAAATTTGTTGATCACACACATTCAGATGCAATTATGGATGTAACTAATAGACAAAATGGAAAAAATCTTTGTAAAAAAATTTTTGGGACAAAGGTAAGTATCGTACCTTATGTAATGCCTGGATTTTGTTTAGCCCAAAAAATTAATGAAATTTATAAAAAAAACCCTAACATTAATTGCTTAATACTTTTAAACCATGGAATATTTACTTTTGATGATGATGCTAAAAAGTCTTATGATTTGATGATTAAGTATGTATCTATTGCTGAAAAAACTATAAGAAAATTAAAAAGAAAAAAATTAAAGCAAATCAAAAAATATAATACTCAATTTAAACCTCATGAAATTGCTCCAATTTTAAGAGGATTACTATCAGAAAATAAAGACCAAAAATTTATTCTTAATTATAGATCAAATAAAACTTTAGATTATTTTATTAATGGTAAAGATGTAAAAAGATATTCATGTATAGGAACGGCTACTCCTGATCACGTTATTAGAGTTAAACCTTTTCCATTAGTTATTTCTCCAAAACGAAACTCTAATATTGAAGGATTTAAAAAATTAGCTGAAAAAAAGTTCAAAGATTATAGAAATAAATATGTAAAATATTTCAATACTAATAAGAAAAAAGTTAAAGGTAAAAAAACAATGCTAGATACTTCGCCAAGAGTAATCTTAGTTCAAAATGTTGGTTTATTTAGTGTAGGTGATAGTCTTAATGCTTCAAAAATAGCTGGAGATCTTACGGAGACAAATGCTAGAGTGATTTCTTCAGTTGAAGAGACTACAAAATATAAATTTATACCCGAAAAAGATTTATTTGACGTTGAATATTGGTCTCTCGAACAAGCAAAAATTAAAAAAGCTAAAAAAATTCTTCAAGGTAATATAGTTGTAATAACTGGTGGATTTGGAGCTATTGGCTCAGCTACTTATAAACTTTTTAAAAGCTATGGTGCAGAAATAGTTTTACTTGATTATGACGCTAAAAAAGTAAGAACAATGCAAAGTAAGATTAAAGATTTATGTTTACACTGCGATGTAAGAAATAAAAATAGTGTAAAAAAAGCATTTAATAAAATCAATGAACAATATGGAGGTGTTGATATTCTTATATCAAATGCTGGTACCGCGATTGGTGGATCTATTGCAGAAGTTGAAGATAAAATTTTAAGAGAAAGCTTTGAAGATAATTTTTTCTCTCATCAAAATTGTGCGTCAGAAACTATTAAAATAATGAAAAAACAAAATATACAAGGATGTTTGTTATTCAATATTTCAAAACAATCAGTAAATCCTGGAAAAAACTTTGGTCCTTATGGTTTACCTAAAACTGCTTTATTAAGTCTATGTAAACAATATGCGGTAGACTATGGTTCTCTTGGAATTAGATCAAATGGCGTGAATGCAGATAGAATAAGAAGTGGTTTATTAAATGATAGAATGATTAAATCAAGGGCTAAAGCTAGAGAAGTTTCAACTGATGAATATATGAAGGGTAATTTACTACTAAACGAAGTTAAAGCAGAAGATGTAGCAAAAGCTTTTTTTCATTTAGCAGTCTCAAAAAAAACTACAGGAGCAGTTTTAACTGTTGATGGTGGAAATATTGCAGCTTCTTTAAGATAGTTGATCAAATTTTTTCTTGCATTTTATAAATTTTATCTTCAAGATCTGATTTATAAAAAATGTCTGACACAATTAAATATTTTCTTGAAGAAAGCAAAATGCCAAAAACTTGGTACAATATTGCTGCGGATCTACCAAAACCTATGGAGCCTCCACTGCATCCAGGAACTTTAAAACCAATTGGACCAGATGATTTAGCACCTTTGTTCCCAATGGCATTAATTGGACAAGAAGTATCTCAAGAAAGAGAGGTTGAAATACCAGAACCAGTAAGAGAAATTTATAAACAATGGAGACCATCACCATTATATAGAGCTAGAAAATTAGAGAAACATTTAGATACACCGGCAAAAATTTATTACAAATATGAAGGCGTAAGTCCTTCTGGTAGTCACAAACCAAATACTGCGGTTCCTCAAGCTTTTTACAATAAAGAAGAAGGTACAAAAAAAATAACTACTGAAACAGGTGCAGGACAATGGGGAACATCACTTGCTTTTGCATGTAAATTGTTTGGTATCGAACTAGATGTTTACATGGTAAAAGTTAGTTTTGAGCAAAAACCATATAGAAAACTAGTAATGCAAACCTATGGGGCTAGATGTGTTGCAAGTCCATCTAACGAGACAGATAGTGGTAAAGCAATTTTAGCAAAAGATCCTAACAGTACAGGAAGTTTGGGTATTGCTATTTCTGAAGCTGTTGAAATGGCTGCTAAAAATCCTGATACAAAATATGCATTAGGAAGTGTATTAAATCATGTTTTAATGCATCAAACTATCGTAGGTAATGAAGCTTTATTACAAATGGAAATGGCAGATGATTATCCTGATATTTTAGTTGGTTGCACAGGAGGTGGAAGCAATTTTTCAGGGCTAGTAAATCCATTTTTAGGAAAAAATTTTAGAGAAGGAAAAAAAACGAGAGTAATTGCATGTGAACCAAAATCGTGCCCAACATTGACGGAAGGTAAATTTGTTTATGATTTTGGAGATACTGGAAAATTAACACCTTTAGTAAAAATGCATACTTTAGGATCACAATTTATACCACCTCCAACGCACTCTGGAGGATTGAGATATCATGGTATGGCACCACTTGTCAGTCATTTAAAAGAAATTAATGCAATTGAAGCAAAGGCATATGGTCAAAAAGAATGTTTTGAAGCTGGAGTAAATTTTGCAAGAACAGAAGGCATAGTCCCTGCACCTGAAGCGACACACGCTGTTAAGGGAGCTATTGATGCTGCACTAGAATGCAAAAAAAATGGCGAGTCTAAAACAATATTATTTAATTTATGTGGTCATGGTCATTTTGACATGAAAGCTTATGGAGATTACTTCGAGGGAAGTTTAGCCGAAGATAAATTTGATAAAGGAAGTATGGACAAAGCTTTAGAAGACCTTCCAAAAATTGCATAATTTTTAAATTGAGTTTAATAAATCCATTTAAAGCTTTAAGACCAATACAAAAACTAGCACGTAAAATTTCAACTCCAAATCCAAAATATTTTGATAGTTTAAAATCTTATTCAAAGTTTGGTTATTTAAAGATTTTAACTAGTAAAAACCTAATTCAATCAAAAAAATACTTTCAAAATATGAAGTATAAAAAACTGATAACTAAAGAAATTAAAGATTGTTATTATATTTACAAAATATCTAATAAAAACCATCAACAAATTGGAATAATGGGTAAAGTGGATTTAAATAAGTATGACAACAAAAATATTTTAGGCCATGAAGAAACTTTTAAAAATAGAGTTTCTGAAAGAAAGAGACAGATATTAAATATTTCAACGCAAGTAGGTCCGATTTATACTGCTTATAGGTGCAACAATTACCTCCAAAATTACTTAACTAAAATTACAAAATCAAAGCCAATTTATTCATTTAAATCTTTAGACAAATTTAATCATCAAGTGTGGATTGTTGATAAAGAAAAAAATTTAGAATCTTTAAAAAATTTTATTAAAAAAATTAACAAAATATACATTTGTGATGGTCATCACAGAATACAAGGTATGATTAAAAGTAATAAAAAAATATCTCCCATGATTATTGCTTTCCCTCATAATCAAATAAAAATTTTAGATTATAATAGAGTATTAAAAAGTAAGTTAAATAGCGAAAAAATTATTAATATTATTCGTAAAAATTTTAAAATTAGAAAAATTAAAAATAACTCCAAAATTCTTAAAAAAGGTTATTTAGAGATGTATATGAACAATCAATGGTATTCTCTCAAACATATAAAAAATAATAATCAATTAGATGTAACTATTCTTCATGAAAATATTATTAGTAAAATTAAAGCTAGCAAAATTGAGTTTATTTCAGGAATTAATGGTTCAAATTTTCTAAAAGAATTAGTAAATTCAAAAAAATTTAATATAGCTTTTAAGCTTTGTCCTACAAATATTTCAAGTGTTATGAAGATTGCAGATAAAAAAAGGTTTATGCCACCAAAATCAACTTGGTTTCATCCAAAACCTTTAGATGGATTGATTTGTTCTGAATTATAATACAAATCTCATTTTTCCTATTTTTTGACCTATAGAATTTGTTACTTCTCTAGATTTAATCTTTGCTAATTCATTTTCATCTATAATATTTAATTCAGAAATCAATCCTGCTATTGCAGTTTCAGCTGCTCTTGGTGCTCCATCTAAAATTTTAACTACTAGTGCTGATTTTATTTCGGGTATTAAAGCCAAAAATACTCCTTCAGCACCATTTTTAAAGAATATTTTTTCTTTTGATAGTTTTGTTAAGATACAATTAACGCTATTTGTTCCTCCAGTTATTTCTGGAAAATTTACACATGAGTTAAAAATTTTTTTTGCTATATCTATATTTTCATTTAATTTTTTACTATCTGTTAATCGAGACGCTGCTAATGCAAATTTTTTTAAAGGCATTAAAGGATTAGGAAGAGTACAACCATCAATTCCAATATTTTTTATTTTATAGTCTGACAAATTTTCAATTAATTGAATTAAATCTTTTTGTAAAGGGTGTGTTTTTTCATGATAATTTTCTAAAGTTAAGTTTTTATATTTACAAACTGCCAGGTGTCCACAATGTTTTCCCGAACAATTATGATAAATTCTTCTTTTATTTTTATATTCTAATTTTGCTTTAAATTTATCCTCTAAATTCCAAGGCCAATCATGTCCGCATGAAAGATTTTCTTCGTTAATATTAATTTTTTTTAACCAATTAGAAATAATTTCTTGATGAAATTTTTCAGCATGATGTGATGCTGTTGTAATTGCTATTTGTTCTTCAGTGAGATTCATAGAATCTGCTATGCCATCCTTATAAAGATTTAGAGTTTGAATTGGTTTTAGTGCTGATCTAGGATATATATTTAAGTCTGAATTTCCCCACTCTTTTAAAATATTTCCTGATGAATTAATTAGTACTGCAACACCTTGATGAAAACTTTCTATCTCACCACCTCTTGTAACTTCAACCATTCTTACAGATTCCATATATTTACTTATTAAATAATTTTTTTAAACTTTCACTGGATGCTTCAGAAATCCCTTTTTCTGTAATTAAACCAGTAACGTATTTTGCAGGAGTTATATCAAAAGCTAAATTCATCGCTTTACTTTTGCTTGGATAAATTAAAACTTTTTTAATTTCATTATTTTCATCAATCCCCTCTACATGAGATAATTCTTCTGAGTTTCTTTCTTCAATAGGAATATTTTTAGAATCTTTTATATCCCAATCAATTGTTGAGCTTGGAAGAGCAACATAAAATGGGATATTGTTATCATGTGCAGCTAACGCTTTTAGATAAGTTCCAATTTTATTACAAACATCTCCATTTGATAAAGTTCTATCGGTACCAACTATACACATATCAACCTCACCTCTTTGCATTAAAATACCTCCTGTATTATCAGCAATAATGGTATTTGGTATTTCTTCTTCATTTAACTCATACGAAGTTAAATTTGCACCTTGGTTTCTTGGTCTAGTTTCGTCTACCCAAACATGAACTGGAATTCCTTTTTTATGAGCATGATATATTGGTGAGGTTGCTGTCCCCCAATTAATAGTTGCAAGCCAACCTGCATTACAGTGAGTTAAGATATTAACTGTGTCTTTTTTTTTATTATAAATTTCCTCAATTATTTTTAATCCATTAATACCTATATTTTCACAAAATTTTTCATCTTCATTGCATATTTCTTTAGCTTCTTTTAAAGTTATATCTAAAATTTGATCGCTATTTATTCCTGATAATTTTTTCATCATACGATCTACTGCCCATTTTAGATTTATGGCAGTAGGTCTAGATTGAATTAATTCTTTTGAACTTTTTTTAATAAATTCAGGATCATTGTTTTCTTTAACTGCTAAAGCCATTCCATAGGCAGCTGTTCCACCGATTAATGGTGCACCCCTTACTTCCATTACTTTAATAGCATTAATAGCATCTTTTACTGTTTTTAATTCTTTGATTACAAACTTATGAGGAAGTTTCGTTTGGTCAATTATCTTAACAACATTATCCTCATACCATATTGTTCGATATTCTTTTCCTTCTATTCTCATATTAAAAAATTTGATCTAAATATTTAATTATTTCTTTTCTTTTGGGATCGCTTTCAGCAAAACATTTTGTTAAATGAATTCCATGATAGCCACCTAACATTGTTTTTTTTTTACATTTTGTATCACTTAGATCTATAAATCTAACTGTTTTTACTTCAGATAAAAAAGAGAGTGTTTTTGTATTTTCATAAGGGTCTTTTTCATGAGCATAGATTAAAACTTTAGATAATTTTTTTAAGTCCTTTTCGAATTTTTTATCAGCTAACAAATTTGTATTTATTAAACAAAATAAAATTATTATTAGTATTTTTTTCATTTAGATAGAGCTCTGCCAGCTACTGTTTTAAGTTTATCTGTTGTTTTCTGAGTTCTTTTTTCAGGAGCGGTTATGATTGCTACATCCAAACAATTGTTAGTTGGATCATTTGGATCAATGTGATCTTCAAAATTATCTATCAAATTTTTGATCATGACTTTTGCCTTTTCCGCATTGCCCAAAAGAACTTTAATTACTTGTTGGACATCAACATTTTCATGATCAGGATGCCAACAATCAAAATCAGTTACCATTGAAACTGATGCATATCTAATTTCAGCTTCTCTTGCGAGTTTAGCTTCTGGCATATTAGTCATTCCAATTACATCCGCCTTCCAAGATCTATATAAATTTGACTCTGCTAATGTTGAAAATTGAGGACCTTCCATTACAACATAAGTTCCGTTTCGTTGATAATCTATATTTGATTTTTTAATTGCATCTTCACATGCGTTCATCAATCCGTTTGAAGTTGGGTGAGCCATTGATACATGAGCTACAATTTCATCATCAAAAAAAGTTTTAACTCTTGCAAAAGTTCTATCAATAAACTGATCAACTATTACAAATTTTCCAGGGGGTAAATCTTCTTTCAGAGAACCAACAGCTGAAACAGAAACAATATCTGTTACACCTAATTGTTTAAGTGCATCAATATTTGCTCTAAAATTTATATTTGATGGTGAAATAAAATGACCCCTTCCATGTCTTGGTAAAAAATAAACTTCCTTATTATTGTAGTTTGTTTTTAAAATTTGATCTGAAGGTTTTCCCCATGGAGTATTTAGATCAAGTAACTCTCTATCTTTAAACTCTTCAACATCATAAAGACCACTTCCACCAATTATTGCTAATTTATTAGTTGTCATCGTTAAAAATTTAATTATTTATACTTTTATATTTAACTATTATGAATTTAAAAGATTATATTAGATCTATCCCAGATTATCCAAAAAAAGGTATTTTATTTAGGGACATTACTACTTTAATTAAAGATCAAAATGCATTTTCTGAAACTATTGACCAAATAGTAGAAAGATCAAAAAAATACAACTTTACAAAAATTGCAGCAATAGAATCTCGTGGCTTTGTATTTGCTTCAGCAGTTTCCTACATTTTAAAAAAACCATTTATAATGCTTAGAAAAAAAAATAAATTACCTGCTGAGGTTCATTCAATTGATTTTGAACTTGAATATGGAACAGCAACAATAGAAATGCATAAAGATTCTATAGACGAAAATGATAATGTCTTAATTATAGATGATCTAATTGCAACTGGTGGTACTGCAGAAGCTGCTGCTAAACTCATTGAAATTTCAAAGGGAAAGATTGCAGCGTTTGTGTTTGTGATTAATTTATTTGATTTAGGTGGATCTGATAATCTAATTAAAAAAAATTATAAAATAGAAAATTTAATTGAGTTTCCTGGACACTAATCGAATTTAAAATCTTTTATATTTGTTGTTTCATATTTTTCAAATGGCATATGTATCCATGGTGAGTCCTCTAAATAATCTACTGAATAATCTGGATTAAACTTTGATGTTGATTTATGCCACAATACAGCTGTTTTTATTTTTTCCTCTAAATAAAAACCATAAAAATGTTCTAACCATTTTATACTTTTAATAAGTGTTTTTCCTGAGTCTGCCAAATCATCTACCAATAGTATATGAGATCCTAAATTAGGGGTTGTTTTAGCCAGATCCCTTGAAAAAGTAAATTGTCCTTGTTGATTTTTAATATCATCACTGGTCCCATGATATGATTCAACGGAAAGAATTGCTAAGGGCAAATTAAATAGTCTACTAAACACATCTCCAACTCTTAGACCTCCTTTAGCTATACAAATTATTTGATTAAATTTACAATCATCCTCATAAATTTTCTTTGCAAGTTGCTCAATCTTCTTATGATAGTCTTCCCATGTTATATAAATATTTTTCATAAAATTAAAATTTTCAATCTCAAGTAGCTTAATTCTTATTTTATATTGTAAATATAAAATATTAGTACCCATAAAAACTTATCCACAGGCTAGTTATTGGTTTGAAATTAATTTTTATAATTATAATTTAAAGCCTTATGAGAATAGAAGAAGAATTAAAACTAGATTATTCTGACGTATTATTTAGACCCAAAAGAAGCACCTTAAAAAGTCGTAAAGATGTAAATCTTTTAAGAACCTATAGATTTAAGTATAGCAAAAATGAATGGTCAGGAATTCCTATAATGGCAGCAAATATGGATGGTGTTGGTGAATTAAATATTGCAGAAAAATTAAATGACTATGGAATGATTACTTGTTTAACAAAACAACATGATGTTAAGAAAATTAAACAAAATAAAAATATAAAAAAAATCTATCCAAATATAGCGTTAAGTGTTGGAATTAAAAAAGAAGATTTTCAAAATTTAGATAAAGTCTTAAAGGAATTTAATTTTTTCAAATTCATTTGCATTGATGTTGCTAATGGTTACTCAGAACATTTTACAAATTTTGTTAAATCGGTAAGAGACAAATACCCCACTAAAACAATAATAGCAGGAAATGTTGTAACTGCTGATATGACTCAAGAATTGGTTCTTAGTGGTGCAGATATTGTAAAAGTTGGGATAGGACCTGGAAGTGTTTGTACGACTAGAATACAAACTGGAGTTGGATATCCACAATTAAGCGCTGTAATAGAATGTGCTGACGCAGCACACGGACTTGGAGCACATGTAATAGCTGACGGTGGATGTACTTGTCCGGGTGATGTTGCAAAAGGTTTTGGAGGAGGTGCAGATTTTATAATGCTAGGAGGAATGTTGGCTGGACACGATGAAGGTAATGGTAAATTAGTAAAAGTTAATGGTTCTAAATATATTGAATTTTATGGATCAAGTTCTGAAGTAGCAAATAAAAAACATTATGGTGGACTTGCAAATTATCGAAGTAGTGAAGGAAGAAAAGTACGAGTAAAATATAGAGGAAAAATAAATGATACGGTTTTGAATATTCTTGGTGGTGTCAGAAGTAGTTGCACTTATGTAGGAGCCCCTTCATTAAAACAATTAAGTAAATGCACAACATTTATTAGAGTTTCAAATCAATTTAATGATACTTTTCTAAAATAGTATTTTTAAGTGGTAGCGGGAAGTGGGATCGAACCACTGACCTCAGGCTTATGAGTCCTGCGCTCTAACCAACTGAGCTACCCCGCCATATTTATAAATGACTTATAATATAAATCTTTATTGTTTCAATAAACTTTTTAAGTAAGGTTTTATACTAAATAATTAAATAAACTGTTAAAGAACTAATTGCAGCAATTAATAAAAATGAAAAAATAATTCTTTTTTTAGTAGTTCTTTTTTTATTTAATCGAACCCTGTTAAGTAAAATATTTACGTTAGTTGTTTTATAGTTATCTTTTTTTAGATCTTTATTTGAGGCAATATCAGAATTTAATAAAGTTATTTCTTGTTCGTCTTTTTTCACAACATCATTTAAACAGGAATTGGCTGTAAATTCAAACTAATTAAAGAATAATTATATATTTTTAAAATTACGATTTTTTAGAGGCTTCACCAATAATTCTGCGGGATATTTTTTCTTTTCAATTTCAATATAAAGATTTTTACCCACTAATTGTTCGTTAGAAAGTTCAGAATTTACATAACCAAATGATAAATTTTTATTATAGTTAAATGAATAATTTCCTGATGTTGTTTTTCCTATAATTTTGTCATCTAAATAAATTGGCTCTTCATGCATTAAAAGTGGTTTTCCAGGTGTGCTACCTTTCAAAACTAACATGATAAATCTTCTGTCTAATTCTTGATCTCTAATTTTTAGTAACTTTTCTTTTCCTATAAAATCAAATGGTTTTTTATAATTAATTGCAAAGTTTAACCCTGCTTGATATTGGTTTTCTTCAGGAGAAATATCATGTCCCCAATGTAAAAAACCACTTTCCATTCTCATTGTATCCATGGTGTGAAATCCACAATGAGTAAGTTTAAAATCTTTTCCAGTATTAATGATTAAATCATATATTTCTTTACCATTTTCTTTTTGAATATAAAGTTCATAACCAAGCTCGCCCACATAAGATAATCTTTGGACCCAAACATTTATTGAGTTCAATTTAATACTTTTACTTGTGGCAAATTTGAAATTTTCATTAGACAAATCTTCTTTAGTAATTTTTGACAATAATTCTCTACTTTTTGGTCCAAAAATTCCCAGACATATTAATTCATCTGTTGCATCTTTAAATTGAAGACCATTAGATAAATGTTTAAGTATATGAGCTTTATCATGAGTTCTAACAGTAGCCGAACTTATTATTCTAAAATAATTTTTTTCAATACAAACAACAGTTAAGTCTGTCTCAATTCCCGCTCCCTCATTAAGCATATGAGTATAGGTACATTTTCCAATTTCATTTTTAATATTTGCGGTACACAATCTTTGTAATTCTTCGTAAGCTTTATCACCTTTAATTTCATATTTTGAAAACGGAGAAAGTTCAAACAAACCAACGTTTTCAATTGTATTTTTACATTCATGCTCAACAGACGGATACCAATTTTGATAATTAAAACTATATTTGTATTCAGGGATAGCATTATCTAACGCATACCACATTGGTCTTTCGTACTCGCCTGACTGACCAAAGCATGCTCCTTCTTTTTTTAATTCATTATGATATGGAAGTATTTTTTGATCTCTGGAAGTATTATGTTGTTTATATGGCCAGTGCATTCCATACAAATCACCTAGAGTTTCTGTAACTCTATTCATAATAAATTTTTTTGATGAATGAAATTTTTGAAATCTTTTTATATCTAAAGAGTATAGATCTTCATTTATATATCCATTAATCATCCATTCTGCTGTAACTCTACCTGCTCCTCCTGAACTTGCTATTCCAATACTATTGAACCCACAACATGTAAATAAATTTGTAACCTCGGGAGTTTCACCTAACAAGTATTGTGTGTCTGGTGTAAACGACTCAGGGCCAGAAAAAAATTTTCTAATTCCTGCTTTTTCTAATATTGGGAGTCTTTTAAATGATTTTTCTAAATAAGGTTCAAAATGATCAAAATCATCAGGAAATTCTCCAAAAGAAAAATCGTTTGGAACTATTCCTTTTTCTTTAAAAGCATTCTTTGCACCTGGCTCAAAAATACCAACAAGCATTTTACCTGCATCTTCCTTTAGATAAAGACAATCATTATAATCTCTAAGCACGGGAAGATCTTTTGGTAGGTCGTTTATAGGTTCGGTTATTATGTAAAAATGCTCATTTGGATATAAAGGTACGCTAACCCCTATATCCTCACCAATTTGTCTAGACCACATTCCAGTTGCAAGTACTACATATTCACATTCTATTTTTCCTTCTGATGTCTCTACACCAATTATTCTGTTATTTTTTACTAAAATTTTAGTGACAGGTGTTTTTTCAAATATTTGAGCACCCTCCATTCTAGCAGCTTTTGCTAAAACATTTGTAACACCTATAGGGTCTGCCTGACCATCTTTAGGCATATGCACTCCACCTAAAATATCTTGGTCATTAATTACAGGATATAAATCTTTAACTTTTTGCTTATCTAAAACTTCAACATCTACATCAAAAAGTTGTGCCGAAGTTGCTTGTCTTAATAATTCTTGAAGTCTTTCTTTTGAGCTTGCAACCGTTATAGCGCCATTTTGTTTTAAGCCAGTTGAAAGTTCAGTTTTTTTTTCAAGTTCCTTATAAAGGTTAAGTGAATATTTTCTAAGTTTTGTAATTGTAGCAGTAGCACCTAATTGTCCAACTAATCCAGCAGCATGCCAAGTAGTTCCTGATGTTAACTGATCTCTTTCAAGAACAATTACATCTTTCCATCCATATTTTGCTAAGTGATAAGCAACCGAACATCCAGCAATTCCTCCACCAATTACAACAACTTTTGTGCTGCTTGGTAAAGTTTTTTCCATTTAATTAGATTTTTATGGCCTCTTCTGGCGCAACATAGTCATACCCAAAAACATCTGCTACTGCTTTATATGTTACATGACCTTTATGAACGTTTAATCCAGCTAAAAAGTTTTTGTCTTCACCCAAAGCTTTTTGATAACCATTGTTTGCTAGTTTTACTAAATAAGGAAGAGTTGCTTGATTTAATGCAAAAGTTGAAGTTCGAGGAACTCCACCTGGCATATTAGCAACACAATAATGAACAACATCATCAACTATATACGTTGGATCTCCATGAGTTGTTGGTTTACTTGTTTCAACACATCCACCTTGATCAATTGCAACATCAACAATTACCGATCCTCTTTTCATTAATTTTAACATATCTTTAGTTACTAACTTTGGTGCTTCCGCTCCTGGAATTAAAACTCCACCTACTAATAAATCTGCTTCGGTGACTAATTTATTTAAATCTATTTTATCACTTTGTTCTGGAATAATTTTATCACCAAACATTTCAACAAGCTGTTTAAGTCTTGCTTCTGATTTATCTACAATATGAACTTTTGCTTGCATTCCTGTTGCAATTACAGCTGCATTCTCTCCTACTACTCCACCTCCAAGAATTAATACATTTGCTGGCTCACCACCTGGTGCTCCTCCTAATAATACTCCTCTACCTTTTTGATTTTTTTCTAAACAATGTGCTCCTGCTTGAATAGACATTCTACCTGCAACTGCACTCATTGGTGCAAGTAAAGGTAATCTGCCGTTGTCATCTGTAACAGTTTCATAGGCTATATTGATACTTTTAGATTTAATAAGTCCCTCTGTTAATTCTTTAGCTGCTGCCAAATGTAAATAAGTGTAGACAATTTGGTTTTCTCTAATCATGTCTACTTCAACTTTTTGAGGTTCTTTAACTTTAACTATAATTTCAGCATCATTAAAAATATCTGCAGCACTACTTGAAATTTTTGCACCAGCATTTGTGTATTGCTCATTTTCAAAACCTGCTTCAAATCCACCATTATTTTCAACAATTACTTCGTGACCTTCTGAAACCAAGGTTTTAACACTGTCGGGTGTAAGTCCTATTCTATTTTCTTGAGGTTTAATTTCCTTAGGTACGCCTATCTTCATAAAACTTCTTTCTTTATTACGTGTATAAAAACTAATTAGTTTTTTTGGTTTTTTTGATAGTTAGTGATACCTGTTCTTAGTTTATCAATAATTTCATCAATATGTTTTTCTTCACAGATAAATTGTGGAGCAATGATCAAACAGTCACCGGTTGCTTTAAAATTTATACCTGCTTCATAGCAAGCTTTAAAACATTCAAAACCAGCTTTTCCTGGTTTTGTATTTAATTTCATATCAATACCGCCCATCATTCCATAACCTCTAATATTATCTACAGACTCTAAATCTTGAAGAGAGAATAAGCCTTTTTGAAAATATGGAGCTAAGTTTTTAGCTCTATTAAATAAGTCTTCTTTTTCAAAAATATCTTGAACCGCTAAAGCTGCTGCAACTGCAACTGGGATTCCTGAATAAGTATAACCATGAAATAATTCAACTGAACCTTTTGGAGAAGCATCCATGACCGTATTATAAATTTCTTCCTTACAAGCAACAGCTCCCATTGGAACAATTCCGTTAGTTGTTGCTTTGGCCATAGTTATAATATCTGGAGTAACTCCGAATTCTTGAGAAGCAAAAGGAGAACCTGTTCTACCCCAACCTGTAATAACTTCATCAAAAATTAATAATATACCATGTTTATCACATATCTCTCTTAATCTTTGTAAGTATCCTTTAGGTGGAACTAAAGTACCTGTTGAACCTGCTATAGGTTCTACTATGCAAGCAGAAACATTTTCTGCTCCAAAATTTGCACAAATTCTTTCTAAATCATTTGCTAATTCAGCTCCTGTTTCAGGTTGACCTGATACAAATTTATGATCAGGTAAATGAGTATGTCTCATATGAACTACACCTGGCATTAAGATATTTGCAAATGTTTTTACGTTATTAATCATGCCACCAACAGAAGTTCCTCCAATATGCATACCATGATAGCCTCTTTCTCTTCCTACTATTCTAAATCTTTCTCCCTGTCCGTTAGCTCTATGATAAGCGATCGAAATTTTAATTGCAGTCTCAACTGCACTCGAACCACACATAGTATAAAAAATTCTATTTAAATTTCCCGGAGTATGTTTTGCAATTTTTGTTGCAAGTTCAAAAGATCCACCAAAACCTTGTTGAAATGGTTGTGCATAGTCTAATTTTTTTAATTGATTTGTTATAGCATTAATAATTTCTTCTCTTCCATGTCCTAATGGATTACAAAATAATCCTGAGCTAGCATCAATTTGTTTTTTTCCTTGATGATTTGTTAAATAAACTCCTTTAGCTTCAGTAATTAATCTAGGATTTTCTTTAAAATCTTTATTTGATGTAAACGGCATCCAATGTTCGTTCAATGAATTTGGAACTGAAGTTCTATTTTCTGAGCTCATAAAATTTCTTTCTTTAGTATTAAATTTTTTTTGTATATTCTAAATGTACGGCCTCTTTAGACTAAAATAAATATATTAACTAGGATATAATTAACACAACCTTAGGTTGTTTAAATTTTAGTTTTTGTTTTACTTATACTAAAAATTGAATTTTAATGTCGATAATTTAATTAATTAAATAAAAAAAAGAGGGGAATAAATGAAAAAAATATTAAGTTTTATTCTTGGAACAATCGTTGCTCTTAACCTTTCAATGTCAGTTGCAAATTCAGCAGCTAATGAAGTTAGAGTTGCATTCTTTCTAGAATGGCCAACGCCAAACCAAGAAGACAAAGTAAAAAAACTATTTGATAAAGCTTTAGGTGTACCTGTTAAATGGACTAACTTTTCAAATGGTGGAGCAATGACAGATGCTATGTTAGCAGGAGATATTGATATTTCTTACTCACAAGGTCTAGTACCATTTATCAATGCTGTAAAATCTAATGCACCATTAAAACTTGTAGACATTGCTATGGAATACGGAATGGGTGGAACAACTTGTGTTACATCTAATGCTTCTGGTATTACAAAAGCTAATGCTTCTGAATTAGAAGGCAAAAAGGTTGCTGTTCCACTAGGAACTATGGCTGAGTATGTTTTTGATGAAAGTATGAAAGTTGTTGGAGCTGACAGAGGAAAAATGGATGTAATTCAAATGGATCCTGAAGAAGGAGCTGCTGCATTAGTAAGTGGTGATGTTGTTATGGCATGTTTATTTGGAGGTAATTCTATCAAAGCAGCTACTGCAGTTGGATCAAGACTTTTAACTGTTCAAGAAGCTAGAGATGCAGGTATCTTAGGTATAGATATTACATCTGTTACAGATAAATTTATGAAAGAAAATCCAGGAATGTTAAGAACTTTCATCGAAGTAACTCACGAAGCAAATGCTAGATATGCTTCAGGAAAATCTGATATGAATATTATAGCTAAAGATTCTGAAATGAAGCTTGCTGATATGAAAGAAACTATTGGTGGATTTAAATTTCTAACTCCAGCAGAAACTAAACAATCTATGGAAAGTGGAAACCTTGATGGATTCCTAAAAGGAATGGGAACTCCTGGTGGAGCTGTAGATACTAGTTTCTTACCTCTATAATTATTAATAGAGAAAGAAAATTTAATAGGCGCCAATTTAAATAAATTGGTGCCTATTTTTTTAACTATAATTCAAATATAAAGTTTTCTTATGAGCGATTTAGTTTCTCAAAATCTAAATATGATTTTTAAAACTCCAAAAGGAGAAACTGTTCACGCTTTAAAAGATGTAAATTTTACTTTAAAAAAAGGTGAATTACTTACTGTTCTTGGACCTTCTGGTTGTGGAAAAACAACTTTACTTAATATTACCGCTGGATTTTTAAGACCTACATCAGGAAATATTATTCTTAATGAAAAAGAGATAGATGGACCTGGAGTTGAAAGAGGAATGGTTTTTCAACAAGGTGCTCTGTTTGAATGGTTAACTGTTGCTGAAAATGTAAACTTTGGACTTCGAATGAAAAAAGAAAATTCTGAAGTAACAGAAAAAAAAGTTGAAGAATGGCTAGATATAGTCGGATTAAAAGGTTTTGGTAATACTCCTACTTATCAATTATCTGGTGGTATGCAGCAAAGAGTAGCTCTTGCACGTTGCTTGATCAATGATCCTGATTTAATTTTAATGGATGAACCATTAGGTGCTCTAGATGCTTTAACTAGAGAAAAGATGCAATCTTTAGTGTTAAAAATTTGGAAAGAAACTGGAAAAACAATTATTTTAATTACTCACTCAGTTGAAGAAGCGTTGCTACTTGGTGAAAGGTTATACGTAATGGCACCTAGACCAGGTAGAATACATAAAGAATATAAACTTCCTTTTGCAGAAATGGGATTAAAAGAAGATTTAAGAGAAATTAAAAAAAATAAAGAATTTTCATCAAAGAGAGAAGAAATCTTATCCATGATCTGGGATATGGAAGAAGAAATTATGGGGAAAGATGATTAAATGTTAACTCAATTTTTAACTGTCTTAATCTTTGTTGCAATTATTGGATGCATCCTTTACGGGAGAAGATTAATCAAAACTGAAAAAGTTGATGCTGTTTTTGGTAATCCAGAAAGGGCTAATGGCGGAACTCACTGGGTTATTGTTGGAGCTAGTGCAATCTTATTAGTTTGGTTATATTATTCTTGGGATATAGCTAAAGGTTTTTATCCAAAATCTGCCAATGAACTATGCCAAGTTGCTAAAATAAATGAGTCTTTATTGGGATTAAAATATCAATTTCCAATCGAAGAAAGGGAATTCAAAAGTACCTCAATAATAAAAATTGAAAATAAAAATCTTAAAAAAATCACTGTAGAAATTCAAAATTCTCAAGATTTAAATTCTAAACAAAAAACAACTTTGGTTGGATTTGTTAACAAAACTAATCAGTTAATTCCTTTACTAACAAACGAAAACTTAATGGAATTAGATACAAAAACTAAAATTAAAGAAATGACTGATCAAATCAAGTTATTAAGTTTAAATTTTAAAAAGAAAGATTATCCATTTGAAACAGTAGAACAAAAAATTAAAAGACAAAAAGCTATTTCAGAGCAAGGTAATTGGGGTATTATTACGATAAGAAAAGGAACTGGATCTATAGAAAATACAATAGAAGTTCCGATGGTACCTTCAACTGATAAAGGTTTAAAATTTCATACTGCTGCAAAAGAACTTAAACTTATTAATGATAAATTTTTTAAGTTAAGAAATCATAATGCTTATTTTAAAACTGCAATTACAGAATTAAAAAACGAGATAAAAATATATAGAAAAAATTTAGATGATACAGAAGAAGCAGCATCTAGTTTAGCTAAAGATATTGTCAAAATTGCAAGAAGAATTGAATATGGAAGCATCTACCCGCCTACAGCTTTAAATGAAATGCAAAATGCAATTATTGAATTTGATAATGTACAAAAAGATCAACAAGGTGGTTTAAGATTAGTTGATATAATTCTATTTCCTGCAGGCACAATTGTTTCAAGCGGAACAAGTTGTTCAGAACAAGGCTCGGGAAGATGGTTGCCCAAACCATCTGATACTTTTAATAAATTTGTTCTAATGTCAAAACCAAGCGTTGGTTACAAAAATATTCCCCTTCTTTGGATTAACATGATGGATGTAAGTTCAATTATTGGTTTTATTTTACCTGACTGGATTGCTGATATTTTACCTGGCGAATACCCCGTTCATACGAATGATGGTGTTGTTGAACAAAACTTTAAAGGGAAAGTTTTTAAAATTGTTACAGGTGACTTTAAACTTTTTAAAATCCCAGTTCCTTACGGACATATTTGGGACTCTTTCTTAAGGGTTTTTTTAGGATTGATTTTTGGTATAATTATTGGAGTACCTTTAGGACTGTTTATGGGGTTAAATAGATTTGCCAAAGGTTTCTTTGATCCTTTAATAGAATTATACAGACCTGTTCCACCTTTGGCTTGGGCTCCTTTGATCATTTCAGTTCTTGGTATTGATAATACTGGTAAAGTATTTTTATTATTTATGGTGTCTCTATCAATCATGATCATTTCTGCAAGAGCTGGTGCTTCAGGAACACAGCTTTCAAAAATTCATGCTGCTCATTCTTTAGGAGCTTCGAAAAAACAAATTTTAAGATACGTGATTTTCCCTAATTCATTACCTGAAATTCTAACGGGTATAAGAGTTGCCGTTGGAATGTGTTGGGGAACATTGGTTGCTGCTGAATTTTTAGCTGGAACAACAGGTATTGGTTTTGTTGAAAACGTTGCTAAAAAATACTTTCAATATGAAGTTATTTGGATCACTATTTTTGTTATGGGTATGTTAGGTCTATTATTTGATGTTACATTACGTAAAATAATTGATAAAACAATTCCATGGCGTGGAAAAGGTTAAAGTGAAAACTTCAGCGCTTAAAAAAGAAATCATAAATATTTTTAAAAAATTTGGTTTAAATAAAGAACATGCTTTAATTTCAGCCAATGCATTAATTAATGCTGAATTAGTTGGAGCCTATGGTCATGGTTTATCAAGACTTAAAATGTATTGCGATCGTATTTCAAAAAAAATAATTAACCCAAAACCAAAAATTAAAATAAAAAAAATTTCTCAATCGATTTCTCATATAGATGCAAACAATAGCATTGGTTTTGTTGCGGCAGATCTTGGAATTAAAACTGCCATTAAACATGCGCAAAAAACTGGTATTGGAATGGTTGCTGTTAAAAATAGTGGTCACTATGGTTTGTCTGGTTACTATGCTGAACAAGCTGTTAAAAAAAATTTAATAACAATGATTTACACAAATGCTCCGCCAGCAGTTGCTCCCCATGGAGCTTTAAAATCTTTGTTTGGAACTAACCCAATTTGTTTTGGTACTCCTACAGGATCTAAAGTTCCTTTTATATTGGATACATCAATCTCAGTTATAAATAGAGGTAAGATTAGAGTGGCAGCAAGAAATAATCAGAAAATTCCTGAAGGTGTTGCGTTAGATAAATTTGGAAAGCCAACTATCGATGCAAAAAAAGCATTAACAGGTGTTCAATTACCTATTGCTGGATTTAGAGGATCAGGTCTTGCTTGGATGGTTGATATTTTAAGTGGAGTTTTAACTGGAGGAAATCATGCTGGACGTGTTAAAGATCCTTTTGATGATTTCTCAGGTCCACAAAATATTGGACATTTATTTATAACTTTTAAAGCGAATTTATTTCAAAAAAATTATAATCAAAGAATTAAAGACAACATTAAAACGATTAAAAAACTTCCTAAGATCAAAGGAGTAAAAGAAATTATGTATCCTGGACAAAATAAATTTAATCGATACAAAAAAAATATAAAAAAAGAAATTTCTATTCCAGCTATTATTAAAAAAGATTTAGAAGTTTTAATAAGTTAGAAGCGTCAGCACACCTAAAGATACACAAACGGTTGAAAAAATTACAGTTTTTTTGATTTTGTCTTTTCTCTTTTGTGCCATTAGTCTTTGCTTTAGAACATCCACGTTTACTCTTATTGGGGTCTCAATAACGTCAGATGTTCTATTTAAGCTTTCTGTACTCATAAGCTTAAATAAGCATGTTTTATAGATATTTAATATAGTTATCTTGTCCAAAATGGGTTGACTCTTAATTA
>CABXOW010000006.1 GCA_902513955.1 uncultured Pelagibacteraceae bacterium
CAGTTAAAGGTTAATATTTCAAATAAATCACAAAGAATTAATTAAATATGGTTATTCAAACTAAAGATATTTTTTATACTAACTTAAAAAATTTATTTATTCTTTTAAAAATTTAATTTTAAAATTTTTACTAAATAAAATCCAAAAAACATAGAAATAACAAATGAGATAGAGCTTATATTCAAAAGTGCAATTGATGCTATAGCTGGACCAGGACAAAGTCCTCCAAGCCCCCAACCAGCACCAAATAATACAGATCCAATAATTAAGTTATTATTAATTTCTTTATTTTTTGAATAGTTAAAACTGTCAACAAATAAGGGTTTTTCTTTTTTTTTAATTAAATGAAACATAGGTGAAGAAACAATTAAAGCTCCAATCATCACAAATGCTAAAGAAGGATCCCAATTTCCAAATAAATCTAAAAATCCTAATACTTTTTCAGGATTAATCATTTGAGAAATAACCAATCCAATTCCAAAGATAATACCAGAAATTAGAGAAATTAATTTGTTCATATAAAATTTTTAATCAGCACAGTTAATACCCCGACTATCATAAATGTTATAGTTGCAGTAATTGATCTTAATGAAAATCTTCCAATACCGCTTATCCCATGGCCACTGGTACAACCTCCGCTTATTCTTGTTCCTAAACCAACTAACAAGCCAGCAAATATTAATAAAATAAAAGAATTTGAAATTGTGATACTTATATCTTTGTTAGTAAATAAGCTAAAAATAATAGGACCTATTATTAATCCAAGCAAAAATAATAAATTATCAAACTTATTTTCTTTTTCAGTTAAGGCATTTGCAGCTATACCACTAATTCCAACTAATCGCCCATTAAATAAAAAAAATATTACAACGGCTAAACCAATTATCATTCCCCCTAGGGTTGCTGTTACAGGTGTAAAATTTACTATATTCATTAATCACTTAAAACTGGAAATGCTTGCCTCTTCTTTAAAAAAAATTTTTGATATTCCATTTTCGTGCATTTATTTTCTACATAATCAATATTGTTTTTATCCATTAATCTTTTCGCCTCTTCATCTCTAATACCTAATTGAAGCCATAGAACTTTTGCTCCAATTTTTACTGTATCCTCTGCTATTCCATACACTTCTTCTGAAGGTCTAAATACATCTACTATCTCTACAGGTTCTTTAATGTCAGTTATTTTTTCATAGACTTCCTCTCCTAAAATTTTTTCACCTTTTGCTCTTGGATTAACTGGAATAACTTTAAATCCATATTTTTGCATATATTTCATAACTATCGTTGATGTTTTTTTAGGATCCTTACTAACTCCAATCATTGCAATAGTTTTATATTTTGAGAGAATATCTTTTATCTCAAACATAAATTATTTATTTTTTTTAATCTGATCTTCACAAAATTTTCGAGCTTCCTCTAAATCTGTGATTTTAGATTCTGATAATTTCTGACTTCCAGCTAGACATGCATCTACTGCTCTTTTGAAATTATGATCATTAAAACTCATAATAAAATACATTCCTGAAATAATAAATATGATGATTAAAATATTCTTTTTATTTAACATTATTTATTTTTCCAATTTGGTTTACGTTTTTCCAAAAATGCTGATATCCCCTCTTTGGCATCCATGGCCATCATGTTTATTGTCATCATTTTACTAGTATAAGCATAAGCTTTTTTTAATGGCATTTCTAATTGTTTATAAAAAGCTTGTTTACCAATTTTAATTGTTAAGTTTGATTTTGAAGCAATAATTTTAGCAACTTTTAATACTTCGTAATTTAATTTTGATTTTGAATAACAATCATTAATTAATCCAATTTCTTTTGCGTAATTTGCTTTAATCGGCTCTCCTGTAAGCAACATTTTCATCATTGGTTTTCTATTAATTTTTCTACTAATAGCAACCATAGGAGTACTACAAAATAATCCTATATTAACTCCAGGTGTAGCAAACAAAGTATCTTTGGTACTGTAAGCTAAATCACAACTTGCAACTAATTGACAACCTGCTGCGAATGCAGCTCCATGAACCTTTGCTATTACTGGCTTTCTTCCTTCAACGATTTGAAGCATTACTTTTGAGCAAAGATTAAACAGTTTTTGATATTTTTCTTTTTTATTCAGTTCTCTTACTTCTTTTAAATTATGTCCTGCGCTAAATCCTTTACCAGCTCCTTCCAAAATAATTACTTTTATCTTTTTATCTGTATCAAGTTTTTTAAAAGCTTTAAGTAAATCAATTAAATTTTTAAATGATAAGGAATTATATGTTTTTGGTTCATCAATTATGATTGACGCAATTTCATTAGTTATTTTTTTTGTTTTAATGTTACTTGTCATGTTTAATTTTTTTGAAGTTCATAAATTGATACAAAATGTTTCTTTTTTGGCAATGGTATGATTGTAGGAACTTTTGTTAATCTTGGTTTTACAGGGTTCTTTCCAACTATAATATTTTTATTGTAATTATCTAGATCTACCTCTGGATGAGGATTACCATCATTGATTAATGGCCATGCATCAGAAGCTCTATATCCAAATAAAATTAAAGGCCTTGAACCATTCATTTGATTTTGACCCGACCCATGTATTGATCTACAATGAAAAAAAACTACTGTTCCTGCTGAACCAGTTATAGAAATACTATTTTTAATTCCAATTTTATTTTTTTTTGTATCTATTTTTCCAACAAAAAAATTTTCATTATTGTGATGGCTATATAATTTTTCTTTATGTGAATTTTTTACTATTTTAAGAGGTCCATTCTTTTCATGGCAATCGTCTAAATATATACCAACAGTAACCAAATCATCGTTAGTATGAGGATAAAAAGCCCAGTCTTGATGCCATCCAATTTCGCTTCCTTTTTTTTTATTAGGAAGTTTAAAGTTTAATTTGCCCAAATGAAATCTTACAGAACCTCCTAGCAACTTTTTTACTATAGATATTATTTTTTTATCTCTAGATAAATCGTAAAAAACTTTATGTCTATTTTGAGGATTGTTTAACCTTAAAATTTCTTTATTTTGTAATGTGTTTGAATTGTAAACAAAGTGATAATTGTCATAGGATTGAGTTTCATTTGCATCATTTTTTTTATTTTTTTTTTTTTTTTTTGATACAACTTCATTAACAATTTTATTTATCTTGTTTATCGTTTTTTGATTAATAAAATTTTTTTTTACTAGATATCCATTTTTTTTATAAAAATTTAAATCTGAATTCATTGTAATTTATTTTAATTTTCCTTCTTCTCTCATTTTAGCTCTAATTTTAGTTGCAGAAATTTCTTGAACTTCTTTTGAAAGTTCAATTTCTTCAATTTTATATCCGACACCACGCCCGTAACAAATATTTGTAATATTAGGTACAAGCATTACTTTAAATTGCCCTTCAAACTCAGGATTTAATCTGTCTTCAATATTTTTTTTAACTGTTTCAAAATCAAATGGATTATCATCAACTCCTTGAACGTCTCTAATTTGAATACAAACTTGGCCTGTTTTTTTTATAATCTCTTTAAATAAAGTGTAATGACCATCGTGAAATGGTTGCCATCTTCCTAGCATCTGTGCAGTTGGCTTTTTATTATCCCATTTATAAGACATGAGTTTACCCCTTTTAAAATTAATTAGATCTTATTAAATATTTTTGGTGCCCAATTTTTAGCATCTTGTGATGTAACATGAAAGTCATACTTATCAGGCTTAACAAACATTTTATTAGTATCGTCAAACCTTCCTTCTTTTATAGTATCAACCCACACAACAAAATCTGCAGGAAACAAAGTTCTTGCTTCAGGTGTTGGACAAATAAAATCTGCTACAACAAAATTTCCTTCTTGTTTTAATTTTAATGCAAAATCTGCCATTCTTGTTGCCTGTCTTTTTCTTCCTTCTTCAGAAAAATCCCAATCATTTGCTTCTTTTCTAACTTCATCAGCATTTAATCTTTTGGCATTTAGCAAAGGTGCCAATTCATTAGATAAAGTTGTTTTTCCTGAGCCGGGCAGACCCATTATTAAAATTATTTTCATTTTATATTAAATTGTTAACTACCCATTTATGAAATTGATGGGTTGGTTGATCCATAACTGGTGAAAAAATTCCACCATTATATACTGGTGAGCTTCTTCCCTCTTGCATTCCTTCTATTGCTTTTATGTCTTCTAACATTACATCCTTCCAAAACCTTGCGTTTTCTTTCCTTAATTCTTTCAATCCATCTCCATTAGCACTTTTATCTCCAACATAATACATTTGCATATGTTCTTTTGTTTTATTGGTTGCTAGTGGCTCTAACCAAAATACATAAAAATGATCTAAGTGCAAACCAATCATTACATTAGGAAATAATGCAATATATTCAGAATTTTTGAAAGATTTTTTTTCCCAATTACTAAATGTGTCAAATTTATTATTTCCTTTTACTGGCTGTTCATATTTTTCACTTCCTTGTCCTGCAAATCGATTTGGTAGCCCTTGTATGTGATAATGATCATTAATATTTGATACTTTATTTAATTCTGGATGAATAGTTGGTAGATGGTAACTTTCACAATAATTTTCTATAGCAAATTTCCAATTACATTTAACTTCTAAATCAAAAGAACCGTAATCATTAGAATGAACTAATAGTTTTTGATCTTCGTGATTAATGAATTTAGACCATCTTTGTTCAAGTGGTTTAATATAGTCTTCAAACTCTATTTCATTTTCATTAATATTCACAAAGATAATATCCATCCATATTTTAGATCTGACTTCTTTTAGGTTGCTACGATTCTTTTCAAATTTATCTGAATTATGAATATTTAGACCTCCTATATGAGGAGTGGCCACTAAATTTCCTTTAAGATCATAAGACCAAGAATGATAAGGGCATCTAATTACATTTTTTAAAGTGCAAGATTCATCCAAAAGCTTGAAACCTCTGTGGCTACAAACATTATGAAATACTCTTATTTTAAGATCCTTGTCTCTTACAATAATTAAAGGAATCCCGAGTAGATTGTATGGTTTAGCATCTCCAGCGTTAGGTACTAAACTGCCAACCCCAATTACTGTCCATTTATCACAAAAAATCTTATCTCTTTCATACTCTAAATATTGTTCACTAGTGTAACATTGGTTTGGGAGCCCATTTGCAGCCCCAATAGGTTTATCTACATTCATCAATTTCTTAATATCCAATATCTCTGAGAGAGGTTTATTTTTATGATTTTGATCCATGAAAAAAATTACCATGGACATAATTTTTGGCAACAATTTTCCATATATAGCTATGCTGAATTTCTTTGACAGCTTTTTCAAATAAGATAATGATCTGGAAAAAATGAATTTTTCATTAGAAATTGGTCCACACACTGACCTTGAAACATTGCCTTCTGTAAAAGATGTATATGTCACAATGTTACCTGGTGGAGATTATAAAGAAACTGCTGACAAATCAGGAAACCTTGTTAAAAAAGGTTTTAATCCAGTTCCTCATTTTCCAGCAAGATCAATTAACAATGAGGAAGAATTAAAAGATTATGTTTCAAGATGTAAAGATCATGGTGTTAAACAGGCTTTAGTTATTGGTGGAAGTAGAGAACCAATAGGAAAGTTTGATAGTTCATATCAAATATTAGAAACAGGTTTTTTTGAAGGAATTAAAATTGGTATAGCAGGTCATCCAGAAGGAAGTCCCGATATACCAGAACAGAATTTAGAAAAAGCAATGATAGATAAGAAGCCTTATGCTGATTATATAGTAACGCAATGGTTATTAGATAGTCAACCTATTGTTGATTTCATTTCTAAACAAAGCGTACCAGTGCATGTTGGAATTACTGGGCCAATGAAAATATCTAGCTTAATAAAATTTGCTAATATTGTTGGGGCGAAAAATTCCATTAACTTTCTTAAGTCTAATTTTACTAAGGCGTTAGATTTATTGAAACCTAAAGACCCTAATGATTTAATTGGGAAAGTTAAATCACATACTGATAACTTCCACATTTATACATTCGGCGGCTTGAAGGAAACAAACAAGTGGTTGAAGGAGAATAGTTATGTCTAATGAATTTGACTATACTAAGTTAAAACATGTTACTTCAGTTGATCAATCAGATCGTGAAGTACCATACAATTTAAGACAAAGTGGGCCAACAAAAGTTGAAATGCTTATTTCAACAAGGGTAAGAAAATCACCTTATTGGCATTTATCAATGCAGGCAGGTTGTTGGAGAGCAACCGTTTACAATCGTATTTATCACCCAAGAGGATATGTAAAACCAGAAGATGGTGGAGCAATGGTAGAGTATGATGCAATTGTAAATCACGTTACTATGTGGAACGTAGCTGTTGAAAGACAAATTAGAGTTAAGGGTCCTGATGCAGAAAAATTTACTGACTACGTAATAACAAGAGACGCAACAAAAATTTCTCCAATGAGAGCAAGATACGTAATCTTGTGTAATGCGTATGGTGGAGTTTTAAATGATCCGATTCTTCTAAGAATTTCTGAAGATGAATTTTGGTTTTCATTATCAGATTCTGATATTGGTATGTACCTTCAGGGTGTAAATGCTGATGGAAGATTTGATTGTACTATTGAAGAAATTGATGCTTGTCCTGTACAAATTCAAGGACCTAAATCAAAAGCACTAATGAAAGATTTACTTGGTGATCAAGTTGATTTAGACAACATGCCTTTTTATGGATTAGCTGAAGTTAAGGTTGCTGGAAGAAGTTGTGTTATTTCTCAATCAGGTTTCTCAGGTGAAGCTGGTTATGAAATATATTTAAGAAATGCTACTTTATATGCTGATGATATGTGGAATGCTGTTCTTGATGCTGGAAAAAAACATAACTTAATGGTTATTGCCCCTGCTCACCATAGAAGAATTCAAGCAGGAATTCTTTCATGGGGACAAGACATGGATCAACAACATAATCCATTTCAGTGTAACCTTGGTTATCAAGTTTCATTATCTGGTAAAGGTGAATGGGATAAGAAAGCCGACTATGTTGGTAAAGCTGCATTAGAGAAAATGGGTGCTGAAATCAAAGATGGTAAAAAACCCTACAAACTTCAATTGGTTGGACTTGAATTAGGTGGCAAACCTATTGAAGAGTATGCTCCTGATTTTTGGTTAGTATCACCTGAAAGTGGTGGAGATCCAGTAGGATTCATTACATCCCCTTGGTATCACCCAGAGAAGAAGCAAAACATTGCAATGGGATATGTGCCGTTTGATGGAACTTTAAACTCGAATGGTTTTCCAAAAGGTAAAGTTGGAACTAAATATAAAGTTCATTTACCTGAAAAATACTCTGACACTCCAGGAACACCTGTTGATGCAGTAGTGGTGGATATTCCATTCAAAGAGTCTTTCAATGCAAATACAAGGGAAGTTGTAAAAGGCTAAATTAATTATTTTGGGGGAGTAAAATCAAAGCTCCCCCATTTATTTAATGACTAAAGGTTTTTTAATCGTAATTTGCATTATCATTGCGATTGCTTTAATATTATTTCCACTATTAGTTTCGTATAAAGCGCAAAAAAATAAAAAGAATAAAAGTTAATGTTTGGTGAATTTTTAAATATAGTTTTTAAATCAATTAAATTAGATAAATCTCTATACACAGATAAAAACTTTGGCGAAGCCTCAATTTATTTTGCTGGACTTATAATGATCTTAGATGGAATTGCAGGTGCTGTAGCAGCAAATACGGTTATCAAAACTGCAGTTGCAATGTCTGGACTTACATCAATTCTAACTTGGTTAGTTTGGGCTATCTTTATATATGTTATTGGTGTTAAACTTTTTCCAGATAAGAAAACAAAAGTTCCCTTTAAAAAAGTGTTAACTGCTGTTGGCTTTGCTCATGCACCAGGTTTGCTAAGATTTTTTGCAGTAACACCTAATATGATGATTCCTATAATTTTTCTTACACAATTTTGGATTTTTGCAGGATTAATTATTTCTACCAAACAAGTACTAGGTCTAAAATCAAATATTAAATCTTTTGGAATAGTGTTTCTATCATTCTTAATAATAGCATTTTTATCTATTTCTTTTGTAATGAGTAGAATGAATATGCTGCCTGTAAATCAGCTAAGCTAAATTGGAAAAATGGTCTTAGAAACTCTACAAGATGAACACAATTTATAACTAGTTAAAATTAAATTTTGAGAAACACTTTCGTCCTCCTTCTTGCACTCTTCACATATATTATTTAGCTCTTTAATAACTTCTTCGCCATATTTATCTTCTGATTTATCAGTCATTATCTGTAAGTCCTGCCCCTGCTGCACCTTGTTTTAGGCTTTCGCTTTCCTCAACAAAAGTATTTTCAGCCAGTTTGTAAAGGCTATTCCACTCTGTCTCAGTGAAATTATCTTGATTATTAACAAATTTGATCTCAATTTCATTTGCAAATTCAGGAAACTCTTGATTTAAAAAACTTGAAAAAATATTTACATTTAAGTTAAGTAAAATTTCATTTTGATCAAATCTGGCATGAATTTTTTTTCCACTAATTTCTGAAGCTCTACTTAAGAATGATAAAAAAAGAATTGGGTATGCAATATTTTTAAAGTTAATTGTCTTTAAATTTTCTAATGATTTTATTTGATCTAAAAAACTAATACCAAGTATAATTGGGCAATAGGGTTCTGATGATGCTACATTTTTTTCACTAATTAAATTTAAATCTTCAAATTTTTTTGTCGTTTTATCTTTATAATATTTATTTAAGTTTTTAATTCCCTCTAATCCAAACAACTCTAACTGTCGTACTGATTTTCCAACTTCTTCAGAGACACCCCATGAAAAACCAGTTGCTTTACTTGCTCTTTTAACTGCAGTTTCAATTTCGCTTAAAGATCTCATTATTAATTAATAGTTTTGTATACCCATTGCTCATCATGGTTTTTTAATTCACTTGGTAATGGTGCTCCTTGAAACATACAAATTCTTAACCATTTATCTGATCTTGGATCAAACTTTAATGCTCCAAAAAATGACAATTTAAGTCTAAGCATATCAATAGGTACAATACTTTTACCAATTGTATTGTCTTGAATTTCAGAATATGGAAATTTTTCTATGATAAAAGCTCTTCTTACTACGTGTCTTAGTTCTGAGTTTGCAGATAAAAATTGAGCAATTGTTGAGTCATTTTTTTCTGATAATAATTTTTCATACAATTTTTTCACATCTCTTGCAATTGCAAGTGGTTGCTCAAGTTCAGACCCATGTTCCTCAAATCTATCTGCTAATCTAGGTTCCTCTTTATTTTTAGATATAAACCAAAAATTTTGATAATTTTCTTTTTGATCAAAATTAATTTTTAAAATACTTGAATATCTAGTTTCAATTATATCCATTAATTCTTTTGTTGTTCGATTAGCTGGAATATTAAAATACTTATCTTCATCAGAACTCATATTAGCAACTAAAGGCTTAATTATGTTGTTATAAGGCTCCATCATAATAGATACAATGTATTCTATACATTCTTCACATGAATTTTTTTCTAACCACAAATATATTTCATTAAATGCATATTTAATTTTAAAATCAAAATTATTTTCAATATAATTTATAAATTTCTCAACATCTTTTAATAATGCTTTAATCTTTATTTGCTGGTATTCGCTATCTGTATTCCAGCTAGTAATATTTTTTAAAGACTTTTTTACACAATCAATAAAAAGTTCACTGTCTTTATTTTTAACAACTTTAATTTCTCTAATTTTCTTTAACGCTGTTTCTCTGCTTAAAATCCAATTATTTAATAATGTTGGATGATTAACTATAAAAGGAGCCATCCCAAGGCCAGTCGAGTTACCAATACCTAAATTTTTACAAATTTGCTCGTCTAATTTAACTGCTTTTTTAGGGTTTTTATAATGAGCCACGTGATTGACCTGATCAAACGTAAATTGTCTTACGAGATAAACTAACATCATTTCTAATCTGAAAGGACCATTAATTTCTTCTCTATTTTTAATTCTAAATCTATCAGCAAGCCCAAATTTTCCAGATCCATAAACTGCTGTAGTTCTGTATAAATAACCAACTTTTGATAATAAATCTAAATCAGGCTGATTACCTTCGCTCAAACTTTCTACAACATGATTGAAAACTCTTACAGATTTATTAGCTCTTGATAAAGTTAATTCCTTAAACGAAAGTCTGCCTACTTCCTGTTTTGGAACCTCATTTTTTAATCTTTTAATATCATCTGAACTTGGAATGCCATCATGTAATGTAAATGCTGAATCCCACTTAGTAGCTATAACTCTATCAGATCTTTCTTCATCTTTAATTTCATTAGCAAAACAAACTAATGAATAAACTCTACTCTTTTTTTTAAATGAGTAGACTGCTTCTCCGAATCCATTTTGATCAAGATTAAATAAATCTCTTTTATAATCCCAATCTTTAAACTCGCTGAGAAAACTTCTTAAAAATGATAATTTTGACTGATGGAATGATCCCAATCTTGATAATTTCATTATTGTATTTGGATCTCTTAGCTCAACTTTCATAATTAGATTAATTTATAAAAATTATACCAGTTGTTTCCTAGTATTCCTTGTGTCTCACTGTCTGAAAAACCTACTTTTTTAAGGCCGCTTTCAATATTTTTAAATCCTCTAGCATCTTCAAACCATTCTGGTTGTTTAGGAAAACCAGGTTTATTTTTAGATCCCTCTCCATAATTTTTACTTTTAGACCAAGTACCATTTCTCATCCATTCAACAACAGTATCAGGTTGATCCAAACAAAGATCGGAGCCAATGCCAATATTTTTTAAATCCATAATTTCAGCTGTTCTAGCAACCATTTCACAAAAACTTTCAATTGTGCAATTAGTGTTATCTTTTAAATGATGAGGATATAAGGATAACCCCAACATACCACCACTTTCACTTAGTGTTTTTAAAAGATCATTAGATTTATTTCTTTTTGCTGCATGCCAAAATGAAGGGTTTGCATGAGTGATTGCAATTGGCTTTTCACTTAATTCAATTGCATCAAATGTACTTTTTTCTGCTGAATGAGACATGTCAACAACTATACCTACTCTATTCATTTCTTTTATCGCTTCACGACCAAAATTTGTTACTCCACTATCTATTTTTTCGTAACATCCCGTTGCAAGTAATGATTGGTTATTATAAGTAAGCTGCATAAACCTACATCCTAAATCATGAACTTTTTCTACTAAATTAATATCATCTTCAATTGGTGAACAGTTTTGAAAACCAAAAAAAATTGCTGTTTTGTTTTCAGAATTTGCTTTTTCAATATCCTTATAGTCTCTTCCAAGGAATATTAAGTCGGTATTTTCAGAAAAAAGTACTTCCCATTTTTTAATTTCCTCTAAAAGTTCATGATAATCTTCATGATAAACAATTGTTATATGAACCGCATCAAGTCCAGCTGATCTATTATATTTAAATATTTTTCTAGACCAATTACAGTATTGTAGATTATCAATTTTAAAATTCATATTATGAGTAACTTTAATCAAAATGATTTTTAAATACTATTAATTTTATTGAAATTTTAAGCTAATTTTGAAATAAGACTTTTAGTATCTTTCATGAAAAAAAATAAACCTTTAAAAGTTTCAATAGTAATGGGTAGCCAATCTGACTACAAAACCATGCAACTTGCTGAAAAAACTCTCAAAAGAATTGGAGTTTCTTTTGAAACAAAAATTATATCAGCACACAGAACTCCTAAAAAAATGTATGAATTTGCTTCTTCTGCTGAAAAAAAAAATATTGGTGTAATTATTGCTGGTGCAGGAGGATCAGCTCATTTACCTGGAATGATTGCTGCTTTGTCACCTTTACCGGTGTTAGGTGTGCCAATAGAAAGTAAAAAACTTAAAGGCTTAGACAGCCTACTGTCTATTGCTCAAATGCCAAAAGGTATACCTGTTGGCACACTAGCCATAGGTGAAGATGGTGCAATAAATGCTGCTTTATTAGCCGCCTCTATAATTGCAAATAGCAATCCTGCTATTAAAAAAAATTTAAATAATTTAAGAATATTACAAACAAAATCTGTAAAAAAAAAACCTAAATAAAATGTCAGAAATAACTCTTGGTATTATTGGTGGTGGCCAACTCGGAAGTATGCTTGCTATTTCAGCAAATAAATTAAATATCAAAACTGTAATTTATAGTGATGATCCTGATGCACCAGCTCAAAATTTTTGCAATAAATTTATTTCCGGCAGCTACAAAGATAAAGAAAATATTATTGAATTTGTAAAATTAGTTAATTTTGTCACTTATGAATTTGAAAATATACCTTTTAAAACATTAAATGAAATAAACAAATTAAAACCTGTTTTACCTAAACCCTCAGTTAATAGACTTATCCAGCATAGATTAGCAGAAAAAGATTTTATAAATAATTTGAATATTAGAACTACAAGATATGCATCTGTAGAAAACGCTTCTGAAATCGAAGCTCTTGAAGATCTTTTACCAGGTATTTTAAAGACAACTACTCTTGGATATGATGGCAAAGGACAATATCCTATAAATTCTATTGAGGAATTTAATTCATTAAATATTGATTTTTCAAAAGGATATATTTTAGAGAAGTTAGTTAAATTAAAAAAAGAGATTTCAATTATTATTACTAGATTTAAATTCCAGAAATATGAAATTTATGAGCCAATAGAAAACAATCATGAAGATCAAATATTAAAGTTTTCAACAATTCCTGCAGATATTGATAAAAAAATTTATGATCAATCTAAAGATTGGGCAATGTTAATAGCGGAAGAGCTAAAATATATAGGAACTTTATGTGTAGAATTCTTTATTGATAGAAATGACAATTTATACGTTAATGAAATTGCTCCAAGAGTTCATAATTCTGGTCATCTTACAATTAATGCATATAACGTCAGTCAATTTGAAAATCATGTAAGAGCTGTATGCGGTTTAGAACAGATATCATTAAAAAAATTGTCTAATGCAAAGATGATTAATTTAATTGGAGATCAGATTTCTTTTTATAGAAAATTTACTAAATTTAAAGAAAATGAATTCTTTTTTGATTATTTAAAAAAAGAGATAAAAGAAAAAAGAAAAATGGGTCATATCACAACTTTAATATAAATGTTAAAATCAATAGAAGATAATTTTGATAATCCAGAGGTTCACGAACTACTCACAAAGCATTTTATTGAATTAAGAGCTGCTTCTCCTGAAGGAAGTGC
The DNA here is from genome assembly GCA_902513955.1 of uncultured Pelagibacteraceae bacterium. Classification (GTDB taxonomy): domain Bacteria; phylum Pseudomonadota; class Alphaproteobacteria; order Pelagibacterales; family Pelagibacteraceae; genus Pelagibacter. The sequence continues at coordinate 13,256 of CABXOW010000006.1, forward strand.
TCATGTATTAGATATTCCTGGATTAAAAGATCAATCAATTAAATTTTGGAGTTTATGGCAAGATAAAATGTTAATGGGATGTGGTGCTTTAAAATTTTTAGATAAAGCACACGGAGAATTTAAATCAATTAGAATTCATGACAATTTTAGAAGAATGGGTAATGGTATTAATGTAATTAATCATTTAATTAATAAGGCAAAAAAACTAAATGTCAAAAAATTAAGTATAGAAACTGGCGCTGGTGACTTCTTTAAACCTGCTAGAAAGCTATTTAAACAGTGTGGTTTTAAAACATGTGGTCCTTTCGCTCATTATAAGGAAGACTTAAATTCTGTTTATTTGACAAAGGAAATATAAAATAATTAATATTTAATCAATTTAGTTGACAAAACCCTAATAAATCTAAACAAAGCCAGAATTACTTAATTATAAGTAATAAATTAATATAACGAAAAGTAAGAAGATAAATATGAGTCTACAAGGAAAAGTAAAATGGTTCAATCCAACCAAAGGTTTTGGTTTTATTGAAAGAGAAGACAAAGAAAAAGATGTGTTTGTACATGTTTCAGCAGTAAGAGATGCTGGTATGAACGGTTTAGATGAGGGTCAAGCTTTGACTTTCGATGTTGAAGATGGTCCTAAAGGTCCTTCAGCAGTTAACTTAAAAACTGCATAATATTCACACTTCCTATTGGCTGAAATAATAAATTTTAAAACTAAGGTTTTAAATATTTTATTTTAGCCAATACCAAAAAATCAAATCAAGCTTTAAACACAATTTTCAATTATGTAAATTAATTGTACAATACGTATTATTAATATGACTGAAAGATTCATTAAAAATATAAACGATTTAAAATTCGAACCATTTGATAATTATGGTAAGCCTGTCGAAGGTATGAGTTGGCATAAAATAAGTTACAATAAAAGTAATGGTGGTTTTGGCACTTACATACTTAAAATGGATGCTGGTGCTCGGAGTTTGCCTCATATCCATCAAGGTTATGAAGAATTTTATGTAATAGATGGCGAACTTCAAGATGCAGATGGTAAAATATTTAAAAAGGGTGATTTTGTAACTTTTGAACCTGGAACAGAGCATAGCTCCCACACTAAAAATGGTTGCCTACTTATTGTTTTTATGAGAGGTATAAATAAACCAATCTAATATTAATTATTCAAAGAAAATATGATCGGCATTTTAGGTGGAATGGGAACACAAGCAGGTTTAGATTTTTGTAATAAACTTGCAATTTTAAATAGAGGGAAAATTGATCAAGAATACCCTTTATTTATTCTTTACAACAAATCCAATATACCAGGAAGACCAGAGTCTATAGGGGTACAAACTAAAAATTTATTAAATAAATCTTCAAATAACTCAAGTAAAAAGAAATATAATAATGTTTTAAAAAGTTTACTTCATGGATGCAAGTTGCTTGAAAAAAATAAATGTAAATTTATTGTTATACCGTGCAATACAGCTCATTATTGGTTAGAAGATTTACAAAAAAAAATTAATATTCCTATTATAAATATGCCAAAAGAAGTTTTTAAATTTACAAAAAAAAATTGTAAGAAAAATTCAAAAGTCGGATTATTGGCTACTGAAGGAACTTTAAAAACTGGTGTGTATGATAAAATTTTTAATAAAAATTATAATTTATTACAGCCATCACAAAAACTTCAAAAAAAATCAGTAAATAAAGCCATAAAATTAGTTAAGATGGGCAAAATTAAAGCAGCTGCAAAAGTAATAAAACCTGCGATTAACGAATTGATCAAAATGAAATGTAAAAAAATAATACTAGGCTGTACGGAGCTTCCAATTGCAATTTTTGCATTTAAATCATTTAATAATGTAAAAACTTCTAAAATTTTTTTAGATCCTAATTTAATACTTGCAAATTCTGCAATGGCAAAACACAAAAGTTAATTCATGTCAGTAAATAGCGATAAGCCTTATGTTTTAAGAGTGGCAGAATTAATTTATTCTAAAGTTGTTAATATAAAAAAAGAAAACTCAGAAATGACTAATATCCAAGCATTTGAAGTTTTTATGACAACAAAAGATTATGATTTAATTAGTTCAGGAGAATTTCATGACAAGTGGTTTATAGAACTAAAGAATAATAATTTTATCGACAAAATCTCTGGTAAAAAAATTAATGATGAAACTATGAAGCTTTTAGAGATACAAAAAGACTCTATGGTTAAGTTTTTAATGAAAATACCTAAACTATATTACACAAAAAGTCATTTTCCCTTAGAAATATCTCAAAGAGCATTTGATCACCTGTGGAGAATTTGTGAAAGTTACGAAATGTGGTGTAAAGAAACAAAACAAGAAAAACTTATTACTTTAGATATTTTAGGTTAATTTATTAATAAATTTTTTTATTTTTTCAATTGTATTTTCAGCTATATTTTTTATTTTTTTTTCAAGTTTTTGGCTATCTTGTTCTTCATCCACAGCATTTTTTAGATGTTCAAGTGCGTCTTTACCAGTTTCTTTTTTAATTGCCGAGTTGGCTCCATATTGCAATCCAGCTTGCAAAACATTACCTGTTGTTGCTATTGTAACACCAGGACCAAGTAAAGCTGACGACTGAATACATCCAGATAAAAATATAAAAATTAGAACTAAAAAATATATTTTTTTAAATTTCATAAATAGTTTATTTGATTAATACTGATTATGAGAATCAACTCAAGGTAGAATTAGTTCATTTTAGTTATTATTTGTAATACTAATTAAATATTTAAACTATAAGTCAAAAATGGTTAAAATTTTTCCATTCATTTTTATTTTATTATGGTCTTCTGCTTTTATTACTACAAAACCAATCATAGACAATAGCGATCCTTTTTCAGCACTTGCTTTCAGATTTGCTTTGGTAGCTTTTGGATTTTTTATATTCTCACTTTATTCAAAACAAAAAATTTTTGTTAATAGAAAAAATTTAATTGAGTCTTTCTTTAGTGGAGTACTTTTTCATGGTGTTTATTTAGGTGGAGTTTTTTTTTCAATTTCAAAAGGAATGCCCACAGGTATAGCTGCATTAATAGTTACACTTCAACCAATACTCACTAATGCCTTAAGCGGACCAATTTTAAATGAAAAAGTAACAATTAAACAATGGATTGGTGTTTTATTAGGTTTTATTGGAGCAACATTAGTTTTAGGTTTAGATATTGGTTCAGAAATTCCTATAGCTGGTTTAGTTGCAACTGTAATAGCTTTAATTGCAATTACATCTTCAACTATCTGGCAAAAGAAACTTAGTAATAATTTACCTTTATCAGTAAGTAATATGTATCAAGCTATAGGTGGTGCAACATTTCACTTTTTAGTTATAATATTTTTTGTCGAACCATACATTGTTTTTTCACAAACATTTATAATTGCAATGGGTCATCAAGTATTTTTGGTATCATTTGGCGCTTTTACAATATTGATGTATTTAATTAAAAATAATTCTGCAAGTAAAACAGTTTCGATATTTTTTTTAATCCCAGCCACTTCTGCTTTTATGGCATGGCTCTTCTTAAATGAAAGTTTAACTAATTTAGATCTTTTAGGTTTTTTAATAACTACAATTGGTGTTTATATTGCCACAAGAGATTAAAGATATTTAATTAGAATGCTTTTGAATAGTAAATATATAAATTTGTTTGTGTCATATTTTCATAGGCTAATTCTTGATACTGAATAATAGAAGAAAATCTATTATTTGAAGATAAATCATAATCAAAACCTAGGGAAACTACTGGACGAGTTTTTTTTACAAAGATTTAAAACCAAACTCTAAGGATGCATCTGTAATAGAATGATAAAAAGATTCACCAAAACTTCTAAGAGCAAATAATCTTACTTTATCAGGATTGTCATCAAGCATATCAGCTGTGAATGCTATTCCATTATAAGTAGAATTTATTGAATTATTTTTTTCTAAAGTGTTAAAATTAAAAGGACACCCTTTCTTTAAAACTTCTTTAGCATCTTGCCCTTCTATTTCAATTATAGCTTTTGAATGAGACAAGTCAGTTACAGCAAAATCTGTTTCTTTAAAATTTTGTGAAATATTTTTAAGTAAATCTTTTTTTGTTGAAACCAAAAGCCAATTTTTTGGTCCATTCCATAAAATTCTTGTATCATTATTGCTTATTACACTTAATGGCTCATCTTTTAATTTTAAACCATCCATATCAATACTTTCAAATGAAACTGTAGAATTTTTATACTGAACTATTTGAACTATTAATAAATTCTTTATCTCAGATATTTTTAATAAATTATTTTCATTTTTACCTTCATGATCACCAAATTGACCTGTTGAATGAACGTTTGCTAAAGCTGATATTAAACTCATGATCTAACCCTTTCACCTTTTGGATCAACATAATGTGATGAAATTATCTCAACTGGGATTACTTTATTTTTAAGCGGAGACATCGCAAATAACTTTTCACCAATCATGTTTTTTCCATCTTTTAATATTGCTAAAGAAAATGGATTATCATGTTCAACACTCCAACAAGAAGCTGAAATATAACCTAATTTTGGATTTGGTAGTGGTGCATTTGAGTCTTTAACTAAATGCGATCCTTCTGGAATACTTGTTTTTTTATCTAAAGGAACAACACCAACAACTTTTTGTCTATCTTCCGCTATAAATGCTTCTCTGTTTAAAGATCTTTTTCCAATAAAATCTTTCTTTTTACTTAATAAACCTTCAAGAGAATTATCATAAGGTATTGTTCTTCCATCAAGTTCTGAACCTGCAACGTGTCCCATTTCAATTCTAAGGGTTGATAGTGCTTCTGTTCCATATGGTTGCACTTTAAATTCTTCTCCAATTTCCATAATTTTTTTCCACATAAAGTTTCCATTATCAGACTCAACATTCACTTCATAGGCAAGCTCGCCAGAAAAGGAAATTCTAAAAATTCTAGCTTTTACACCAAACAAGTCTCCTTCCATGTAACCCATAAAAGGTAAACCTTCATTTGAAACATCGGAATTTGGAAATAATTTTTGCAATAAATCTCTTGATTTAGGACCAGCAATTGCAGCTCCTGCCCATTGCTCAGTAGTAGAGACCACATTTACATTTAATTCTGGCCAAACTAGTTGCAAATAATATTCTAAATGTGAGAGCACATTTGCTGCTTGAGCGGTTGTTGTAGTCATATGATAGTGATTTTCTGAAATTCTTGTAGTTGTCCCATCATCCATAACAATTCCATCTTCTCTCAACATCACACCGTATCTAGCTTTACCAACAGGTAATTTTAACCATGCATTGGTATAAACTCTATTAAGCAACTCTGCTACATCTGGTCCTTTAATATCTATTTTACCTAGTGTAGTTACATCACAAACACCTACATTTGTTCTTACATTTTTAGCTTCTCTTTTAGATCCTTCAAATAAATTTTCATTTCCTTGTTTATAATAACGAGGTCTTAACCAAACTCCTGCATCAACAAATACAGCATTGTTTTTTTCATGCCATGAATGCATTGGAGATTTTCTTGTTGGTTTTGAATGTTTTCCAACCTCTCTTCCAACAATTGCACCTATTGATACTGGTGTATATGGTGGTCTAAAAGTAGTGTGACCAACAGCTGGCACAATTTTATTTTCAATACTAGATACTAATTGTAAGCCATTTAAATTACTTGTTTTACCTTGGTCAGTTGCCATTCCAAGCGTGGTGTATCTTTTTACATGCTCAATTGATCGATAACCTTCTTTAAGCGCTATCTCAACATCTGAAACCGCTACATCATTTTGAAAATCTAAAAATCTTTTATAATTTTTTCCTTCAGGTAATGGTACGCACCAAAATTTATCATGTGTTGTTGATTTTTTCTCAACAACGTTTGGAAAAGAAATTTTATTATCGTTGTTTGTAATTTTTTTCGATAATTCATGACCGGTTTCAAAAGAACTCTTTAATGTTTCATCTAAAGTATAAGTTCCATTTGCAGCGCCTAATGTTATTTCGTTTTGCTTTGATGTTCCTGAAACAAATGCATCAATATCTTCATTAAATTTTGTTTTATTTCCTGATTGTGAAGCCAAATGAATTGTTGGTGTCCAAAAACCTGAAACACATATGCAATCACACTTAATATTTTCTACAGCTCCAAGCTGTTCTTTATCATCTGAAATCTTTGCTACATCTGCTGATTTTACTTTTTTATAACCTTGAGCAGCTACTACTACATAAGAAAACTTAATGTTTATTCCTAAATTTTTTGCTTCATCAACTATTTCAGATTGAGGATCCTTTCTTGTATCTAAGATAATTGGATCAACACCATTTTTTTTAAATTCAATTGCAGTTTCATAACCACTATCATTGTTGGTAAATATTAAAGGATTTCTTCCAACTAATACTCCATAAACTTTAAGATATTCTTTCGCTGCCGATGAAAGTATTACGCCTGGCGTGTCATTGTTACCAAAAACTATAGGTCTTTCAATTGAACCTGAAGAAATTAAAACTTCTTTTGCTCTGATATACCAAAGTCTTTGTTTTGGATGAAACTTTTTAGTTTTTGGTAAATGATCGCTAATTCTTTCAGACATCACCAACATATTATGATCATAATAACCAAAGACCTGTGATCTATTTTTAACAGTCACATTTGGCATTTCTTTAAGTTCGGCAATAATTCCTTCAGCCCATTCTTTTCCTGATTGATTACCAATATTTACTTCACTTGTAAGCAGCGTTCCGCCAAATCTAGGTTTGTCTTCAGCTAAGATAACTCGAGCTCCATTTTTTGCTGCAGCATATGCGCTTGCAAGCCCTGATGGTCCTGAACCTACAATTAATAAATCACAATACTCATATTTGTGTTCGTATCTTTCTTTGTCATGTTTGGTAGATACAACACCAAAACCTGCTGCTTTTCTAATGAATGGTTCATAAACTTTATACCAAAAGCTTTTTGGCCACATAAATGTCTTGTAATAAAACCCTGCATGAAGAAATATTCTAAAAAAATTATTTATCGCTCCAATGTCAAAATTGACACTTGGCCAGCAATTTACACTTGTTGCCTCTAAACCTTCAAAAAGTTCTTGTTCTGTAGCTTTTATATTAGGTTCAGTCTCACCATTTCTATATAATTGAACAACTGCATAAGGTTCGTCTACACCAGCACCAAAAAAACCTCTTGGTCTATGATATTTAAAACTTCTGCCAACTAAGTGAACTCCATTTGCTATTAATGCTGATGCTAGAGTGTCTCCTTCATAACCATAATAAGTTTTACCATTAAATTTAAATGAAAGTTTTTTATCTTTATTAATTAATCCAACATTTTCTAATCTAAAACTTTGAGTCATTATGAAATATCCTCATTAGCTTTTAATGTGTTAAAAATTTCATGAGTAGCTGTGTCTCTTTCAACTTTTATCCACTGTCTGCACCCTGATAAATGTTGCCATAACTCTAAATGTTTTCCTCTTAAACTTTTTCTATTGTAAACAAAATTATTCCAATCTTGATCTGATATTTCTTTGTTAAGTTCAGGTCTTTTAACAGTTGCATCTCCTCCATAAGAAAACTCATTTTGTGATCTTATTCCACAGTGAGGACATTTAATATGAAGCATTTATGAAATCCAAGTTTTAGTACCAAGTCCTTTTTCATCAAGTAAGTGACCTGTGTTAAATCTATTTAAACTATAACCGGCATTTAATTTATGAACTCTATCTTGTGCTATAGTATGTGCAAATGTCCAGCCTGATGCTGGAGTTGCTTTAAATCCACCGTAACACCAACCACAATTTAAATATAATCCTTCAATATGTGTTTTATCTATTATTGGTGAACCATCCATAGACATATCCATAATACCGCCCCATGTTCTAAGCATTTTTAATTTGCTTAAAAATGGCATCATCGCAATTCCCTCTGTTAATACATGTTGTAAAGTTGGTAAGTTTCCTCTTTGAGCATAACTATTGTAACCATCTAAGTCACCACCCATCACCATTTCACCCTTGTCTGATTGACTTATATAAAAATGTCCAGCTCCAAAAGTAACTACTCTATCTAAAACTGGTTTAACTGGTTCTGAAACACAAGCTTGAAGTAAATGAGTTTCTACTGGCAGTGTCATATTTAATTTTTCAGCAAGTATATTTGTACTTCCTGCAACACATAATCCAATTTTTTTAACTTTAATGTCTCCTCTTGAAGTTCTTACTCCATTAATTTTTCCTCCACTTATATCAAAACCTGTTACTTCACAGTTTTGAATTATATCCACACCCATAGAGTCAGCCTGACGCGCATAACCCCAAGCTACAGCATCGTGTCTTGCAGTTCCTGCACTAGGTTGCATCAAACCTCCAAATATAGGAAATCTTACGTTTTCTGAAAAATCTGCCATTGGAATGATTTCTTTTACCTGCTCTCTATTTAACAATATTGCATCTATTCCATTCAATCGCATAGAGTTTCCTCTTCTAGCATAAACATTCATTTGAGCATCTGAATGTGCAAGATTGATAATTCCTCTTGGAGAAAACATTACATTGTAGTTTAAATCTTGACTCATCTTTCTCCAGAGATCCATTCCAAACTCACTGAAGTGAGCGTTATCGTCATACATGTAATTTGATCGAATAATAGTAGTATTTCGCCCTACGTTTCCACCACCTATCCAGCCTTTTTCTATAATTGCAACGTTAGTAATGTTGTGCTCTTTGGCTAAATAATATGCTGTTGCTAAACCATGACCTCCACCTCCAATGATCACAACATCATATTCTTTCTTAGGTGTGGGATCTTTCCAAGCTAAATCCCAATTTTGATCTTTGAAAAATGCATTTTTAACTAAATTAAATATAGAATATTTTTGCATGTCTTAATTTTATATAAAAGAATATAAATAGTTATTATTTTTTTTATATATATTTTTTAGAAGTTTCCAAAGTTGGTAAAAAAGGATAAGAAGTCTTCAGTAAAAATTTATAACTTATAGGATTCTAAATGAGCGAAGTTAAGTCAGATATTCAAATAGCTAGAGAAGCTAAAATGCAACCTATAAATGATGTTTTGGCAAAGATAAATGTGCCAGATGAAAGTGCTGCTTTCAGCCCTATGGGCCGACATATAGCTAAAATTAATTTAGAATACTTAAATACTTTAAAAGATAAACCAGATGGTAAACTTATTCTAGTTACTGCAATTACACCTACTCCTGCAGGAGAAGGTAAAACCACTACTTCAGTTGGATTAAATGATGGTCTTAATAAAATAGGTAAAAAATCTATTGTTTGTTTAAGAGAGCCAAGTCTTGGGCCATCTTTTGGAATGAAAGGTGGTGCTGCTGGTGGAGGTTATGCTCAAGTAATCCCAATGGAGCAAATTAATTTACATTTCACTGGAGACTTTCATGCAATAACTTCTGCACATAATTTGTTATCAGCTTTAATTGATAATCATATCTATTGGGGAAATAAATTAGATATAGATATTAGAAGAATTGTTTGGAAAAGAGTGATGGATATGAATGATCGTTCTTTAAGAGCTATAAATATAAATTTAGGTGGTGTAGCAAATGGTTTTCCAAGGGAAGATGGATTCGACATAACTGTTGCTTCAGAAATCATGGCTATCTTTTGTTTATCAAACGACCTTGAAGATTTAGAAAAAAGAATTGGAAATATTACAATCGCATATACAAGAGATAAAAAACCTGTTTATGCAAAAGATTTAAAGGCACAGGGTCCAATGACCGTATTATTAAAAGATGCGATTAGACCTAATGTTACACAAACTTTAGAAAACAATCCTGCAATTATTCATGGCGGACCCTTTGCGAATATTGCACATGGATGTAATTCTGTAATCGCAACAAAAACTGGATTAAAACTATCGGACTATGTTGTTACTGAAGCTGGCTTTGGTGCAGATTTAGGTGCTGAAAAATTTCTTGATATAAAATGTAGAAAATCAAATTTAAAACCAAGCTGTGTAGTAATTGTTGCAACAATCAGGGCATTAAAAATGCATGGTGGAGTTGCTAAAGATGATTTAAAAAATGAGAATGTTGATGCTCTTAAAAAAGGATTGATTAATCTTGAAAGACATATCGAAAATGTTAAAAAATTTAAATTACCAGTAGCTGTAGCTGTTAACCATTTCGTAAAAGATACTGACAGTGAAGTTAAAGCTTTAATAGAATTTTGTGATAGTTTAGGAGTTAAAGCAAGTCTTTGTACTCATTGGTCCAATGGTGGTGAAGGAACAAAAGAACTAGCCGCTCATGTTGTTGATTTATGTGAAAAAAATGAAGGTAAATTTCAATTTTTATATGAAAGTAAAACACCTTTATTTAAAAAGATTGAAACAATAGCTAAAGAGATTTATAGAGCAGACGAGGTTATTGCTGATACAAAAATTAGAGATCAACTAAAAAGTTTTGAAGAAGCTGGCTATGGAGAATTACCTATATGTGTTGCTAAAACTCAATACAGTTTCTCAACTGACCCAAGTCTTAAAGGGGCTCCAACTGGGCACGCACTACCGATTAGAGAAATTAGACTTTCATCAGGTGCAGAATTTATAGTTGTTGTCTGTGGAGCCATCATGACAATGCCAGGTTTACCAAGAGTGCCTGCTGCTGACTCAATTAAACTTAATAAAGATGGTGAAATAGAAGGTTTATTTTAAAAACTAACTAATTATATCTAGCCAGTTTTTTAACTCTAGCATTCTAGAGTTCTTCTCTGATAATTTTATTTCTTCTTCAATAAAACTGATATGGTTGTTAATTTCCTCTTCATTTGCAAATCTTTTTCTTTTTTCTATTAAAGTGTTTTTTCTAAATTTTATTATACTAATCATTTTTTCATAAGTTATCTCTGGATGATATTGAATCCCCCAAACTTCACTTACTCCAACTTTAAAATTAAGTCCTTGAATATTGTTTATTTTATTTGAAGCTAAGTGAGTTGTATCAGTTGGAACTGTAACAACTTCATCAAAATTGAAAGCTGGCGTATTAAATTTATTATTTTTATGTTTATAAAATGGATTGTTAAGTCCTTGATTAGTTAATTCAATATCGTTTGCAATTCCAATATGAGAACCTTTAACTCCTTTTTTAACTTCACCTCCAGCTGCTGTAACTGCAACCTGCATTCCCCAACAAATAGCTAGAATTTTTTTAATATTTTTAAAACTTTCTTTCATAAAAGAGATTTGTCGTCTTATTTCAGGAGTATCATTATAAATATTTAAGCTACTACCTCCCCAAATAAGCCCATCATATTTTTTTAATTCGGGCATAATCTTATTAAGATTTAGTTCTAGACAAGGGTTTAAAACATCAATTTTAAGTTTATTATCATAATAAGCTAAACTTTCTTTCAAGCTCTCAGTATGTGTGGGGATCCCGACGTCTTGAAAAACCTTGCCTTCTTCTGGAGTGTTTCCTTCACAAATTAGAATATTTAATTCTTTCATTAAAATAAGTCTCCCGAAATACTATGTTGGTACATAATTTTCATATCATCTATCGTTAATTTTTTAGGATTACTACCTGTTGAAGGATCTTCAAATGCCATTTCAGATAATTTATCTAAATCTATTTTTTGTTCATCCACAACTTCTGTAAGTTTATGTGGAATATTAAATTCTTTTCTAAGATCTATTATCCAATTAACAAAACTTTCAAATGATTTTTCCAAACCAAGATAATCACATGCTGAAATAATTTTTTTAGAAATTTCTTTTTTATTAAAGGTTAAAACATAAGGCATAAAAATTGCATTGGATAAGCCGTGATGAACATTAAATTGAGCATTTATAGGATGACTTAGTGAATGAATTGCACCTAATCCTTTTTGAAAAGCTGTAGATCCCATGCTAGCGGCGGCTAACATCTCAGATCTTGCTATAATATTTTGACCATTGTTAACTGCTTCGGGTAAAGAATTTTTAATTAATTTCATTCCTTCTAGAGCTATTCCGTCAGCCATAGGATGAAACCCGGGAGCACAAAAAGCCTCTAAGTTATGTGCTAATGCATCCATTCCAGTTGCAGCAGTAATTCTTGGTGGCAAATCCGTGGTCAAGTTTGGATCAAGAATTACGATTGTTGGCATAAATTTTGGATGAAAAATTATTTTTTTGATGCCTGTTTCCTCATTTATTATCGCTGAAGCTCTGCCAGTTTCAGATCCTGTTCCAGCAGTGGTCGGTACAGCAATAATTGGTGAAATTCTAGTTTCGTTTGCTCTCTTCCAGTAATCACCAATATCTTCAAAATCCCATATTGGTCTTGTTTGACCACACATAAACGCTATTGCTTTTCCAACGTCTAAAGCGCTACCTCCTCCAAATGCAATAACACCATCACATTTGTATTGATTATATACACTAACACCTTCTGTAATATTTTTGCCAACTGGGTTTCCAGAAAAATTAGAAAAAACTTTTAATACATTAAATTTTTTTTTAAGATCATTAATAACTTTGATTGTCATTGGTAAAGAAATTAAATCTTTATCAGTTACAAATAATGGATTTTTAATATTAGAAGTAATACATGCTTCTTTAAGGTCATTTGATCTATTTTCTCCAACCCAAACAGTTGTGGGATAATTCCAATTTACTTTCATTTACCAATTAATTTCTAATTTCTTATTTTCGCAAATAGTTTGTAGCATACTAAACATTAGTGGGAAATGTTTCGGATTCAAATCTTGTAAAATTTTTGGACCTATCTCCAAAGCTAATTGAGCTCCCTCTACTGTTGTATCTTTCATAAATTTTTCTTTAGCATCATTATATAAATATCCTTCTCCAAGATATTTACCCATTAAACTATTTCTTCCACCAATTGCACTTACATATAAATCACCAAGACCTGCTAAACCATAAACAGTTTCAGGTTTACCTCCATAATGAGAAACAAATTCAACCATTTCTGAAATAGATCTATGAATAAGCGATGCAGCAGTGTTTAAAAAATATTTAGACTGAATTTCTTTTGGAGCTTTAAAATTACTTAATCCTTCTGATGCACCAATTAACATAGAATAAATATTTTTAATTGCACCTGATAATTCAACTCCAATTATATCTTCGGATATTTCAGTAGAGTAATAATTTGTTGAAATAATTTCTTTTAATAATTGAGACTCTTTAATATTTTGATTTGCAATAACAGTTCCTGTTCGCATTTTATTTGCTAACCCTGCAGCAAGACAAGGTCCTTTTATAGCTGAAATATTAATTTCTGAATGACTTTCTTTTTTTAGTAGATTTTTAATTTTATCTGAAAGTGTTGTGAGTTCATTATCTAATATAGATAATCCTTTTGTTAATAATATAATTGGTAAATTTTTTTTATAATTTTTAGATATTTGTTTAACAAACCACTCAATCCCAACAGAGCTTACTCCACAAACAATAATATCTAAATCTTGTTTTAAAATAGTTTGTAATTTTTCAAATTTTGCAAATTTAATTTCTTTAGGTAATTGAGTTTTTAAAGCTGGATGAATTTGATTGTTAGATTTTATTTTTTCTATTAAATTATCTTCTAAATGAGTTCCTACTATAGTTACATCATTTTTATTCTCAATACATGGCACTGCAAAAGCAGATCCCATTGCACCAGCACCTATAATTATTATTTTTTTCATAAGCTATAATTAAGCTAAAGTTTTTCTAATTGCTTGTTGCCACCCTTGCAATAAGTTATTTCTTAATTTTTTGTTAATTTTAGGGATAAAAATGGCTTCTTTTTTCCATTTATATTTTATTTCCTTAAGGGATTTAAATTCACCTGCCTGGTATCCAGCAAAGAAAGCTGCACCTAAAGCTGTAGTTTCTTGGATAGCTGGTCTTAATACTTTGGTGTTTAAAATATCACACAAAAACTGTGCAAACCAATTATTAGCAACCATACCTCCATCAACTTTAATAATTTTAGTTTTAGATCCATCTTTTCTCATAGCCTCAAATAAATCATAACTTTGATAAGCAACAGACTCTAATACAGCTCTAACTAAATTTTTCCAGTCTGTGTTTCTGGTTAATCCAGTGATTATCCCTCTAGACTCAGCGCTCCAATAAGGAGCTCCTAAACCTGTGAATGCTGGAACAATATAAACTCCATCATTATTTATTTTAGATTTTGCTATTTTCTCAGTCTCGTAAGCATTATTAATTAGTTTCATTTTATCTCTTAACCACTGAACACCTGCGCCAGCTATAAAGATTGAACCTTCTAATGCGTATGTATTTTTATTTTTTAATCTATAACAAATTGTAGTTAGTAATTTATTTTTTGATAAAATTTTTTTATTTCCAATGTTCATTATAGCAAACGCGCCTGTTCCATATGTACTTTTAATAGAACCTTTATCAAAACAAGCCTGTCCGACAGCTGCAGCCTGCTGATCACCTAATACTGCATAAATTGGTATTTCTTCACCTATAATTTTTTTTGATGTTGTCCCAAAATTATCAGCAGAATTTTTTACTTCTGGTAAAATTGATTTTGGAATATTTAATCTCTTTAGAATTTCATCATCCCACTTATTTGATTTTATATTATACATCAAAGTTCTGCTTGCATTAGTTGCATCAGTTAAATGATTTTTTTTATTTGTTAATCTCCAAATTAAAAAAGTATCTATTGTTCCAAACATTAATCGTTTATTTTTTACAAGTTTCTTAGTCACTGAAACATTGTCTAATATCCATTTTACTTTTGTTGCAGAAAAATAAGGATCAATGAATAGTCCAGTTTTTTTTCTAAATAAATTTTCTAATTTTCTTTTTTTTAAATTTTCACAAATTTTGTGAGTTCTTCTATCTTGCCAAACAATTGCATTGTAAACTGGCTTACCAGTATTTTTGTCCCAAAGTATAGTTGTTTCTCTTTGATTAGTTATTCCAATTGAAATAATTTTTGCTTTTAATCTTTTACTTTTTTTTATTGCTTTCTTTATAGTTTTTAAAGTTACTTTCCAAATTTCTTCTGGATTATGTTCAACCCATCCTAGATTTGGAAATATTTGTTTAAATTCATATTGTGATGAAAAAATTTTTTTTCCTTTAAGATCAAATAAAATGGATCTTGATGAAGTTGTTCCTTGATCTATAGACAATATTATTTTTTTCAAAAATTCTCTCTTTAGTTAGATTTTTTCATTGTAATTTTCAGAAAATTGTTAGTAAAGTAGATTTATAAAATTATTAAATTGGAGATCATATTTATGACTAAAGTTGCTATAATTGGAGCTGGACCTTGTGGTTTATCAATGCTTAGATCATTTGAACAAGCTGAAAAAAAAGGCGAAAAAATACCTGAAATAGTTTGTTTTGATAAACAAGAAGATTGGGGTGGTCTTTGGAATTATAGCTGGAGAACAGGCTCTGATCAATATGGAGATCCAGTTCCTAATAGCATGTATAGATATCTTTGGTCAAATGGACCTAAAGAATGTTTAGAATTTGCTGATTATTCATTTGATGAACATTTTGGAAAACCAATTCCTTCCTTTCCTCCAAGAGAAGTTTTATATGATTATATATTGGGAAGAGTCAAAAAAGGTAATCTTAAAAATAAAGTAAAATTTAATCATAGCGTAACTAATACTTCTTTTGATGGTAAAAAATTTGAAGTCACTTATCGTGATAAAAAAAATAATACAATTTCAAAAGATATTTTTGATTATGTTGTTGTTTCAACTGGTCACTTCTCAGTTCCATTTATTCCTGAATATGCGGGAATGAAATCTTTTCCTGGAAGAATTATGCATTCTCATGATTTTAGAGATGCAGAAGAATTTAGAGATAAGAATGTTGTAGTTTTAGGAAGCAGTTACTCTGCTGAAGATGTTGCTCTTCAATGTCATAAGTATGGAGCAAAAAGTGTAACTATAGGTTACAGACATAATGCGATGGGTTTTAAATGGCCTAAAGGCATGAAAGAAGTTTTTCATCTTGATAGGCTTGAGGGTGCTAAAGCAATTTTTAAAGATGGTCATGAACAAGAAGTTGATGCGATAATTTTATGTACTGGTTATCTTCATCATTTTCCATTTTTATCAGAAGAATTAAAACTTCAAACAACCAATAGATTGTATCCACCAATGTTATACAAGGGTGTTCTGTGGCAAAACAATCACAAACTTTTATATCTTGGCATGCAAGACCAATTTCACACATTCAACATGTTCGATTGTCAAGCTTGGTTTGCAAGAGATGTAATAATGGAAAAAATTAAAATTCCAAATAAATCAGAAATAGAAAAAGATATTAATAAATGGGTATCAATGGAAGAAAAATTAGAAAACCCAGATCAAATGATTGATTTTCAAACTGAATACACAAAAGAACTTCACAGTTTATCAGACTATCCAAAAATTGATTTTGAATTAATAAGGAAGCATTTTAAAGAATGGGAGCACCATAAAGTTGAAGATATAATGACTTATAGAAATAAATCTTTTTCTTCACCTGTTACTGGTTCTGTTGCTCCTGTGCATCACACTCCTTGGGAAACAGCAATGGACGATTCTTTAAAAACTTTTTTAAATAAATAGATTAAATTTATAACAATTTTATTTTAACTTATTCCAAGATGTTTTTTTCTTTGGTTTACCCAGGTTCGAATTAGATTATCAAAAATCAAACCTATAAAAGCAACACAAAACCCTAGTGTTAATCCTATACCAGCACCTTTTTTGTCAGACAAAGCTTTTAAAATATATTGTCCTAGATCTTCTGTTCCAATAAATGCCCCAATAATCACCATAAATAAGGCAAAAACTATCGTTTGATTTAAACCAAGCATCATATGAGGAAAAGCTAGAGGAAATTCTATTTTAAATAATCTTTGGAATTTCGTTACACCTGACATTGTTGCGGCATCATGTAATGCAGCAGGAACACTTCTTAAGCCCTCAATTGTGTATCTTGTTGCAGGTATAGTTGCGTAAACTATCACTGCAATTAACACCGATGTATCTGTTATACCAAAAAGCATCATTACAGGGATTAAATATACAAATGACGGAAAAGTTTGAAAAATATCACAAACTGCTAACATAAAACTTGCAGAATGTTTATTTTGAAAACACAAAGTTCCAACTGTAAATCCAATTATACAAGATATGATAACTCCAAAAGTTGCCATGTATGTTGTTACTAATGCTCTATCCCACCATGGACTTAAAGCTATAAATAATGTCAATCCACAAACGACTAAAGCTGAACGAATTCCGCCAATTATATATCCAGCTCCAACAACCAAAACTAGTGTAGCTACTGCAGGCATTCTTAAATATAAAGCTCTCATTGGTTGAAGCACTTCAACAATTAACCAGGTATTAAATGCTTTTATATATATAAAGAACGCATCGAAAATCCAATCAACTCCTTTGTTCCAAAAATCAGCTGTTGATATTCCTTTATTGTGTGGAACTTCAAATAAGTAATTATATCCTTCCTTAAAATAAAAAGATCCAAAATAAGCAAATATAATTCCTAAAATTACTGCAAAGCCAAAAAAATATGTATTTTTATGACGTTGAAAAAAAGTTAGGTTACCAAAATAATCAATTTGTTTATTCGCCCAGGCCAAAGACATTTTGTCCAATAATATTGCTATCAAACTAATACATAAGCCTGCTTCTAATGCTAAACCAATATCCAATCTATTTAACGCTAATAGTAAATTATACCCTAAACCTTTTGCGGCTATAAAGGCTGAAATAACTGCCATAGAAAAACACACCATTATGACCTGGTTTACGCCAATCAAAATATCCCTTCTTGCTGTTGGAATTAATACTTTGAACATCAATTGCCAATTATTGCATCCACTCATTTTACCTGCTTCAATAACTTCTGGAGGTATTGCTCTTAAACCTAATAAAGTTAATAATATCATTGGTGGAATAGCGACAACCATAGTTATAATTACTGCAGCATGATCACCAACTCCAAACAAAACCATTGCAGGAACTAACACCGCGTATTGTGGCATAGTTTGCATAACTAAAATTATTGGATATAAAGCTTTCTCAACACGTTTACTTTTAAATGCCGCAATACCCAAACCTAAACCAAAAATAAATGACAGCGGTGCCGCAATTAATATAAAAGAAAGAGTTTGCATAGAAGGTTTCCATTGACCAAAAATGGAAATATAAATCATAACCAAACCCGCAAATAAAGCTAAACCCTTACCACTTAGTTTATAACCCAGGATTGCAGCACCTGCTGCAACAATTGTCCAAGGTAGCCCTGGTAACTCTGCCCAAGGATTTTCACTAATCCACTCCCAACTCGTAAATGCAACAACGGTATTTTTTCCACCTATTAAAATTTCTCTAATTAACTCTATTAAAAACGTCATAAAATAAGTTAAATTTCTACTTATTTGTAATAGCAAAGGTCGGGTTTTAAATTCTTGAGTATCCTCGTTCCAAAACTCCATCGGCATCCATTCATTCATTAAGAAAAACAAAGAGTCATTTATCCAGATAGGCAACCATCCAAGCAATGGAGGGAGTCTCCAAAAGACATCAAAGGCATAATATCTTACCTCTTTACCAAATAGAACGTATGTACTTTGATTTGGATCTTTAATGAATTCTGCTTGGCCTCTTATAAATTTGTATGTTTCAGGAACATCTATTGCAAAACATAGCGCAAAAAATACAATTAATAAAAATAACCATTGAAATAACTTTGGATATTTTTTTATTAATTCCATAATTTAATTGCTATTTTTTCTTCCTCCAAAAACTGTATTAATTATTTTTGACGGATTAATAGAACCTACGATTTGATTGTTATTATCTATTACAGCTACTGTTTTTTCTTGAGTTAGAATTTTTTCTGCAACATTTTCAATAATCTCATCTTTTGAAACTTTTAAATCACTTAAATTATCAGAAGTAGCAGCCTCCATCACATCTTCAATTAATAAAACTTTTTCTCTAGGAACTTCTTCTGTAAATTTTCTCACATATTCGGTTGCTGGGTTAAGCACAATATTTGCTGGTGTGTCTAACTGTTCGATAATACCATCTTTCATAATTGCAATTCGATCAGCAAGCTTTAAAGCTTCATCAAAATCATGGGTAATAAACATAATTGTTTTTTGCAATTTTTCTTGAAGTCTTAAAAACTCATCCTGCATTTCTTTTCGAATTAATGGATCTAATGCAGAAAAAGGTTCGTCCAAAAACCAAATATCTGGTTCTACAGCTAATGATCTTGCAATACCTACTCTTTGCTGTTGACCTCCCGAAAGCTCTCTTGGAAAATAGTTTTCTCTTCCATCAAGACCAACGAGCTTAACCATATCCATGGCTTTACTAATACTGTCCTCAGTTTTTATCCCCTTAATTTGGAGTGGAAATGCAATATTTTCTACAACTGTTTTGTGAGGTAGTAGA
This sequence comes from uncultured Pelagibacteraceae bacterium, assembly GCA_902513955.1. Lineage (GTDB taxonomy): Bacteria > Pseudomonadota > Alphaproteobacteria > Pelagibacterales > Pelagibacteraceae > Pelagibacter. The sequence goes on from CABXOW010000006.1 coordinate 32,722, forward strand.
GCAAAACTTTGAAAAACCATTCCCATTTTATTTCTTCTAAGATCAATTAGTTCTTTGTTATTTAATTGAAGTAAATCTTGACCCTCTATAAAAATTTTTCCACCCGTTGCATCTGTTAATCTAGAAATGCATCTAAGTAATGTAGATTTACCGGAGCCAGATAAACCCATTACAACTAGCATTTCTCCTTTTGAAACTTCAAAAGAGGCATTGTTGACTCCTACAATACAACCATTTTCTTGAAAAGTTTTTGCGTCTACATTACCATTTGCTTCTTCAAGCATTTTTTTAGAGTTTTCTCCAAAAATTTTGTAAACAGATTCACATTTGATTACGGGTTCAGACATAATTTATAATCAGGTTATACGAAATTAAGATAAAATAAAATCTATATAATCTTCTTTCTCCTTAAAAATTTTTAATAAAATAAACTCTTGTGTCAATTCCAGTACTTAAAAAACTTAAAGCCTCACCACTTACTGTGATTGTTTCATCTACACCTACATTTTTCCCACTAACCACAAACCCAGCAAGGCATTTATTTTTTTCTTCGTCCCATTTAACAAAAGTTTCACTAATTTTATTACCATTCATTGTATAAATTTCATGAGCTCTATAATTTAAAAAATTTGCCCCCATAATTGCACGCTGTGGAATAAGTTTTGTGGCATTGCAAACTTTCTCATACACTTCATCGGTTAATCTAAAATGATCAGTTCCATCAAAAGATACTAAAATTCCTGAAGGCAAACTTGAGATTAGTTTATTGAGCTTTCTCTCTTGTGCTATTCTCTCTTCTTCTATTTTCATTTTAGCAACTAATTCATCTCCTTCTCCAAAAATATTATTTAATACAAAAAAAGATAAAAATATAATCATCATTATTGCAACTAAACCTAAAAGTTGCTTAATAGCTTCCGGTAACTCTTTTATTTTATCTAAATAGTTTTCGTTTGACATTATTCTTGTAATTTTCCATTTTTCCAAATTCCAGTTATTTGCTTTCCATTAGCCCATGTAAAAGTTCCCTTCCCATTCATAAAACCATTAACCCACTCTCCTTCATATGTTGAGCTATCAGGGAAGCTTAAGGTTCCCATGCCACTCCACAAACTATTTTTAAATTCGCCTTTGTAAATATATCCATTTGGCCAAGTTTCAGTTCCTTGACCATGTTTTTTTGTTCCTACCCATTCACCTTCATAAGTTGTTTTATCTGTATAAACCCATTTACCGTAACCATTTTCACAATTACCTTCTTTGCATCCTGTACTACGAGCTAAAGCTGCTGATGTAATTAACAGTCCTAAAATTATACTTATAAGATATTTTTTCATTTTAACATTTTACACAAATTTATTTAAAAAAAAATCAGACTTTTTTCTCCTTTTTACTACATAAATAAAAAGAAATATCTTTTTCAGAATTTTCACTTTTAATATTTCTGGTAATTTCATGAATTAATTCACCGGATTTTCTATCTATAATAGCTGACTCTGAATACTTTCTTTCTTGATCAGTAGCTTTAAACAAAACTACATCCTTATTAACTATTTTAACATTTAATTTTTCTGACTCAGAAAGAAATAATGACAATCCATCTATAAAAAGTGTTTCAGGTTTTATTGCTTCAATTTTAAATTTATCCAAACTCTTTTCATTTAAATCTTTAGCTAAAAAAGTTTTATAATTATATTCTGAGTTTTTAATTATTTTTTTATCTAGCTCACACACAAAGCTAAGATTAATATTTTCTTGTATGTTTATATCTTTTGCTAATGATAAATTAAAAAATGATAAGCTTAAAAAAATATAAATAAAATACTTTATCATCAGGCTAATTTTTCATTTTTATTTCACTTAATGTAATCTTTAAAAAAAAATCCCCCCCAACATTGTTGGGGGAGATCTATTAATTTGTTTGCTTTTAACCTTACTTAGTAAAAGCTTGCCAAACACTCTTGTTGTCAGCTAACCATTTTTTAGCTGCGTCTTGGTGAGTCATTTTGTCAACGTCAACTAAAGCTGCCATTGCACCAATTTGACTTGTAGAGAATGACATTTTTTTGAACGCCGCAGCTGCAGCCGGATGAGTTTTTGGAAAATCACCTGTAACAGCTTTTTTCAAGTAACCATCTGGTGAACCACATTTTCCATCACCACCATCTTCTGGTCTACAACCAGCAGTGTATGGTGGAAAGTCGATAAATGTAAAACCAGCACCATCAGTAAAGTTTGGTGTCCAGTTAAAGATAATTGTTCCTCTTCCTTCTTTTTCAGCTGCAGATAACTCTGCCCAAAGTGCATCAGCACTTCCAGCAAATTTAACTGTCCAAAGATCTCCTAAACCTAAAGCATCAACCCTTTGAGGTATTAAATCTCCATGCCAAGTTTGTGGACCTTCTAGCATTCTTCCTTTTCCACCAGAGTCAGGTGTTACGAAATTTTTCGCACAATCAGGATTTTTTAAAGCAGTCCAGTCAGGTAGACCTGGGCATAAACCTTTGTCAGCAACCCAGTTTGGATATCCCATATCTTCAAGAGTTCTTGCTTCATGATCACCCCAATCAAGTAAACCACCTTTGTCTAATGCAGTAGTAAATGACTTACCAAAAGCAGATTCCCAAACTTCGTGTGATATAGATACATCGCCAATTCTAATAGACTCATAAACTCCTTGTGAATCTACTCCTTCAGCGTATGAAACGTTATTGCCCATACTTTCAAAAATTCCACCGATAACGTAAGCCATAACAATTTGACTTGACCAGTTATGAGTTGGAATTACGATAGGCTTTTTACTATCTGCTGCGTTGGATACTCCTGTAAAACTTACTAGAGTAATAACTATAGCAGATATCAATGATATTATTTTTCTCATTTTTTCTCCCCTATGTATTAATATATTAATTCAAAAAGTATGGTCTTATTTAATCTTCTAGTCAACTCATTTTGATTATATTATGTTTAATAAAAATATTAAAAAAAGGGTATTAGATGTTAGGAACTAGTAACGAAATTAGAAATCCAGGTCTAAGAACTTTACTACCTGGAGTTGAAAGATACTTTGTAAAAGGTGGTGGTTTATCAGTAATAGAAGTTTCTTCTGAAGATAAAATTGAAATTATTAATGATGAGGGAAAACAAATTTGTGAAGTAATTGTATTTGATGCAAAAGGCAAACCAGATTTATCAATTTTAAATTTAAAAGAAAATGCTAACGCTGATTTCTCTAAAAGAGCTATTGCAAAAGATGAAAAAATCGTAAGAATTTTTAAAAAAAGAAATTTAGATCTTAATAAAGCTAAATCATCAATAATATTTAATGAAGATTGTTTAATGGGAGAAAAAATAACTCTCACTTCAAAAGATAAATGTTTTGTTCTAATTGCTGCACCTGGTGATCCGCTAAATGTTCATGAACAAAATCCACCAACTGATTTAACAATTTTTTTAAATAAAGCAAATTTTTCAGAAAGTGATGAGCAATTTGTTCTGCCTGATCCTTTAAGTGATCCTATTGTAGAGCAACTTGTTAAAAGAAGAACTGCAGAAACTTATGAGGTTAAAGCTGGAGAGTATATTCAAATTATCGATACAGGTGGAAGACAATGCTCTGATTTTCTAGCTTTTGATACCCATAAATTAAATGATGGTATTGAAAGTATTATTGACGACAAAGCAACAAGAACATTTATGGGTAGCGCCTATCCAGGCCCAGGGTTATTTTCAAAATTTTATGATGGAAATCATGAAGCTATGGTTGAAGTAGTAAGAGATACAGTTGGAAGACATGACACATTTAATTTAGCATGTACTTCAAAATATTATGAAGACCTTGGATACATGGGTCATATTAATTGCACTGATAACTTTAATAAAGGATTAGAGAAATATGATATCAATGCTCGAAAAAGTTGGTCAGCTATAAATCTTTTTTTTAATACTGCAATTGATGCAAATAATGTTGCTACATTTGACGAGCCTTGGTCAAGACCAGGCGATTATGTTTTATTTAGAGCTCTTAAAGATCTAACTTGTGTGTCTTCTGCTTGTCCTTGTGATGTTGATGCTGCAAATGGCTGGAACCCTACAGACATATTTGTTAGAACTTATGGAAAAAATAATAAATATTCAAAAGCAATAGCATTTAGAATGAAAACGGACTCTGAACCAAAATTAACTCAAGAAACTGGTTTTCATAAAAAGACATCTGAACTGACAAGAAATTTTATTGAATACAAAGGTTTTTGGTTAGCAAATAATTTTACAAATTCAGGAACAATAAAAGAATACAATGCTTGTAGAGAAAGTGCGATTGCAACTGATCTTTCTCCACTTAGAAAATTTGAAATTCTAGGTCCTGATGCTGAAAATCTAATGCAATACACTTTAACAAGAAATGTTAAAAAATTATCAGTAGGTCAAGTCGTTTACACTGCAATGTGTTATGAAAATGGATGTATGTTAGATGACGGTACTTTGTTTAAATTTGGACAAGATAATTTTAGATGGATTGGTGGAGACGAATACAGTGGTGAATGGTTAAAAGAACAAGCTAAAAAGAAAAATTATAAAGTATGGATAAAATCTGCAACAGATCATATACACAATATTGCTGTCCAAGGTCCTAATAGTAGAAAAATTTTAGAAAAATTTGTATGGACAGCTCCTATCCAGCCTTCAATAACTGAGCTTGAATGGTTTAGATTTAACATTGCCAGAATAGACCATGAAACAGGAACACCAATTGTTATTTCAAGAACAGGTTACACTGGTGAACTTGGTTATGAAATTTGGTGTCATCCAAAAGATGCTAGTGAAGTTTGGGATAAAGTTTGGGAAGCAGGAGAAGAATTCAATATCACGCCTTTGGGTTTGGAAGCTTTAGATATGGTGCGTATTGAAGCAGGACTTATATTTTACGGATATGAATTTAATGATCAAACAGATCCGTTCGAAGCTGGTATTGGTTTTACTGTTCCGCTTAAAACTAAAGAAGATGATTTTATTGGTAAAGAAGAATTAATAAAAAGAAAAGCTAATCCACAAAAAAAACTAGTTGGTCTAGAACTTATTGGTCATGAGCCAGCTGTTAACGGCGATTGTGTTCATGTTGGTCGTGCTCAAATTGGCGTAATAACTAGCGGGATGTTATCTCCAAAACTTGGAAAAAATATTGCTTTATGTAGAATAGATATAAAGTATTCTGAAATTGGAACTGATGTTGAGATTGGAAAATTAGACGGACATCAAAAAAGAATTGGTGCAAAAGTTGTATCTTTTCCTTTTTATGATCCAACAAAATCGAAAGTTAGAGCTTAAATGAAAGGAACAAAAGATTTATTGGAATTTTGGGAAGATCAAGTGAGACGCTCTCATAGTTCTAGTAATTATTTTTTTCGAAAATCTCCATCACATTATCACATGATGTTATTGGTTATGAATTCATTTAAACGGAATGAAAAATTATCGGTAGAAGAACTTAAAACAAAATTGTTTAAAACTTCTAGACCTAAATCTGCATTGATAATTAATGAAGCATGTGAAAATAATTTTTTCTTTTTAGAAAAAACATCAACAGATCAAAGAAAAAAAAATATTAAACCAACAGATTCATTTGTAAAAGAATTTGATGAATACATGCAAAAATTAAAAAATTTAGAACTTTAAGTTTTTAGTATATTTGTCTTTGATATAATATCAGTTTATTTGACTACTTAAGACTTGTTTTACTGTTTCACCCATAACCGAAGGATTCTTAGAAATCGTTACACCACATTCTTTTAAAAGTTCTACCTTCTCAACCGCACTCTCCCCATAAGCTGAAACTATTGCACCAGCATGTCCCATTACTCTTCCTTTTGGAGCAGTTAATCCTGCTATGTAACCTACTATAGGTTTTTTCATATTTTCTTTTGCAAACTCTCCTGCTGCAACTTCTTGTGGGCCACCAATCTCGCCAATCATTAAAATCACATCTGTTTCATCGTCAGTTTCAAATTTTTCGATAATGTCTCTAAAAGAACTTCCATTAATTGGATCGCCTCCGATACCAACGCTTGTCGAAACCCCTATATTTAAATTCTTCAATTGTTGTGCAGCTTCATATCCTAAAGTTCCAGATCTACTAATTATTCCAACTCTTCCCTCCTTATAAATATGTCCCGGCATAATTCCTAACATTGATTTACCTGGGCTTATTATTCCTGCGCAATTAGGACCAACTAAAGTCATTTTTTCTTTTCTTGAATATCTACGCATATATCTTTTAATTCTAATCATGTCATGCGAAGGAATCCCGTCGACAATAGCGACACAAGTTTTAATACCTGCATCAGCAGCCTCCATTGCTGAATCAGCAGCAAAAGCTGGAGGAACAAATAATATTGATGCAGTTGCTCCAGTATGTTTTACTGCATCTTTAACTGTATTGAATACTGGTCTATTTAAATGTTTTTGACCTCCTTTTCCAGGTGTAACGCCTCCCACAACATTAGATCCATATTTTATCATTTCTTCAGCATGAAAAGTTCCCATTTTACCGGTAAACCCTTGAATTAAAATTTTTGTATCTTTTCTAATAAATACTGCCATTTAATTATTTTAATGCTGCCACTGCTTTATTTGCAGCATCCTCCAAAGTATCTGCTTCAATATAATTTAACTTACTATCTTGAAGAATTTTGTTTCCTTTTTCAACATTTGTTCCAGCTAGTCTTATTACTAATGGAACTTTAATTTCAATCTTTTCTAATGCTTGCACTATACCTTCTGCGACCCAATCACACCTATTTATTCCAGCAAAAATATTTACTAAAATTACTTTTACTTTTTTATCCATTGTAATTAACTTAAAAGCTTTTACTATTTTTTCGGGGGTCGCTCCTCCACCAACATCGAGAAAATTAGCTGGCTCTCCTCCTGCTAATTTAATCATATCCATTGATGCCATAGCTAAACCAGCACCGTTTATAATATTTCCAATATTGCCGTCTAAACTCACGTAATTTAAGCCTCTATCAGATGCGTAAACTTCTTTTTCGTCTTCTTGAGTTTTATCTCTTAATTCAGAAACTTTATCTCTTCTAAACATTGCATTATTATCAAAGCTCATTTTGCAATCTAAAGCTAAAATTTGTTTTTGTTTCGAAATCACTAATGGATTTACCTCAACCATTGTAGCGTCTAATTCACTAAATGCTTTTGCGCATCCAACAATTGTTTCTGATGCTCTTCTTATTAACTCTGGCTCAATACCTAATCCAAATGCAAGCTCTCTTGCTTGAAAATTCTGAATACCAACAGCAACTTCAATTTTTGATCTAATGATTGATTCAGGTTTTTCTTTAGCAATTTCTTCAACACTCATTCCTCCCTCGGTTGAAGCTACGACCATTATACTTTCTGAAATTCTATCAAAAACTAGTCCTAGATATAATTCTTTTTCAATATCTGTTGCTTCCTCAATATAAATTCTATTTACTATTTTGCCCTCAGGTCCTGTTTGATTTGTTACAAGTTTCTTGCCCAACAATTTATCTGTTGCTTGCGCAACTTCCAAAGGAGAATTGCAAACAATTATCCCGCCTGCTTTTCCTCTTGCACCAGAATGAATTTGTGCCTTAACAACCCATTTTGATCCACCAATTTCTCTAGCCTTATTTTCAGCGGTCTCTGGGCTATAAACAATTCCACCTCTAGGTATTGTTACTCCGAAACTAGATAAAATTTCTTTTGCTTGATACTCGTGTATATCCATATTTATTTTTTATTAATTAGTTTATCAATATTCACAACATTCTCTGCCATTCTAGCAGATGCTGCATCAATCATTCTTCCATCAAGTTGAGCAGCTCCCTTACCTTCTTTAGCTGCTTTTTCTAATTCTTCTAAAATTCTTTTAGCTTTGTTAACTTCTGTTTCTGGAGGTGAAAAAACTTTATTAGCAAGTTCAATTTGAGATGGATGTATTGCCCATTTGCCTTCTATACCTATAGCAGCTCCACGTTTTGCAGCGGCGATATAAGCATCAGGATCATTAAAATCTCCAAAAGGTCCATCGATTGCTCTTAATCCATAGGCTCTACAAGTCATAACTAATTCTGATAATCCATGGTGCCACTGGTCTCCAGGGTAATCAGGATTTAATCCTCCAATCACAACTGTTCTTGCTCTTAAACTAGCTGCGTAGTCTGCAACACCAAAATGCAAAGCCTCTAATCTTTCACTTGATTTTGCAATTTCTTTTATATTCGACATTCCTAAAGCAGTTTCAATTAAACACTCTATTCCAATTTTATTTTTTAATTTTTTATTAACTTCTATTTGTGTCAATAGACAATCAACCATATACACATCGCTAGCAGTTCCTGCTTTAGGCACCAATATAGTGTCAACATTTTCACCAGCTTGTTCAACAATTTCTACCAAATCACTATACATATAATGTGTATCAAGACTATTAATTCTAACTGAAATTGTTTTTCCATTTTCTCTCCAATTCATTTCATTAAGAGCTTTAATAATATTTGCTCTTGCTGATATTTTGTCATTGGGAGAAACTGCGTCCTCTAAATCTAAGAAAATATAATCTGCTGCAGAGTTTAAAGCTTTCTCAAACATTTTTGGTGAAGAGCCTGGAACTGCAAGTTCACTTCTTTGTAGTCTAGATCTAGCAGGTTTATAATATTGATGGCTCATAATTATTAAAAAATATGTCTTTTTTATATTTATTTATATTATATTTTTTATAAACATTTTTATTGTATGAAATATATATATATTTTATAGAACTAAAAATAATCCTTTCTCTATCTCTTTTTTTTGTTATAGATTCAAAAAATGATTAAAGCGGAGAACAATTAAATTATGTCTTTTCCAACTAAAGCAAAATATGTAATTATTGGTGCAGGAATTCACGGTTTAAGCACTGCATGGCAGTTAGCAGAAAAAATTAAAAAAAATGGAAACGGTAGCAATAACGATATTGTAGTTATTGACAAAGGTGGAATATCTTCAGGAGCAAGCGGAATAGCTTGTGGTGTTGTAAGAAATAATTATTACCAACCTGCTATGAGAGAACTTATGGCTCACAGTGTGAATATTTGGGAAAGTGATCCAAAAAAATTTAGTTATCATCCTGTTGGCTACATGCAAATTAGTCCTGAAAGCATGAGAAAAGATGTAACTACAATTTATGAGCAACAAAAAGCAATCGATTATGAATCTACATTTATCGAAGGAGAAAAAGATTCAACAGAATACATGAAAGGTATATTTGACGATTGGCAAGCACAAGGTATTACTTCTGTATTGCATGAAAAAAGAGGTGGTTATGCAAATAACTCAGCGGCTATTTATGGATTAGCTGATAAAGCAGAAGCTTTAGGAGTAAAAATAATTACTGGCACAGAAGTTACAGGATTTAAAAGAGGAAGCAATAGCAAAGCAGTAACGGGTGTTGAAACTTCAAAAGGCACCATTGATTGTGAACAAGTAGTAATTGGAGCTGGTCCTTGGGTTAAAACTTTTTGGGATAAACTTGAGCTACCTAACAAAATTTCAATTAAAGATGAAAAAGGAAATATGCATAACGATTTGCCAATGTGGAAGTATTGGTTTTTAACTGAAGGAGTTTTAGGAGTTGATCCAAACTTTCTAAAAACTAATGATGGTAAAATGCCTCCTGTAATTCATGTTGATAGTGATGCACCTTTATATTCTGATGTAGATAAATCTCTAATAACAGACAAGATGTGGGGAATATATTACAAACCAGATTTTAATTTTAACGGAGTTCAAGGTGGAGCCTCTCCTTATGAATTAAATAAACCTGCAGATGAAGTTAAAGTAGATCCATATGGTATTGATTCACCTGAATATCAAACAACGGATGAATTTGCTCACATGTGGTGTTCAGCATTAGCACACTGTCAAAAAAGATTTGAAGGAAAGATAAATGTTTATCATAAAGGTCCTTCCGGTGGATTGGGATGTTTCACGCCAGATTCTTTTCCAGTTTTTGATCGTTTTTGTGAAAATGTATATTTCATTGCAGACTCGAACCATGGATACAAAATGATTGGTGTGGGAGAATTAGTTGCAGATGAAATGTTAGGTAAAGAAAGAGATTTACTTAAACCTTTTAGATTCAACCGATACGAGAAAGGTGAACTTCACCCTACTTCGAGCAGTCCATTCCCCTGGAGCTAATTTCTAAACTACTACTTATAAAAATTATATATAATTATTATAATCAAGAATCCTAGACACTATTATATTTTTCAGTTAACGTTCAATATAAAAAATTTCATTGAAGGGGAATAAAATGACTGACCTAGAAAAACACGTTAACCAACCAGGTAGATCTAAACTAGTAAAACAAGTTAGAGCTAAAATTAACGAGCTTGGAATAGAATATATTTTTTTTCAATTCATATCTGTAACAGGTAGAGTTGTAGGAAAAGGAATTCCTACTGATCACTGGGAGAGAACTTGTGAAAAAGGTTTTCAATTAGTTTATGGAGCAACAGCAAACTTATTTGTTGATCGTCATGGTAATTACATTGGGTACGGTCCTGAAGCAAAAGAGTTAGTAGGAATCCCTGATCCAGAAACTTTTTGTCAATTACCTTGGGATAAAAAAGTTGCAAGAGTATTTGTTACTTGTTTTAGAAATAGAGAAGAAAGAGAAAATCCTGGAGCTCATTTAACTTCAGACTGCCGTGGTAATTTAAGAATACACGCTCAAGAATTTAAGAAAAAACATGGTTACCAATTAAGAGTTGGAACTGAACCAGAAATGATGTGGTTAACTAAAAATGAAGATGGCACACCAACTGGTAAAGGTTTTTCAAAACCATATTGTTATCATATTGATCAATTTGAATCCCTAAGACCAGTTTTCATGAAAGTTTTTGAATACGCTAGAGCAATGGGTTTTGATATGATTCAAGGTGATCATGAAGATGCACCTGGACAACTAGAATTAAACTGGATGTATGATGATGTTTTAAGAAATGCAGATAGACTGTCAACTTATAGACAAATTTGTGCACAAGTTGCTAGAGAATTTAATTTAATAGCTTGTTTTATGACAAAACCTTTTATGGGTGTATCAGCAAGTGGCTGTCATACAAATATGTCTCTATGGACAGGTGGAAAAGATGTCGTTAATAAATTGTCTCATAAGTCTATACCAGCAATGGATCATGTATTCACTTATGTTGAGGGTGGAAAAAATACTTTCATGCCAGACACTAAAGATGTTCAATTGCCAGGTAAAATTGGTTTGAAAGCTATTGGTGGTGTTATGAAACATTTAGGTGCTTTAACTGCAATAGGATCTTCTACTGTAAACTCTTATAGAAGATTATGGGATACAGGTTTTTGGGCACCAGTTTATGCAGACTGGGGATACCAAAATAGAACTTGTGGATTAAGAGTATCAGCACCAGGAAGATTTGAATATCGTTCAGTTGATTCAATGCATAATCCTTATTTGATGGGTTCTGGTTTGTTAAAATGTTTTGATGATGGTATTTCAAATAATATTGATCCAGGAAAACCAGAGTCTAGAAGTATGTATGAAGCTCAAGCAGCAGGTAAAGAAGTTAAAAAATTACCTTTAAGTCTTGGTGAAGCACTTGATCGTTTAGCTGAGGATGAAGTGATTAAATCAGCTATGCCAGATGAAATGTACAAAGTCTTTCATTGGTATAAAAATGATGAGTGGGAAAAGTTTTTAGGTGCAACAACTCAATGGGATCTAGATACTTATCTGGATTGTCTACCATAAGTCTTTAATAAAATAAAAGGGGTAAATTATATGTGTGGAATTGCAGGTTTAATTCATAGAGGTAAATCTTCTAATGTTGGAAGTGAACTTCAAGGTATGCTTCAAGCATTAAAACATAGAGGTGAAGACTCAACAGGTTACGCTTTATATGGTGATACAGATGGTAAAAACTTTGTCATGCGTTTTAAAGTTGGAGAGAATGTTGGTGAAGGAAGTTCATCGGTTATGGAAGATGTTTCGGTTTATGATGAAAGAAAAAAAATTGTTGATCAATATCTTGCTGAAATGGGAGCAAAAATTGTTAAAGAAGAAAGAACACTTCCTTACTCATTAAGATATGAAATCGATTATAATACAAAAGACTTGTTAGAATTTTCTCAAAAAATTGAAAGTATTCCAGGTGTAGAAATCCTTTCAATGGGTAAATCTTTAGAAGTAATTAAAGATCTAGGTAATGCGAAAATGGTTTGTGATAGATACAGTTTAGATAAAGTTGTAGGAACACATGCTATTGGTCATGCTAGAATGGCAACAGAGTCAGGTGTTGATATTAAATCTGCTCACCCTTTCTGGGGATATCCTTTTAGTGATGTATCGGTTGTTCATAATGGACAACTTACAAACTACTGGAATAACAGAAGAGCTTTAGAGAATAAAGGAATGAGATTTATGTCTGAATGTGACTCTGAATTAATCGCAGTTTATATTGCACAAAAAATGAGAGAAGGAGCTTCTCTTGAAGAAGGTATGAAAGAATCTTTATCTGGTCTTGATGGAGTGTTTACATACTTTGTGGCAACCAAAGATTCATTAGGAATGGCAAAAGATACTATGGCAGCAAAACCTTTAGTTCTTTACGAGTCAGATGATTTAGTTGCAATGGGTTCTGAAGAAATAGCAATCAGATCAGTTCTTCCACAAGAAATTGATACATATGATCCATTTGATGGGGAGGTTAAAGTATGGCAAATCTAAAAACTAGTGAGAAAAAATCTAAATCCCAATCAATGGGTATGCACACTGAAGTTTTAACAGGAAGAACTCAACAAAAATTTTTTAACCCTGATGAAGCTGAAAACTTTTATTATTTTGGTACATACGATGTTGATTTCAACAAAAGAACAGATCTTGATGTAAAAGATATGACTGCTCCTGAGGCTAATAAAGAAATCGATAATTTAATGAGTCAAGGTTATGGAACAATTGTTATTAAAAATCCTCAAGGAAAACATAGTTTAGGTGTTGGTATTTTAAATAAATTAAACTTAATTTTTGAAGGAAGTTTAGGTTATTTTGGTATGGGTTCGTGTGATGGTCCAATTGTTAGAATTAACGGTAGAGTTGGTTGGTCTTGTGCTGAAAACTTAATGGCTGGAAAAGTTGTTATTGAAAAAAATGCTGGATCTTGTTTTGGAGCAGCTATTAGAGGTGGAGATTTAATTTGCAAAGGAAGTGTTGGCGCTAGAACAGGCATAGATATGAAAGGTGGATCTATTATTGTTGGTGGTGACGCTGGAGCATTCACAGGTTTCATGATGCAACGGGGAAGAATAATTGTTTTAGGAGACGTTGGAATAAACTTAGGTGACTCTATGTACGATGGTACAATTTTTGTTGGAGGAAAAATAGGATCTTACGGAAGTGATGCTGTAGATGCCGAATTAACAAAGAGTGATCAAGATTGGTTAAAAAGAAAATTAAAAGTAGCAGAAATTGGTGAAAAGTTTGATGTAAGTAAAATGAAAAAGATAGTTGCTGGTAAAAAACTTTGGAATTATGACAACTTAGAGCCTACTGAAAAGAAAGGAGCAATTTAATGCCTAAGAAAAAATCTAAAAAAAATGGAAAAGGTGTTGGTGGAAAAGCAGACGTTCATGCTCATGAAGAAGGTAAAAGAAACAAAAGTTTACTCGGTTATAATGCTATTTTCACTCCTGAAGTTATAGACGATATTCATATTAAATCTCAATTGGGAAGATACAGAATGCGTGGAATGGCATTAATGAAAAAAATTCCTACTTTTGATGATTTAGTTTTCTTACCAGGTACTCTTACAAGATTTGTAATTGAAGGTTACAGAGAAAAATGTGAAACTAAAACTGTAATTGGTCCAAGATGTGAAAATCCAATTGAGTTAGATATTCCTGTTTACATTACTGGTATGAGTTTTGGTGCGCTTTCTTATGAAGCTAAAACAGCTTTAGCAAGAGGAGCAACAATGGCTGGAAGTGCAACATGTTCTGGCGAAGGTGGAATGATACCTGATGAAAGAAGATATTCAGAAAAATGGTATTACCAATGTATTCAATCAAGATATGGTTTTAACCCACATCATGCTCAACTTGCTGACGCGATAGAGGTCTTTATTGGTCAAGGACAAAAAGTTGGAATGGGTGGTCATTTAATGGGGCAAAAGGTTACTGATCAAGTTGCAGAAATGAGATCTTTACCTTCTGGAATTGATCAAAGATCTCCAGCAAGACACCCTGATTGGTTAGGTCCGGATGACTTAGCTCTAAAAGTTCAAGAATTAAGACAACTAACAAAAAACAAAGTACCAATTCAATTAAAATTAGGTGCTTCAAAAGTTTATGATGATGTTCGTATGGCTGCAAAGTGTGACCCTGACTCTATCTTTTTAGATGGAATGGAAGGTTCAACTGGTGCAGGACCTCACATAGCTGCTGCAAATACTGGTATTCCAGGTATTGCTGGCATAAGAGAAGCTAGAAGAGCTTTGGACGATGTTGGTAAAACAGGAAAAGTAACATTAATTTACGCTGGTGGTGTTAGGGATGGCGCTGATATGGCGAAAGCTTTAGCGTTAGGTGCTGATGCAATAGCAATTGGAACAGGAGCATTAATGGCTTTGAATTGTAACAAAGATATCCCAGAAGCAAACTTTGAAAAAGAAATGGGAGTAAAAGCTGGTGAATGTTATCATTGTCATACTGGTCGTTGTCCAGTAGGTGTTGCTACTCAAGATACCAAGTTAAGAAAAAGATTAAATCCTGATGATGCTGCATTAAGAGTTTATAACTATTTACATTCAATGACGTTAGAAGCTCAACTGCTAGCTAGAGCATGTGGTAAAACAAATATCCATTCGTTAGAACCAGAAGATTTAGCTGCATTAACATCTGAAGCATCTGCTTTAGCAAAAGTGCCGCTAGCAGGAACTAATTACACTGTTGGTGTTGATAACTTTCATAAAATATAGAGGTAAATATGGCTAAGAAAAAAAATAAAAAAATTAAAAGCAAACCAAAAAAAGAGAAAAAAATGAAGCTTGGTACTTTTAAAGAAACTGCTAGAGAAAAATTAATTGGTCAGCATATTGGTTACCGATATGATGTTAACTTACTTCCAGACTATAAAAAGATCACACCATTTCTTAAAAAATATGTAGAAGTTATGGGTTGGGATGATCTAAATTGGTTAGAAGATGTACATATGGGTTATGAAGAAGGAAGACCAGCGGTGTTTTGTAGAAACGCAAATGGCTGGGTAACTATTCCTAAATCAATTAAACTACCAAACAACCAACAAGATAGAGATATGATTGCAAGAGAGCTTTTGATTAAGTTTCAAATGTCTCCAAAACACCCTCTTGTTGATTTAAAAAAAGCTTACTTAAAATTCTAAAACTACAATCAAGAGTTGATTTAATTTTTAAAAACCTAGTGTTCACAATGGGTTTTTAAGGTTCGTTTTGTTTGTCACGTCTCTTAAAATTTTATAGGGTTTCTTAAACTAATATGGAGAGAGAAATATGACTGATCAGTTAGGTGCTCTTACAACCATATTTACAGAATTTTACTACTGGGTAACAGTGGTACTGATGTTTTTAATTCACGTCGGTTTCTGTATGTATGAAGTTGGAGCTTCTCGATACAAACACCATCAACATACTCTTATGAAAAATACAATGCTGATACCTTTAGTAACAGTAACTTGGTTTTTCTTTGGTTGGTGGATTTACTGGGCGTTCCCAACAGGACCGGGAATAGCTCCTTCAATAATGAATGAAAGCGCAGCTTTAATTACAGATGAAAGTACTTTTAGCGCCAAGTGGTATATGCCAAATACGGAATTTATGGCAGTTAACTTAGGCGATCATATAAGCGGAGTATTCTGGGCAGCGTTTTTACTATTCTCATGGACAGCTGCTTCTATCGTTTCAGGAGCAATCATTGAAAGAATTACAACTTTTGCATTTGGAATTTTAGCAATTGCAATAGGTTCGTGTTTCTGGGTAATTGATGCTGCTTGGGGATGGCACTTCGATGGATGGATGCTTAAAATTTTAGGATATCATGATGCTTATGCATCAGGCGTAATTCACGCAATTGCGGGTGGATTTGCTTTAGGTGTTCTAATGGTTTTAGGACCAAGAATTGGAAAATTCTCATCAAGTGGTGAACCAAGAAATATAGGACCAAGAAATCCTTGGCTAGTTACAGTTGGATTATTTTTAATTTATACTGGTTTCTGGGGATTCTATGCGGCATGTAATATACCGATATTTGATCTTGGGCCTGAATATGGAATGGAAGGTGTAACATACTGGACAGCTACAAACATATACGTAACCCCTACTACACTTAGTGGTATTACTTTTAACTTCTTGATGTCATTATCAGGTGGTTTATTAGCCGGTTATTGGATTGCTAAAGGTGATCCTTTCTGGACATACTCAAGTGGACTAGCAGGTGTTATCTGTGCTTCAGCTGGAAATGATTTATATCATCCAATTCAAGCAATGATTATTGGTATGATCGGTGTTGTGATTGCATACAAACTACATTACTGGGTTGAACGTAAGTTCAAAATCGATGATGCGGTTGGTGCGGTAGCAGTACACGGTTATGCTGGTTTTGTTGGTCTTGTGATTTGTGGATTTGTTTTAAATGGCTATCCTTCATCTGGTTACAGTGTTGGAGCTATGTGGGACGGATCAACATACGCAACAATTAATCCATTAGGACAATTCCTAGGAGCAATAATAATGTTCGTAGTACTTGGACTAATACCAGGCTACGTCATAGCTAAGATACTAAACGGAATGGGTAAATTAAGAATCCCTCGTGATGTAGAAATAGCTGGACTAGACTATGAAATGATGGAATCTGCTAAATCTGATGAAAAAGCAGTTTCATCTGCAACTAGGTAAAGGAGAAATATATGGCTACAGTAACAAACTGGATAGATCATTTAAGTGCTAAAGAAGTTGTCGGAGCAGTTTATCCGGGAGCCGGATCTAGCGAAACTTTACTAGTTATTCTTGGTATAGTTTTGTGGCTTGGTTGGCATGTTTTGACTGCAAAATCTGAAAGTGAAGAACTTTCAAGATTAGCTAGAAAGAAACATGGTGCTAATGATCATAAAAGCAATATTACCGATTGGTAATTAAAAGAAAAATTTGGGCGCTACTTAATTGTGGCGCCCTTTTTTTTTGAAAAAATATGACAGATAAAAATAACGAAGAACTTCGACCTACCAAAATGAGAGGAGTAGCTTTTCCTAAAGCTAGGTATGGTGTGGTGCTTGCTATAATTATCATAATACTTGTAAATTTAATTTATTATAAAGAAACTATTTTTTCTTTTTTTAAATAATTGTGATAACCTAAATCATGTCTAAAAACTTATTCAAAATAGCTAAGGAAAAAAAAATAAAATATTTTTTAATTAGTTTTGTAGATTTATTTGGTGTACTTAGATCAAAATTAGTTCCTGCTCATGCAATAAAAGAGATGCAAAGTGCTGGTG
The DNA here is from genome assembly GCA_902513955.1 of uncultured Pelagibacteraceae bacterium. GTDB lineage: Bacteria > Pseudomonadota > Alphaproteobacteria > Pelagibacterales > Pelagibacteraceae > Pelagibacter. The sequence continues at coordinate 50,293 of CABXOW010000006.1, forward strand.
CAGGATTTGCAGGATTTGCTGCATGGCTAGACATGTCTCCTGCTGACTCGGATATGTTTGGTATCCCAGATCCAGATAGCTTAATTCAATTACCCTGGAATAAAGAAGTAGGATGGTTGGCGTCTGACTTATGGATGAATGGTAAGCCTGTTGAAGCATCTCCAAGAGTGATGCTTAAAAAGCAAATTAAAATACTTAAAGAACAAAATTTAACGATGAAATCAGGTGTTGAATGTGAATATTTTTTAATTTCTCAAGATGGTAATTCTATTGCTGATCCTAGAGATACTCAGTCTAAACCATGCTACGATCAATCAGCATTAATGAGAAGGTACGATTTAATTAAAGAAATTTGTGACTGTATGATTGAAATGGGATGGGGTCCTTATCAAAACGACCATGAAGATGCTAACGGTCAATTTGAAATGAATTGGGATTACTCAGATTGTTTAAAAACTGCTGATAGACATACTTTTTTTAAATATATGGTAAAAACTATTGCAGAAAAACATGGTTTAAGAGCAACGTTTATGCCTAAACCATTTGAAAATTTAACCGGTAACGGATGTCATGCTCATATATCGGTATGGCAAGGAAAAAAAAATAAATTTTTAGATAAATCAGATAAACTTGGTTTGAGCAAAATGGCTTATAATTTTTTAGGCGGCGTTATTAAGAACGCTTCTTCTTTATCAGCTTTTTTTAATCCGACAATTAATAGTTATAGAAGAATAAATGCTCCACCAACAAAATCTGGCGCAACATGGTCTCCAAGTAGCATTTCCTATACTGGAAATAACAGAACACATATGATCCGAATCCCTGATCCAGGTAGATTTGAATTAAGATTAATGGATGGATCTGTTAATCCATATTTATTACAAGCCAGTGTATTAGCCGCAGGATTATATGGTTTAAAAAATAAAATTGATCCAGGAAAACCACTTTATTGTAATATGTATGAAGATCATGCTAAATATCCAAATCTACCAAAACTTCCTGATGAGTTAGAACAGTCATTAGAACAATTAAGAAATAATAAAGAAATGAATAATGCTTTTGGTAAAGAAGTGATCAAAAGTTATATTGAATTAAGAAGTTCGGAAATTAAAGAATTTAAATTAAAAGAAAATTTTAGCAAAAAACAAAGCATTACAAAGTGGGAAAAAAATAATACTTTAGACTGTTAGATTATGACAATTTTATCTAACGGTCATCAATGGAAATATTCTGAGTTCATTGATAATAAAAATTATTCTTTTGATAAAAATCAAATATTAAGTTCACTCTCTAAAAAAGAAATAGACGATGCTTATTCTAGTATTTCAAAATGGGAAGGATACGCTCCTACTCCATTGATATCTTTAAATAAATTGTCAAAAGAGTTAAGTCTTAAAAATATTTACTATAAAGATGAAAGTAAAAGATTTAATTTAAAATCATTTAAAGCATTAGGAGGTGCTTATGCAGTTGAAAAAGTAACTCAAGGAAATAAAGATATCACTGTTGCTACTGCAACTGCTGGAAATCATGGAAGATCTGTTGCCTGGGGTGCAAGAAGACTAGGTTTAAAGTGTAAAATTTTTATCAGTGAATTTGTAAGCAATGCAAGAGGTCAGGCTATGGCTGATCTTGGTGCAGATGTTATTAAAGTAAAAGGAAATTATGAAAAATCATTAATTGAATGTATTAAACAATCTACAGAAAATAATTGGCAAATAGTTCAAGATGTTGCTTGGAAAAATTATATGGTAGTTCCTAAATATACAATGGCTGGGTACACCGTTATGATGAAAGAAATTATAGATCAAATCAAAAATGAAGAAATTACTCATATAATATTGCAGGCTGGAGTCGGAGGTATGGCAGGAGCAATGATTGCGGGTATCGCAAGATACTTAGATAATATTCCGGTTACTTTAGTAGTTGAACCTGACAGTGCTGCTTGTGTTATGGAGAGTATTAAAACTGGAAGAATAGAAAAAATTGATATTAAAAGAGAAAGTTTAATGGGTGGAATGTCTTGTGGAGAAGTATCATTAGTCCCATGGGAAATTCTAAAAAATTCAGTTAAACATTGTATTAGTCTACCAGATGATGATATTGCAAAAACTATGAAATTACTTGGAAACTCAAACTTTAGTGAAGAAAAAATTATAGCAGGAGAAAATTCGGCGCCTGGTGTAATAAGTTTAATCACCAGTTGTGAAGATCAAAATATTAAAGAAAATTTACATCTAGATGAAAAATCTAACGTCCTAGTTATTGGATGTGAGGGTGATACTGACAAAGAAATGTATAAAAAGCTTATAAATCAATAAGCTTATTAAATTCAATGAAAAAAATTTTCAAAAAAAAAATTATTAATTTAGATTTTTATAAAATTTTTAAACCTGAATTAACTCCTAAAAGAATGATGGAGCTAGGTGTTTTTGGTGGTTCTTATTTTGGTCTAAATGTTAAAGAATATCCCAAATCATGGTTTAAAAATGCAAAAATAAGTAAAATTTTTGATATGAATTTAAATAGATTTAAAGTTGCCTCAGGTTTATCAAGAGAGCATTGGATAAAAAAAGGTTGGATTTTTAAAGAAGATCCTTTGGGTTGGTTTCAATGGTATTGCAGATACACTAATGGAAGAAGAATTTCTCATATAGATGAAATACAGATTAAAAGATGGAAAAATTTCAGAAGACATGTGCTAGCTATTGAAAAAAATTGTGAAAAAGGTGATCTGGGATGCAGAAGAAGACAAAGGCAGGCTATATTGCAATGGGCTTATGATCCTTATAGATAGTTATATTTAATTGATGTCAGCTCATGAATTCTGCTTAGTGTTCTTTTGAATACATCTTTTAAGTTTTTTGAAGAAGTAATTAGATCTAATTTAGATTTAGACGATATCAATAATGGTATATTTTTTTCATAAAGAATATCAATTAAAGTTACAAATCTTTGTTGTAGATTAGAATTATTATTACTAAAGTTAGGAATATTTTCTATAATTATAAAGACACTTGCTTCAGCAATTTTTATATAATCTTCAGCACCAATATTTTTGGCACATAAATCTTTAAAATCAAATCTAGAAATACCATCAAAATAATTTTTGATAATAAATTTTCTTCCTTTTATAATTAAAATTTTTTCTTTGAGTGTTAAATATTTGGTGATTTTTCTAAAATATTTATTAACTTTAAAATTAGTAGTTTCATTTAAAGGATAAAAAAATCTTTCGTTTTTTGTATTTTGAGATTTTCTATAATCTTCTTCAATAGTAAGATTTTTTTGATAACATTCATTTTTCATTATTTTAATAAAGGGAAGAAACTGATCCCTTTGTAATCCATCTTTATAAAGATCATTAATTTTTATATTAGAAGAAAATAAAACTTTTATGTTTTCATCAAATATTTTCTTAAAAAGGTTACCTAAAATCATTGCATCAACAATATTTGTAACCTGAAATTCATCAAAATAAATTAATTTGTACTTTTTTTTTAATTTATTAACAAATTGATCGATAATATTTTCTTGTTTATCACCTTTGTTTTTAAATACGAAATCATGAAAGCCAATCATAAATTCATTGAAATGGAGTCTTTCCTTTGAAAACTCAAAATTTTCATAAAAAAAATTCAAGATCATTGTTTTGCCTACACCAACATCACCCTGTAAATAAAATCCAATTTTAGAGTTCTTTTTAGAAAATATTTTTTTAAAAAAAGATTTATTAAAATTTAAATTATAAAAACTACTAAGCTCTTCTATTAAATCTAATTGGTTAGGGTTAATCTCTAGATTATTTTTTTTACAATGATTGAGAAATAATTTATTTAAATTCATTTTTTAGTCTTAAAATCTATACCATATTCAGATCTAGAACCTCTTCTTAACCCAAAAGGTCCTGGTATAAAAATTGTCATAGTTTTCGTGCCTTCTTTTAAATCTACTCTATGATGAGCATTTGCTGAACGAAATCCTATGTAACCAGGTTTTCTCCAAAATTTACCTTTTTTAGTAGTCTCCCAATACCCTCCTCTTAAAATTATTGTTATATATGGGCATAAATGGTTATGTACACCTTCGCCATGATCATCAGCGAGCATTTCATGGATCAAAATATTAAAAGGGAACCATTTAGGTCTATATCTAAACAAAACATAATATCTATTCATCCAAGGTTTAGCTTCATTATATCTTGAGTGAGAAGGTCCTCTATCTAAAACTACTTTTTTTCTACCAATCTTATCTAAAAATTTTAAGAACATTCTTAGTTATATTGAATGATAGATCCATTTCTAATTATAAATAAACTTTTATTAAAAATAAAAGGTTCAGACATAAAATTATTTGAGACTTTAATAGTATTAATTGTTTTTCCAGTTATTAAATCTGCTATTATCATTTTTCCATCATCATTTGTTAAATATAAAGATTTGTTATTCTTATTATATTTCCATTTTTTTTTTCTAATACATACAAATAACCTTCATTAGATACAGTAAAAATCAAATTTCCGGTAACAGAAGGTGTGATATTGGAATTAATTTCGTTAATCCAATTTGTAACTCCTGTTTTAACATCAATAGAATAAAATTCACCTTTATTATTTGAAAAAAAAATTGACCGTCCGTCAGAAACTAATTTTGAAGTTTTTAAATTATAAGATTCATTAATTATATTGCTACTTTGAGTTGGAAGTTGCCAGGTTATTAAACCAGTTTTTTTATCAACTGCAGTAATATCTCCAATTGAATTATTAAAAATGACCAAATTATCAACAATAATAATAGAGTTTTTAGTGTCTGACATTACAAAAGAGTCCTCTGATTGGAAGTTCCATAATTCAGTCCCATCATTTAAACTAAAAGATCTTAGGGTATTTTTATAATCAATAACAAAAAATTTATTTCCATCTTTCTTTACTTCTGAATTGAAAGAATAATTACCATTATTTGACCAGTTTAATTCACCAGATTTAATGTTAATAGAATAATATTTTGCAATACTATCTGCTATTAATAAATCTTGCTCGTGTTGTAAAAAATATAATTTAGGTCTTAATTTTTTTTCAGATTTTTTATAATGGTTTTTTTTCCAAATAATCTTACTATTTTTATCATACTTAGTAATAGCTCCTTTTCTATCAAAAAATATAATTCCATCATTTAAAAAAATTGGTTTATAGTTTAATTGATTTGTGTCTTCTATTTTAGAAAATTTATAAGTACCATTTTTTTTGTTTAAACCATTATAATTTTGTGCTCCTAAATTATTTTGATTATTTATAATACTCTCATTAATTTTGATTTTTGACAAATCTAACTTTAATTTGGGATTTAATTCTTTAATTATTTTTTTTTTTTCGGTAAATAACTTTTTTATATTTTTTTGGTTCTCTATTTTTTTCTCTTTGTCATTCCAAATACGAGAGGTCTCGCTAATAGAACAATTGGATAAAAAAAATAATGTAAAAATTAATAAAATTAATCTAATCACTAAAATCTCTATTCAATCTTTTTTGCACCTGAAGCTTTATTTCAGAGTTAGCATCTTCTAATTTGACAATTTGATTGAAAAATTCTTTTGATTTTTGTTTTTGATCTTTGGAATAGAAATATTCAGCCATTAAATATAAAGCATGCGATTTCCATACACTTTCAGAATTGATTAATGGATTTAAAATATTTAGTAAATCGCTTTCTTGAGCTTGGTCAGCGTTAAATAATGCTTTTTTATATATTACTAAGTTCTTTATTTCTTTATCTAAAGACGTTTTTTCAATCAAAATATCGAAGTAATTATTAATCTTGCTCTGATTTGTAATCAATTTATTGTCAATGATAAAATACAAAGATAAAGTTGAATACGTTGGGTCTTGCTCATTAATAATTTTAATTAAATTTTGAACTGTTTTTTCTTTCGTTTTTTTTGAATGACTTAAAGTAATTGAATTAAATTTATTAGAGATTTCTTTTTTCTTATTAGTTTTATATTTATCAAAACTGTAAGCTCCTACTAGGATAATAATCAAAAATACTATTGTTGAGATAATCTTATTTTTATTATTAACAAAAAAGTTTCTTACTTTTTCATTTCTTGTATTATTATTTATGATTGAAATATCTTCGTCCATAACTAAATCATATTCCTTAAAACGTATTGGAGTATGCCTCCATTCTTATAGTATTCTAATTCATTTTTAGTATCAATTCTGCATAAAGTTTTAACTTTTTTAATATCACCTGAGGCATATTTTATCTCTAAAATTACTTCTTCTGATGGATTAATGCCTTTTTCAACATCAAGAACACTGATCAATTCTGAGCCGATTAAATTTAGGTTTTTTCTATTTACATCATTTGTAAATTGTAAAGGTAGAATTCCCATTCCTATTAAATTTGACCGATGAATTCGCTCAAAGCTTTCAGCGATAACTGCTTTAACACCTAATAATTTTGTTCCCTTAGCCGCCCAATCTCTTGAAGAGCCAGTGCCATATTCTTTACCTCCTATAACAACTAAATCAGTTCCTCTTTTTTTATATTCCACAACGGCATCATAAACTGGCAATACTTTCTCTTCAGGGTATATCTTGGTAAACCCACCTTCTGTTCCTGGTGCCATCTCATTTCTAATTCTGATATTTGCAAAAGTTCCTCTCATCATTACTTCGTGATTTCCTCTTCTTGACCCGTAAGAATTATAATCTTTTGGAAGTATTTGATGTTTCATAAAATATTCTCCAGTTGGACTTTCTTTTTGGATGTTTCCTGCTGGTGAAATGTGATCTGTAGTAACCATATCACCTAAAATTAATAATGGTCTTGCGTCTTTAATTTCTTTAAATCCTTCTGGTTCATCCGATAAATCATCAAAGAAAGGAGGTTTTTTTACATATGTTGATCCTTCATCCCAACTGTAAATACTACTTTCCTCTGTTTTAATTTTTTGCCATTGGCTAGGTCCTTCTGAAACATTTGAGTATCTCTCAATAAACATTTCAGCATTTAAAGATTGTTTTAAAGTGTCTTCGATTTCTTTATTTGTAGGCCAGATATCTTTTAAGAAAATATCATTACCATCTTTGTCTTTGCCAAGTGCATCTTTATACAAATCAACTTCCATATGACCAGCTAAAGCATAAGCAACAACTAGTGGAGGCGAAGCCAAATAATTCGCTTTAATATGTGGAGATATTCTTCCTTCAAAATTTCTATTGCCAGATAAAACGGATACTGCATAAATATTTTTTTTTTGAATTGCATCTACAATACTTTCAGGCAATGGACCTGAATTACCAATACATGTTGTGCAACCATAGCCTACAAGATTAAAACCAAGTTTATCAAGATAAGTATTTAATCCTGCTTTTTCCAAGTAATCAGTTACTACCTGAGAGCCTGGTGCTAAAGATGTCTTTATCCAAGGTTTTACTTCTAATCCTAACTCAACTGCTTTTTTGGCAAGTAGTCCAGCTCCAATTAAAACATTTGGATTTGAAGTATTAGTACAAGAGGTTATTGCTGCAATTAAAATTGAACCATCTCTGATTTCATAATCGGTATTTAAAACTTTTGAAACAGAGTGATCTTTTTTATTTGTTGCTTGCTCTAAAACTTTTTTAAATGAAGTTGGAGCATCTGTTAATAAAACTTTATCCTGTGGTCTTTTCGGTCCAGAGATGGTTGGAACTACTGTAGACATATCTAAAGATATAGTATCTGTAAATTCTATACTATCACTTGCCCATAAACCTTGTTCTTTAGCATAATGTTCAACAACATCAACTGTATGTTGATCTCTTCCAGAAAATTTTAAATATTTTAATGTTTCGTCATCAATCGGAAAAAAACCACATGTTGCGCCATACTCTGGGGCCATGTTTGCTATTGTTGCTCTATCAGCAAGAGTTAAGTTTTTTAAACCTTCTCCATAAAATTCAACAAACTTTCCAACAACACCTTTATCTCTTAACATTTTTACTACTGTTAAAACTAAATCAGTTGCCGTTGTCCCCTCTGGCATTTTATTTTTAACTTCAAAACCTATAACTTCAGGGATTAACATTGAAATTGGTTGACCCAACATACCTGCTTCAGCTTCTATTCCGCCAACACCCCAACCTAATACAGACAATCCATTAACCATTGTAGTATGACTATCAGTGCCCACTAAAGTATCTGGAAACAAATATTCATCTCCCTGAAAATCTTCTGACCAAACTACTTTTGATAGATACTCTAAGTTTACTTGATGACAAATTCCAGTTCCAGGAGGAACTATTCTAAAATTATTAAATGCTTGTTGTCCCCATTTTAAAAAAGAATACCTTTCTCCATTTCTTTCAAATTCTATATCAACATTATTTTCAAATGAATCTGATTTTGCAGATTGATCAACTTGAACAGAGTGATCGATTACAAGATCAACAGTTGATAATGGGTTAATAGTATTTGGATCTTTATTTTTATCTTTTACAGCCTCTCTCATTGCAGCTAAGTCAGCAACTGCAGGTATGCCTGTATAATCTTGAAGCAGAACTCTTGCTGGTCGATATGCTATTTCGGTATTTGATTTTTTTGATTTTAACCACTCTTTAATTGAGTCAATTTGATTTTTATTTACTGACAGATCATCTTCGTATCTTAATAAATTCTCAAGAAGAACTTTTAAAGATTTTGGTAATTTAGAAATATTTTCAAGACCATTTTCTTCAGCTTTCTTAAGTGAATAATATTTATAATTTTTACCTCTAATAGATATATCTGATAAAGATTTATAAGAATTTTTTGTTCCTGGTTTCATATTTTTATTAGTAATAAAAGGTTGCTATACAACTTATTAGAAGCGTTGACATAACATAATTAAACCATTTAATAAATTTCTCATTTGTCGCGAATTTCCTCATAAATTTACCTAAAAAAGTCCAAAATATAATACTTATGATTGCGAATAAAAAAGCAATTCCCAACATCCATAAAGAATAATTTAAAAAATTTATTCCAGATTCTGTATAGGTCGAGACAGCTATAACGGCTACAATAACACCTTTTGGGTTTAAAAACTGATAAAGAAATGTTTCTATAAAATTAACTGGTTTTAAATTTTCATTTTTATTTGAAGATTTAGAAAATGAGATTTTATAAGATAAATAAATTAAAAATATAGTTCCAGTTCCTATTAAAATCTTTTGAATTATTGGATAAAGATTAAAAATATTTATTAATCCAAAATTAACTATAGCTAACATGGTTGTAAAACCAAAAATGACACCCATCATCAATGGGATTGATTTTTTTATTCCATGATTAAAGCCTGAGTGAGAAGCAACAACATTGTTTGGTCCTGGTGAACAACTAGTTACAAACATAAATAAAGAAAGCGATAAAATTTCAGGGTGCATTATTATGCTATTGGCAAACCATTCTTAGATTCATGAGAAGGATGAACTAAAATTACTTTACCCTCTTTATCAATTGATCCTAAAATAAGGGCTTGTGAAATTACTCCAGCTATGTTTTTTTCAGCAAAGTTACATACTCCTATTACTTGCTTTCCTTTTAAATTCTCTTCGTTATAGTAATGAGTAATTTGAGCTGAAGATTGTTTTATTCCTATTTCCTCTCCAAAATCAACCTCAACGACCAATGATGGTTTTCTGGCTTTTTCATTTTTTTTAACAGAAATTACTGTGCCAACACGAATATCAACTTTGTCAAAAATATCATAGGTAATTTGTTCTTTCATATATTTAATATATAATAAAAAATAAATATGAGTACAGAAAATAATTCAGAACTTTTATTCAACAACTCTGTTAAAATTCTAACAGACTTAATAGGTTTTAAAACTATTTCAGGAGAAGACAATAGTACATTGATTAATTACTGTGATGAAATTTTAAAAAAACTTGGCGCTACCTCTTTTAGAACATTTGATGACGCTAAAAAAAGAGTAAATCTATTTGCAACTCTCAAAGCTAAAAATTCAAATAATAAAAAACCTATCATACTTTCTGGGCATACTGATGTGGTTCCAGTTTCAAAAGGTTGGAGCTCAGATCCTTTTACCGCAACAGTTAAAGGGGATAAATTATATGGAAGAGGTTCATGTGACATGAAAGGATTTATTGCATGCGCTTTAGCTTATGCTCCTATTTATTCTAAATCAAATTTAGATAGAGATATTCATTTTTCTTTTACATTTGATGAAGAAACTGCGTGTCAAGGAGCTCCTATATTAATAGAAGAATTAAAAAAAAGAGATATTAAAGATGGTATTTGTATTATTGGTGAGCCAACTAATATGAAAATTATTGATGCTCATAAAGGTTGTTATGAGTATACAACTTATTTTAAAGGCTTAGCGGGACATAGCTCAGCACCTCATAAAGGTGTAAGTGCTGTTGAATATGCATCTAAATATGTAAACAAGTTAATTGAATTAAGAGAAAAACTTAAAGAAAGGGCGCCAAAAGACTCCATTTTTGATCCACCACATTCAACACTATCAATAGGAGGAATATTTGGAGGCATAGCACATAATGTTATAGCTGATAAATGCCATGTTGATTGGGAAACGAGACCAGTAGTAAAAGAAGATGCTGTATTTTTAAATCAAGAATTAGATAAATTTACAAATGAAGTATTATTAACTGAAATGAAAAAAGTTTTTCCAAACTCTTCAATTGAAAAAAATGTTATTGGAGAGATAGTTGGTTTTGATAGAGAAGAAAAATCAGAAGCTTGTGAATTAATTTCAAGTTTAACTGGAGATAATTCAAGACAAGTTGTTTCTTTTGGAACTGAAGCAGGTTTGTTTCAAGAGATTGGTATTAGCACTGTTGTATGTGGACCTGGTTCAATTGAACAAGCTCATAAAATTGACGAGTTTATTATTTTAGAAGAACTAAAAAAATGCTTAAAACTACTTGAGGGAATAAAAACAAATTCTATTTCAAAATAATAAAGCCCGCTACATTAATGTAGCGGGCTTTGTTATATAACTAAAAAATTTACTTATTATTATTAGATATTGCTAGATGAACAACAGCACCTAATGATGCTCCAATTATCCAAGCATAACCTCCACCGCCACCTAAGTTAGCGAAGAAGTCATCTAAACCTAAAATTAAGATGTTTGGCCAAACAGTACCAACAGCAATATAACCTGAAAGTACCCATGCTAAAATTGCTTTATGGTTAAAGCCATCATTGTAATGATACTTAGCTTTTGGACCAGCATCAAACAATGCATCAACATTTAATTTTTCTTTTTTAATGATGTAGTAGTCAGTAATCATAATACCAAATACTGGGGCAAGAATTGCACCTAAAGTATTAACAAATGGAAATAAACCCATTTGAGTAATAACAGCAACCCACATACCACCAATTACAAAACCAAAACCAGCAGTTATTAATCCACCAGTTTTAAAATTAATTTTGCTTGGCATTAAATTAGCTAAGTCATACGCTGGAGGTATAAAGTTTGCAACCATGTTAATACCAACTGTTGCAGCAAAAAATGCAAATGCAGCAATTATTGTTAAACCTAGGTTATCTACTTTAGCAACCATATCTGTTGGACTTGCAACGTACTCACCAAAAATGGCGATTGTTCCACCTGTTATCATTAAAGTAATGAAAGAGAATAAGATCACGTTTCCTACTAATCCCCATAGGTTACCTTTTCTCATTTCTTTTTCATTTTTAACAAATCTAGCAAAGTCACCGAAATTGATTACTACAGCAGCGAAATAACCAACCATAATTGAAAATACTGCTAAGAAAGCTCCAAATGATCCTAAACCTTCAAAACCACCTGTTCTTTTTCCACCAGAAAATATATTTCCAACTTCAGAAAATAATCCTCCACCAGCTTTAGCCCAGATAACTATCATTAATAGTATCATAACTGCATAAACTGCAGGTCCTGCGAAGTTTAAAAATCTTTTAACAAGATCTATACCTTGCCAAAATAGATA